>NZ_JBIAZT010000003.1:449092-603479 GCF_042899365.1 Micromonospora sp. NPDC000089
AGTCGCGAAACGTAAGCCGGCGCCGTATAGAGAGGCGTGCCCGGGCCGGCGACGGTCCGGGCACGGACAAAGATCGACCCCCGCTGACGAAGGTCACGAGGGACGTGAATAGTGTGATTTTCGTCAAGCACCGGCACCACGGGCAGGGGAAGGACGAGCAGGAGAAGACATGTCGCTCTCGCCGTACGCACCGATCATCGGGCTGTTCGCCCTCGCCGCGGGGTTCGCGCTGTTCTCCGTGGGCGCCGCCCGCTTCGCCGGCCCGCGCCGGTTCAACAAGGCCAAGCTCGAGGCGTACGAGTGCGGCATCGAGCCCAGCCCGCAGCCGGTCGGCGGCGGGCGGTTCCCGATCAAGTTCTACCTGACGGCGATGCTCTTCATCGTCTTCGACATCGAGATCATCTTCCTCTACCCCTGGGCGGTCTCCTTCGACGCCCTGCCGATCTTCGGCTTCGTGGAGATGGTCATGTTCATCGTCGCGGTCTTCGTCGCGTACGCCTATGTGTGGCGGCGCGGCGGCCTGGACTGGGACTGAGGGAGGAACGTCAGATGGGCATCGAGGAGAAGCTCCCCGCCGGCGTCCTGCTCACCTCCGTGGAGAAGCTGGTCAACTGGTCGCGGAAGTCGTCCGTCTGGGGCGCCACCTTCGGCCTGGCCTGCTGCGCCATCGAGATGATGGCCGCCGGTGGTCCGCACTACGACATGGGCCGCTGGGGCATGGAGGTCTTCCGGGCCTCGCCGCGCCAGGCCGACCTGATGATCGTGGCCGGCCGGGTGAGTCAGAAGATGGCGCCGGTGCTGCGGCAGATCTACGACCAGATGGCGGAGCCCCGCTGGGTGCTGTCGATGGGCGTCTGCGCCAGCAGCGGCGGCATGTTCAACAACTACGCGATCGTCCAGGGCGTCGACCACGTGGTGCCGGTCGACATGTACCTCCCGGGCTGCCCGCCCCGGCCGGAGATGCTCATCGACGCGATCCTCAAGCTCCGCGAGAAGATCATGTACGAGCCGCTGGGCGCGAACGGCCGCAAGATGCTCGCCGCCCGCACCGAGCGCGGTGACCTGCCGGTCGTGCCGTACGGCTCGATGCCGTCGTCGTACCGCAACGACAAGGCCCGGCGGGCCGAGTGGACGAAGGCGGTCCGCGAGGGGCGCGAGGAGCAGCTGCGGATCGAGAACTGGATGAACGCCCAGAACCACCTCCAGCCGCAGGGAGGCCCCAAGTGAGCGCGAGGAGTGCAGCGAAGCGGAGCCCCAACCGCGAGCGCGAGGAGCGAGCGCAGCGAGCCCCGCAGTCGCGAGTTGAGGCCAACTCGGTCGCGAACGAAAGGCAGGCACGGTGAGCGCGCCGAACGATCGGAAGGACGACGGCGGGGTGCCGGTGCCGACCACTCCGGCCGGCGCCAGCGGCGGCGCCCCGGCGGAGTACCCGCCGTCCAGCCCCGCCGGGCGCGGCATGTTCGGCATGCAGGGCACCGGCGACGTCTCCGGCTACGGCGGCCTGGTGCGCCAGCGCCACCCGATCGAGGAGACCCCCCGGCCGTACGGCGGCTACTTCGACGAGGTGCGGGACGCGCTGGAGGAGGCGTACCCGCAGTTCGGCGAGGCGATCGAGAAGGTCGTCGTCGACCGCGGCGAGCTGACCCTGCACGTGCGTCCGGAGCGGATCGCCGAGGTCTGCCAGGTGATGCGGGACGACGCCGCGCTGCGGTTCGAGCTCTGCTCCTCGGTGTCCGGGGTGGACTACCTGGGCGCCGACGAGCGCCGGCTGCACGCGGTCTACCAGCTCACCTCGATGACGTACCGGCGGCGGGTCCGGCTGGAGGCCGCGGTCTCCGCCGAAACGCCGCACCTGCCCAGCGTCACCGCGGTCTACCCGACCGCCGACTGGCAGGAGCGGGAGGCGTACGACATGTTCGGCATCGTCTTCGACGGCCACCCCAACCTGACCCGGATCCTGATGCCGGACGACTGGGAGGGCCACCCCCAGCGCAAGGACTACCCGCTCGGCGGCGTACCCGTCGAGTACAAGGGCGCGGAGATCCCGCCGCCGGACCGACGGAGGTCGTACCAGTGACGACGTCGAACTACGCGACCGAGCGGGAGACGACCGAGGGCAAGGTCTTCACCGTCACCGGTGGGGACTGGGACCAGGTCGTCTCCGGCACCGACCCGATCAACGACGAGCGGATCGTCGTCAACATGGGTCCGCAGCACCCGTCCACGCACGGCGTGCTCCGGCTGATCCTGGAGCTGGAGGGCGAGACGGTCCGCGAGGCCCGCTCGGTCGTCGGCTACCTGCACACCGGCATCGAGAAGAACCTCGAGTACCGCAACTGGGTGCAGGGCTCGACCTTCGTGACCCGGATGGACTACCTCGCGCCGCTGTTCAACGAGACGGCGTACGCGCTGGCGGTGGAGAAGCTGCTCGGCATCACCGACGAGGTGACCGAGCGGGCGAACACCATCCGGGTGCTGATGATGGAGCTGAACCGGATCTCCTCGCACCTGGTCTGGCTGGCCACCACCGGCATGGAGCTGGGCGCGATCTCGATCATGCTGTACGGCTTCCGCGAGCGGGAGTACATCCTCGACATCTTCGAGACCATCACCGGCCTGCGGATGAACCACGCGTACATCCGGCCGGGCGGCGTGGCGCAGGACGTACCGGACGACGCGATCCGCAAGATCCGCGACTTCCTGGTGATGATGCCGAAGAAGCTCAAGGAGTACGAGGACCTGCTCTCCGGCCAGCCGATCTGGACCGAGCGGACCAAGCACGTCGCGGTGCTGGACGTGACCGGCTGCCTCGCGCTGGGCGTGACCGGGCCGGTGCTGCGCTCCGCCGGGCTGGCCTGGGATCTGCGCAAGACCATGCCGTACTGCGGCTACGAGACGTACGAGTTCGACGTGCCGACCCACCCGGACGGCGACGTCTGGGGCCGGTACCAGGTCCGGCTCGCCGAGATCCGGGAGTCGCTGAAGCTCGTCGAGCAGGCGGTCGACCGGTTGAAGCCCGGCCCGGTGATGGTCGCCGATCGCAAGATCGCCTGGCCGGCGCAGCTGGCCATCGGCGTGGACGGCATGGGCAACTCGCTGGAGCACGTCGCGAAGATCATGGGCCAGTCGATGGAGTCGCTGATCCACCACTTCAAGCTGGTCACCGAGGGCTTCCGGGTCCCGCCGGGCCAGGTGTACGTCGGCATCGAGTCGCCCCGCGGCGAGCTGGGCGTGCACGCGGTCTCCGACGGCGGCACCCGCCCGTACCGGGTGCACTACCGGGAGCCGAGCTTCGTCAACCTCCAGGCCCTGCCGGCGATGGCCGAGGGCGGCCTGATCGCCGACGTGATCGCCGGCGGCGCCTCGCTGGACCCCGTGATGGGTGGTTGTGACAGATGACGACGACGTTCACTGAAGAGACGCGGGAGCGGGCGCGGGAGATCGTCGCCCGGTACCCGGCCGATCGGTCCCGCTCGGCGCTGCTGCCGCTGCTGCACCTGGTGCAGGCCGAGGAGGGGTACGTCTCACCGGCCGGCGTCGAGTTCTGCGCCGAGGTGCTCGGGCTGAACAAGGCCCAGGTCGGTGCGGTGGCCACCTTCTACACCATGTACAAGCGCAAGCCGACCGGCGACTACCTGGTCAGCGTCTGCACCAACACGATGTGCGACGTGCTGGGCGGGCAGGCGGTCTACGACGCGCTCGCCGAGCAGTTGGGCGTCGGGCACGACGAGACCACCGCCGACGGGACGATCACCCTGGAGCACGCCGAGTGCCTGGCGGCCTGCGACTACGGCCCGGTGATGACCGTCAACTACGACTTCTTCGACGGCGTCGACCCGCAGACCGCGCTCGGGGTGGTCGAGGAGCTGCGCTCCGGCGGCCGGCCGATGCCGACCCGGGGCGCGCGGCTCTGCACGCTCAAGGAGATGGCCGTACAGCTGGCCGGCTTCGCCGACCCGCGCGAGGGCGCGGTCGCCGACGGCGGCCCGGGCGAGCCCACCCTGCGCGGCCTGCGGCTGGCCCAGCAGCACGGCGTCTCGGTGGCGGGCTTCGACCCGAACACCCCGATCCGCAGCAAGGCCGAGGCCGACAAGGCCGCCGCCGAGGCCAAGGCGAAGGCCGAGGCGGCCAAGCCGGCCGCGACCGAGTCGACCCCGGCCAAGCCGGAGCCCGTCGCGGCCAAGCCCGAGTCTGCGCCGGCCAAGCCGGAGGCTACCGCAGCCAAGCCGGCCCTCGCGCCGACCGAGTCCGGGCCCGCCACGCCGGCCCCGGCGGCGACCGAGCCCGCAGCCGCCAAGCTCGAGTCGGGGGTGGGCGAACCGCCGACCGCCGAGCCGGCTCCGGTGGCCGCGAGCAGCGCGCCGGTCAAGGGCGGCGACGGGGCGGCCAGCCCGGCCGCGAAGGCGGGGACGGTCGAGCCGGCCACGCCGGAGTCGCTTGCCACCAGCACCGCGTCTGACGGCAGCGCAGGGTCGGACGACGGCACCAGATCGGACGGCAGCACCACGCCGGACGTGCAGGCGGCGGACGGCACGTCGCCGCAGACGCGTACCGCCGAGACCCGGCAGCCGGACGCGGCGACCGCCGTGCCGGACGCCCCGGGCACCAGGGCGCCGACGGACTCCACCGCGCCGGCGCCGCGCGACGCGCAGGCGGCCCAGGACGCCGGTGCGGCGGCCAACGCGCCGGCCGGCGACGGCAAGCCCGCCGGTGACTCCACCGGCCCGCAACAGCGCAACCTCGAGGAAGCCCAGGCGGAGACGGGCACCGGCCCGGCGACCGCGACCGAGACGGAGGGCCGGAAGTGACCGCTCCCGCGCCGGAGACGCTGGCCAAGCTGACGCCGGTGCTGACCAAGCGCTGGCTGTCGCCGGACGCCTGGCAGCTCGGCACCTACGAGAACCTCGACGGGTACGCGGCGCTGCGCAAGGCGCTCAAGGCCCACCCGGACGACCTGATCCAACTGATCAAGGATTCCGGCCTGCGCGGCCGGGGTGGCGCCGGCTTCCCGACCGGTCTCAAGTGGGGGTTCATCCCGCAGGGCGACGGCAAGCCGCACTACCTGGTGGTGAACGCCGACGAGGGCGAGCCGGGCACCTGCAAGGACCTGCCGCTGATGACCCACGACCCGCACGCGCTGGTCGAGGGCGTGATCATCGCGTCGTACGCGATCCGCGCCAACCGGGCGTACATCTACATCCGGGGCGAGGCGGTGCACGCCGCGCGCCGGCTGCGCAACGCGGTCGCCGAGGCGCAGGCCAAGGGGTACCTCGGGCGGAACATCCTCGGCTCCGGGTTCGACCTGGAGCTGGTGGTGCACTCGGGCGCCGGGGCGTACATCTGCGGCGAGGAGACCGCGCTGCTGGACTCGCTGGAGGGCTTCCGGGGCCAGCCTCGGCTGCGCCCGCCGTTCCCGGCCACCCACGGCCTGTACGCCAGCCCGACCGTGGTCAACAACGTCGGCACCATCGCCAGCGTGCCGTACATCGTGCTGGGCGGCGCCGACTGGTGGAAGACCATGGGCACGGAGAAGTCGTCCGGGCCGATGATCTACTCGCTCTCCGGCCGGATCGCCAACCCCGGCCAGTACGAGTGCTCGATGGGGATCACCCTGCGCGAGCTGATCGAGCTGGCCGGCGGGATGCAGCCCGGGCACAACCTGAAGTTCTGGACCCCGGGCGGCTCGTCCACGCCGCTGCTCACCGCCGAGCACCTGGACGTGCCGCTGGACTTCGAGGGGGTGGCGGCGGCCGGCTCGATCCTGGGCACCACGGCCACCCAGATCTTCTCCGACCAGGACTGCCCGGTCTACGCGACCTACCGGTGGCTGGAGTTCTACCACCACGAGTCGTGCGGCAAGTGCACCCCGTGCCGGGAGGGCAACTACTGGATGGTCCGGGTCTACCGGCGGATCCTCGCCGGCCAGGGCACCCACGAGGACCTGGACACCCTGCTCGACACCTGTGACAACATCCTCGGCCGCTCGTTCTGTGGTCTGGGGGACGGTGCGACCAGCTCGGTGACCTCATCGCTGAAGTACTTCAAGCAGGACTACCTCGACTACATCGAGGGACGTACCGCTCCCAAGCTCTCCGACAAGTCTCTGGTTGGAGCCCACTGATGAGCGCGAGGAACGAGCTTGCGAGTCCCGCAGTCGCGAATGGAAGGCGGCTCTGATGACGGACGTAGCCAAGCAGACCGAGACCGTCACGCTGACCATCGACGGCGTCGAGGTCACCGCGCCCAAGGGCGCGCTGCTGATCCGGGTCGCCGAGCAGTTGGGCACCGAGATCCCGCGCTTCTGCGACCACCCGCTGCTGGCCCCGGCCGGCGCCTGCCGGCAGTGCCTGGTGGAGGTGGAGGGCCAGCGCAAGCCGGTCGCCTCCTGCACCCAGACCGTCGCCGACGGCATGGTGGTACGCACCCAGCTCACCTCCCCGGTCGCCAAGAAGGCCCAGGAGGGGGTGATGGAGCTGCTGCTGCTCAACCACCCGCTGGACTGCCCGATGTGCGACAAGGGCGGTGAGTGCCCGCTGCAGAACCAGGCGATGTCCACCGGCCGCACCGACTCCCGCTTCCACGAGCACAAGCGGGAGTACGAGAAGCCGATGGCGATCAGCAGCCAGGTGCTGCTGGACCGCGAGCGCTGCGTGCTCTGCCAGCGCTGCACCCGGTTCTCCGAGGAGATCGCCGGCGACAAGTTCATCGACCTGATGGGCCGCTCCTCGCACGAGGAGATCAACATCTACCGGGACGACGCGTACGGCGAGGAGGGCGACGAGGGGGACGTCCCGTTCAACTCGTACTTCTCCGGCAACACCGTGCAGATCTGCCCGGTGGGCGCGCTCACCGGCGCGCAGTACCGGTTCCGGGCCCGCCCGTTCGACCTGGTCTCCTCGCCGAGCGTCTGCGAGCACTGCTCGGCCGGCTGCGCGCAGCGCACCGACTGGCGGCGGGGCAAGGTGCTGCGCCGGCTGGCCGGCGACGACCCGCAGGTCAACGAGGAGTGGAACTGCGACAAGGGTCGGTGGGGCTTCCAGTACACCCGCGCCACCGACCGGCTGACCACCCCGTTGGTCCGCGACGAGCGCAGCGGTGAGCTGCGCGAGGCGTCCTGGAGCGAGGCGCTGACCCGGGCCGCCGAGGGGCTGCGCGCCGCCCGGGACGGCGGGTCCGGCGCCGCGGTGCTGACCGGCGGCCGGCTGACCGTCGAGGACGCCTACGCGTACGCCAAGTTCGCCCGGGTGGCCCTGCACACCAACGACATCGACTTCCGGGCCCGGCCGGTCTCCCGCGAGGAGGCCGACTTCCTGGCCAGCAGCGTCGCCGGGGTCACCGAGGTGACCTACGCGGACGTGGAGAACGCGCCCGCGGTGGTGCTGGTCGGCCTGGAGCCGGAGGAGGAGTGCCCGATCCTCTTCCTGCGGCTGCGCAAGGCGTACCTGAAGAAGAAGCTGACGGTGTACGCGATCGCGCCGTTCGCCACCCGCGGCCTGGAGAAGCTCGGGGCCAAGCTGGCCCGGGTGGTGCCGGGCGAGGAGGCGAGCGTCCTCGCCGAGCACGACACGGTGGCCGAGGCGCTGGGCGCAAAGGGCGCGATCCTCTTCGTCGGCGAGCGGCTGGCCGGCGTACCCGGTGGGCTCTCCGCCGCGGCCGAGGTGGCCCGGCGGACCGGCGCGAAGCTGGCCTGGGTGCCGCGGCGGGCCGGTGACCGCGGCGCGGTCGACGCCGGCTGCCTGCCCAACCTGCTGCCCGGCGCCCGCCCGGTCACCGAGCCGTCGGCCCGCGCCGAGCTGGGCGAGACCTGGGACATCCCGGCCGGGGTGATCCCCAGCCAGGCCGGCCGGGACACCGACCAGATCATCGCGGCGGCGGCGAACGGCCAGCTCGGCGCCCTGGTGGTGGGCGGGGTCGACCCGGCCGACCTGGCCGACCCGCGGCTGGCCGAGCAGGCGCTCGACGCGGTGCCGTTCCTGGTCAGCCTGGAGCTGCGGAACACCGCGGTGGCCCGCCGGGCCGACGTGGTGCTGCCGGTCGCCCCGGTGGTCGAGAAGGCCGGCAGCTTCCTCGACTGGGAGGGGCGGCTGCGCCCCTTCGAGGCGGTGCTGCACACCGCCGCGATGACCGACGGCCGGGTGCTGGACGCGCTCGCCGCGCTGCTCGACGTCCGGCTCGGCACCGGCGACGTGCTGAGCGTCCGCCGGGAGCTGGGCGCGCTGCCGCCGACCCGGGCCGACCGCCCGGCCGCGCCGGCCGTCGAGCCGGCGGCCGCGCCGCACGCCGGCCCCGGCGAGGCGGTGCTCGCCAGCTGGCACCAGCTGATCGACTCCGGCAGCCTGACCGAGGGCGACGAGCACCTCGCCGGCACCGCCCGCCCGCCGGTGGTCCGGCTGGGCAAGGGCACCGCCGAGGCGCTCGGCGTCGCGGACGGCGAGCCGGTCACGGTCGGCACCGAGCGTGGGGCGGTGACCCTGCCGGCCGCGCTCACCGAGATGCCGGACGGGGTCGTCTGGCTGCCCACCAACTCGCCCGGCTCGACGCTGCGGCGCAGCCTCGGCGTGACGTCCGGCGCGGTGGTACGGATCTCCGTGCCCACCGGCGGCCCGGCCATTCCGGGCGAGCGGACCGCGGCGGACGGCCCGGTCGCCGCCGATGCGGCCGGTCGCCCGGGCCCGCTGCTCAACTCCGGAGGTGGCGAGCTGTGAGCGCAGTCGCGAACGGAAGGGGAGCTCAGTGGTGACCTACCTCGCCCAGGACCCGACGCTGGCCGACTTCGGGCGGGACCCGTGGTGGCTGGTCCTCGGCAAGATCGTGTTCGCCTTCGTCTTCGGCCTGCTGGCCACGCTGCTCGGCGTCTGGTTCGAGCGGCGGGTGGTCGGCTTCATGCAGGTCCGGCCCGGCCCCAACCAGGTCGGCCCGTTCGGCCTGCTGCAGACCCTCGCCGACGGCCTGAAGATGGCCTTCAAGGAGGACATCCTGCCGCGGGCCGCGGACAAGGTCGTCTACTTCTTCGCGCCGACCATCTCGGTGATCTGCGCGGTGACCGCGCTGTCGGTGGTGCCGTTCGGCCCGATGGTCAGCATCTTCGGCCACCACACGCCGCTGCAGGTGACCGACGTGCCGGTGGCGGTGCTGGTGCTGCTGGCCTGCTCCTCGATGGGCATCTACGGCATCGTGCTCGGCGGTTGGGCCTCCGGCTCGACCTACCCGCTGCTCGGTGGCCTGCGCTCCAGCGCTCAGATGATCTCGTACGAGGTCGCCATGGGGCTGAGCATCGTGGCGGTGTTCATGACCGCCGGCACGATGTCCACCAGCGGGATCGTCGCCGCCCAGGCGGACGCCACCCGGCTGACCGTGTTCGGCACCGAGATCCCGGCCCCCGGCTGGTACGCGATCCTGCTGCTGCCCAGCTTCATCATCTTCTTCATCGCCACCGTGGGTGAGACCAACCGGGCGCCGTTCGACCTGCCCGAGGCGGAGTCGGAGTTGGTCGCGGGCTTCATGACCGAGTACAGCTCACTGAAGTTCGCGCTCTTCATGCTCTCCGAGTACGTCTCGATGGTGACCATGTCCGCGGTCACCACCACGCTCTTCCTCGGCGGCTGGCGGGCGCCCGCGCCGATCACCACCATCTGGGCCGGCGCCAACTCCGGCTGGTGGCCGATGCTGTGGTTCTTCGGCAAGGTGATCGCGCTGGTCTTCGTCTTCGTCTGGCTCCGGGGCACGCTGCCCCGGCTGCGCTACGACCAGTTCATGCGGTTCGGCTGGAAGGTCCTGCTGCCGATCAACCTGGTCTGGATCCTGGTGCTGGCCGGACTGCGGTCCATCGAGGACTGGCAGTCGCGGGACCGGCTGCTCGCCACCGCCGTCGGTGCGGGGGTGCTGCTGCTGGCCACGGTCTTCTGGCCGAGCCGGAAGCCGGCGCCGACGCCGGCCCTGCAGGAACAGGTCGACAACCGGCCGCCGGGCAGCTTCCCGGTGCCGCCGATGGACCTTCAGGTACCACCGAGCCCGCGCACCAGGCGCGTGGTCGCCGAGCGGGAGCCGGCCAACGTCGCCGCCGGCTCGGACACTCAGGAGGTGTGACGTGGGCGCGATCACCGGAACGTTCAAGGGATTCGGGGTCACCTTCTCGCACATGTTCAGGAAGGTCGTCACCACCGACTACCCGTTCAAGCCGCCGGTCTCGGCGCCGCGCTACCACGGGCGGCACATCCTGAACCGGCACCCGGACGGCCTGGAGAAGTGCATCGGCTGCGAGCTGTGCGCCTGGGCCTGCCCGGCGGACGCGATCTACGTCGAGGGTGGCGACAACACCGACGAGCAGCGCTTCTCGCCGGGTGAGCGGTATGCCAGCATCTACCAGATCAACTACGCCCGGTGCATCTTCTGCGGGCTCTGCATCGAGGCCTGCCCGACCCGGTCGCTCACCATGAGCAACGAGTACGAGCTGGCCCGGGACAACCGGCAGGACCTGATCTTCACCAAGGAGCAGCTGCTCGCGCCGCTGCTGCAGGGCATGGAGCAGCCGCCGCACCCGATGCGGCTGGGTGACAGCGAGAAGGACTACTACGTCGGCGCGCTGGAGAACCCGGGCACCTCGGCCGGCGCCGAGCACTCGCCGATGGGCCCCGGCCGCTACCGCGTCGAAGAGCACCCCGGGGTGACCTTCCCCGGCGCCGAGCAGCAGGCCCAGCGGGCCGAGGCGGGCAAGGGAGCAGGGGAATGACCACGTCTACGGTGCTCGCCGCGGCGGGCCAGGTCTCCGGGGGTGAGCAGGTCACCTTCTGGATCCTCGCCCCGCTCGCGCTGATCGGCGCGGTCGGCATGGTGTGGGCCCGCAACGCGGTGCACTCCGCGCTCTGGCTGGTGCTGACCATGCTCTGCCTGGGCGTGTTCTACGTGCTGCAGGCGGGGCCGTTCATCGGCATGGTGCAGATCATCGTCTACACCGGCGCGATCATGATGCTCTTCCTGTTCGTGCTGATGCTGGTCGGCCGGGACGCGTCCGACTCGCTGATCGAGACGCTGCGCGGCCAGCGGGTCGCCGCGGTGCTGCTCGGCCTGGGCTTCGCCGGCCTGGTCGGCAGTGGCCTCTACCGGGCGCTGGACGGGACCGTCGCGGTCGGCCTGGCGCAGGCCAACGCCGAGGGCAACGTGCAGGGCATCGCCCGGCTGCTGTTCACCAAGTACGTCTTCGCCTTCGAGCTGACCTCCGCGCTGCTGATCACGGCGGCGGTCGGCGCGATGGTGCTGGCCCACGTGGAGCGGCGCCGGGAGGACAAGATGGACCAGATCGCCACGATGAAGGCCCGGTTCCGGCCCGGCAACTACCCCGGCCCGAAGCCCGGCCCGGGCGTCTTCGCCACCTCCTCCTCGGTGGCCACCCCGGCCCGCCTGCCCGACGGCCGGCTGACCGACCGCAGCACCCCGGCGATCCTGCCGCAGCGGGAGCTGACCGCCGAGGAGACCACGCTGAAGGGGACCGACCGGTGAGCGCGAGGAGTGCAGCGAAGCGGAGCCCCGCAGTCGCGAACGAAAGGCAGGCTCAGCAATGACGCCGGACTACTACCTGATCCTCGCGGCGGTGCTGTTCACCATCGGTGCCGTCGGCGTGCTCGTCCGGCGCAACGCGATCGTGCTGTTCATGTGCGTCGAGCTGATGCTCAACGCGGCCAACCTGACGCTGGTCACCTTCAGCCGGATCAACGGTGACCTGAACGGTCAGATCATGGCGTTCTTCGTGATGGTGGTGGCGGCGGCCGAGGTCGTGATCGGGCTCGCGATCATCATGTCGATCTTCCGGACCCGGCGCTCGGCCAGCGTCGACGACGCCAACCTGCTGAAGTACTGAGGGGCTCCGCGGTGGATGAGATTCTGACGTACGCCCAGGCGGAGCCCGCCGGGACCGTCGCCTACGGCACGGCGACCGGCCTGCTGAGCAGCGTCTGGCTGCTGGTGGCGATCCCGCTGGTGAGCGCGGCGATCCTGCTGCTGCTCGGCAGGCGGGCCGACCGCTGGGGGCACTGGTTGGGCGTGGCCGCCATCGGCGCCGCGTTCGTGCTGGGGCTCGCCTCGTTCTTCCAGCTGCGCGGCCTGGAGAACAGGTCCGTGGAGCTGAGCCTCTGGGACTTCATCGCCGTCGGGAAGCTGCGGGTCGACTTCGGCCTGCTCTTCGATCCGCTGGCCGCGGTCTTCGTCCTGCTGATCACCGGGGTGGGCTTCCTGATCCACCTGTACGCGGTGGAGTACATGGCGCACGACGAGGGTCGACGCCGGTTCTTCGCGTACTTCAACCTGTTCGTCGCGGCGATGCTGCTGCTGGTGCTCGGCAACAACTACGTGATGCTCTACTTCGGCTGGGAGGGCGTCGGTCTGGCGTCGTACCTGCTGATCTCCTTCTGGTACGGGCGGCCGAGCGCGGCCACCGCCGGCAAGAAGGCGTTCCTGATGAACCGGGTCGGCGACGCCGGCCTGGCCATCGGCATCTTCCTGATGTTCGCCACCCTGGGGACCACCCAGTACGACGAGGTCTTCAACGGCGTCGGCGCGTTGGCCGGCGGCACGGTGCTCGTCCTGGGCCTGCTGCTGCTGCTCGGCGCGGCCGGCAAGTCCGGTCAGTTCCCGCTGCAGGCCTGGCTGCCGGACGCGATGGAGGGCCCGACCCCGGTGTCGGCGCTGATCCACGCCGCCACCATGGTCACCGCGGGCGTCTACCTGATCGCCCGCTCCAACCCGATCTTCTCCGCCAACTCGACGCTGCAGCTGGTGGTGGTGAGCGTCGGCGCGCTGACCCTGCTGATGGGCTGCGTCATCGGCGCGGCGAAGGACGACATCAAGCGGGTGCTGGCCTGGTCGACGGTGAGCCAGATCGGCTACATGTTCCTCGGCGTCGGGCTGGGCGGTGGGGCGTACGCGCTGGCCATCGTGCACCTGCTGGCGCACGGCTTCTTCAAGGCCAACATGTTCCTCGGCGCCGGCTCGGTCATGCACGGAATGCACGACCAGGTGGACATCCGGCGCTTCGGCGGCCTGTCGAAGTACATGAAGGTCACCTGGCTGACCTTCATGATGGGCTGGCTCGCCATCATCGGCATGTTCCCCTTCTCCGGCTTCTTCTCCAAGGAGCCGATCATCGTGGCCGCGTTCGAGCGGGAGGACTGGACGGCCTGGCTCTTCGGCGGCGCCGCGCTGGTCGGCGCGGGGCTGACCGCGTTCTACATGACCCGGCTGTTCGTGCTCACCTTCCACGGCCCGGCCCGCTGGACCGAGGAGATCGAGCACCCGCACGAATCGCCGAAGCTGATGACCATCCCGCTGATCCTGCTGGCCATCGGCTCGGTCGGCGCCGGCTTCCTGCTCGCCACCTCGGTGCCGGACTGGCTGACCGCCACCGCCGGGCTCGGCACCGAGGAGGCGGAGCACGCCGCGGTCCTGCCGCACTGGCTGCTCACCACGCTGTCGCTGGTGGTCACCGTGCTCGGCGCCGGGCTGGCCTGGATGATGTTCCGCAACGGCACGGCCACCGCGCCGCAGCCGGCCGGGGTGCTGGTCACCGCCGCCCGGCGCAACCTCTACACCGACGCGGTCAACGAGGCGGTCTTCGAGAAGCCGGGCATCTTCCTCACCCGGGCGCTGGTGTTCCTCGACAACCGGGGCGTCGACGGGCTGGTCAACGGGCTCGCCGCGGGCGTCGGTGGCGGTTCCGGCCGGCTCCGGCGGCTGCAGACCGGCTTCGTCCGGTCGTACGCGACCTCGATCCTGACCGGCGCGCTGCTGGTGGTGGCGGCGTTCCTGGCCGTGCAGGCGGGGTGGCTGGCGTGATCGACCTCAACTCCGCCCCCGCCGGCGGGCCACGCAGTCACGACGGAGGTAAGGCCGCATAATGTCCAACTTTCCGTTCCTCTCGGTGCTGACCGTGGCGCCGCTGGTCGGCGCCCTGGTCGTGGCCCTGCTGCCGCGCACCCGGCCCGACCTGGCCAAGCAGGTGGCGTTCGGCTGGTCGCTGCTGGTGTTGGCGCTGTCGGTGGTCATGTGGTTCACGTTCTCCGCGGGCGGCGACCGGCTCCAGTTCCACGAGTCGTACCCGTGGATCCCGACCTGGGGCGTGCGGTTCACCTTCGCCGCGGACGGCATCGCGCTGGTCATGCTGATGCTGATCGCGATCCTGGTGCCGCTGGTGATCCTGGCGTCGTGGCACGACGCCGAGTCGTCCAAGCGGTCGGTGCCGGTCTACTTCGCGCTGCTGCTCGTCCTCGAGTGCACGATGATCGGCGTCTTCGCCGCCGCCGACGTCTTCCTGTTCTACGTGTTCTTCGAGGTCATGCTGGTGCCGATGTACTTCCTGATCGGCAGCTACGGCGGCCACCAGCGGCAGTACGCGGCGGTGAAGTTCTTCCTGTACTCGCTGGTCGGCGGATTGTTCATGCTGGCCGCGGTGATCGGCCTGTGGGTGGTCGGCGGGAAGACCTTCGACTGGGAGGCGCTGACCAAGGTGGACATCTCCACCGGTACGGGGCGCTGGCTCTTCCTCGGCTTCTTCCTCGCCTTCGCGATCAAGGCGCCGTTCTTCCCGTTCCACACCTGGCTGCCGGACGCCGGTGGCGCCGCCCCGGCCGGTGCCGCCGCGCTGCTGGTCGGCGTGCTCGACAAGGTGGGCACCTTCGGCATCCTGCGCTACTGCCTGCCGCTGTTCCCCGAGGCGTCGAAGTGGTTCGCCCCGTGGGCCCTGGCGCTGGGCGTGATCGGCATCATCTACGCGGCCCTGCTGGCGGTCGGGCAGTCCGACCTGAAGCGGCTGGTGTCGTACACCTCGATCGCGCACTTCGGCTTCATCGGCGTCGGCATCTTCGCCTTCACCACCCAGGCCGGCACCGGCGCGGTGCTCTACATGCTCAACCACGGGCTCGCCACCGGCCTGCTCTTCCTGGTGGTCGGCATGCTGATCGCCCGGCGCGGCTCGGCCATGATCCGGGACTTCGGCGGCGCCGGTCGGCTGGTGCCGCTGCTGGCCGGGGTGCTGTTCTTCGCCGGTCTGGCGTCGCTGGCACTGCCCGGCACCGCGCCGTTCGTCTCCGAGTTCCTGGTGCTGATCGGCACCTTCACGGTGAACAAGCCGGTCGCGGTGATCGCCACCGCCGGAATCATCCTGGCCGCGGCGTACGTGCTGTGGATGGTGCAGCGCACCACCCAGGGCACGCTCAACCCCGAGCTGGCGAAGGTCGAGGGCATGCGCCGCGACCTGAGCCTGCGCGAGAAGGTGGTGGTCGCGCCGCTGATCGCCCTGATCGTGCTGCTCGGCTTCTATCCCAAGCCGGTCACCGACGTGATCAACCCCGCCGTCCAGGCGACCATGAACGACCTCGGCCGGACCGATCCCGCCCCGACGGTCGGCGACGTCCAGGAGGCCGCCAAGTGATGAGCGCAGCTAAGGAAGGGCCGGCCCATGTCTGAGCTCACGTTGCCGTCGATCGACTACGCGGCACTCGCCCCGATCCTGATCATGCTGGGGGTGGCGCTGGCCGGCGTGCTGGTGGAGGCCTTCGTGCCGCGCCGGCTGCGGCACCTGACCCAGCTCACCCTCGCCCTGCTCGCGGTGCTCGGCGCGCTGGTGATGGTGGTGCTGAACGCCGACGACCGGCTGATCACCGCTGGCGGCGCGATCGCGGTGGACGGCCCGACCCTGTTCCTGCAGGGCGCGATCCTGGTGCTCGCCGCGATGGCCCTGCTGCTGATCGGGGAGCGCACCGTCGAGCGCGGCGGCGCGTTCGTCGCGCAGGCCGCGCTGACCGCCGAGTCGGCCGACGACCGGCGGCAGGCCGAGGGCAGCAACGGCGCCACCGAGGTGTACCCGCTGACCACCTTCGCGATCGGCGGCATGCTGATCTTCGTGGCGGCGAACGACCTGCTCACCATGTTCATCGCGCTCGAGGTCTTCTCGCTGCCGCTCTACCTGCTCTGTGCGCTGGCCCGTCGCCGTCGGCTGCTGAGCCAGGAGGCGGCGATGAAGTACTTCCTGCTCGGGGCGTACTCGTCGGCGTTCTTCCTGTTCGGGGTGGCGTTGGTCTACGGCTTCACCTCCGGCATTCCGGGCCGGTCGGCCGGGGTCGACTTCGCCACCGTGCACGCCGCCGTCGGGGCGTCCCCGGCCAGCCCGGTGCTGCTCTTCGCCGGCATGGCGCTGCTCGCCATCGGGCTGCTGTTCAAGGCCGCCGCCGCGCCGTTCCACGTCTGGACCCCGGACGTCTACCAGGGCGCGCCGACCCCGGTCACCGCGTTCATGGCGGCCTGCACCAAGGTCGCCGCGTTCGGCGCCCTGCTGCGGGTCTTCCACGTGGCGTTCGCCCAGGCCGCCTGGGACTTCACCCCGGTGCTGGGCGCGGTGGCGGTGCTGACCATGCTGGTCGGCGCGGTGCTGGCGGTCACCCAGACCGACATCAAGCGGCTGCTGGCGTACTCGTCGATCGCCAACGCCGGCTACCTGCTGGTCGGGGTGCTCGCGCCGACCGGCGCGGGCGTCTCCGGCACGCTGTTCTACCTGGCCGCGTACGGCTTCACGGTGCTCGCCGCGTTCGCCGTGGTCACCCTGGTCCGGGACGCCGACGGGGAGGCCACCCACCTGTCCCGCTGGGCCGGGCTGGGCCGCCGGTCGCCGTTCTACGCCGCGATCTTCACCTTCATCCTGCTGGCCTTCGCCGGCATCCCGCTGACCAGCGGCTTCACCAGCAAGTTCGCGGTGTTCGGGCCGGCCCTGGAGAGCGGGCACGCCTGGCTGGTGGTGGCCGGCGTGCTGACCAGCATGGTGCTGGCCTTCCCGTACCTGCGCGTCGTGGTGATGATGTGGCTCTCCGAGCCGGGCGAGAGCACCCCGACCGTCACGGTGCCGGGTGGGCTGACCGCCACCGCGCTGATGATCGGCGTGGTGGCCACGCTGGTGCTGGGCGTGGTGCCGTCGCCGCTGCTCGACCTGGCGGCCGACGCGGCGACCTTCGTACGGTGATCCGATCCGGTCGTCCCCGCGGGGCCGGTGCGCTGGGCGCGCCGGCCCCGCGGCCGTATCCCCGGGCCGGAGCAGGTCGAACGGGTGTGGCATGGTTGATGGTGTGGTGAATCCGGCGGGCGAGCGTTCAGGTGCCGTCGGCCTCGGCGGTCGTCGGGGCTCGACGGGCACGGGTCAGATCGGCGTGCACCTGGCGGATCCGCGCGTCGAGGCGTCCGTGCTGGGGCTGCTCGACTCCGTCGAGGCGGAGCTGTGGGCCGGGGTGTCCAGCGCCGACCCGTTGATCACCGAAGCGGCCCGGCACCTGATGGAGGCCGGCGGCAAGCGGTTCCGGCCGCTGCTGGTGACGTTGGGCGCGCAGTTCGGCGATCCGGAGCGTCAGCAGGTGGTCCCGGCCGCCGTGGTGATGGAGCTCACCCACCTGGCCACGCTGTACCACGACGACGTGATGGACGAGGCCGCCGTGCGGCGGGGCGCCCCGAGCGCCAACTCCCGCTGGACCAACTCGGTGGCCATCCTGGTGGGCGACTACCTCTTCGCCCGCGCCGCCGACCTCGCGGCCGACCTGGGCCCCGAGGCGGTACGCCTGCAGGCGCGCACCTTCGCCCGGCTGGTGCACGGTCAGATCGCCGAGACCGTCGGCCCGCGTGAGGGCCAGGACCCGGTCGACCACTACCTCGGCGTGATCGCCGACAAGACCGGCTCGCTGATCGCCACCTCGGCCCGCTTCGGCGGCATGTTCGGCGGCGCCTCGCCGGAGCACGTCGAGGCGCTCGCCGGCTACGGCGAGACGATCGGGGTGGCGTTCCAGCTCTCCGACGACCTGCTCGACATCGCCAGCGAGTCGACACAGTCCGGCAAGACCCCCGGCACCGACCTGCGCGAGGGCGTGCCGACCCTCCCGGTGCTGTACGCGCTGGCCGGCGACGACTCGGACGCCGCCTCGGTGCGGCTGCGCGAGATCCTGGCCACCGGCCCGCTGGTCGACGACGCGCTGCACGCCGAGGCGCTCATCCTGCTGCGCGAGTCGCCGGCGCTCAAGCGCGCCCGGGAGACCGTCCGCAGTTACGCCGAGGACGCCCGCTCCCGCCTGGCCCCGCTCCCGCAGGGCCCGGCCCGCCGCGCCCTCGAATCCCTCTGCGACCACATCGCCGACCGCACCAGCTGACCCCCCGGGGCGCGCTGCCCCCGCCCCCGTGTGTCGTCGATCTAGGGGTTGTTGTCGTTCGAGGAGATCAACTCACGACACTTGGCCCTAGATCGACGAGCAGAAGCGCCGGGGACGGCGGCCGCGCTCAGCGGGTGGGGCGGAGGAGGCGGCTGGCCAGGAGCATGAGGGCGGCGGCGGCGAGCATGGCGATCGCGGCGACGGACCACATGGTCGGATAGCCGGCGTGGCCGGCCAGCGCGCCGAGGCCGAGCGGGCCGACGCAGCCGCCCGCGTACACCCCGGTCTGGGTGATCGAGGTGGCGGCGGCCGGAGCCGTCGGGTGCAGCCGGACCACCGCGAAGTTCATCACCCCGGGCCAGGCCCAGCCCAGGCCGAAGCCGAGCACCACCCCGACCACCAGCGCCGCCGCGCCGCCGAGCGCGAGCAGGCCCAGCCCGGCGGCGCCGACCAGCAACATCCCGGCGATCACCGCGATGTGGCCGCCGCTGCGGCGGTCGGCGAGCCAGCCGCCGCCGATCCGGGCGGCCACGCAGACCGCGCTGCCCAGGGTGAGGGTGAGCCCGGCCAGCCCCGGGGCGAGCCCCCGGCCGGCCGCGGAGTCCACCAGGAAGGTGCCCAGGGCGTTCGCGGCGCCCGCCGCCAGCGTCGCCGCCACCCCGACCAGCACCAGGCCGGTGGTGGCCCCACCGCCGCGCGTCCGTGCCGGCCGCCGACCCGGTCCGGCCTCCGCCGGGGGTACGGCGGGCAGCGCGGCGAGCGCGGCTCCCGCGGCGGCCACGAACGCCCAGCGCCAGCCGACGGTCAGCGCGACGGTCGGCACCGCCGCGCCGGCCAGCAGGGTGGAGACCGGGATGGCGGCCTGCTTCACCCCGAACGACAGCCCCTGCCGCCGGGGCGGCACGTGCTCGGCCAGCGCCACGTTGCTGGCGAGCTGGCCGAGTGCGTTCGCGGTGGCGCTCAGCGCCAGCAGGCCGACCAGCACCGGGTACGACCGGGCCAGCACCGCCACCGCGAGCATGCTGCCGGCGGCGAGCAGGATGCCGGCGCGGGCCACCACCGCCGGGCCGTACCGCTCGACGAGCCGCCCGGACGGCACCGAGGCCAGGGCGCTGACGCCGAAGTAGATCGACACGGCCAGCCCCAACCCGGTGGGGGAGAAGCCCAGGTCGGTGCCCATCTGCACGGCCAGCCCGCCGACCAGGAACACCGGCAGCACGGAGGCGATGGTGGTGGCCACGGCACCGGCGCCGGCCCGCAGGGGGCGGACGGCCGGCCGGCTCGGGGAGGGGGTGAGCGCGGTGTCGGTCATCGTGCCGCCAACCTACGCGAGTCTCGTTGCCGACAGTTCGGCGTGTCAGCGCGGCGACCCGCCCGGGCGGCGGCTGATCTGCGATCCTCCACCCGATCGGGCGTTCCGTCGCCCGGCCGAATTTCATATGGTGTAAGTCCCTGGCTGCGGAGGTGGTTGTGCGCGACCCCCTGGCGGAGCCTTCGGACCTGATCCGGAGCGTCTCCCGCGCGCTGCGCGTGCTCGAGTCGGTCGGTCGTGCCCCGAAGGGGCTCACCGTCAAGCAGATCGCCCGGCGCTGCGAGCTGACCGTGGCCACCACGTACCACCTGGTCCGCACCCTGGCGTACGAGGGCTACGTGATCCGTCGCGAGGACGGCACGTACATCGTCGGGCTGGAGGTCGCCGACCGGTACCGCGAGCTGGTGACCGCCTTCCGCGGGCCGCCCGCCGTCGGCGAGACGCTGCGCCGGGCCGCGGTGGACACCGGCTGGAGCCACTACCTGGGTCGGTTCGTGGGTGGCCAGGTGGCGCTCACCGCGGTCGCCGAGGGCCACCGCTCGCCGTACCTGGAGGACCTGGTCCCCGGGTTCGACGAGGGCGCGCACGCCACCGCCCTGGGTAAGTCGCTGCTGGCCACCCTCACCGCCGAGCAGCGCTTCCGCTACCTGCGCGAGTACGGCATGCGGCCGTTCACCACCGCCACCCTGACCAGCTCCGAGGCGTTCGAGGCCGACCTGGCCGCCGGGGACCGGCGGGGCATGCAGCTGGAGCTGGGGCAGTTCCGGCAGGGGGTGGCCTGCGCCGCGGTGCTGGTCACCCCGGACAAGGACATGGAACGCCGGGTGGTGCTGGCCTGCGCGCTGCCGGCCAGCGAGATGATGACCTCGGCCCGGGTGGTCCGGGCGAAGCTGCTCACCGTCGCGCGTACGGTCGCCGACGGCATCGCCACCGAGATCTGAGCCGGCCGGTCCGCAAACGCGCAGGGGCCCCTCCCGTACGGAAGGGGCCCCTGGTGGGCGGTCCAGCGCCGGACCGCCGGGTGGAACGTCAGCTGCCGATCGGGCCGCCGTCGAGGCGCCAGGTGACCACCACGCCCGGCTTGGCGTAGTCGCCGTCCGGCCAGGTCGACGCCGGCTTCTCGACCGATGCGCCACTGATCTCGCCGGGGTGCTGGATCGCGACGAAGACCGAGCGGTTGTCGCCGGTGACGAACGGGCCGCAGGTCTCCGCGCCGTACGGCACGGTCAGGAACTGCTTGAGGTGACCCCGCTCCGGGCCCTCGACGGCGGTGGCGAAGAGGCCGTCGTTGCTGCCCAGCGCGTTGCCGTCGGTGGCGATCCAGAGGTTGCCGGTGGCGTCGAAGGCGACGTTGTCCGGGCAGGAGATCGGGGAGACCTGGCTCTTGTCGTACCCGGCGAAGTAGGTCGACGGGTCCGTCGGGTCGCCGCAGACGATCGGCAGCGACCAGGCGAAGGTCTCGGCGGCGTTGTCGCCCCGGTCCTCGACCAGCTCCAGGATCTGCCCGTGCTTGTTGGCGTTGCGCGGGTTGATCTCGTCGGCGGGGGCCTTGCCGGCCTTGCCCCGGTCGGTGTTGTTGGTCAGCGCCACGTAGACCTTGCCGGTGAGCAGGCTCGGCTCGACGTCCTCCGGGCGGTCCATCTTGGTCGCGCCCACCTTGTCGCCGGCCAGCCGGGTGAAGGTGAGCACGTCCGCGGCGGTCATCCCGTCCACGTACGACTTCTTGCCGCTGACCAGCTTGATCCACCGGCCACGGCCGTTGAACGCGCCGTCGCTGGGCAGCTTGCCGGAGCCGTCGATCTCGCCCGCACTGGTCTGCTCGAACTGGGCCACGTAGAGCGTGCCGGACTCCAGCAGGGTCAGGTTGTGGTTGCGGGCCACCCAGGAGTTGCCCGGCATGTACTTCTTGTCGGAGACGAACTTGTACAGGTAGTCGAACCGCTCGTCGTCGCCCATGTACGCGATCACGTGGCCGCTCTTCGCCACGATGACGTTGGCGCCCTCGTGCTTGAGCCGGCCCAGCGCGGTGTGCTTGCGCGGGCGGCTCTCCGGGTCGAACGGGTCGATCTCGACGATCCAGCCGAACCGGTTCGCCTCGTTCGGGTTCTTGGCCAGGTCGAAGCGCTCGTCGGCGCGGTCCCACTTGCGGTTGCCGCTCGGGTAGCGGGCGGTGGTGCTGATGCCGTAACGGGCCAGCTTGGCCTTATCCGCCTCGGCGACCGCGTCGCCACCGACGAAGTACTGGTTGAAGTTCTCCTCGCCGGAGAGCACGGTGCCCCACGGGGTGACGCCGCCGGCACAGTTGTTCAGCGTGCCGATCACCGTACGACCCTTCGGGTCGGCGGCGGTCTGCAGCCAGGCCGAGCCGGCGGCCGGGCCGGTCAGCTCGAACCTGGTGCTCAGCGCGGTGACCCGGCGGTTGTACGGCCGGTGGCCCTTCGCGACCGGACGCCACTCGCCGGTGCCGCCCACCCGCTCCAGCTCCACCACGGACATGCCGTGCGCCGCCATCGCGGTGCGCAGCTGCTCGACGGTGAGGTTGTCCAGCCCGGTGAAGCCGGGGAACATCAGGTCCTCGTTGGTGTACTCGTGGTTGACCACGAGCAGGGCGCGGTGGCCCTTCCTGTCCAGCGGCAGGACGCCGACGAAGTCGTTGTTGTAGCCGAACTGCTTCGATTGGGCGGCGGCGTTCTGCCCGTGCAGGTTGAACTCGGGGGCACCGGGGACGACCTCGTCGCCCCACTTGATGACGACGGAGTGGTCGTACCCGTTCGGGACGACCAGGGTGTCCAGCTGGTTCGGCGGGATCGGCTTGAAGGTCAGGGCGCCGGTGCCGGGGGACGTCTGCGGGCGGCCGAAGCCGTTCACCTCCGGCACGACCGGGGTGGCGGGCGCGGCGGACGCCGGGGCGGCGCCGGCCAGCGCACCGGCGGCGGCGCCGCCGAAGCCCAGCACCAGCGCGCCGACGGCGCCGGCCCGGACGACGCCGCGACGGGACATCTCCGCGTCGACGATGTCACCGAAGTACGGGTTGTCCGACCCGTTCGGCACCGGGTGGTCACAGGCGTTGCCGCACCGGTAGAGGCACGTCATCGCGTCGCGGTTGGCGTGGCGCTTGGCGCCGAGCAGGGGGAGCAGCCGGGGACGGTCGCTCATGGGTTGGAGCCTCCTGGGGGAGAGACGGTCGGTGCCGTCCGGCACGCATACCCGCCGCACGCTAGGGGGCCGGGGTGAGCGACCATCTGCCTCGGTGTGAATCGGGCGTGAACACCCGCGCGTCGAGGCGGGGGCGGTGAACCGATCCACCCCGGCGCGCGTATCCAGGAATGAGCACCCATCGTCGACCCGCCGCCCGGAGCGGAGGAGACCGCCATCAGCGACCACGACGCCCAACTGCTGCGCGCGCTGCACGACGAGCACGCGGAGGCGCTGTTCGCGCACGCCCTGCGGCTGGTCAACGGCGACCGTACCCGGGCGGAGGACCTGGTGCAGGAGACCCTGCTGCGGGCCTGGCGCCACCCGGAGTCGCTCGACCCGGGCCGCGGCTCCGTCCGGGCCTGGTTGTTCACCACGGCCCGCAACCTGGCGATCGACGCCTGGCGGCGCCGGTCCACCCGGGTCGGTGAGGTGTTCACCGACGACCTGCCCGAGCCGCCGCCGGTGGTCGACGAGGCGGAGCGCGCGGTCGAGGCGTGGACCGTCGCGGAGGCGTTGAACCGGCTCAGCCCCACCCACCGCGAGGTGCTGGTCGAGTGCTTCTACCAGGGGCGTTCGGTGGCCGAGGCGGCCGCCCGGCTGGGCGTGCCGCCGGGCACCGTCAAGTCCCGCACCCACTACGCACTGCGCTCACTACGGTTGGCCCTGGCCGAGATGGGGGTGACCGGATGAGCTGCTGCGAGTTCGCCCACGACGACGGGGCGTACGTGCTGGGCGCCCTGTCCCCCGCCGACCGCGCCGCGTACGAACGGCACCTGGCCGGCTGCCCGGCCTGCCGGGAGGCGGTCGCCGAGATCGCCGTGCTGCCGGGGCTGCTGGGCCGGCTGGACCCGGCCGCGCTGGACGAACTCCTCCCGCCGCCGCCGGACCCGACCCGGCTGCCCGTGCTGCTCGACGCCGCCCGGGACCATCGGCGCCGCGAGCGGTCGGCCACCCGCCGGCGGTACGCGCTGACCGCGCTGGCCGCCGCCGTGCTGGCGGTGCTGCTCGGAGTGGGCACGGCGGGCGTGCTGCGCCCGGTCGCGCCGGGCGGCCCCCCGGGGCAGGCCGCCCCCGCGCCGTCGACCGGGTCGACCGGGTCGACCATCCGGTTGGCCGCGATGCGACCGGTGGCCGCGACGTCGAGGGTGCACGCGGAGGTCGGCCTGCTCGGCACCGAGTGGGGCACCGAGGTCACCATGCACTGCTGGTACGACGACGACGCCGACTACCACAAGGCGTACGGGTTCCGGCTGGTGGCGCACGGGTCGGACGGGACGGCCGAGCAGATGGCGTCCTGGCTGGCCGGCCCCGGCGACGACCTCCGGCTGACCGGCG
Source organism: Micromonospora sp. NPDC000089 (assembly GCF_042899365.1). NCBI lineage: Bacteria > Bacillati > Actinomycetota > Actinomycetes > Micromonosporales > Micromonosporaceae > Micromonospora > Micromonospora sp. NPDC000089. The sequence goes on from NZ_JBIAZT010000003.1 coordinate 473,105, forward strand.
GCAGCCGCTTCACCGACGCCGAACTGACCCGCCTCGACCTGATCCGCGCCGACGGCACGCTAGTCCTCACCTACACCGTCCGCTAACCCCGCCCCCGCCCCCCGCCCCTCCCCTCTCCTCTCCTCCGGCGGTCTTGCACGTACTGCCCCGGCGAAAGGTGCATAAGCCACTTTTCGCGGGCACAAAGTGCAAGATCGCCGGGGGATTGGGGTCAGTGCGTGGGGGTGGGGAGGTGGGTTTGGGTTGGGGTTTCGGGGCGGGGGCGGGGGTGGGAGCGGGTGCGGTGGGTGTGGCGGAGGGCGTCGGCGGTGAAGATCACCAGGGCCAGCCAGACCATCGCGAAGCCGGCGAGGCGGGCCGGCGGCATCGGCTCGTGGAAGATCAGCACGCCGCAGCCGAGCTGGAGGATCGGCGCGAGGTACTGCAGCATGCCCAGCGCGGACAGCGGGAGCCGGTTGGCCGCACCGGCGAACAGCAGCAGCGGGATCGCGGTGGCCGCGCCGGCCAGCACCAGCAGCGCCGTGTGCCCGGCCGAGACGTGCCCGAAGGTCGAGTTCCCGCCGCGGGCCAGCCAGCCGAGGTACGCCAGCGCGGGCAGCGCCAGCACCGCCGACTCGACGAAGAGCCCCTCCGCCGGGGGCAGCGCCAGCCGCTTCTTGATCAGGCCGTAGCCGCCGAAGCTGACCGCCAGGGTCAGCGCCAGGTAGGGCAGCCGGCCGTAGTCCACGGTGAGCACCGCGACCGCCGCCGCGCCGACGCCCAGCGCCGCCCACTGCGCCGGCCGGAGCCGCTCGCGCAGCACGAAGACGCCCAGCAGCACCGACACCAGCGGGTTGATGAAGTAGCCGAGCGCGGTCTCCACCACCCGGTCGGAGTTCACCCCGTAGATGTAGGTGCCCCAGTTGACCGCGATCAGCGCAGCGGCGACCGCGATCCCGGCCAGGGTGCGGGGCCGGCGGGCCAGCGCCCGCAGGAAGCCGACGTTGCGCAGCGCGGCGAGCAGCAGCGCGACGAAGACCACCGACCAGACGATCCGGTGGGCCAGGATCTCGATCGGCCCGGCCGGTCGCAGCAGCTTCAGGTAGAGCGGGAAGAAACCCCAGATGAGGTACGCCGCGACGCCGTACAGGTAACCGAGCCGGGTCTGGTTCACGCCTGCACCGTAAGGCCCCGACCGTGGTCGGGGCCCTCTCCGGCGACCGGGCTCACCCGCTGGTCGAGCTGCATGAAGTGGCCCGGGTCGACCCCGGTGAAGCCGAGCTTCGCGTAGACCCCGTGGGCGTTCAGCGTGGCCAGCAGGATCCGTCGTACGCCGAGCGACGCGAGGTGGTCGCGGACCGCGCCGGCCAGCCACCCGCCCAGCCCGCGGCCGCGCTCCTCGCGGGCCACGTACACGTCGCAGAGCCAGCCGAAGGTGGCGCCGTCGGTGACGGCCCGGGCCACCGCCACCTGGCCGCCGCCGTCCGGGCGGTGCACGGCGTACCCGATCGAGCCGGCGAAGGCGCGCGCCACGGTCGCCCGGTCCCGCCCGAGCGCCCAGTACGCGTCGGTGCTGAGCCAGTGGTGCACCCGGTCCAGGTCGAGCCGCCCCGGGTCGGTGCTGATCAGGTAACCGTCGTCGCGGGTCAGGGTGAACACCCTCGTCACGCTAGCCGCGACCGTCCCAACCCCCAGTAGCCAATTCCCGGCAGCTGGACCGCGGGTCGGCCGCCGTCAGTCCCGGTCGAGGACCGCGCCGAGCAGCCAGGTCACGATGCCGACGAAGAGCGCGCCGAGCACCGCCGCCGGCCAGAAGCCGTCAACGTGGAACGGCAGCCCGGCCTGCCCGGCGATCCAGCTGGTCAGCAGGAAGAGCAGGCCGTTGACCACCAGCGCGATCAGCCCGAGGGTCAGCAGGTAGAAGCCGCAGCCCACCCTCTTGATGACCGGCTGCAGCACCGCGTTGACCACCCCGAAGATCACCGCCACCAGCACCAGTGTGCTGACCGTCTCGACGGCCGAGTCGGAATCCAGCGTGATGCCGGGGATCAGCAACGTCGCCAGCCAGAAGGCCACCGCGGTGGAGCCCAACCGGATCAGCAGACCCTTCAGGAAACCCATGGCGGGCATGCTGCCACGCGTGATCAGCCGGCGGAAGCCCGGCCGCGGCTCAGTGCCGCCCCGGCCGCCCGATCAGTTGGGTCTCGATCGGCGTGGGGCACAGCAGCGCCCAGCGCAGCGCGCGACGGTTCACCACCGCCACCATGTCCTCCCGGATCCGGGTCAGCCACTCCGCCGAACCGCCCAGCCCCAGGGCCGCCCCGGCCAGCGCTGCCTCCGCCGGGGCCAGCGGCTGCAGCACCGCCAGGTCGGCCCGACCCAGGGTGTCCACATCGGCCGGCGTCAGCTCGTCCCGGATCACCAGGGTGGCCACCCAGGCGCTCCCCGGCGCCGACTCGGGCGGCACCGCGCCGACGTCGACGACCAGCAGCAGTGGCCGCAGCGGGGAACCAGGCGCCCCGGCCACCGGGCGCCCCGGCGGCAGCAGGGTGACACCGCCACCCGCCGTGCCGACGCCCCGCACGAATCGCTCCCAGGCGCCGGGACGACCGGTCTGCACCACCACCACGGCACCCAGCGCCAGCGCGCGCAGCACCAGCAGGTGCGCCGCGCGCACGCCGCCGACGAGCACCAGCCGGGTGCCCTCCGGACGGAACAGCCGGACGGTGACCGCGCCGCCGTGCCGGTTGGCGCCCACCATCAGGCCCGCCTCGCCGAGGGTGAGCTCCAACGGCTCCGGTGCGCCGCCCGCCGGCACACCGGGCGCGGCCAGCGGCAGGGTGGCGGCCAGGCCGTCGAGCTGGGCACCGTCCAGCCGGCGCAGCTGCGCCCCCACCTCGGTGACCAGGTGCCGCAGCGCATGGGCGGCGACGTCCAGCTCGGCCGTGCTGCGGGCGGTGAGGCGTACCGTCAGCTCGACCGGGACCTCGGCGGGGTCCGCGCCCGGCCGCGGCCCGGCGCAGAGCCCGACGGTGGTGCCGGTGGCGGGCAGCGCGAGCAGCCGGGGCACCAGCCGGCGGCCCAGGTCGGTGCGCGGGTCGGGCCAGCGGCCCAGCCGGAACGCCGCATGCAGCAGGCCACCGGAGCGGATCACCTGCCAGTGCTCCCGGACCGGCTGGCCGCCCTCGTGCTGGGCCAGCTCGCCGAGCACCCGCAGCGCGGCGGGCGCGCCGAGCGGCCGGGCGGCGAGCGGGTCGAGCCGGCGCACGATCCGCCGCACCGTGCCGGACAGCGCGGTACGCAGCTCCCGGTCGGACCAGCCGTCCGCGCGCAGCACCCGGACGGCGAGCAGGGCGCGTTCCTGCCCGGGCAGCCGCCCCTCGGTCAGCTGCCGGTACGACGTACCGGCGGTGCCGCCGGAGGCCGACGGCGCGGGCGCGGGCGCGGCGTGCAGCAGCAGCTGGATCCGCACCGGCGGGTGCTCGGGCGTGGCGGGCGGTAGCAGCGCGACGGGCGTCGGCAGCGGGCGTGATCCGTCCCCGAGCAGGTCCCCGGGGTCGCCCAGCTCGAGCAGGGCGGTCAGCCCGGCCGGATCGTCGACCACCGCGGCCGGGCCGCCGGCCAGCTCGGCCGCGTGCACGGCGGCGCCGGGCAGCACCAGCTCCAGCAGGGCCTCCGGGCCGGCCGCCGGGGCCAGCGCGTGCCGCCGGGTGAGGTAGCCCAGGCCGGTCGCGGACCACTCGAACAGCCAGCGGCCGCGCCACCGCCCCCAGGCCAGGGCGAACAGCAACGCGGCGGCGGCCAGCGCCAGCACGGTCGGCCCGACGCCTCGGCCGATCGCGGCCACCGGCAGCGCCACGGCGACCTGCGCGGCCACCACCTGACCGGCCCGGATCGAGGCGGCTGGGCGGCCGCCGGCGGCGACGCGGCGCGCCGGCGAGCGCCGGGCCACCCGGCTCGGGCGGCCGGTCGTGCTCACCGTCACCGCGTCTCCTCCGCCGATCGTGCCCGCTTACTCACCGCCGCCGCATGCCGGTCGTGTGCGGTCCCGGCGCGGCCCGGACCGACGCGTCGGCCCGGGCCGTGGACCCTCAGGGCGACGGCGGTGTGACCCATCGTAGGCGGTCCACCGGGTCCGTGGTTGTCCACAGGAGAGCCCGATGGGGTAGCACGACGGCGATCGGACGGCTACCGTCAGCGACGAGTTTCGCTGACCGTCGCCACGCCGCGCTCCGCGCGCGGGAATTCGGGTGCGGAGCGTCCAGGGTGGACGATCCGGCGGCCAGCCCTGACCGGAGACGAGGTGACGTCCGGGTGTCCCAGACCCAGGCAGAAGCCGCGGTGATGCAGCAGGCCGCCGCGAAGTTCGAGCAGGTCGACCAGTCCCTGCAGTCCATGCTGAGCGGCCTGATGGCCGAGCTCGAGGTGCTCCAGCAGGCCTGGCGCGGCGCGGGCGGCCGATCGTTCGAGCAGGTCAAGCAGCAGTGGTCGCAGGACCAGGCGGCGCTGCACCGGGCGCTGCGGGAGACCGCGCAGGCGATCCGCACGTCCGGCCGGCAGTACGACGTCTCGGACACCGAGGCGGCGAGCCGGGTCGCCGGCACCAACCGCGGCATCCAGTTGCCGCTGTAGACCAGATCGCAAGGGGAGGAGCATCCGATGGACAACGGCGTGCTGGTCGTCAACTTCGCCGCGCTGCAGCAGGCGAGCGCGGACATCCAGAAGGCACTGAACACGCTCGACTCGCAGCTCGGCCAGCTGGAACGGGACGCGGCGCCGCTGGTGGCGAGCTGGGCCGGCGAGGCCCAGCAGGCGTACGAGCAGCGCCAGGCCCGGTGGCGGTCCGCGTCGCAGGATCTCCAGGCGATGCTGCGCGACATCAAGCTGGCGGTGGACGACTCCGCGACCGACTACCTGAACACCGAGAAGAAGAACGTCGGCCTGTTCCAGTGAGGCCGCCCGGCGGCGGCGCCCGACGACCACGTCGGTGCCGCCGCCCCGGTCCCACGGCGGCTCCCTGGCTCGGCGCCGGGTCGCCTGCGGTCCGCGGGCGAAGCCGGTTCGACGGGCCGGGCTCGGGGCCGCGGGTCAGCGCGGGCCGGCGGCGCGCCAGCCGCGCCGGACGCCGCGGGGCAGCACCATCGCCAGCAGCGCCACCGTCGCCACCGCGCCGGTGGTGACCGCGGCGACCAGCACCGCCCGGTCCCGGGCCGCCGCCCGTCGGGCGTGCTGGGCCAGCAGCGCCGGGTCGGCGCGGTCGGCCGGCAGCGCCGCCGGGCGAGCCGTCCGGGCCGGGCCCGGGCCGGTCTCCACCACGGCTCGGTACGGATTCAGCACACCGGCGCCGTAGCCGGCCCGGTCGCCGCCCGGGGCCGGGTCGGCGGTGCGGACGATCCGGTCGGCCACCTGGGCCGCGCTCAGGCTCGGGCGGTACTGGCGGACCAGCGCCGCGGTGGCCGCCACGAAGGGTGCCGCGTAGCTCGTCCCCTCGGCTCGCTGGTGGCCCTGCCCGGGCATGGCCATCAGCACGTCGCTGCCCGGGGCCACCAGGTCGACGTACGAGCCGGTCTGGGAGAACGTCGAGCGGGAGCCGTCGGCGCCGATCGCGCCCACCCCGAGCACCCCGTCGTACGAGGCCGGGTAGGGGCGTGGATCACCGCCGTCGTGCAGGTTGCCGGCGGCGGCCACCACCACCACGTCCCGCCGGACCGCGTACTCGACCGCCGCGCGTACCGCCGGGTCGTCCGCGTACAGCACGACGGATAGGTTCAGCACGTCGGCGTCGTGGTCCACCGCCCAGCGGATCGCCCGGGCGAAGTCGGTCGCGGCGACCGTACGCCCCGACTCCCGGCCGTCGACCACCTGCTGCTCGCTCACCCGTACCGGCAGGATCCGGGCCCTCGGGGCGAGGCCCTCGAAGGCCACCCCGGGGCTGTCCGTGGCGGCGATGATGCTCGCCACCCCGGTGCCGTGGCCGGCGCAGTCACGGCTGCCGTCGCCGCCCGGGTCGAGGAAGTCGGCACCGTCGAGCACCCGGCCGCGCAGCTGGGGGTGTCGCCGGTCGACCCCGGAGTCGATCACCGCCACGACGATCCCGGCGCCGTTGGCGAGGGGGGCGAGCCGCTGCGGGGCGTACCGGCGTTGGGGCCACGGGGTGGCACCGACCGGGCGGGTGGGGGCGAGCGGGGTGGCGCAGCCCGGTGCCGCGGCCCGGACCCCGGCGGCCGGGACCCTGGCGGCCGGGACCCTGGCGGCCGGGACCGCCGCGAGGCCGGGCCGTCGGGCGGATCCGCGAGCGGGGATCGCGGCCAGGGCCGCGAGGGTCGGGGGCCGCCCGGCCGTGGCGGGGGCCGCCCTGGTGGGCCGCTCGGGCGCCGGCTGGGCGGGGGTGACCGAGGACACGGAGAGCGCCGGCAGGATGGCCAGCACGGCCGCTGCCACGCCGGCGAGGGCCGGCCGGGCGCCGGTTCGGGACATCGACCGCCTCCGTATCGTGGCGACTACGGAACGGGATGTTATCGCTTCGGCCGCCCGACGGGGCGCCCCCGACCCTCGACCCATTGTGATCTTGTTTTCACCTTGTAGGTTGTACGCGATGCCTATGGCCTGTTCGCGGGAGGAGAGGTGGCCGTGACCGACTGGGAGCCGGCTACCGAGGCCGAGACGGCGATGCGGGACGCGCTGCGCGCCAACGACCAGGAGGCGTACTTCCGCGTCCTGGCCCGGACGGAGCTGCTCCTGCCGGTCTCCGCCCAGGTTCTCGCCGGCGATACGCCCGTGGGGTGGGGCACCTGGACCACCGGCGGCCGTACGCACGTGCTCGCCTTCACCTCCACCGCCGCGCTGCACGCCTGCCTCGGCGCGACCGCCGGCCCCAGCCGGCGGGTGCCGTTCGCCGACCTCGCCACCGACTGGCCGCAGCACGAGTGGTGGCTCGCGGTCAATCCCGGCCTGCCCGTCGAGGGTTACCTGCCGGCCTGGTTCGTCTCCCAGCTGTCCCGCGGTGACGTCCGGTTGCCCGGTCGCACCATGGGCGCCCGGTCCCGCCTGGAGCGGGCCGAGGCGCTGGCCCGGGCCCGAGGGGAGGCGCCACCCGAGGCGGCCACCGGCGGCGCCGCGGGGCCCGGTGCGATGACCGGTCCGCCGCCGACGGCCCGCGTGCCGGGCGCCGGCGATTTCCCCCAGCGCGGGGCCGGCCCGGACGCTCCGCCGGCCGACCTGCCACCACCACCGGACGCTCCGCCGGCCCACCAGCTGGCCCAGCCCGACCGTCCGGCGGCCGCCGCCGGTGGCGGCGCTACCGCGCCGGGTTCGTCCGGCCCCGCCGAGGGCCGGAGAGCGGCCGCCGAGCTGGGCCGGCCGTCGCCGTTGCGTCGCCGCCCGCTCGGCGAGGAGACCCCACCGAACAGCCGCAGCTCCTTCTTCGAGCCGGCCTCCGGCAGGGGCGCGACGCTGCGTTCACCCCGGGACAATCCGCTGCGCTCGGGGGAGCGGGCCACCCCGCCGGCCCGGCCCGGGCTCGGCGGCCAGCCGTTCCCCCGCCGCCGTCCGGTACGCCCGCACGATGACGCGGCCCCGGGGTCCCCGATGGACCGGGCGTTCCCGATGGAGCGGGCGGACGAGCGTGGCGCGTCGCCGGCCACCCCCGACCGTCGGGCGGACCCGCAGGCGGAGACGCCTCGGGCGTTCCAGCCGGGTACCGCTGCCGGGCCGGGCGAGACGTTGCCCCGCCGGCAGCCCACACCCGCCGAGGTGGCCGCCGAGGAGCGGACGGGCCGGCTGACCGCTCCCGCCCGGGCGACGTCTCCGGGCCCACCGGTGTCGCCGACGGTCCGGGTGGACGACCTGCCGCCGTCCGCCACCGAGCCGGTCTCCGCGCCGCCCGCTCCCCGCCGGGGGCTCTCGCCCATCGTCATCGAGGGCACCGTCGTCGAGTCCCGCGACCTGCCGCACGAACCGCCGTCCTTCCGTTCCGGGCCGTCGGACGCGGGCACCCGCAACGGCGCCACCGCGCCGGCCGCCGACCCCCGGGTCGCGCCGCCGACCGTCGGTCCCCGCCTCGATCCGGTGTCCGCGCCGCCGGCCGCCGGTCCCCACCCGGTGTCCGCGCCGCCGGCCGCGAACGGGGCGAGCTGGTACTCCCGCCCGGCCGACGACACCACGACCCGCGACATCCCGCACGAGGCGGAGCCGACGAGGGCGTTCCGCGCCGGGGCGTTCCGGCCCGGGCAGCCGGAGACCGAGGCCACCGCCGCGGCCCGCTCGGGAGTGGACGCGGCGGAGGCGACCACGGCGCTCCGCTTGGCGGCGGACGAGGCCGAGGCCACCACCGCGCTCCGCTCGGAAGCGGATGCGGCCGAGGCGACCAGGGCGTTCCGCTTCGGGGCGGACCCGGCCGAGGCGACCAGAGCGTTCCGGCCCACGTCGGATCCGGCCGAGGCGACGACCGCGTTCCGGGTGGCGGCGTCGGATCCGGCGGCGGCCGTCCCGCACCTGGCAGACCCGTCCGGCCGGGCGGAGGCCGGCACGCCGTTCCCGGCCGCGGCGCCCGCCCCGGACGAGGCCGCCACCCGCCCGGTGAGCGCGCCGGACGACACCGCCCGCCCCGGGGCCGGGTTGGACGACGCCGGGGCCACGATGGCGTTCCGGCCCGACCCGACCGCGGGTGACGCCGCCCCCGGGGTCAGCCCGGCCGCCGATCCGGCCGCGCCCGCCGAGCCCGGGGTGGCACCCGATCCGGTGGACGCCGACCGGCCCGAGAAGCCCGACGTCGAGGCGTTCCGGCCGGCCAACGAGGTCGAGGAGAACCTGCTGGACGCGGCCGGCGCCGGCAGCACGGACACGTTCCTGTCCACCCTGCTGCTGGCGCGGGTGCTGCTGCCCACCGCGCCCGACTCGGCCCCCGGCAGCCGCCCGGGTGACGCCGGCTTCGTCTGGCGTACGGAGGAGCTGGACGGGGAGCCGTACGTGGTGGTGCACACCTCCCCCGAGCGGCTGGCCGACCACGGCGGCACCGAGGTCGACACGGTCGAGGTGCGGTTCGTCCGGCTGATCCGCAACTGGCCGGACGAGGCGTGGTCGTTCGCGGTCAACCCCGGCACCCCGGTCGGCGCGAAGCTGCCCGGCGAGCAGATCGTGGCCCTGGCCAGCTGGGCGGCCGAGGTGGGCCTCGGCGACCAGCCGGACGTCGAGCCGGCCCCGCCGTCCGCCCCGGAACCGGCCGAGCGCAGCCGGTACGCCCCGGAGGCGACCGACCCGTCCCGGCCGGTGCTGATGCAGAAGGCGGTCGCCCCCAGCCAGCTCGCGTACTACCTGGAGCGCGGCTACGACCGGGTCTCCGGCTTCGTGCACCGCGCCGGCGAGCTGGCCCACCTGACCACCCCGGCGCAGCTGCACGAGGCGCTCGGCCTGGGCTATCCGGACTCCCCCTTCGCCCGGGACGCCGACCGGGTGTACGTGCTGCGCTGGCCGGCCTACCGGCCCAGTCTCTATCGGATCCCGTACGGCGGGCAGAACGAGCCGGCGATGCGGGCCATGGAGGGCTGGGTCATCGAGCGGGCGCCGTTCCGCGGCAACGGGTTCGCCCCGGGCGAGAGCAGCGACGTGGTGGCGGAGTTCAAGGTGGACAGTGCCCGGCTGCCGCACGGCGCGCAGCTGTGGCGGATCGGCGCGGACGGCACCGAGCGGGTGATCGCGGTGCTCGACGCCGACGCGCCGCTCTGGCGACAGATTGGTGCCCCCTGATGCGCGACGGCTACGTGGCCCGGTGGCGGAGCCGGGAGTACCAGGCCAGCCCGGACGGCGACGACGTCCGGATCTACCAGCCGGAGCCGGGGGACGGCTTCGCCGAGGTACGCCCCGGCCGGTACGTCCGGGTAGTCCCGGCCGGCGAGGTGGAGGAGTTGGCGTACGTGCGGACCACCTGCACCTGGCAGGGGCAGCCGTTCATCGTGCTCGGCGAGCACGACGGCTGGCTGCGGGTGGAGTACACCGGCGGCCGCTGGCCGGTGGCCCGGGCGCTGGGCCTGGAGGTGTTCGACTTCGGCGTCTACCAGGGCTGGGCGCCGGCCGCCGAGGTGGTCGACCTGCGCGAGCAGCGGGTCTGACGACCGCGGCGGCGACGGTCAGGACTTGGCCCAGCGCAGCAGCTCGCCGAGCACCACGTCGTGCGCCTCGACGTGCGGGAAGTGCCCGACGCCGTCCAGCAGCCGCCACTCGTACGGGGCGACCACGTAGCGGCCGGAGCCCTGGGCGGTGCGCGGCAGCGAGGCGGTGTCCAGGGCACCGTGCAGTTGCAGGGTCGGGGTGACCAGCGGCTGCTGCATCAGCTTGACGAACCGGTAGCCGTGCAGCCGCAGCACCGAGCGGAACGCCCACCGGTAGCCCTCCAGCGCGCAGAACGCCGCCTGCGGGATCCGCATCGCCTCCCGGCAGCGCTGCGCGTACGCGGCGAAGTGCGGCCCCTGCGTCCAGCTCGGGCCGCCCGCCCGGCGCAGGTACTCCTCGACCGCGGTGGCGTCGTCCCTGGTGAGCAGGTGCTCGTACCGGGGTAGCTGGAAGCGCAGCGCGGTGGTGGAGGCGGCGAACTGCCCGCGCGGGTCGGCGAAGATGGCCGCCCGAAGCCGCAGCGGGTGCGGGGCGCCGAGCACCACCAGCCGGCGGACCAGCGTGGGGTGGAAACAGGCGGCGGCCCAGGCGATCATCCCGCCGGCGCCGGTGCCCACCACGGTGGCGGACCGCTCACCGAGGCTGCGGATCAGGCCGGCGACGTCGGCCGCGAGCGTGTAGCCGTCGTACCCCCGGGGTGGCTTGTCGCTGGCCCCGTAGCCGCGCAGGTCGACGGCGACCGCGCGGAAGCCGGCGTCGGCGACCGCGGGGAGCAGCTCGTGCCAGGCCCACCAGTGCTCGGGGAAGCCGTGCAGAAACAGCACCATCGGGCCGGTGCCGGCCTCGACGACGTGGAACCGGCTGCCGTTGGCGCCCACGAACCGGTGCGTCCACGGCCCCTCGGTCAGCACGTACGACTCGTCGACGGCTCCGCCACGCTGCTCGGTCATGGGCCTCAGCCTAGGGCCCCAGGTCATGGGCCCGGCCGCGTGGCCGGCCGGGCCCCCGGGTCAATCGGTAACGATCCGCATCGGTACGCCCGGGCCGCAGTCCACCGACGCGTCACGCGGGGCGAGCCGCAGGCTGATGAAGCTGCCCTGCTTCAGCTCGCCGGCGTTCGGGCCGTGCAGCGCGTACTGCCGGCCGTTCTCGTCGACGAAGGTGTAGCAGGGGCCGGTGCCGCCGCGGGTGACCCTGCCCGCCACCACGTCGGTGGGGCGGTTGTCGGTGGGCTCCTTGGGCGGACCGGCGGGCCGGCCCAGGGTGGGCGGCGGGGTGGCGGAGAGCGGGGTCGGGCGGCCGGCGGGCGCCACCGGCGAACCGGCGGGCGAGGGGGGCGGGCCGGCGGGCGCGACGGCCGTCGGGGTGGACTCCGACGCGGCGGAGGCGGTGGTGTCGGGTGGGGTGGGCGTGGGCCGGTCGTCGGACACGGAGCCTCCGTTCCCGGCGCAGCCGGCGAGGGGGACGAGCAGCGCCAGCGCGAGCGCGGGGCCGAGGGTACGAGGGGTCACCCCGATCGGACGGCACGGACGCCGTCGCGGTTCCCCGCCAACCGGCGCGTTTCCCGGCCGGACCTGCGCGGACACCGGCTGACGGTCGGTGCCGTGCGGACGGGGCGAAGAAAGGGCGATGCCCGGGCGGGTGACCCGCCCGGGCATCGCTGTGGTGCTGGTGGAGCCTCGAATCAGGAAATGCGGATCTTCATCGAGGTGCCGTCCTGCTGCAGAACCTGGATCTTGACCCCGTTGTTCGGGACCTTGACGCCGTGGTTCGGCAGCTCCGCGTACCAGTACTGCTTGCTGTCGTCGAACAGCGGGGCAGCGGCCTGGCCACGGATGTACTGCGGCTGGCTGTTCACGTGGAGGGTGAACGAGTCGGCCTTGTTCAGGCTGAACGGCGCGTCGTAGATCTGCACTCGGGCGCGCCAGGCGTTCCCGGTCAGGTTGTACAGCGGCTTCGGGCGGGAGTCGATGTTCAGGTTCCGACCCTCACCCGGGTGACCGCCCGGGTTGTTGACCGCGTCGTACGGCATGGTGTTGTTGTCCGCCCACCGGCTGTTCAGGTAGGTGAGCAGCAGGCCCTGCTGGTACGCGTAGTGGTCCACGTAGTCCGGCCGAGTGTTGGCGTAGCCGAAGTAGTACGGACCGGTCTTCAGGTACTGGTCGTACGAGACGTAGGACCGGCTCGCCGCCACGTAGAAGTTGTCGAAGAGCTTGGTGTAGGTCTCCTCGACGATGCTGAAGCCGTTCAGGGCCCAGCCGTTGACACCGTTCTCGGCGCCGTCGGAGAGGACGGTCTGCCCGTCCGCGGTCACCGTGATGGCGTCACCGAAGAAGCCGCCGGCGGAGACGCCGCCGTCGGTGATGTAGTGGTAGCGGAACTGCACGACCTTGCCCGCGGCCACGTCCATCGGGATGGTGAGGTTCACCCAGTCCGGCGTGCCGTCACCATCGGTGTCGGAGTCGCCGTCGAGGGCGTTACGGCCGTTGCCGTCGGTCTTCGGCTGACCGTTGACCAGGAACGGCAGGGCCGCCCAGTTCTGGCCCCCGTCCAGGGACGCCTCGAAGTACATGTAGTCGTAGTCGGTCTCGATGTTGTACCGAGCCTTCATCGACAGCGAGGCGGTGGACTTCCCGGTGAAGTCGAACGTCCGGGTCATCGTGGTGTTGAGGTCGTCGTCATTGCCGGAGAAGTACTGCTTGGTTCCCTCGGCCGGCTTGCCGTTGTTGAAGCTGTAGGCGCGCTGCGGCAGCACGACCACCGCGGCCTGGGCCTTGTTGGAGTTGTACTCCGACGGGCCGAGGTTGATGGTCTGCGGGTCCTGCTTGGCCGGGACCACGGTCTCGTAGTCCAGCCAGCCGAGCTGCAGCTTGTTCCACGCGCCCAGGTCGGCACCGCGCTCGCCGATGCCGGCGTCGTTCTTGGCGCTGACCCGGCTCTGGGCCATCAGGGTCCAGTGCTCGTTGCTGTTGTCGCCGCTGGCGCCGGTGTTGTAGTCGTCCGGCAGACCCAGGTCGTGGCCGTACTCGTGGTAGAAGACGCTCCGGCCGCCGTTCTCCGGCTGCACCGTGTAGTCGCCGATCCACACCCCGGTGTTGCCGATCTGGGTGCCGCCGAGCTTGGCCTGCGGCGGGCCGGTCTGACCCTGGTCGGTGGCGTACGCGTACCACCGGTGGCTCCAGATGGCGTCCTCACCCTGGTACGGGTCACCGTCGGCCTGGTCGCCGCCGGCGTGGACGATCTGGAAGTGGTCGATGTAGCCGTCCGGCTCGTTGAAGTTGCCGTCGCCGTCGATGTCGTAGCGGTCCCACTGGTCGAAGGACTTGACGTCGGCCGCGATCTCCGCGTCGGTGCGACCCTTGGCCTTCTGGTCGACGACCCACTGGTTGGCCGCGTCGCGGACCAGCGCCCAGGTGTTCTGGCAGGTGGTCTGCGCGCAGACCGCCGGGTCGTCGCCGTTGGCGTCGTTCGGGTTGTCGTTGGAGCGACCGTACCGGGCCTCGTTGTACTTGACCTTGACCCAGTCGGTGACCTCGCCGTCGACCGAGTACCGGCCGGACGACTGGGCCTCGTAGTACTGCTTGAGCGACTCGTCGCCCTGCCCGGTGCCGAAGTACAGCTGGCGGTAGTGGTCCGCGCTGTAGTCCGGCTGCCAGACGGTGGAGTTGTCGACGGCCCGGTTCGGCGCGTCGATCTGGTTGTGCAGCGGCCCGTCGAAGCGGGTCGGCCCCGGCGTGGTGGGGTCGATGTCCTTGTCCGGGTAGGACGGGTGCCGCTCGTTACCGAACTCGGCCAGGATCACGAAGATCCGGTCGGTCTTCTCGCGCTCCAGCTCGACGTACTGGTCGGTCGTGGCGGCCGCCAGGTTCGTCGTCCGCCGCGCCGCGGTGTTCTTGCCGGCGGCGTTGGTCGCGGTCTTGCCGACCTTGACCACGGTGCTGCCGTTGATCTTCTGCGCCTTCGCCTTGCCGGTGAGGACCTCGTTGAGGCCCTCCTGGCGCAGCGCCCGCCGCTTGTCCTCGAGCGGGTTGGGCAGATCGTGCTCGACCTGCGCGGTCTCGCCGACCGACGGGGCGGCCGTCGGCAGCTTCGGCGTGGGGGCGGCGCTGGCGGACGTACCCGCCAGCAGCCCCGTTGCCGTCAGCGAAAGCCCGAGCAGACCCACTGCGACTTTGCGCACGTGGTACCTCCGGTGTGAGGGAACCGGCCCAACGGGGGTACGGGCCGGGGAAGGACGTCCCACTAGTGGGACCCATGGTGAACATAGACATTGGCGGGACGGGTGGGAAGATCTGCGCGTCGATTTGTTGCAAGAAGTTGTTGGGAACGCTTTTCACCGTCACACCCCCGGCCGTAACCGAACGTTCTGGCCAGCGCAAATTCGGCGAATCGGATCCACAGTGACGACTTTCGATCAGGGCGGGTCGGCGGGCACGACAAGGCGGGGCCGGTGGCTCATCCGCCACCGGCCCCGCCGTCTATCGTCCGGTCGCCCGCCGGGGATTCGGCCGCCGTCAGTCCTCGTCGGACTTCGTGCCGCTCATCCCGGAGGAGATCAGCTCCATCACCGAGGAGTCCTGCAGGGTGGTGACGTCACCCAGCGAGCGGTTCTCCGCCACGTCCCGCAGCAGCCGACGCATGATCTTGCCGGAGCGGGTCTTCGGCAGCTCCGGCACCAGCATGATCTGGCGCGGCTTGGCGATCGGGCCGAGCGCCTTCGCCACGTGGTTGCGCAGCTCGGTGATCAGCCGCTCGCCCGCCTCGCCTGCGGTGTCCGCGCTGCCGCGCGGGATGGCGAACGCGACGATCGCCTGCCCGGTGGTCGGGTCGGTCGCGCCGACCACCGCCGCCTCGGCCACCGACGGGTGGCTGACCAGCGCCGACTCCACCTCGGTGGTGGAGATGTTGTGCCCGGACACCAGCATCACGTCGTCCACCCGGCCGAGCAGCCAGAGGTGCCCGTCGTCGTCCTTCTTCGCCCCGTCGCCCGCGAAGTAGACCCAGGCGTCGCCACCGGTGCTGCCGGCGCCGGCACCGAACCGGGACCAGTACGTCTCCAGGAAGCGGTTGTCGTCGCCCCAGATGGTGCGCAGCATCGACGGCCAGGGCTCGCGCAGCACCAGGTAGCCGCCGCCGCCGTTCGGCACCGGCTGGCCCTGGTCGTCCACCACGTCCGCGACGATGCCGGGCAGCGGTGCCATCGCCGAGCCGGGCTTCGCCGCGGTGACGCCGGGCAGTGGCGAGATCATCATGGCGCCGGTCTCGGTCTGCCACCAGGTGTCCACCACCGGCAGCTCACCCCGGCCGACGTGCTCCCGGTACCACATCCACGCCTCGGGGTTGATCGGCTCGCCGACGCTGCCGAGCAGCCGCAGCGAGGACAGGTCGTACCCGGCCGGGACGTCCTCGCCCCACTTCATCATGGTGCGGATCAGGGTCGGCGCGGTGTACAGGATGCTCACCTGGTACCGGTCGACGATCTCCCAGAACCGGCCCTTGTGCGGAGTGTCCGGGGTGCCCTCGTACATCACCTGGGTGGCGCCGTTGGCCAGCGGGCCGTACACGATGTAGGAGTGCCCGGTCACCCAGCCGATGTCGGCGGTGCACCAGTAGACGTCCGTCTCCGGCTTCAGGTCGAACACCGCGTGCGCGGTCCACGCGGCCTGGGTCAGGTAGCCGCCGGTGGTGTGCAGGATGCCCTTCGGCCGGGCGGTGGTGCCGCTGGTGTAGAGGATGAACAGCGGGTGCTCGGCGTCGAACGGCTGCGCGTCGTGCTGGGCCGGCGCGTTCTGGACCGTCTCGTGCCACCAGTGGTCCCGCTCCGACCAGGCGACGTCCTCGCCGGTGCGGCGGACCACCAGCACGTGCTCCACCGACGGGCAGTTCGCCACCGCCTCGTCGACGGTCGGCTTCAACGCCGACGGCTTGCCCCGCCGGTAGCCGCCGTCCGCGGTGATCACCACCTTGGCGGTGGCGTCCTGGATCCGGTTGGTCAGCGCGTCGGCGGAGAAGCCGCCGAAGACCACGCTGTGGGTGGCGCCGATCCGGGCGCAGGCCAGCATCGCGACCGCCGCCTCCGGGATCATCGGCAGGTAGATCGCCACCCGGTCGCCGGCCACCACGCCCAGCTCGGTCAGCGCGTTCGCCGCCTGGCAGGTCAGCCGGTGCAGGTCGGCGTAGGTCAGGGTGCGGGTGTCGCCCGGCTCGCCCTCCCAGTGGATCGCCACCCGGTCGCCCAGGCCGGCCGCCAGGTGCCGGTCGAGACAGTTGTACGCCACGTTGAGCCGGCCGCCGACGAACCACTTCGCGAACGGCGGGTTCGACCAGTCGAGCACCTCGTCCCAGTGCCGCGCCCAGTCCAGCCGGTCGGCCTGCCGCTCCCAGAAGGCCAGCCGGTCCGCGGCGGCCTCCGCGTACGCGTCGGCGGTGACGTTGGCCTGCGCGGCGAGCGCCGCCGGCGGCGGGAACTGGCGCGTCTCGTTCGACAGGTTGGCCAATGCCTCGCTCATGCGTGACTCCTTCGTCCCGTGACCTGCGTCTCCTACCCTCCGCAGAGGTTAGTCGCGGCCGATCCGGCCCGCGACAGCTCAGGTCGCGCGCACGCGCTCAGCGGCCCCCGCCGCGCGCTCGACGGCCGGCCCGCCGCGCCGTCCCCCGGGGGTGCTCCGGGCGGGCGCGGAACGCCGATGCCGTGCTTCGGAGAACAGCCGCTGGGGTGGCGCCGGTCGCGGATGCGGCGGGTGGCGGCGGGGTGCGGTGTACCGGTCGCTAGCGTGGCGGGGTGACCACGGATCCGCTCGCGCCGCTGCTCGCGCTCGCCGACATCGCCCCCGCCGTCGAGCGGGCCCGCGAGCGGGTCGACCAGGCCATGCGGCACCGCGCGCTGCGCCGCCACGGCGGCCAGGTCGCGGCCGAGGTCAGCCTGCGGTCCGCGGTGGCCAGCGCCGCCCTCGAGGGGTACGACCACGAGCGCGAGGCGGTCCGCGCCGGCACGGTGACCGAGCCGGTGCTGCAGGGCGCGCTGCGGGTCGCCGGCGCGCTGCCCGGCCTGACCGAGCGGTGGCCGACGGCCCCGCGGCAGGTGCTGGCCAGGCTGCACGTGCTGGCCGCCCGGGACGTGGTCGCCGAGCCCGAGCTGGGCCGCCCGGTGGCCGACCCGGTGGTCGGCGCGCGGCTGGACGGGCTCGCCGCGCTGGTGGCCGGCGGCACCGAGGTCTCCCCGCTGGTGCTGGCCGCGGTGGTGCACGGCGAGCTGCTCAACCTGCGCCCGTTCGCCGGGCCGTCCGGGGTGGTGGCCCGGGCCGCGGCCCGGCTGGTGCTGATGTCGAAGGGCTTCGACCCGCGCGGGCTGGTCGCGGTGGACGTCGGCCACCGCGAGCGGGAGCCGGAGTACGTCGGGTCGGCCGGCGCGTTCGCCACCGGCACCCCGGACGGGCTGCGCTCCTGGCTGCGGCACTATCTGAGCGCGGTGGAGGTGGGCGCCGACCAGCTCACCACGATCGGCGACGAGATCCTCGCCGGCTCCTGACCCCGGGTAGGTTCCGACGCGCCGCCCGGGCGCCGGGTCAGGCCGGCTGGATGGCGCGGGTGCGCCGGTGCCGGCCGTACCAGGCGATGCCGATCGCGACGCCCACCCCGACGCCGAGCGCGGCCGCGGCGACCGGCACGGCAGGCCGCTCGCGCAGCCGGCGGCCCAGTGGGATCGGGTGCCGGAACTCCAGCACCGGCCAGGCGTTCTCCACCGCGAGCTTGCGCAGCGCCCGGTCCGGATTGACCGCGGTGGGGTGGCCGACGCACTCCAGCAACGGCCGGTCGCTGTACGAGTCGGAGTAGGCGTACGAGTCGGCCAGGTCGTACCCCCGGGCGGTGGCCAGCTCGCCGACCGCCTCCACCTTGCGCGGGCCGGCGGCGTAGAACTCCACCTCGCCGCTGTAGCGGCCGTCCTGGACGCTCATCCGGGTGGCGATCACGTCGGTGACGCCGAGCAGCGCGCCGATCGGGCGGACCATCTCGTCGCCCGATGCGGAGACCAGCACGACGTCCCGGCCGGCGGCCTGGTGCTCCTCGATCAGGGCGGCCGCCTCGGCGTACACGTAGGGGTTGATCAGCTCGTGCAGGGTCTCCGCGACGATCTGGCGGACCTGCTCCACCGGCCAGCCCTTGCAGAGCGCGGCGAGGTAGTCCCTGGTGCGGGCCATGGTCTGCTCGTCGGTGCCGCCCAGCCGGAACATCAGCTGCGCGTACGCCGACTTGACCACGTCCCGCCGGGTGATCAGCCCATCCCGATAGAACGGCCGCCCGAATGCCAAGGCGCTCGACTTGGCGATGACGGTCTTGTCCAGATCGAAGAAAGCGGCACTTCGGCCCACGGCGCGAAAGTCTAGCCCGATGGACTATCGTCGGCGGGTGCCCGGGGTCACCACCCCCCTCGACCTGCGGGCCACTCCCCACCACGGCCGCACGACGTGACGGCGGTCACACTCCGCTCTCGCTGTTTCGCAGTCCGTGGGGCGGAGACCACTCGACGTGAGCACTCGACTCCGGCATGCTGTTCCTCACGACGAGTGTTCATGTCTCGGCCGGCTGAGAGACCCTCGGCGGTTGCACCCCCCGCACCGCTGAGTGGGTTCGGCTCACACCCCCCCGGAGCCGGACCTCCCGACGACCCCCGTCGCCCCCCGGCGGGGGTCGTCCCTTGTGTTCCTCCAGCAGGAGAACCGCGCCCGCCGGCCACGTCGTCCCCGCCGATCCCGAGGGCAACGAGTTCCGCCTGGACTGGACGCCCGGCCGCCGGCCGGTCAGCGGATCAGGGCCCGCCCGGCCGGCGGGACGGGCTGGAAGCAGGCCAGTGCCGTGCCGGCCGTGTCGGTGACCACCCACGCGTGACCGAAGTACGTCTGCTGTCGGTGCGTCCCGCCGGGCGGCAGGATCGCGTACCGCTGCCGTTGGCCGCCGTAGTCCAGCCAGTAGACGACCACCTCCGAGCCGTGCCCGTTCACGAAGTCGACGAACGTCTCCGGGCCTCCGGGGGCGGACCGCAGGCCGGGCTCCATCGCCGGGGGCAGCGCAGGGAGGTCGTCCGGCCGGGGCAGCACCACCGGCGGCGCGGGCGGGGTGGAGTTCGCCGGCGGGGTGGTCCGTTGCGGGGTGGTCCCTTGCGGGGCGGGTCGACCGGCCCGGTGGGTGGGCGCGGTTGGGCGGGGCGGCAGCGCGGCACGGGTGGACAGCGACACCGGCGCCGGCGAGAACGTCAGGTCCGTCCTCGGGGCCTCCGGGCCACCCGGGGCGTCCACGTCCTGTTCGACCGGCCTGACCGGGGCCGCCCGGTCCCGTGCCCGGTCCGGGCCGGGCCGGAAGGGCGACAGCGCGAAGACCAGCGTGGCCAGCACGCCGACGGCGACACCGCCCAGCACCAGCGTCCGTCCCCGTCCCCCGGGCGCGGAGTCCGGCGGTCGGGGCGGCGCCGGACGGGGCGCCGCGCCGACCGGTGCCGGCTCGGCGCGCCACGGCTGGTCGCGACCGGTGGTCGGCCGGGCCGGCGACGAGCCGGCGCGGTGCCGGCTCTCCGGCAGCCAGCCACCGATGCGCAGCGTCGGATCGGTGCGGCGCGGGTGGTCGGGCGAGTCGGCCATGGCCCCGCTTTCGAGGACGGTGCCACCTCCGCCGGTGGCATGAGCTCAGATTATCGGCGTACGACGTCGTCCGACGTCAATGGTGTCCGGGATGGCGGACCCGCCAGAAGTGGGCGGGCCGTTCCGTCGCCAGGGTGCGCCGTCAGGTGGGCCACGGGGCTCGATCGGCCGGAGTCGCCGGACGCGCGTACCGGCCGGCCGCCCCTCGGAGCGTTGTCGAACCCCGTGCCTCGGTGGGTCACGGCTTCCAAGGACGGGATCGCATAGCAGATCAACCCGATCCGGGAGGCGCTGTCCACAGGCGACGAAGTTATCCACAGGGGAGGGCCTGCGGCCGGTGCGAGACGGGACGGCGGAGCAGGGTCTCGGGCAGCACCCCTGACCGCTGGAGGCCGGCATGCCGTCCCGTACCTCGATCCCGCCGCACCACCGACTGCCCCTGGTCGTGACCTCGGACGGTGACCTGCTCGACGAGCTGCTCCGCCTCGCCGCGGCCGGCGGCACCGAGGTGGAACTGGCCGCCGACCCGGCCGCCGCGCGTTCCCGCTGGCTGCCCGCGCCGCTGGTGCTGGTCGGCGACGACCAGGCGCAGGCCTGCCTGCGGGCCCGGCTCCCGCACCGGCCCCGCACGGTGCTGGTCGGCCGCTCCGGGCAGCTCGACCCGGCGTGGGAGATCGCCGAGCTGATCGGCGCCCAGCACGTGGCGACCCTGCCCGCCGCCGAGCCGTGGCTGGTCGACCGGTTCACCGAGTGCGGGCCGGACCGCCCGGCCGGTGGGCTCGCCCGGACGGTGGCGGTGCTGGGTGGGCGGGGTGGGGCCGGCGCGAGCGTGTTCGCCGGCGGCCTGGCGGTCACCGCCGCCCGCGCGCACCTGCGCACCCTGCTGGTCGACGCCGACCCGCTGGGCGGCGGGCTGGATCTCGTGCTCGGTTGGGAGGAGCTGGACGGACTGCGCTGGCCGGCGCTCACCGGAGCCGACGGGCGGGTCGACGCGCCCGCGCTGGTGCGCGCCCTGCCCAGCCGGGGCGACCTGGTCGTGCTCTCGTGGGACCGTGGCGACCTGCTGGCCCTGCCGGCCGAGGCGATGGCCGCCACCGTCGACGCCGCCCGCCGCGGCCGGGACTTCGTGGTGGTCGACGTGCCCCGGCAGCTCGACGACGCCGCGGTGATCGCGTTGCAGGCGGCCGACCAGGCGTACCTGGTGGTGCCGGCGGAGCTGCGGGCCACCGCGGCGGCGGCCCGGGTGGTCGCCGCGGCCGCCCCGCACTGCGCGTCGCTCGGGGTGATCGTGCGCGGCCCCGCACCGGGCCGGTTGAAGGCGGCGGAGGTCGCCCGGGCGCTCGGCCTGCCGCTGGTCGGCACGCTGCGCCCCGAGCCGGCGCTGTGCCGGGGGCTGGAACGCGGCGAGGCGCCGGCCGGGGGCGGTCGTGGCCCGCTCGCCGCGCTGTGCCGGCGGATCGTCGGCGAGCTCACCGGCCTGCCGGTGCCGGGTGCGGCATGAGCGAGCACTCCGAGGAGTTGGCCGCCCGGGTCCGGCAACGGATCGCCGGCGCCGCCACCCCGGTCACCCCGGCCGCGATCGTCTCCGCCGTACGCGCCGAGCCCGGCGCCGCCGTGCTCGGGGACAACGCCGTGCTGCGGATGGCCGACCGAGTACGCGACGACCTGGTCGGCGCCGGCCCGCTCGCCCCGCTGCTGGCCGATCCGCAGATCACCGACGTGCTGGTCAACGGCGTCCGGGTCTGGGTGGACCGGGGCGAGGGCCTGTGCCAGGTCGCCGTGCCGCTCGGCTCGGTCGACGACGTACGCCGGCTGGCGCAGCGGCTGACGGCCAGCGCCGGACGGCGACTAGACGACGGCTCCCCGTACGCGGACGCGCGGCTGCCCGACGGCACCCGGCTGCACGCGGTGCTGCCGCCGGTGGCCACCGACGGCCCGTATCTCTCGCTCCGCACCTTCCGCCAGCACCCGTTCACCCTCGACGACCTGGTCCGCCACGGCACCGTGCCCCGGCCGGTGGCGCCGGTGCTGGCGGCGGTGGTGGCGGCCCGACTGGCCTACCTGGTCACCGGCGGCACCGGATCGGGCAAGACCACGCTGCTCAACACGCTGCTCGGGCTGGTGCCGGCGAACGAGCGGATCGTGCTGGTGGAGGACGCCGCCGAGCTGCACCCGGTGCACCCGCACGTGGTCGGCCTGCAGGCCCGCACCGCCAACGTGGAGGGGTCCGGCGCGGTCGGGCTGAGCGAGCTGGTCCGGCAGGCGCTGCGGATGCGCCCGGACCGGCTGGTGGTGGGCGAGTGCCGGGGCCGGGAGGTGGTGGACCTGCTGGCCGCGCTGAACACCGGCCACGACGGCGGGGCCGGCACCCTGCACGCCAACGCCCCGGCGGACGTGCCGGCCCGGCTGGAGGCGCTCGGGCTGCTCGGCGGCCTGCCGCGCGCCGCGCTGCACGCCCAGGTCGCCGCCGCCCTGCAGGTGCTGATCCAGGTCCGCCGGTCGTCCACCGGCCGGGTGCTGGAGTCGATCTGCCTGCTGCTGCCCGAGGGCCCGGAGCGGCTGGTCACCGTCGTACCGGCCTGGCTGCGCGGGCGCGGGCTGGGGCTCGCCGGCCGGACGCTCGCCGCGCTGCTGCGCGATCGTGGGGTGGCCGTGCCGCCGATCCTCTGCGAGCCGTGGCCCGGCTCGGCGGGACCGACCTCGTGACCGGGCCGGTGTGGGCGGTGGTGCTGCTGGTGGTCGGCGCGGCCGCGGCGGTGGTGTGGCCGGTGCGCAGCAGCCGGCGCCGCCGAAGGGCGGTGCTCGGCACCGCGGCACCCGCCGCCCGGGGACCGGCCGCCGACTCACCCGTGCACGGCGGCGAGCCGGCCGTCGGTGACCCGGGCAGCCGGTTCCGCGACGAGACGCCCCGGCGGGGCTCTGCGCGCTTCGGACGACCGCCCTTCCCCGGGGGCCCCGACGGCCGGCAGGGTCCTCGTCGTGACGGTCACGTCCCGACCGGGCGATGGCCGGCGGGCGGTGGGCCGGCGGCCGCACGGCGGGCGGACGGGCGGCCACCCGGGCGTCGGGATGCCCGGCGACCGGCGACGTCGGCCGGTCCGGCGTCGGCGGGTCGGGCGGCGTCGGCCGGTCCGGTGGCGCCGGGCGCCCGGACCGGCGGTTGGCACGCCATCGCGCCCGGGGCCCTGCGGGCGTTCGGCGCGCGGCGGGTGCTGCCGGCGGTCGGGCTCGCCGGGGTCGCGGTCGGCGGCCTGGCGGGTGGGCCGGTGGCCGGGGCGGTGCTGGCCGGGTACGGCGTGCTGGGCGCCCGGGCCCTGCTGCGGCGCGGGACGGGCCGGCGCGCCGAGCGGGAGCGGCGGCGCCGGTTGGACCGGATCTGCGCGCTCGCGGCGGACCTGCGGGCCGGCCTGCCGGTGTCCGCGGTGACCGAGGAGTCGACCGTGGACGATCCCGTGCCGGGTGAGGACAGGTTGGCAAGGCTCACCGAGGCCGCGGTCCGGCTCGCCGACCGGACCGGCGCGCCGCTGGCCGATCTGCTGGAGCGCATCGAGGCCGACGCGCGGGCCGCCGACCGCGGGCTGGCCGCCGCCGCGGCCCAGGCCGCCGGCGCCCGGGCCACCGCCCTGCTGCTCGCCGCCCTGCCACTGGGCGGGATCGGCCTCGGCTACGGCATCGGGGCCGACCCGCTGCGGGTGCTGCTGCACACCCCGGTCGGGGCGGTCAGTGCGATCACCGCGATGGGCCTGCAGATCGTCGGGCTGCTCTGGGCCGAACGGCTCGGCCGGGTGCCGGCGGGAGTCGACCGGTGACCCGCCCTGAGCTGGCCGCCGCCTGTCTGACCGCGGCGGCCGTCGTGCTGGCCCTGCTCCGCCGCCGGCATCTCGACTTCGTCCGACGCCTCGTCGGATTCCGCGCTGCCACCTCCATCCGAGGGTCGTCCGGCGTCGACGCTTCTTCCGCCGCCGGTGGGCTGCCCGAGACTGACGGGGCTTTCTTCACCGGCGGGATACCCGGGACCAGCGGGTCTTCCTCCACCCGGGGGACGCCCGACACCGGCAGGTTCTCCGCCACAGGCGGGATGCCCGAGGTCGGCGCCGCTTCCTTCACAGAAGGGGCACCCGAGCCGGGCGCCGGCACCGGCGGGGAGGAGCCGACCGGCCCGGACGCCGGCGGGACCCGCCGAGGGCCGGACCGGATCCGGCTGGGAGCGGGGCTGGCCGGGCTGGCGGTCGCGCTGCTCGTCGGCGGCTGGTCGGGGTGCCTGGCCGGCGTGCTGGCCGCGCTGGCGGCGGACCGGCTGCTCCGCCGGATGGAGCCACGGGCGGTGCGGGAGCGCCGGCTGCGGGAGTCGGCGGAGCTGCCGCTCGCCGCCGACCTGCTGGCGGCCGCGCTGCGGGCCGGCGCGCCGGTGGACCGCTCGGTCCTCGCGGTGGCCGACGCGCTCGGCGGGCCACTGGCCGTACGGCTCGACCGGATCGGCCGGACGCTGCTGCTCGGCGGCGGCCCCGAGGAGGCATGGGCGCACCTGGACGACGTGCCGGGCGCCGACCGGATGGTGACCGCCGCGCTGCGCTCCTCCCGCAGCGGCGCCGCGCTGGCCGGGGCGCTGACCCGGGTCGCCGACGACCTGCGGGCCGACCGGTCCGTCGCCGCCGAGGCGTCGGCCCGGCGGGCGGGCGTGCTGATCGTGCTGCCGCTGGGGCTCTGCTTCCTGCCGGCCTTCATTCTCGCCGGCCTGGTGCCGGTGATCGTCGCCGTCCTCGGTGACGTGCTCTGATCACCATCCAGAAGGGAAATGTCACGTGCGCAGACTCATCGCCCGGCTCCGTGGGGACGCCGGGATGAACACTGCCGAGTACGCCGTCGGCACGCTCGCCGCGGTCGCCTTCGCCGGCATTCTGCTCAAGGTGCTCACCTCCGGAAACGTGCAGTCCGCCCTGACCGCGGTCATCGACCGGGCGCTGAAGTGATCCGGCGCCGGCGGGCCGGTCGCGACCGGGGTTCGTTCACCGCCGAGCTGGCGGCCGGCCTGCCGGCGTTGCTCCTGCTGCTGCTCACCGGGCTCACCGCGGTGGACGCGGTCACCACCAGGGCCGCCTGCCTGGACGCGGCCCGGGAGGCGGCGCTCGCCGCCGCCCGGGGCGCGCCGGGTGCCGAGGCGGCCGGGGCGCAGGCGCCGCCACGCGCCTCGGTGTCGGTCGCGGTCGACGGTGACCTGGTGACCGCCACCGTCCGGGCGCCGGTCCGGGCGCTCGGGGCCAGGCTGCCCCGGCTCACCGTGACCGGGACCGCCGTCGCCGCCGTCGAACCCGGCGCCCCGGCGGCCCGGCCATGACCGCCCTCCCGAACGGCCGGGCGACGACCGGTCGTGCCGATCGCGGTGGGGCGACGGTCTGCCTGCTCGCGGTCGGGCTGGTGCTGGTGGTGTTCGGGCTCTCCGGTGCGGCGGTCGGCGCCGCCCGGGTCGCCCGGCACCAGGCCCGGACCGCCGCCGACTTCGGCGCGCTGGCCGGTGCCGGACAGGCGCCGCGTGGGGCGGAACCGGCCTGCGCGGCGGCGGAGCGCCTGGTCGCGGCCAATCAGGCCCGCCTCACCGGCTGCCGGGTCGACGGCCTGGACGTGCTGGTGACGGCGGAGGTGGTGGTCAACCCGCTGCCCGGGCTGCACCGGGTCGCGAAAGCCGCCGCCCGGGCGGGCCCGGTGCGCGGCTGAGCATCCGACCGGATCCGCGAAGGAGGTGTCACCGGCTCGAGCAGGGACCACCGCCAACCCGAACCCGCCTGATGCCCGGCCCGGGCGCGAACCACCGCCGACCCGGACCCAGGTTCCACCCGGTCCGGGGCACGCCGCCGGCCATCCGCGGCGTGCCCGGGCGGTGGGCGTGCGGTCAGCGGCCCTGGAGGGCGTCCAGGCCGATCGCCATCGCGATCACCAGTCGGCGGTCGACCTGCGGGTGCTGCACCTCGACGACGTACCGGTCGCGCAGGCCCCACTTCTTGATCACCGAGAAGACCGGCTGGCCCCCGGCCAGGAAGTCGAAGTGGTACGGCAGCCAGGAGAGCGAGTCGACGAACCGGCGCAGCAGCGCCACCGGCAGGCTCCGCTCCTGACCGACGATCGCGGGCAGGCCGGCCTGCTCGACGTGCCACGTCGAGCGCAGCAGCGACTGGGCGAAGTCCTTGCGGAACAGCCCGATCGGGTTGCCGGCGTGGTCGGTGACGTCGTACGTGGCGCCGAGGTCGAGGCGCTGGCGGGCCTTGAAGCCGAGCAGCGGCTGCTGCTTGGTGTCATCGGTGTAGATGGTCACCTGCTCCTTGAAGGCGAGCCGCTTCTGCTGGGCGAACGCCAGCAGCTCGCCCTCGGTGCCGTCCGGCGCGACCGCGTGGACCTGGTACTGGTTGACCATCAGGCGGATCCGCTGCCGGATGTGGAACTGCTGCTGGTGCTGCAAGGTTTCGAGCTGCATGGAATCTCCTCCGAAGGGTGCGCCGGAGTCTCGCACAGACCGCAGGTCAGCGTCCGCCCTCGATGGTGGCCTTCATCGCCCACGTGTTGAGCACCTGGTGGATGCCGCGCAGCCGTTCGTTGAGCTGGTCCAGCCGCTCTGCCTGAGCCAGCGTGGCCAGGGCGGACCCGAGGGCGATCTGCTGGTCGGGGGTGAGCGTCTCCTGGTCGATGGCGTAGAGCAGGTCGACGGTCTCGGCGATGGTGTCTGCCACGGCTCCTCCTGCGGCGGGCGACGGGCGGGGTTCAGGGTCGAGCAGCTCCACGGCCTTCGCGAGGGTCATGGAAGCGCTCCCATACATCAATGCCCACTCGGCGCCCGGCTCATGCACGCATCCCGGAAGGTGGGCGCTCAGCCGGCGCCGGCGAGCCCCCGCCCGTCCTGACGCGGCACCGCAGGACCGGAGCCACCCGCCGAGCCGGAGCCCGCCGGGTCGGCCTCGGCGAGGTTGGCGAGGACCACGTCGAGAACCCGGACGGCGTCCGACTTGGACAGCGGGTTGTTGCCGTTGCCGCACTTGGGGGACTGGACGCAGGACGGGCAGCCGGACTCGCACCCGCACTCGGCGATCGCGTCCCGGGTGGCGCGCAGCCAGGCGGCCGCCGTTCCGTACGCCCGCTCGGCGAAGCCGGCCCCGCCGGGGTGCCCGTCGTAGACGAAGACGGTCGGCGCCTCGGTGTCCGGGTGCGCGGCGGTGGAGAGCCCACCGATGTCCCACCGGTCGCAGGTGGCCATCAGCGGCAGCAGCCCGATCGCTGCGTGCTCGGCGGCGTGCAGGGCTCCCGGCACGTCGGCCGCCTCGACGCCGGCCCGGGCCAGCGACTCGGGGGAGACGGTGAACCAGACCGCGACGGTACGCAGCTCCCGGGCCGGCAGGTCCAGCGGGCGGGTGTCGATCACCTCGCCGCTGACGATCCGCCGCCGCTGGTAGGACACCACCTGGCTGGTCACGTCCACCTCGCCGAGGAACATGCCGACCGGCCCGGCGTCGGTGTACGACCGCACCGACACCACCGACAGCGAGGTGACGTCCCGGGCGTGGGTGGACCAGTCCGGCTCATCGGGGTGCACCAGTGCGCACCCGTCGGCCAGGTCGAGCGTGTCGACCACGTACGAGACGCCCTGGTGCAGGTAGACCGCGCCGGGGTGGATGAGCACGTGCGAGGAGCCGCCGTCGACGGTGCCGAGCAGCCGGCCGGTGGCCTCCTCCACCACGCAGACCGGCGCGCCGCCGGAGCCGCGCAGGTCCACCTCGGGCCGTTCCCGGTGCCGCCAGTACCAGCCGGTCGGCCGCTGCCGCAGCGCGCCGGCCTCGACCAGCGAGTCGACCGCCTCCTTCGCGCCCTCGCCGAACAGCTCCAGGTCGGCGGGGGTGAGCGGGGCCTCGACGGCGGCGCAGGCGAGCTGCGGGGCGAGCACGTAAGGGTTGGCCGGGTCGAGCACGGTCGCCTCGACGGGGCGGCCGAACAGCGCCTCGGGGTGGTGCACCAGGTAGGTGTCGAGCGGGTCGTCCCGGGCCACCAGCACCGCGAGCGCCTCGTCGCCGGAGCGCCCGGCCCGCCCGGCCTGCTGCCACAGCGACGCCCGGGTGCCCGGCCAGCCGCAGATCAGCACGGCGTCCAGGCCGACCAGGTCGACGCCGAGCTCCAAGGCGTTGGTGGAGGCCAGTCCGAGCAGCTCGCCGTGCAGCAGTGCGCGTTCCAGCTCGCGCCGCTCCTCGCGCAGGTAACCGGCCCGGTAGGCGGCGACCCGGTCGCCGAGGCCGGGGACCGCCTCGTCCAGCGCCCGCCGGGCGTTCGCCGCGACCACCTCGGCGCCCCGCCGGGAGCGGACGAACGCCAGGGTGCGTACCCCCTCGGCGACGCTGTCGGCGAGCAGGTCCGCGGTCTCTCGCAGCGCCGACCGGCGGACCTGGAGCAGATCGGCGTCGGGGGAGGAGGCGTCGGAGGAGGGCAGCAGCGGCGGCTCCCAGAGCGCGAAGGTGACGCCGCCGCGCGGCGAGGTGTCCTCGGTGACGGCGGTGACCGGCAGGCCGGTGAGCCGCCCGGCCGACGCCGCCGGGTCGCCCGACGTGGCCGAGGCCAGCACGAACACCGGGGTACGCCCGAACCGGGCGCACTGTCGCCGCAGTCGGCGCAGCACGTGCGCGACGTGCGAGCCGAACACGCCCCGGTACGTGTGGCACTCGTCGACCACCACGTACGCCAGCCGGCGCAGGAAGCCGGACCACTGGGCGTGCCCGGGCAGGATGCCGTGGTGCAGCATGTCGGGGTTGGTCAGCACGAACCGGGAGTGCCGGCGGATCCACTCCCGCTCGGCGCGCGGGGTGTCCCCGTCGTAGCCGGCCGGGCGTACCCCGTCGAGGCCCAGGGCGGCGACGGCGCGCAGCTGGTCGGCGGCGAGCGCCTTGGTCGGCGCCAGGTAGAGCACCGTGGCGCGCGGGTCGGCCAGCAGGGTGGCCAGCGCCGGGAGCTGGTACGCCAGCGACTTGCCGGACGCGGTGCCGGTGGCCACCACCACGTTCGTCCCGGCGTACGCCAGCTCGGCCGCCTCGGCCTGGTGCCGCCAGGGCGAGACCACCCCGCGCCCGGCGAACGCCGCCCGCAGCTCGGGCTGGACCCAGGCCGGCCAGGGCGTCGGCTCCCCGGCGCGGGCCGGCACCCGCTCGACGTGGGTGACCGGGTCGACGCCGTGCTGCCGTCCGCGCAGCCGGCGCAGCAGGTCGCCGGGGGCCGCCGTCGGCGGCCCCACGGGGCCTGGAGCTGCGGATACCGGGGCTGCGGGGTTCACCTGCTGCACTCTCGCACTGGTGTTCGGGGTGGCCGACCGGGGGCCTGGGTAAGGAAGGGGCGTCGGCTGGGCCCGGAGGGGGCTCCGGCGGGGATGGTTAGATGCCCAGGAGAGTTTACGGCTCTCGGAGGAGGACTGATGGAGCTGTCGCTGGCGACCCGCACGGTGGGGGAGCACACGGTGCTCGAGGTCGGCGGTGAGGTGGACGTCTACACCGCACCCCGACTGCGCGAACGGCTCCTGGAGCTGATCGACGGCGGGGCCCGGCAGGTCGTGGTCGACCTGGGGCGGGTCGACTTCCTCGACTCCACCGGCCTCGGTGTGCTGGTCGGCGCCCTCAAGCGGCTGCGCTCCGCCGGTGGCTCGTTCGCGCTGGTCTGCGACAAGGAGCCGCTGCTCAAGATCTTCCGGATCACCGCGCTGGACCAGGTCTTCCCGCTGCACCCCACGGTCGACGCGGCGATCGCCGCCGACCCCACCGCATGATGGCGACCGTCCGGCTCTCCTTCTCACCGGCCCCGGTGCACGTGCGCACCGCGCGCCTGGTCGGCGTGGCGGTGGCCCGCCGGGCCGGGGTGCGCGAGGACCTGCTGGACGAGGTGCGGCTGGCCATCGGCGAGGCCTGCACCCGGGCGGTCGCCCTGCACCGGCAGTACGGCCTGGTCGACCCGGTGCTGGTGGAGATGTCCGACTCCGGGTCGTACGCGGTCCGGGTGGTGGACCGCGCCCCGATCGAGGCCGGCATCGGCCTCGCCAAGCTGAACGCCGACGAGCTGGCCAACGAGTCGCTCACCGACGAGGCGCTCACCACCGGCGTCGGGTTCGCCCTGCTCGCCGGCTTCGTGGAGGACCTCCAGGTGCGCCCGGTCGACGACGGCGTCGGCACCGAGGTCCGGATGGTCTGGCCGGTCGGCCGCTGACCCACCCGCGGGCCGCGCACCGGCCCGGGTCCGCACCGGCCCGAACCACCAGGAGTACGCAGGCCGCGATCCCCGAACGGGGGTCGCGGCCTGCTCGTGCTGACGGTCGCCTATATCAGATTCTTCCTCATAACACAGTTATGAAGATCATCCGAACACGGTGCGCCCCGGGTGTGACCTCGAACACTCAGCGGGGCTACAGTACCGGGGTTGTCGGCAAGTGATCCTTCCCGCAACCAGCGGTTATGCGTGTTCGTCGCTGGCGCGTGCGGTGGGTCGGAGCGCTTCGGGGCAACCGCATCCAGGCGCCGGGTCAGTACGTCCGCTGGCCGGCGCGACAGTGTTCGGTACAGGAGGACATAGATGTCCGGGACCTTGGCCGCCCCCGAGGGCGGCGCGCTGTCCCTCACCGGAGCAAACCTGACGTACGTCGTCATCGCCGCGGTACTCGCGCTGGTGGCACTCGTCTTCGCCGCCGCCTTGACCAAGGCCGTGCTGGCAGCCGGTAAGGGCACCACCAACATGCAGGAGATCTCCGGGGCGGTGCAGGAGGGCGCCTCCGCGTACCTGCTCCGGCAGTTCAGGACGCTGGCGATCTTCGTCGTCATCGCCGTCGTACTGCTCTTCCTGCTGCCGGTGCACGACACCGACGGCAGCCAGCTCGCGGTCAAGATCGGCCGCTCGGCGTTCTTCGTGGTGGGTGCCCTGTTCAGCGCGTCCATCGGCGGTGCCGGCATGTGGCTGGCCACCCGCGCCAACCTGCGGGTCGCCGCCGCCGCCCGGGAGGCCCAGGGCGGTCGGGAGACCGCCATGAAGATCGCCTTCCGGACCGGTGGCGTGGTCGGCTTCCTCACCGTCGGCCTCGGCCTGTTCGGCGCCGCGCTGGTGGTGCTGATCTACCGCGGCGACGCGCCGACCGTGCTGGAGGGCTTCGGCTTCGGCGCCGCCCTGCTGGCCATGTTCATGCGGGTCGGCGGCGGCATCTTCACCAAGGCCGCGGACGTCGGCGCGGACCTGGTCGGCAAGGTCGAGCAGGGCATCCCCGAGGACGATCCGCGCAACGCCGCCACCATCGCCGACAACGTGGGCGACAACGTCGGCGACTGCGCCGGCATGGCCGCCGACCTGTTCGAGTCGTACGCGGTCACGCTGGTCGCCGCGCTGATCCTCGGCCGGGCGGCGTTCGGCGAGGACGGCCTGGTCTTCCCGCTGATCATCTCCACCATCGGGGTGCTGGTCGCGTTCGTCGGCGTGCTGATCACCCGGCTGCGCCCGTCCGACCGCAACGGCCTGACCGCGATCAACCGGGCCTTCTACATCTCCGCGGTGATCTCCGCGGTGCTGGTCGGCATCGCCGCCTACCTCTACCTCCCGGCCACCTTCGCCGAGCTGGAGGGCGGCCTCACCGACGTGGACCGCAACCCGCGGCTGGTGGCCATCGGCGCGGTGGTGATCGGCATCGTGCTGGCCGCCGCCATCCAGGCGCTGACCGGCTACTTCACCGAGACCAACAAGCGCCCGGTGCAGGACATCGGCAAGAGCTCGCAGACCGGTGCGGCCACCGTCATCCTGGCCGGCATCAGCGTCGGCCTGGAGTCGGCGGTCTACTCCGCGCTGCTGATCGGCGCGGGCGTGTTCGGCGCGTTCCTGCTCGGCGGCAGCTCCATCACGCTGTCGCTGTTCGCCGTGGCGCTGGCCGGTACCGGCCTGCTCACCACGGTCGGCGTGATCGTCGCGATGGACACCTTCGGCCCGATCTCCGACAACGCCCAGGGCATCGCCGAGATGTCCGGCGACATCGACTCCGACGGCGCCCGGATCCTCACCGAGCTGGACGCGGTCGGCAACACCACCAAGGCGATCACCAAGGGCATCGCGATCGCCACCGCGGTGCTGGCGGCGACCGCGCTGTTCGGCTCGTACACCGACACGCTGCGCGTCTCGTACGGCGACGCGGGCGTGGCCGACGTCGGGCAGGAGATCCTCAACGCGCTGAACGTGGCCAACCCGCGCAACCTGGTCGGCCTGATCATCGGCGCGGCGGTGGTGTTCCTCTTCTCCGGGCTGGCCATCAACGCGGTGTCCCGCTCCGCGGGCGCGGTGGTGATGGAGGTCCGCCGGCAGTTCCGCGAGCTGCCCGGGATCATGGACCGCACCCAGCGCCCCGAGTACGGCAAGGTCGTCGACATCTGCACCCGGGACGCGCAGCGCGAGCTGATGACCCCCGGCCTGCTGGCCATCCTCGCCCCGATCGCCGTGGGCTTCGGCCTCGGCCCGGGCGCGTTGGCGTCGTACCTGGCCGGGGCGATCGGCGCCGGCACGCTGATGGCGGTCTTCCTGGCCAACTCCGGCGGCGCCTGGGACAACGCCAAGAAGCTGGTCGAGGACGGCGCGTACGGCGGCAAGGGCTCCGAGGCGCACGCCGCGACGGTCATCGGCGACACCGTCGGCGACCCGTTCAAGGACACCGCCGGCCCGGCGATCAACCCGCTGATCAAGGTGATGAACCTGGTCTCGCTGCTGATCGCGCCGGCCGTGGTGGCCTGGAGCGTGGGCGACGACCGGAACACCGCGCTGCGGGTCACCGTGGCGCTGGTGGCGGCCGCGATCGTGGTGGCCGCGGTGGTGTTCAGCAAGCGCAAGGGCATCGCGATGTCCGACTCCGACGACCGGGGGCCCGGCGCGGGCACCCCGGACCAGCAGGCGGAGTCGGTGCACGCCTGACCGGCGCGGGTTCCCCGGCCGGCGAACGGCCGGCCGGGGAGCCCTCCGGGCCACCCGGTTGACCGGTGGCGCATTCAACCCGAGGCCGTACGCTGCATCGCATGCGTACGTGCCGGGCGAGTGCCGCCGGAAAGCTGACGGTGGTCCTGGCCACGCTCGTGCTCGTACTGGCCGGTTGCGCGGCCGGGCCCAGCCCCCGGGCCTGGGCCGCGTCGGTCTGCCAGGCGCTCGCCCCGTGGCGCGCCGAGATCAGCAAGCTGACCAGCAGCACCCACCAGCAGATGACCGCCAAGACCACCCCCGCGCAGGCCAAGGAGAACCTGGTCCGGCTCTTCGCCGGCGCTGAGGAGGCCAGCGAGACCGCCCGGCGCCGGATCGCCGACGCCGGGGTCCCGGAGACCGACCACGGCGACGAGATCTCCGCCGGTTTCCGCGCCTCGCTGGAGAAGATCCGGGACGCCTACGGCCGGGCCCGGGACGCCATCGACCGGCTCACCACCGGCACGCCCACCGCCTTCTACGACGGTGTGCAGGCCGCCGTGAACACCCTCAACACCGAGTACGACGCGGGTGCGCTGGACACCGGCCGGCTCACCTCGACCGAGCTCAAACAGGCCTTCGACGAGGTCCCGGAGTGTCGCTGACCCCTCCCGACCCGCCCCCCGATCCGGTGCGCCAGCTGTCGCTGTTCGGCACCGAGGCGGCCGATCCGTCCGTCGCCGACCTGGCCGGGCTGCTCGCCGGGCCCGGCGGGGTGGGCAGGATGGGGCGTACCGCCCGGGTGTCGATCGTGGTCGACGCCGCCTGGCGGGTGCACGTGCTCGCCGCCGAGCTGCGCTCGCGCGGCCTGGCCACGAGCTGGGAGGCCACCGAGGACCAGCGGTACGCGGTGCGCACGTCGTACCTGCGCACCCTGGCCCCGGTGGCCGCGGCGTGGCTCACCGGTGAGCGCAAGCGGCCGCCGACCGGGTTCCACCTCGACGGCCGGCGGCTGCGGCTGTGGCTGGCCGCCGCCGGTGGCGCCGGCGACGAGGGCACCTTCCTGCTCCGGCTCGGCGCCGACGACCAGGACTGGTGGCCGACCGTACGCGCGGCGCTGGCCGTGGTGGGCCTGCCGGCGGCGCTGGTCGAACCGGGCGACGGTGGGCCCGCGTACCGGATCGGTGGCCGCCGGCGGCTGGCCCGGCTCGCCGAGCTGGTCGGCGACCGGCCCGCCGCCGTGCCGCCCGCCGATTGGCCGGTCGCCGGCGGGTGAACGGCCGGTCGGCCCGGCCGGAGGGCCCGCCATCGTCACAGTGACCCGCTTCCGGCCCTACGCACGGTGTACGGTGGCGCCGTCCGGCCGGTGCGGGTCGGGCGGGTCCGCCGGGCGGCCGGTTTGTCGCCCGCGAAACCCGAAACCCGGGCGGCGCGTTACGTTGGACATCCGGACCGCCGGCGGTCCGGGGGCGCGAAGCTGCCCGAAACGGGCGTTCGCCATCCGGCCCGGGACGGGCCTGAGCAGGAGTGAGGTCGGGGAGAGACGTGCCGAGCAAAGCTGGAACCACCCGTCTGGTCATCGTCGAGTCTCCGGCGAAGGCCAAGACGATCTCGGGCTATCTCGGCCCGGGATACATCGTGGAGGCCAGCTTCGGCCACGTCCGGGACCTGCCGCGCAACGCCGCCGACGTGCCGGCGAAGTACAAGGGCGAGTCGTGGGCCCGGCTCGGGGTGGACGTCGACCACGGCTTCCACGCCCTCTACGTGGTCTCCGCCGACCGGAAGCAGCAGATCAGCAAGCTGGTGAAGCTGGCCAAGGAGGTCGACGAGATCTTCCTGGCCACGGACGAGGACCGCGAGGGCGAGGCGATCGCCTGGCACCTGGTGGAGACGCTCAAGCCCAAGGTGCCGGTCAAGCGGATGGTCTTCCACGAGATCACCAAGCCGGCCATCCAGGCCGCGGTGGCCAACCCGCGCGAGATCGACCGGGACCTGGTCGACGCCCAGGAGGCCCGCCGCATCCTGGACCGGCTGTACGGCTACGAGGTCTCCCCGGTGCTGTGGAAGAAGGTCATGCCGCGGCTGTCGGCCGGCCGGGTGCAGTCCGTGGCGACCCGGATCGTGGTCGAGCGGGAGCGCCAGCGGATGGCCTTCCGCACCGCCGAGTACTGGGACATCCTGGCCACCCTGGCGGTGGCGAACCCGGGCGAGGGGCCGCGCACCTTCAACGCCACCCTGGTCGCGCTGAACGGCGACCGGATCGCCACCGGCAAGGACTTCGAGCCGACCACCGGCCGGGTCCGGGCCGGCGCGGGCGTGGTGCACCTGGACTCCAGCGGCGCGCGCGGCCTGGCCGCCCGGCTGGCCGACCGCCCGTTCACCGTCACCCGGGTCGAGGAGAAGCCCTACCGCCGCCGCCCGTACGCGCCGTTCATCACCTCCACCCTCCAGCAGGAGGCGGCCCGCAAGCTGCGGTTGTCCTCGCAGCAGACGATGCGCACCGCGCAGCGGCTGTACGAGAACGGCTACATCACCTACATGCGTACCGACTCGGTGAACCTGTCGGAGACCGCCATCGCGGCGGCCCGCCGGCAGATCGTCGAGCTGTACGGCGAGCGCAGCGTGCCGCCGGAGCCGCGTCGCTACACCGGCAAGGTGAAGAACGCGCAGGAGGCGCACGAGGCGATCCGCCCGGCGGGGGACAACTTCCGCACCCCGGGCGAGGTGGCCAAGGAGCTGTCGGCGGAGGAGTTCAAGCTCTACGAGCTGATCTGGCGGCGCACCATCGCCTCGCAGATGACCGACGCGGTCGGCTCCAGCGTGTCGGTGCGCATCCGCGCGGTCTCCACCGCGCAGGAGGAGGCCGACTTCGGCGCCACCGGCAAGACCATCACCGACCCGGGCTTCCTGCGGGCGTACGTGGAGTCGTCCGACGACGAGAACGCCGAGGCGGAGGACGCCGAGCGCCGGCTGCCCACCCTGGTCAAGGACCAGCCGCTGACCGCCGACGAGCTGGCCGCGCAGGGCCACCACACCCAGCCGCCGTCGCGCTACACCGAGGCGTCGCTGGTCAAGGCGCTGGAGGAGCTGGGCATCGGCCGCCCGTCGACGTACGCGTCGATCATGCAGACCATCCAGGACCGCGGGTACGTCTTCAAGCGCGGCCAGGCGATGATCCCGTCGTTCCTGGCGTTCGCGGTGATCGGGCTGATGGAGCGGCACTACCCGCGCCTGATCGACTACGACTTCACCGCCAGCATGGAGAACGAGCTGGACGAGATCGCCGGCGGCGACCACGCCGCGGTCGACTTCCTCACCGCGTTCTACTTCGGCAGCGCCAACGGCACCGGCGACCAGGCCATCGCCCGCTCCGGCGGGCTGAAGAAGCTGGTCACCGAGAACCTCAGCGAGATCGACGCGCGCAGCGTCAACTCGATCCCGCTGCACACCGACGACGAGGGCCGCGAGGTGGTCGTCCGGGTCGGCCGGTACGGGCCGTACCTGCAGCGGGAGCTGCCCGGTGGTGAGCAGCCGGCGCCGGCGGCCGAGGGCGAGGAGGGCGGTCCCCAGGGCGACCGGGCGCCGATCCCCGAGGGCCTGGCGCCGGACGAGTTGACCCCGGAGAAGGTGCACGAGCTGTTCCTCGGCGGCGGGGGCGAGCGCAAGCTCGGTGACGACCCGGCCACCGGCGAGCCGATCGTGCTCAAGTCCGGCCGGTTCGGCCCGTACGTGTCCAGCGGCGAGCGCAAGTCGTCGCTGCTGCGCTCCCAGTCGCCGGACTCGCTCACCCTCGACGAGGCGTTGAAGCTGCTCACCCTGCCCCGGCTGATCGGGGTGGCGCCGGACGGCGCGGAGGTGCTCGCCGCCAACGGCCGCTACGGCCCGTACGTCAAGCGCGGTGACGAGTTCCGCTCGCTGGAGTCGGAAGACAAGATGTTCACCGTCACGCTGGACGAGGCGCTGGCGCTGCTGGCCGCCCCGAAGACCCGCCAGCGTCGGGCCGCCGCGCCGCCGCTGCGGGAGATGGGCAACGACCCGGCCACCGAGAAGCCCCTGGTGATCAAGGACGGCCGGTTCGGGCCGTACGTCACCGACGGCGAGTTCAACGCGTCGCTGCGCCGGGGCCAGACGCCGGAGGAGCTGACCCTCCAGGAGGCGTCGGAGATGCTCGCCGAGAAGCGGGCGAAGGGACCGGCGCCGAAGAAGAAGGCTGCGGCCAAGAAGGCCCCGGCGAAGAAGGCGACCACGGCCAAGTCGACCACGGCCAAGTCGACCGCGGCGAAGAAGACCGCCGCGGCGAAGTCGTCGGCGGCTAAGAAGACCGCCACCGCCAAGGCCACCCCGGCGAGGGCGGCGGCGAAGAAGGCCGCGCCGGCGAAGAAGGCAGTGCCGGCGAAGCAGGCCGCCGCGACCACCGACGACGAGTGACCCGGGGCGGCCGGTACGGAGTGGCGCTCGCGTCCGGCGGGGCATGACCTAGTCTGTCGCCGTGTCGAAAGCGGGGAGTACGGGCAGCGCGGGGCGGCTGAAGGTGGCGGGTGTGGTCGCCCTCGTCGCGGTGCTGCTGGCCGGGGCGGGGTTCTACTTCTGGCGTACCGGTGGGATGTCCGGCACGTCGGGCGGCGACGCGACGGTGGCCGGCGCGGGCACACCGGTCCTCGGGGCCGGGCCGGTGGCGACGCCGGCCGACCCGAAGGCCCGGCGGGACTCCTCCGGTCGTCGGCTCTTCACCATCCTGGGCGCCGGTGACGTGCTGGTGCACCCGGAGCTGACCAGCCAGGCCCGCCGGGACGCGGCCCGCTCCGGGCAGCCGGGTGGGCTCGACTTCAACCCGATCTTCCGGCAGGCCCGCCCCGCGGTCGCCGGCGCCGACCTGGCGATCTGCCACCTGGAGACGCCGCTGGCCAAGCCGGGGGGTCCGTTCGTCGGCTTCCCGAGGTTCAGCGTGCCGCCGCAGGTGGTGGACGCGGTTCGTGGGACCGGCTTCGACGCCTGTTCGACGGCCTCCAACCACACGCTCGACCAGGGCGAGGCGGGGGTGGGTCGCACCCTCGCCGCGCTGGACGCCGCGAAGATCGGGCACACCGGCAGCGCGCGCAACCAGAAGGAGTTCCTGACCCCCCGCATCTACACCCGCAACGGGGTACGCGTCGGGCACCTGGCGTACGCGCTGCACTTCAACGGCCTGCAGCGGCCGGCGGGCAAGGAGTGGATGGCGAACCTCATCGAGCCGGCGAAGATCCTCGCCGCGGCGCGGAAGCTGCGGGCCGCCGGCGCGAACATCGTGGTGCTCAGCCTGCACTGGGGCACCGAATACGAGAACCTGCCGGACGCCAAGCAGGAGGAGTGGTCGAAACCGCTGATCGCCTCCCCGGACATCGACCTGATCCTGGGCCACCACGCGCACGTGGTGCAGCCGATCGAGAAGGTCGGGCAGAAGTGGATCGCCTACGGCATGGGCAACGAGGTCGCCCGGCACCTTGAGCCGGTCTTCGCCAACCGGGAGGGGGTGATGGCCCGGTTCACCTTCACCGAGGTGGCCAAGGGCAGGTGGCGGGTCACCCTGGCCGAGGCCATCCCGACCTGGATGGACCTCAACCCGGACATCCGGCTGGTGGATCTGCGGGCCGCCTTGGCGGACCCGGCGACCCCGGCCAGCCGAAGGGCCATCTACCAGGCGGCCGAGGATCGCATTCGGGGGCACCTGCTCGCCCGGGGTGGGGCCGCCGCCGGGCTGAAGGTGCTCGGGCCGGT
The DNA here is from genome assembly GCF_042899365.1 of Micromonospora sp. NPDC000089. Taxonomy (NCBI): domain Bacteria; kingdom Bacillati; phylum Actinomycetota; class Actinomycetes; order Micromonosporales; family Micromonosporaceae; genus Micromonospora; species Micromonospora sp. NPDC000089. The sequence goes on from NZ_JBIAZT010000003.1 coordinate 511,495, forward strand.
GGGTCCGCCGTCCACCCCCGCGGCTGGACCGAACGGCTAAATCACAGGGGCAGAACATCTGCTTCAGCCCGATTGAGGAGCAATCGCCCTTTTCAGCGAGGGGCGGACCTTGTTAACGTCGCAGGCTGGTTGGCCACGCGGGAGGAACGGTAGATGGGTGACCACGGTCTGTTGCAGGCCCGCGGATGACCTACACGCCACAGGCGGGACGGACGAACGTCCGGCCCGCGGGTGACGAGCGGGAGGAACTCGCCCGCTGGCGCTTGATCAGCTTGGAGAAGCAGCTCCCGCAGCCGCGTCTGCTCTCGGCGGTGGGTACGCCGGCGTTGGTGGCCGCGCTGCTGCTCACCCTGCTCGCCATTTTCGCCTTCGCGTATCTGAGCCGGACCAGCCCCGCCGGTGTGCCCCGAGCGGTGGCGGAGTCGCAGCGACAGTTCGTCAACGAGATCTCCCGCAGCCTCAACAACTCCGTCGGCCGCAGCCGGGAAGAGCTCGAGCGGACGGTGGCCGCGTACAACGACCGGCCGGACCGAGCGGCCGCGCAGCTCGCCGCGCTCACCAAGGACCAGACGAAGTGGCGGGGCGTCGGCGTCTTCCAGGCGGACGGGAAGTCCGGGGTGGCCGCCGTGGGCCGGCCGGTCACCCTGCCGGCCGGGGTCGCCCCGGGCCGGGCCGCGGTGCCGGTGGTCACCGGCAACGACCCGCGGCTGCTGCTGATCGAGCCGCTGGCCGACGGCCGGATCCTGGTGGCCGAGCTCGACCTGCACATCCGCACCCTGCGGCTGGACCCGAAGTCGAAGCAGGGCGTGCTGATCGCCGTGCCGGGCGGCGGTCGGGCGCTGGCCCAGGGCACGCCGGTGCCGGCCGACCCGGCGCTGGACGGCCTGATCGCCGGGGCGGTCGACGCCACCTCGGGCGAGCCCACCGTCGGCCGGACCGGCGCGGCGGTCGCCCCCGCCGGGCCGCAGGGCGTAGGTGTGCCGGTGGCGCCACTGGTCACCGCCGACGCGGTCGGGAAGTTGGGCTTCGCCGTCGTCTCCGTGGTGTACGCCCCGACCACCGACGCGGCGGTCACCCGGGAACCGCTGGTCGCCGCGCTGGCACTGCTGGTGGCCGCGGTCGCGGTGCTGCTGATCCTCCAGCTCGGCCTGGTCCGGCCGGTGCGGCTGCTGCTCGGCCACGCGAAGGCGGTGGCCTCCGGCAACTCCGCCGACCGGCCGCCCCGGACGGTGAACGCCCAGGTCAACCGGATCGCCTCGGCGCTCTCCGCGCTCGCCGCCCGGCAGGGGGGCCCGGCGGCGCGACCGGACGCGGCCACCGGCGGCGTACCAGCGGGTTGGACGCTCGTCGCGGCGGTGCTCGCCGTGCTGCTGGCCGTCGGCGGCATCCTGGCGACCCTCGCGCCCGACGAGCAGGACATCCCGGGCCAGGTCGTCCGGGACTCGGAGAACCAGGTCGGGGCCGTGGCAGCGGCGGTCGGCGACACCCTGGACGGCGGGTACGCCAAGCTCGCCCTGCTGGGCCGGGACAACGGCAAGGGCGGCACCGAGCAGCTGCGCAAGGCGCTGGATCGGCTGCTGGACGAGAACAACCGGTTCCGCAGCGGGTACCTTGTCTCGGCCAACGGCACGGTGCTGACCAGCGTCGGTCGGGAGCCGCTGCGCCCCGCCGGCGGGGTGCCCGGCGAGGGCGGGGTGGTGCTGCACGACGTACAGGGCCGGCTGCCCATCGTCTACGCGTACACCCTGCTGGCGGACGGGCGGTCGCTGGTCGCGGAGTTCGACGTCCGCTACCTGACCCGCCTGCTGACCCGGATGGACGGGCGGCTGCGGGTGCTCGACGTCGACCAGCGGGACATCCTGGACACCGGCGGGTACCTCGCCTTCGAGCAGGTCGGCGTCCGGGAGGTACGCGCCGCGGCGGCCCAGGCGCTCACCGGCAAGCCGTACGCCCGGATCGGCGAGGTGGGCGGGGGCCGCAAGCTGCTGATCGCCGCGCCGGTCGCGCTGGAGGGCTCGGCCGCGCAGCTGGAGTGGACGGTGGTGGCCGAGCGCCCGATCACCGACTACGCGCTGCCCGGCAACGAACTGCGCCAGGGCGCGATGCTCGTGGTGGTGGTCGCGGCGGGCATCGGGCTGCTCCTGTTCAGCTGGTACTACTTCTTCCAGCTCCGGCCGCTGCGCAACCTCGCCCGGGAGGCCAGGGCCCTGGCCGGCGGGGACACCACCCGGGTGATCTCGCCCCGGTGGCACGACGACATCGGCGCGGTGGCGGTCTGCCTGGAGGTGTGCCGGCAGGCGGCCGTCCACGGCGAGCAGCGGCTGGGCGGCGCGGCGCGGCTGCGGGGTACCGAGGGCATGCCGACCGCGATCATGACGAAGGTCCCGGAACGGCGCAGGACGGGCGGCCGCGGCCGCCCGTCGCGGAGGGGTGACTGAGGTGCTCTTCCTCTATCTGGTGTTCCTGCTGGCCTGCCTGGGGCTGCTGGTGGGTGGCATCGTCGAGCAGCGCAACCACCACCGCAGCCTGCACAGCATTCCGCACCGGGTGCTGGTCAACGGCATTCGCGGCAAGAGCTCCATCACCCGGCTGACCGCCGGCGCGCTGCGGGGCGGCAAGCTGGTGGTGGTGGCCAAGACCACCGGCACGGCGGCCCGGTTCATCTTCCCGGACGCCAGCGAGGAGCCGGTCTACCGCAAGTTCGGCATCGCCAACGTGGTGGAGCAGATCGGCATCGTCCGGCGGGCCGCCGGGTACTTCCCGGACGCCCTGGTGATCGAGTGCATGGCGGTCATGCCGCCGTTGCAGGAGCTCAACCAGACCAAGCTGATCCAGTCCACCATCGGCATCCTGTGCAACGTGCGCGAGGACCACCTCGCCGAGATGGGACCGACGCTCGACGACGTGGCCCGCTCGCTGAGCCGGTCCATGCCGGTGGGCGGGGTCTGCGTGACGGCGGAGAAGGACCGGCTGCACATCCTGCAGGAGGAGGCCGACAAGCGCTCCTGCAAGCTCATCGCGGTCGACCCGGAATCCGTCGCCGACGAGGAGATGAAGGGCTTCACCTGGACCACGTTCAAGGAGAACGTGGCCATCGCCCTCAAGGTGGCCGAGCTGCTCGGGGTGCCCCGCAAGGCCGCGCTGACCGGAATGTGGACCGCGCCGCCGGACCCGGGCGTGCTCAGCGTCGAGGAGTACCGCCGGGGCGGGACGTCGCTGCGCTTCGCGAACATCTTCGCGGCCAACGACCCCGAGTCCACCTACATGAACATCCAGCAGCTGGAGGAGCAGGGGTCCATCCCCCGCCCGCTGCACGTGCTGATCAACTGCCGGCCGGACCGGGTCGAGCGGAACGGCCAGATGGGCTCGCTGATCTCCCGGATCGACCCGGACAAGATCATTCTGATCGGCGAGCCGACCCGGAGCGCCCGGATCAAGATCGAAGCGGGGTGGCAGGACCGGGTGGTCGACCTGGGTGGCCGGATCGGCGCCGCCGAGCTGCTGGACGGCGTCCTCGGCACCATCGACGGCTTCGCTTCGGTGCTGGCCATCGGCAACATCCACGGTCAGGGCGAGATCCTGCTCGCCCAGCTCGGTGGGCTGGAGCGACCCACCCCGCAGGAGCGCACCGCGCCGCCCGCCCGGCCCGCGACGCCCGGCTCGTCGCCGGCCGGCCGGCCGGCCGACCCGTCCCGTCCCGGGCGGTACGACGTGCCCGCCCCCCGCGGCGCGGCACCGGGAGGCCCCGTGCCGGGGACCACGCCTCGCGTACCGCCGGGCGCGTCGCCCGGCCCGGTCCCGGGTCGCGGGCCGGCCCGCACCGGCGCGCCGGACGGGCCGGTGTACGGGGCGCCCTACGGTGGCGCGGCACCGCACTCCGGTCCGGCCCCGCGCCTGCCCGGGCGCGACGGCGGACCGGCCGCCCGGCCGTACGGTACGCCGGACCGGTACGCCGCACTCGCCCCGGAGTCGCTGGACCGCCGCGGCGACGCGTTCCCGCAGCGGGCCGGCTTGCACGACCGGCCCGTGCACGAGCCGCCCGGGCCGGCACCCCGCAGCGGCCGGCCGGCACACGATCCGCGGACCCGGCCCGGTCCGGAATGGCCGGGGCAGCCCGCGGAGTCGCGCCGTCCTCCGCAGGACGACCGGACCCACCGCGACGCTCCGCCGCCCGCCGGCTCACGTCCCGCCGGGCCGACCCAGCGCCCCGTCCCGGAGGCGCCCACTCCGTACGGCGAGCGGTCCGGCGATCCGGGTCGACCCGGACCGGCGCAGTACGGCCCGTTGCCGCGGCCGCGCCAGCCGGGCGGGCCGCCGGAGGGCCAGCAGTGGACGCCGCCGCGCCGGGATGCCCCGCCGGCCTATGCCCCGCCGGCCTATGCTCCGCCGCCGGAGCCGCCGCCCGGGTACGACGCTGACCGGACCCTTCCCGCGCAGGAGGTCGTCCGCCGGCCCGGCCCGGCCCAGCGGCCCGCACCCGGGGCGGAGCGCCCCGAGCCCGACCCCCATCCGCAGCCGCCGCAGCGACGGCCGTCCGTGCACCGGAGTCCCCAATGATCAACGGAGAGTTGACGCCCGAGCTGTCGACGCTCTGCCTGGGTGTCGGGCTGGTGCTCGCGCTGGCCTGCTACCTGACCACCAACCTCTCCCCGGGTGGCATGATCACGCCCGGCTGGATGGCGCTGGCCCTCGTCGAGGAGTACCGGCAGGTCCTGGTGATCATCGCGATGACCGGGGTGACCTGGGCCCTCACCAAGGGCATGCAACGGGTGGTCATCCTCTACGGAAAGCGACTGTTCGCGGCGATCGTGCTGCTCAGCGTGCTGCTCCAGACCACGCTCTTCCTGATCATCCAGCAGGACTTCCCGCTGCTCTTCTCCCACCAGACCCTCGGCTTCGTGGCACCCGGGCTGATCGCGTACCAGCTGGTCCGCCAGCCGCCGGTGGCGACGATGCTCGCCACCGGCGCGGTCTCCGTGGGCTCCTACCTGATCATCGTCAGCGGCATCCTCGCCGGCCTGGTGCCGGTGAGCTGACGGGACCCGGTCGACCGCACCGATCGTGCCAGGAGGCAGGAAACCATGTCCAAGAGTCACCAGTGGATCTGGGCGGCCCTCGCCGTCGTCCTGATCGCCAGCGGTGTGATCGTCGCCGTGGCGGTCCGCCCCGATCGGGCTCCGGTCGCCGCGCCGGTGCTGGAGGCCGGCCAACCCGCCCCGGTGTCGATCGACTCGGCCGAGCTGACCTTCACCCGGCTCACCCGGCCGGCCCGTACCCAGGTCCGTGACGGCGCGGGTCGGGTGCTCGCGGTGTTCACCGACAACGCCCGTACGGTCCGGATCTCCGGGCCGGAACGGTCCTTCACCGAGCCCCGGTTCACCAGGTCGTCGGTGACCACCGACGCGTGGATCCGGCTCGCGCCCGCGCCCTGGAAGGCCGGCGCGGAGAAGGCGGCCTGGTTCCGGCCGTGGTTGAACAGGGCGGTGCGGGACCGCAGCCAGGACGCCCTCGCCATCTCGATGGACTATCTGGACGGCGCGGCCGCCAAGAAGGACGCCAAGGGACGCCAGTACGCCGGAGACGCCTCATTCGGCCCGCTCTCCAGCGCCGACCCGGACGGCCGCGCGGAGAACTCCGACTTCTACGACTACCTGGGTGTCGAGTGGGACTTCCCGGACGGCCGGCACGAGCGCCCGGCCCGGGACCACTTCCGCAGCCTGGACTGCTCCGGCTTCATCCGGATGGTCTACGGCTACCGGATGAAGTACCCGCTGCGGGGCACCAACACCAAGGGCGTGGGGCTGCCCCGCCGGGCGTTCGCGATGGCCGGGTTCGGCCCGGGCACGCTGCTGATCGCGAACACCGGCCGCGCCTCCCGGGAGTACGACCTGCTCCAGGAGGGCGATCTCGTCTTCTTCAACCACGGTGCGAACGCCGGCCCGAGCATCGAGCACTCCGGGATCTACCTCGGCGTCGACGACACCGGTCACCACCGGTTCTTCTCCAGCCGGGTGAAGGCGGACGGCCCGACGTTCGGCGACTTCGGCGGCGAGTCCCTGCTGGACGGCCCGGGCTACTGGTCGGGCCGGTTCCTCGCCGCTCGCCGGATCTGACCCACGGTCGGGCCACCCCGGTCGGGAACGGCCCGACCCGCCCGGTCGGGAACGGCCCGACCCGCCCGGTCGGGAACGGCCCGACCGGGCGTCAGTCGCGGGGAAGATCCGCGGCGGCCAACGCCTCGACCAGGTCCGCGCGGCGGGCCGCGTCGCGGCGTACCGCCCAGGTGACCTCCAGGTGGATGAAGACCGCGCCCTGCTTGCGGGCCTCCTCGGCCTGGGTGTTGGTGGTGCCCTCCAGCTGACCGCACCGGGTCGACCAGGCCCGGCAGGTGACGAAGCCGGCCTCGGTCAGCGCGTCGGCGGTCCGGCGCAGGGCCGGGTTCGATCGCCGCTGCCCGTTGGAGATCACCACGTCCTCGTCGGGGAGGCTCTGGTCGGCGAAGCCGTGCAGCTGGATCTGGTTGATGTGGTCGCGGGCGAACCTGTCGCTGACCAGCTGGAACAGGCCGTCCGAGTTGTGCGCCGCGTCGGCCTGCTCGTCGCCGGCCCGACGGTGCGCCCCGGCGACCAGCATGATGCTGCCCGGCACGGCCCGGAACAGCCGCAGGCCGACGTCCTCGGTGTGCAGGTCGGAGTTGGGGTGCGGCACCTCGATGGCGAGCTGCACCGGCTCGGACAGGTCCACCATGATCAGGCCCCAGGCGCGTTCTCCGCCCGCCTCCGTCCGGAACAGGGCGTAGTCCCGCCCGGTCTGCGGGTCCCGGCCCCGGCTGGCGGTGAAGCCCAGCGCGGTCAGCACGCCGGTCGCCTCGTCCAGCCCCGGTCGCCCGCGCAGCAGCAGCGTCACCGCCTGGCGCGCGGAGCGGCGTTCCTCGGCGTCCGGGTCCCGGTACGGGGCGGTGGGCTTGAGCTGCCGGACGAAGTCGGTCACCACGGTCCCCGGATCGGCCGGGGCGGACCCGGTGCCGGCCGGCGTGCCGGTCGAGCCCTGGCAGGCGGCGACGGCCAGCGACAGGGTCGCGCAGAGCGCGATCAGGCCGGTACGGGAGGCGCGATTTCGGGACATCGTCAGGCAGGTTACCCGGCCGGCGTGGCGGGTGCCGGGCCCGGCCGGTCACCCGCCGAGGATCCGGTCGAGGTGCGGGTTGGCGAACAGCCGGGCCGGGTCCAGCCGGTCGCGGACGGCCAGGAAGTCGGCGAACCGGGGGTACGCGGGCGCCAGCGAGGCCGCGTCCCGGTAGTGCAGCTTGCCCCAGTGCGGCCGGCCGCCCAGCGCCGTGGCCATCTCCTCCACCGCCCGGAAGTACGGCTCGTACGGCATCCCGACGTACTGGTGCACGGCCAGGTACGCGGAGTCGCGCCCGTACCCGTGCGACAGCCAGATGTCGTCGGCCGCGGTGAACCGCACCTCGACCGGGAAGAGCACCCGGAACGGCAGCCCGTCGACGATCCGGCGCAGCGCCGCCAGCGCCTCGGGCAGGGCGGCGCGCGGCAGCGCGTACTCCATCTCCACGAAACGGACCCGGCGCGGGGTGCAGAACACCCGGTCCGAGCGGCCGGTGTAGGTGCGTGCGGTGAGCGCCCGGGCGGAGACCGCGCTGATCCCGGGGGCCAGCGCCGGCACGGCGCGGCCCAGCCGGCAGGCCCCGGCGAAGACGGTGTTGGCCAGGAACTCGTCGTCCAGCCAACCGCGCCAGGCCGGTAGCGGCCGGTCGTCGGCCGGCACCCGGTCGTTGGTCTTGACCTGCACCCGGTCGGTGTACGGGAACCAGTAGAACTCGGCGTGGTCGTGCCCCTCGACCAACTCCGGCAGCCCGGCGAGCACCTCGGCCAGCGGCGCGGGCCGCTCGTGCGCCCGCAGGGTGAACGCGTCGACGCAGTCCAGCACCACCTCGACCAGCACGCCGAGCGCGCCCAGCCCGACCCGGGCGGCGGCGAACACGTCGGGGTGCCGCTCGGCGTCGCAGCGCAGCACCTGGCCGACGCCGGTGACCAGGGTCAGCGCGGAGACGAAGGTGGACAGGCAGCCGTGCCGGGCGCCGGTGCCGTGGGTGCCGGTGGAGATCGCGCCGGCCACCGTCTGCGCGTCGATGTCGCCGAGGTTGGGCAGCGCCAGGCCGTGGGCGGCCAGCAGCGCGTTGAGGGTGTGCAGGGTCGTCCCGGCGGGCACGGTGACCCGGTGACCTTCCACCCGGACCCCGGTGTCCAGTTCGGTCAGCTCGATCCGCCGCCCGTCGGGTACGGCGATGGGGGTGAACGAGTGGCCGCTGCCCACCGCCCGGATCCGCTCGCCGGCGGCGGCCGCGACGCGCACCGCCTCGACCACCGCGGCGACCGTCGTGGGGCGTACGACGGCGGTCGCGGTGCTGTGCTGGTTGCCGGCCCAGTTCGACCAGGCGGTGACGGTACCGGCCATCGGCGCTCCTCGACATGAATATGAAGTGACTTCATATCAGGAACGTTGTGCCTGGTAAATACCGCAATCAAGGTCGGCTCGTTGTACCGGTAGTCACGGGCTCGTGACATCTGGATATGTTCTTCCGTCGAAGGGGGGTGGCGCCGAGTGTCCACACCAGCCGCCACGACCGGGCCGCTGCGCCGCGTTCCGGTGCAGGGTCGAAGTGTCGCGCGGGTCCAGCGGATGCTGGACGCCTGCGCCGAACTCGTCGACGAAGTGGGGTACGAGGGGCTGACCACCACGCTGCTCGCCGAGCGCGCCGAGGTGGCGATCGGGTCGGTCTACCAGTTCTTCCCGGACAAGCGGGCGATCGTGCAGGCACTCACCCTGCGCACGATGGAGTCCTACCTGCAGCGGCTCGACGAGCGGTTCGCCTCCGACGACCTGACCCACTGGTGGGACGGCGTCGGCGCGGGGATCGACGAGTACATCACGATGCACCGCACCGTCCCGGGGTTCCGTACCCTGCACTTCGGCGACGTGGTCGACCTGCACCTGCTGGACGAGCAGCGGGACAACAACGGCGTGATCGCCGACCAGTTGGCCCGGGTGCTGACCGAGCGGTTCGGGATGACCGACGAGCCGCAGCTGCGGTTCTGCCTGGAGATCGCGGTCGAGGCCGCGGACGCCCTGATCAAGCTGGCCTTCCGCCGTAGCCCCGGGGGTGACGAGCGGGTGCTCGCCGAGGCCAAGGCGCTGATCCGGGAGTACCTGCACAAGCACGTGATGGCGGAGACCGTCCCGCAGGGCTGACGATCGTTGGCCGCGCCCGTCCCTAGAGGAAGGCGTGGCCCTCGCCGCGGTAGGTCGGCACCGTGTCGACCACCGCGTCGCCGTCGACCAGATGCAGCTCGTTGACGTGTTCGCACAGCTCGCCGGCCTTGGCGTGGCGGAACCACACCCGGTCGCCGATCCGCAGCCGGTCGGCCGCCGCGCCGGCCAGCGGCGTCTGCACCTCGCCGGCGCCCTCGGGGTCGACCAGCGCCAGCCCGGCCGGCAGCCACGGCCTGGGCAGCCGGCTGCGCTCCGCCGGGCCGGACGCCGTCCAGCCGCCGCCGAGCACGGTGGCCAGGCCGGGCCCGGGGCGCCGGACCACCGCGCAGGCGAAGAACGCCGCCGGGGTCGGCCGCCAGGCGCGGTACGCGTCGAACAGCGCCGGCCCGTACAGGCCGGATCCGGCGGTGACCTCGGTGACCGCGGGGTCGGCGCTGGTGGCGGCCACGCTGCCGGTGCCGCCGCCGTTGACGAACTCCAGGTCGGCGTGCTCCCGCACGGCGGCCACCGCCGCGGCCCGCCGAGCCGTCAGCTCCCGGTACGACCCGCGCTGGGCGAGCCGGATCGCCGCCCCGAGGGCCGCCCGTCCGGGCGGGGCGTCGCCGAGCCCGGCGATCTGCGCCTCGTACGACATCAGCCCGACCAGCCGGAAGCCCGGCCGGCCGGCGACGGCCGCGGCCAGCGCGCTGGCGGCCCGGGCGCTGTGCACCGGCGACCGGCGCACCCCCACGTGCACCCGGCCGCCGAGCGGTCGCCAGGAGGCGTCCAGGTCGAGGCAGACCCGCAGCCGCGGTCGGCGCCCCGGGGGGCAGGCCGCGTCGACCAGGTCGAGCTGCTCGGCGCCGTCGATCATCAGGGTCACCGCGGCGGCCAGTGTCGAGTCGGCGGCCAGTTCGGCGAGCGCCGCCCGGTCGGCTGTCGGATAGGCGACCAGTACGTCCCGGCTGACGCCGGTGCGGGCCAGCCAGAGCGCCTCGGGCAGGGTGAACGCCATCACCCCGGCCCAGCCGGTGCGGCCCAGCGCGCGGGCGATCAGCGCCCGGGCGCGGACCGACTTGCTGGCCACCCGCAGCGGCTTGCCGGCGGCCCGGTGGGCCAGCGCGGTGGCGTTGTGGTCGAAGGCCGTGAGGTCCACCACGGCGTACGGCGGGTCGAGGTGCGCGGTCGCCCGGTCCAGGCGCTCGCGCAGGCAGTCGCTGTCGGTGGCCACGGGTGCACGCTAACCGTCCGGAAGGCAATACGAAACACCCTCACGTATGCCGGGCTGCGGCCGGCGGCGTCGGCGGCCTAGGCTCGGCGAACAGGAGAATGTCGCGGGTGGGGAGGCCCCCCACCCGGGACTAGAGTGTTCCACCGGGACTGCCCAGAGTTGGGCCGGCACGTGGAGGTACGGCCATCGAAAGCCAGCAGAACGGCGAGTCGCCCGGCGTGTCGCCCCCCGGCGGCACCCCGACCGGGGACGGCACCAGCCACACCGGCGGCTCGCCCGCCGGCCCGGGCGAGGGGGCGAGCGGCGCGGGGCGGCCGGGCGTCCCAGCCGCCGCGTCGGCCGCCGACCGTTCCGGCGCCGCCGCGATCCGGTCGGTGCTGCGCATCAGGCCGTTCCGCCGGCTCTGGATCGTGCTCGGCGTCGCCTCGTTCGGCGACTGGCTCGGCCTGCTCGCGACCTCGGTCTTCGCCGCCTCGCAGGTCTCCGGCAGCACCGCCCAGGGGGGCGCGTTCGGTGGCGTGATCGCGATCCGGCTGCTGCCGGCGCTGGTGCTCGGGCCGCTGGCCGGGGTGTTCGCCGACCGGTTCGACCGGCGCTGGACGATGGTCATCTGCGACCTGCTGCGCTTCCTGCTGTTCGCGTCGATCCCGCTGGTCGCCCTGCTCGGGGTCAGCGGCGGGCTGGTGGTCACCTGGGCGCTGGTCGCCACCTTCCTGATCGAGTCGATCACCCTGCTCTGGATCCCGGCCAAGGAGGCCGCGGTCCCCAACCTGATCCCGCGCGCCCGGCTGGAGACCGCCAACCAGCTCACCCTGATCACCACGTACGGCCTCACCCCGATCCTCGCGGCGGCCGTCGCCGCGGTGCTCGACCGCAGTGTCCGAGCCGTCGCCGGCGGCGACCTCGGCTGGGCGGAGCCCGCCCAGCTCGCGCTCTGGGTCAACTCCTTCTCCCGGCTCGCCACCGCCCTTGTGGTGGCATTCGGGATCAAGGAGATCAGCCACCAGCAGGCCGGCGAGCGTGGAGAACGCGCCGAGCAGGGCATGCTGAGCCAGTTCACCGAGGGCTGGAAGTTCATCGGCCAGACCCCGCTGGTGCGCGGCCTGGTGCTCGGCATCTTCGGCGCGTTCGCCGGCGGCGGCATCGTGATCGGCACGGCCAAGTTCTTCGCCGCCTCGCTGGGCGCCGGTGACGCCGCCTTCTACCTGCTCTTCGGTGCGATCTTCATCGGCCTGGCGATCGGCATCGGGCTCGGCCCGATGATCGTCCGGGACATGTCCCGACGCCGCTGGTTCGGTATGAGCATCGTGCTGGCCAGCGCCTCGGTGCTGGTGCTCGCGTTCGCCATCCACCTGTCGATGGCGATCCTCGGCGCGATCCTGGTCGGCGCCGGCGCCGGAATGGCCTTCCTGGCCGGCACCACGCTGCTCGGCGGCGAGGTCGCCGACGAGGTGCGCGGCCGGGTCTTCGCGGTGGTGCAGATCGGCACCCGGTTGGTGCTGATCCTGGCCATCGGCCTGAGCAGCCTGCTGGTCGGTGTCGGTGGCTCCCGCAAGCTGACCATCGCCGACCTCGGCATCTCGGTCTCCTCGACCCGGCTGCTGCTGCTCGCCGCGGGCGCCGCCGGGATCTTCGCCGGGATCAGCGCGTTCGGCCAGATGGACGACAAGAAGGGCGTACCGGTCCTGGCCGACCTCTGGGGGTCGATCCGGGGTCGGCCGCTGATGCCGGCTGAGCCGTTCGTCTCCAACGGCCTCTTCGTGGTCTTCGAGGGCGGTGAGGGCGCCGGCAAGTCCACCCAGCTGGAGGCGCTCGCCGAGCGGCTGCGCGGGCAGGGCCGCGAGGTGGTGGTCACCCGCGAGCCCGGCGCCACCCGGGTTGGCGAGCGGATCCGCTCGCTGGTGCTCGACACCGGGGCGGAGGCGCCGTCGCCGCGCGCCGAGGCGCTGCTCTACGCCGCCGACCGGGCGCACCACGTGGCCACCGTGGTCCGGCCCGCGCTGATCCGGGGCGCGGTGGTGATCAGCGACCGGTACGTCGACTCCTCGCTGGCCTACCAGGGCGCCGGTCGTACGCTGCCGGTCCAGGAGGTCTCCTGGCTGTCGTCCTGGGCCACCGGCGGGCTCAAGCCCGACCTGGTGGTGCTGCTCGACGTCGACCCGCGCACCGGGCTGTCCCGGGTGGCCGCCCGCAACCAGGGCGCCGACCGGCTGGAGGCCGAGTCGGTGGCCTTCCACGAGCGGGTCCGGTACGCCTTCCTCGACCTCGCCGCCAACGACCCGAAGCGCTACCTGGTGCTCGACGCGTCCCGGCCGGCCGGGGAGATCTCCGCCCGGGTCGGCCGCCGGGTCGAGGAGTTCCTGGTGGACCCGGCAGGCATCGTGCACCCGCGCCCCGCGCAGGGGCCGGACACCTCGGTGCAGCCGGAGTTATCCGACGCGGAGCTGGTGACGATGGAGCGCCGGCCCTGATGCCGGACGTCTTCGCCGACCTGGTCGGCCAGGACGAGGCGGTGGACACGCTGCGCCGGGCCGCCGCCGCGGCCGCCGCCGGGCTGCGCGCCGCCCACCTGCCGGCACCTGCCCCGCGGGCCGAGGCCGCGCCGGACGACGAGCTGGACGGCCTCGCCGACGCCGTCGACCCGGGTGCCGGGATGACGCACGCCTGGATCTTCACCGGGCCGCCCGGCTCCGGCCGGTCGGTGGCCGCCCGGGCGTTCGCCGCTGCGCTGCAGTGCGTGCACGGCACCGGCTGCGGCGAGTGCCCCGGCTGCCACACCACGCTGGCCGGCACGCATGCCGACGTCCGGCTGGTGGTGCCGGAGGGGCTGTCGATCGGGGTCGGCGAGATGCGCGCGCTGGTGCTGCGGGCCGCCAGCACCCCGTCCGGCGGCCGGTGGCAGGTGGTGATCATCTCCGACGCCGACCGGCTCACCGAGGCGGCCGGCAACGCGCTGCTCAAGGCGATCGAGGAGCCGCCGCCGCGGACGGTCTTCCTGCTCTGCGCCCCGTCGACCCACCCGGACGACGTGTCGGTGACGATCCGGTCGCGCTGTCGGGTCGTACCGCTGCGGCAGCCGTCGGCCGACGCGGTGGCCGAGGTGCTGGTGCGCCGGGACGGCATCGCGCCCGACGTGGCCCGGTGGGCCGCGGCGGCCGCGCAGGGGCACGTCGGCCGGGCCCGCCGGCTGGCCCGCGACCCGGAGGCCCGCAAGCGGCGGGACGCGGTGCTCGCGGTGCCGCGCCGGCTGACCGGGATCGGCGCCGCGCTGGACGCCGCCGCCGCGCTGATCGAGGCGGCCGAGGCGGAGGCGGCGGCGTCGGTGGCCGAGTCCGACGAGGCCGAGCGGGCCGCCCTGCAGACCGCGCTCGGCGCCGGTGGCACCGGCCGGGGCGCGGCGGGCGCCATGCGCGGCGCCGCCGGGCAGCTCAAGGACCTGGAGAAGCGGCAGCGGTCGCGGGCCACCCGGGCCCAGCGGGACGCGTTGGACCGGGCGCTGGTCGACCTGGCCGGCTTCTACCGGGACGCGCTGACCATGGCGCTGCGCGCGGCGGTCGCCCCGGTGCACACCGACACCGCCGCCACCGCCGAGGCGGGCGCGCAGCGGTGGGCGCCGGAGGGGGCGCTGCGCCGCCTGGAGGCGGTGCTGGCGTGCCGGGCGGCGATCGAGGCGAACGTGAAGCCGCGGATCGCGGTCGAGGCGATGATGCTCGACCTCTGGCGGGGCTGACCCCCACGGCTGTCCACAGCCCATCGACAGGCATGGTGCCGTACGGTACGGTCCGGTGAATGCCGTGGTGACCGAGGCGGCACGCTGGGTGAGGTCGGCCGGGGGGAGATCCGATGCCGCGTGGGGAGATCGACGAGGCCTGGATCGAGGAGGCCGTGCGGCGCTACCGCCGCATCGAGTCGCTGCAGGCCGAGTTCGACCAGGCGGTGGCCACCGTCGAGGTCACCGTACGCTCGCCCGACGGGCTGGTCGAGGTGGTGGTGACCGCCGGCGGGCGGATCACCGACGTCCGGTTCCTCGGTCCGCTGCACGCCCGTAACCCGCGTGAGGTCGCCGGCTCGGTGCGGGCCGCCGTGACCGCGGCCGCGGACGCCGCCGACTGGGCCCGGGAGAAGCTGCACAACGAGACCTTTGCGGCGTACCGGCCGCTGGCGGGGGCCTGAGATGGATGCGCTGCGCTCGCTCGCCGCCCGCCTCGACCAGGCCAGCGACACGCTCGCCGTGGTCGCCCGCACGGTCACTGCCGCCGATCCCGCCCACCCCGCCTTCGGAGCGCACGCGCCCGGCCGGCCCGGCGAGATCGGCCGCGCGCTGCACCGTCAGTGGACCGCCGCGACCGGCGACCGAGCCCGGGAGGCCGCCGCCGCCTCGGCCCGGCTGACCGCCGCCGCGTCCGCCGTCCGCAGCGCCGCCGACCGGTACGCCGACGCCGACGACGGCGCCCGTCGCCGGCTGGTCGGGGAGGCGTGATGGACGCGCTGGACCGGCTCGCCGAGCCGGCCCGGGAGCTGCTCGCCCGGGTGGACGACCGGCTGGCCGAGGGCGCCCCCGAGGCGCACCCGGTCTGGCCGCTGCTGCGCCGCATGCGGCTGCTGCCCGGCGAGGCGCTGGGCGTCTTCCTCGAGCTGCACCCGGGGCCGCTGGCCACCGCCGGGCACGCCGTGCGCCGGCACGTCGGGGAGTACGACGACGCGTGCGCCGCGCTCGCCGACCCGGTGCTCTGGTCCGGCCCGGCCGCCGGGGCGTACGACGAGGCCCGCGGGGCGCTGCTGCGGCACTTGGACGAGGGTCCGGAGAGCCTGGTCGGGCGGCTGGAGGCGACGGCCGGGTACGCCGACGCCCTGGCCCACTGGGTGGAGGGCAGCCGGCTCGCGGTGGCCCGGGTGCTCGCCGAGGTGCTCGGCTCGGCCGAGGCGGTCCGGGTGCGGGCGGAGTCCCCCGCCGGCGCGCTGGCCGCCGCGGAGATCGCCACCCGGGTTCTCGCCGTGCTCGGGGTGGCCTACGACGGCGCCGAGACACTGCTGCGGGAGTGGTCACCCAGCCTGGGCGAGTCGACCTGGCGGCCACCGACCGGCGGCCCGGCCCACCACGGCCGCCCGGTCCGGGTCGGCTGACGCTCCGGTCCGATCTGTGCTCCGCACGCCAGCTGGCGGGTGCCGGCTGCCGCGCGGGCGGCGCTCGGCTCGCAGCCGACTGCGCCGGGTGACGGTTCGGCGACCGGTGGCTCAGCCGGCGCGGTCCGCTCGTCGTAGGGTGGGGGCATGGGCATGCTCTGCGCGGTCAGCTTCAACCGGTACGGGCGGCTCTACTACCTCGACCCGGGCGAACTCCGCCCGCAGGTCGGCGACCGGGTGCTGGTGCCCACCGATGACGGGCCCGAGGTGGCCGAGTGCGTCTGGGCCGCCCAGTGGGTCACCGAGGAGACCGACGGCTTCCCCAAGCTGGCCGGGCTGGCCGGCGACGACGACCTGCGCCGGGACGAGCTGCTGCGCCGACGCAAGGCCGAGGCCAAGGTGGCGTCGAAGCGGCTGATCCGCGAGCACGGCCTGCCGATGAAGGTGGTGGCCGTCGACCACGTGCTCGGCAGCGCCGACGGCGGCGGCGACCGCACCACCGTCTACTTCACCGCCCCGCACCGGGTGGACTTCCGCTCGCTGGTCCGCGACCTGGGCGCGACCCTGCACTGCCGGGTGGAGCTGCGCCAGCTCTCCGCCCGCGACTCGGCCCGGGTGCAGGGCGGGATCGGCTCCTGCGGGCGCGACCTGTGCTGCGCCACGTTCCTCAACGACTTCGAGCCGGTGACCATCCGGATGGCGAAGGAGCAGGACCTGCCGCTGAACCCGCTGCGGATCTCCGGCGCCTGCGGTCGGCTGATGTGCTGCCTCAAGTACGAGCACCCGCTGTACCAGAAGTTCCAGGAGACCGCCCCGGCGATCGGCACCCGGGTCACCACGCCCGGGGGTGACGGCAAGGTGGTCGGGCACAGCGTGCCTCGGGACGCGGTGACCGTGCGTCTGGATGCCGACGGCTCACGCTCCATGTGCTCCCGCGCTGATGTCTGCGGCTCCCGCCGCGCCTACGAGACCCGTGAGCAATCGGGCGCGGAGGGCGCGGCGCGCTGATCGGCGTGCCTGCTCGTTCCTGAACCCGGAAACCGGTGGGTGGCCCGCATGCGACGCGCGACGCCGGGTGTGCGGAGCGCTGGGTCGGACCCGCTGGGGACCGGCGTCGGCCACCGGTCCCCAGCGGTCGGTGCTCAAGCGCGGTCGTGGAGGGTGACGTGGTATCCGTCCGGGTCGGCGAAGGTGAACGTCCGGCCGAAGGGGCCGTCGATCGGTGCCGAGACGATGGTGTGGCCGTCGGCGACGAGAGCGTCGTGAATGGCCTGGACGTCGGTGGCGTGCAGCCAGATCGCGGCCCCGATGCCGGGCCGGGCGACGGATCCGAGGTCGGTGCCGGGAACGACGTCACGGAGTGCGAACGCGATCGGTCTCGTCTGGAAGACGACGGCGTGCGGAGGCCCGGCCGGTGAGCGGACAAGGCCGAGATACGTCTCGTAGAACGCCTGCGAAGCGTCGAGGTCACGCGCCTGCAGTGAGACGAAGTCGGGGCCGGTGACGGGCATGGTGGTGCTCCTTTCGTGGATGTCAGTTTCCTGACATCGCCTAGGTTATGTCAGAATGCTGACATGGGTCAAGACGGTGTCGGCGTCAACCTGGAAACGTCCCTCGGCTACCTGCTGAAAGAGGCGTCGAGCGTCCTTCGCACAGCCATGGAGGAGGTGCTGCGGCCACTCGGGATGAGCGTCACGCACTACTCCTGCCTCGAACTGCTGGCTCAGCGGCCGGGCTTGTCGAACTCCGAGCTCGCGCGGGGTGCGTTCGTGACCCGGCAGTCGATGAACGTGCTGCTCCAAACCCTGGAGCGAGAGGGCTACGTGACCAGGCCCGCGGAACCGCCGGTCGGGAAGGCGCTTCCCGCGCGGCTCACGCCTCGCGGCCGGCGGAGCCTGGAGCAGGCGACCGCGGCGGTCCGGTCCGTCGAGGTCAGGATGCTGGCCGGCATGACCGGGGCCGAGCAGTCGGAAGCGTTCCGGATCCTGAAAACCATGATCCGATCCCTGCGCGACGACGGCGACGCTGCCGTCCGCTCCGAAGAACCGCCTCCGGCAGAGTAGGGGCATCCGCTGGGTCGAGAATCTGCCGAGACCGCCTGCGGGGAGCGGCTCAGCGGATCACGATGGGTGGCTCGGCCAGGCGTGGGGCGAGCGGGGTCTTCGGCGTGACCCAGCTGGCGGTGGGTGACCGGTCGGGGTTGAGCTGCCAGTCGCGGGCCACCCGGTCCACCGCGATCGGGTAGATGGTCAGCGTGCCGTCCGGGTCGATCCGCATCCGCAGGAACGACTTGGCGTCGTCGATGCCCTGCCCGGCGAACAGCTCGTTGAGGTTCACCCCGAACGCGCCGGCGACCAGCAGGTACGCCGCCACCAGCTGGGTGCCGAGCAGCCCGATCACCGGGCCGTAGAGCACCGCTGCGGCGACCGCCGGCAGCGGCCACGTCCAGTCGTACATGGGCAGGTGCAGCCAGACCCAGGTGCCGCCGGCGGCCAAAGCCACGTGGGCCAGCCCGTGCCCCACGCCGAGGATCCAGTGCCGGGCGTGCCGCTTGGCGCCCGCGGTCGGCGGCGCGGCGAACAACACCGCCCCGAGCACCGTCACCGCCAGCATCATCACCAGCGGGACGCTGAACAGCCGCTGCTCGGTGCCGTCGGTGCGGTGGGCCGCCACCCCGGCCATGGCCAGCATCAGCAGCACGTGCAGCGTGCCGATCAGAGTGCCGAAGCCCGGGTTGCGG
Source organism: Micromonospora sp. NPDC000089 (assembly GCF_042899365.1). NCBI lineage: Bacteria > Bacillati > Actinomycetota > Actinomycetes > Micromonosporales > Micromonosporaceae > Micromonospora > Micromonospora sp. NPDC000089. The sequence goes on from NZ_JBIAZT010000003.1 coordinate 529,860, forward strand.
CGCGGCAGCCGGTGGAAGATCCCCCAGCCGTACCGGCGGGAGCGGGCCGCCGCCGGGAAGCGGGCGACCAGGTCGTACGGGCGGGTGCGGCTGGCCCGGCGGGACAGGGTGTCCCGCGGTGGGACCTCGATCCGCTCCGGGAGCTTGTGGGTGGGGTAGAGGTAAGCCCCGCCGCCACCGCAGGTGATCAGCTGCCGCTCCGGGCCGGCGTACCGGGCGTAGTGGTGCAGGTCGCCGGAGACCAGCAGCCGCACGTGCGCCCCGGTCGGCGCGATGATCGTCCGGACGAAGTAGTCGATCGAGTCGTACGCGGTGGGGTGGTCGACGGCCTTGACCCAGGTGGGCGCCGGCACCGCCAGGATCACCCGGCTGTCCGGCCCCAGCCGGCGGGCCACCTCGTCGAAGTAGGCCAGCTGCGGGTCGTCGATGTACGACCCGGACTGGTCGTCGAGGCCGAGCAGCCACCAGCCGGCCGGCAGCTCGACCGCGAAGTACGAGCGGGACTGGCCGGTGGTCCAGCCGCCGAAGTGCCGGTCACGAGACCGGACGAACAGCCGCAGAAAGGCGGTCAGGCCGTCGTACCAGTCGTGGTTGCCCGGCACCGCGAAGAGCGTCGGCCCCTCCGGGCCGCCCACCGGCAGCGCCGCCTCGTACGGCCCCTTGCACCGGTCCTCGTACGCCTCGTAGGCCGCCGACGGGTAGACCTGGTCGCCGCCCATCACCAGGGCGCGCCCCCGGGGCAGCCGGTGCCCGTCGACCGCCAGCTCCGGCTGGGCGAGCAGGTACGCGATCGAGTAGGTGGCGTCGAAGCCGTCACCCAGGTCGGCCACGTAGTCCAGCCAGAGGCCGCCGTCCGGCCCGACCTGCCGGGCGATCCTGGCGTCCAGCGCGTTCTGCAGCTCCCGCTTGTCCAGGTACGCCCGAAGAGCATCGCCAGCAGCGTCCGGATGCCGGTGCTGATCAGCAGGAACGGCGCGAGCCACGGCACCGGCGGGCGCGGCGTGAAGCCCAGCTCCCGCGGGTCCAGGCTGTGCGGGCGGCGGGCGGCGCGCTCGCCCGGGGCGTGTTCGTCGTCCGCGCCCGGGCGGGGCCCGCGCTCGCCGTCGTGCCGCTGCTCGCCGTCGTGCCGCTGCTCGCCGTCGGGCTGCCGCTCGCCGTTGTTCGGGGTGCCGTGGTCGTCGGTCACCGGCGCAGCGTAGTCCCGGCGTACGACGGTCGCTGTCCGGCGGACGACCCGAATGTCCGGATCGGCGCCACCGTCGGGAAGAACGGGTGCAGTTGTGGTCGTCCCAGCGACAACAACTGCACCCGATGTCGCGGACCGGAACCCCCTGGGTCGGGGTGCGGGTGGTGCCGTACACTTGCTGATCGTTGCCGCCTTAGCTCAGTCGGCTAGAGCGACGCACTCGTAATGCGTAGGTCGACGGTTCGATTCCGTCAGGCGGCTCGGTGAAGAAGCCCAGGTCATCGACCTGGGCTTCGCCGTTTCCCGAACTCGGTCGCGCCGCCCGTGGCGCCGCTCCCCGACCGATGGCAGGGAGTACCCGGCGAGCGTGGCGCGGTCGCGCCACACACCTTGTGCCGACCATGTCAGGCAACCGCAAGCCGGACCGCCCTGCCGCTCAAGCCCCGCGACCAGTGTGGGCAACTCCGCCGGGTCCGTCGCCGACCGGCTCGCTCTGTGGCGGCGCGGCAGCGCCCGCCGGCTCCGCCGTTCGTAGCCGCCGGACGTCCCGGCTGGTCAGCATGCCGAGGACGGCCAGCACCACCATCGTGGCGAGGATCAGCAGCGTCTCCCGGGCGCCGATCGCCGCCGCGACCGGTCCGACCGCGACCTGGCCGAGTGGGATGGCGACCCAGGACCCCAGCATGTCGTACGAGTAGACGCGGGCCAGCCGGTCGGCCGGGACGTTCTGCGCGATCGAGGTTTCCCAGGCGACGGCGAACTGTTCGACGGCGATGCCGACCGCCACCGCGGCCACCAGGAGCACGATGAGGGTGGCGCCCAGGGCCAGCCCCAGCAGCAGGAACGACTCGGCGAACATGCAGGCCACCCCGAGCAGCAGCGGTCGACGAACCCGGATTCGCAGGGCGATCAGCCCGCCGGCCACCATTCCGGCGGTCTCCGCGGCCAGCACCACACCCCAGTTGCCGCGGCCGATCGTCGCGTCCGCGATCGCCGGGCCGAGCACGTTCACGCCGCCGGCGAGGGCGGCGTTGAGAACCAGGAAGCCGAGCACCACCACCCACACCCAGGTCCGGGCGGTGAACTCGGTCCAGCCTGCCCTGAGGTCGGCGAAGATGTTCGTGCGGCTGGCTGCGGGTGCGGCGACGCGGACCCCGAGAAAGGCCACCGCCGCGACGGCGAAGGTGAGCGCGTCGACGGCGAGGCCCCAACCAGGCCCGACGGCGGCCACCAGAAGCCCGCCGAGCGCGGCGCCGCCGATCATGCCCGCGTTGATGCCGAGCCGGATCAGTGCGTTGGCCTGCTGGACCCGCTCCGGTGGCACGGTCTGCGGCGTCGCGGCGGCCGAGGCCGGCTGGGACAGCGCGCTCACGACGCCGTTGGCCGCGCCGAGGGCCAGCAGCAGGGGGATCGTCGCGGTGCCGGTGAGCACCAGGGCCGCCACGGCCGCCTGGGTCAGCGCACCGAGCACATTGGAGCCGACCAGGACCAGGCGGCGCGGGATCCGGTCGGCCACCACTCCGCCGAGGAGGACGAACAGCACGGTCGCTAGCGACCGCGCGCCGACCACGATGCCGAGGTCGCGTACCGAGCCGGTCAGATCGAGTACGGCGAAGGCCAGCGCGATGGGGGCGACGCCGTTGCCCAGCATGTTGACCAGCCGGCCGGCGGCGAGGTGCCGGAACGGGGCGGACCGCAGCGGAGCCAGCATCAGTCCTCCATGGTGGTCGGGCCGACGCGGATCGACGGAGGCGCGGGGGCGGGCGGCGTAGGGCCAATGATCGGCGCACCCCGGCCGCCCAGTCGAACGATTCTCTCGCCGGCAGAACAGCCCGATCACGCGGTCATCGACGCCGGGGCGCACGAGCGAACCAGATGGCGGGCCGGGAACCGGCGGGGCAGGATGGCCGGATGACGCTTCCGGAGACCGTCCTGGCGGACCTCGCCCGGGCCTGGGGGCCGGCGTTGGGCGATCGGCTCCTGGGCCTGTACGTGCACGGCTCGCTGACCGCCGGCGACTTCGCGGTCGACCGCAGTGACCTGGACCTGCTCGCGGTGCTGGACGGTGACCCGGACGACGACCTCCTCGACGTGCTGGCCGGGTTGCACGCGGATCTCGACCGGCGACACCCGCGGTGGGCCGGCCGGATCGAGGTGGAGTACGTCTCGCTGGGCGCGGTCCGGGACGCGGCAGCCGGGCGCACCGGTCACGAGCACGTCATCGCCCGGGTCAGCCCCGGTGAGCTGCTGCACCTACTGCCCGCGACCCGGCACCGCGTGGTGACCTGGTCCACCGTCCACGACCAGGGCCGGGGCCTGCTGGGGCCGCCCGCCGGGGCGTTGCTGCCCGCTATCGACGCCGACCTGGTCCGCTCCGCCCTGCTGGACCACGTCCGCGACTGGCCCGAGTGGGCGACCGGGATGGAGAGCGCCGGAGGGCAGTCGTACGCGGTGCTCACCCTCTGCCGCGCCCTGCAACGCCTCCGGTACGGCCGGCAGCTGTCCAAGCGGCAGGCCGCCGACGCGACCATCGACACCGACCCCCGTTGGGCGGAGCTCGTCGGCTGGGCGCGGGACTGGTGGTACCACGCCGGCCTGGACACGGAGCCCGGCCGGGCCGGCGACGTGCGGGACTTCGTGAACGAGGTCAGCGCCGCCATCCTGGCCGCGGAACCCGGAGCGCACGTCGACCTCTCCCGGTGATCGCCGACGCCGCCGGCCGTACGACGAACCCGCCGGAGGTGATCGGCGCATCCGTCAGCTCCGGCGCCGAGCCGGCGGGCGGCGCGGCCCGGGACGGCGGGGCTGGTCAGTCCGTACGGTCGGTCAGTCGGCGCAGCACCAGCGCGGCGGTGCCGGCCGCGACCACGGTGGCCGCCCCGGCGACGGCGAGGCCCCGGTCGCTCCCGGTCGCCGTGGTCCCGTCGCCGGTGTCCGGCGTGCCCTTCGGCAGCACCTGGAGCGGTCGCATCATCTCGTTGTCCTCGTGCTCAAGGATGTGGCAGTGCCACACGTACCGGCCGGGGTTGGCGAACCGCACCAGGATCCGGGTGATCTCGTCCGGGTAGGCCAGGATCGTGTCGATCAGGCCCAGCTCCTGGGGAGCCGGCGGTGTGGTGCCGTCGGGCCCCCGGCCGACCAGCCGGAACTGGGTGTCGTGCAGGTGGATGGGGTGCGCGTCCGCCGTGGTGTTGTGGAACTCCCAGATCTCGGTCTGGTCGACGGTCGCGATCTCGGTGACCGGGTCGCTCCATTCGAGCGGGATCGCGGTGCCGTTGGCGTCCACGACGCCGAGCAGCACCTCGACCGGGCCCACGCCGGCAAGTTCCTGTTCCAGCAGGGCCAGTTTCCGGGTACGGATCGGTGGGGCCAGCGCCGGCACCGGAGGCAGGGCCAGGGTCTCCGGCGGGGCGCTGCGGTCGGCGCCCACCAGGCCCCCGACCACGAACTTCAGCACCTGGCCGGTGGTCTGCGGGTCGGTCGGCTCGCCCGGGTCGGTGTAACCGGCGAGCGGCGCGTCCGGGCCCTCGTTCACCAGGTAGAGCTCGGTGCCCGCCGGGACCTTGCTGAAGTCCACGATCACGTCCGCCCGGTAGGCGTTGCCGAGCACCAGCTTCTCGACCCGGACCGGGTCCGGCAGGAAGCTGTTGCGGGTGCCGATCTGCCAGAACGGCAGCACCGGCTGGGCCGGCCTGGTGGTCGGGTTCGCGGCGATCGAGAGGATCAGTGAGCGGGAGCCACAGGCGTTGAGCAGCCGCAGCCGGTAGCGGCGCCGTTCCACCGGCAGCACCGGCCAGGTGGCGCCGTTGACCACGATGGTGTCGGCGAAGAACTCCGGGTTCCAGATCGGTGGCACGTCCGTGTACGGGATGTAGGGCCCGGTGTATCCGTCGAAGTAAGCGCGACTGGCCGGGTAGAACAGCGACCCGTCGGTCAGGAACGACCGGTCCGCGATCACCAGGGGAATCTCGTAGCGGCCCGGGCCGGGTCGTCCGTCCAGGGGGCCGGTGGTCGCGGGCAGCGTCCCGAGCGGCAGGTCGGACGGGCCGCCGCGCAGGAAGTACGCCCCGGCGAGCCCGGCGTAGATGTTGACCCGGGTGATGCCCAGCGCGTGGTCGTGGTACCAGAGGAACGCGGCGGGCTGCTGGTTCGGGTACTGGTAGGTGGCGGTGCCGGGCTGCCACGGTACGCCGTACTTCCTGGCGAACTGCGCCTTGTAGCGGTCGTAGAAGGTGCCCACCCGGGCGTACCCGGCCGGGATGTTGCCGGCCTGCGGCAGGTACCAGGCCTCGGGGTAACCGTCGCTCTCCTCCGGCGTCAGCCCACCGTGCAGGTGGGTGACCAGCGGCACCGGCCCGGTGTACGGGCCGGGAGTGGTGGTGAAGGTGGGCTTCGAGTCACGTCCCCTGATCCCGCCGGGCGGATTGGCCCAGTGCAGCGTCGGGTCGACCGCGAACAGGTGCGGCAGGTACCTACCGCGTGCGTCGACGAGCTGGTTGGCCCAGGTCACCCGCACCGGCCGGCCCACCTTCGCCTCGATGGACCGGCCCGGGAACTGGAACGTGCCGGGGTGGGTCAGTGAGCCGTACCCCCAGACGGTCGTGCGGGGCAGGCCCTTGGGCAGCACCTGCTGGGCGAACTGCCGGACGGCGATCCGGTACTCGTCGATGCCACCTGGCTGGCCGCTGACCGGCATCGGCGGGGTCAGCGGCAGCTCGGTGACGTACTTCGGGATGGTGGTCGGATCCAGCGGTGCGGCCTGGCTGGCCGGGACCGCGAGGCCGGGGGAGCCGCGCAGCAGGATCGCGGCACCGCCGGCGGCGCCGGCCAACAGAACTCTGCGACGGTCCATGTCTCCACTCCCTTCCGATGCTTCGTGCGTCAGAGGCAGTAGATAAGGCCTTTCACATTGTCTGCGTGGTTTGTCGGCTGCTTCATCCTTTGGTGTAGTTGGGCACCCGCCGACGATGGCTCGCCACCGCCGGGCGCGCCATGACCAAGGAACGCACCAGCAGCGGGGCGCGGACGCTCCTTGCCCCGCGTTTGGTGCGGTGCTACGTCAGGGTAAAGCGCTGTCATGACTGAACTACCGCTGCACATTCTGACCGAGGCTGGATTCACCTCTGAGGAGGCGAACTCGATCGTAGATGCGTTGCTGAAGGGCGTTGACCTCCACGATGGAGGGGCCGGCCCAGGCTCGCCCGACATCGACGCACTCTCGCCGGAGAAGAAGGACGCTCTGGAGCGGTTCAACATCGCCGTCGCCGCCGACGGCTGAGAGTTCCACGGCGATTCTGGGCGGTCAGCCAGGCTCCGCCGCCCGAGGGCCTGGCTGACCGGCGCTCAGCTCAACGTCGCGTCGTACCTGTCGCGCAGCTCGGCTCCTTTGTGCACGGTGCGACGTGGGCCTCACTGCTTTCCGCTCGGCGTTCCGGCCGAACCTCCGTACCGAGTTGTCCGCCGATCGACGATCATGTGCGGGTGATCCTCGCGGCGGTCGTGGGCCGCCCCGGGGAGCCGGCGGAGGCGGCCGCCGAGCGGACGTGGCGACGGGTCACCGCCGACGGCGACTGGTCGGTCGACCACGATGGCTGGTACTGCACCCGGGCGGGTCTGCTGCTCGACCGCGGATCGGTCTGCGCCAAGGCCGGCACCCGCCAGGGGGCCGCCGAGGTGACCCTGTTCGGTCGGCCCGCTCAGCTTCGGTAGAGGGTCTCCAGGTAGGCCGGGCCGTACCGCTGCTCCAGCGAGGCCAGCGTCTCCGCGCCGCCCTCGACCTCCTTCACCAGTCGCGGCCGGGTCGGCAGCACGTCCGGCTGCCAGGTCTCCGGCTGCCAGAGGTGCGAGCGGAGAAACGCCTTGGAGCAGTGGTAGAAGATCTGCTCGATCGCCACCTCCACGACGAGCACCGGCCGGTGCCCCTTGACCACCATGTCGTCGAAGTACGCCGCCTCGCGCACCAGCCGGGCGCGGCCGTTGATCCGCAGGGTGTCCGTCCGGCCCGGGATCAGGAAGATCAGCCCGACGTGCGGATTGTCCAGGATGTTGCGGTAGCCGTCCGCCCGGCGGTTGCCCGGCCGCTCCGGAACGGCGATGGTGTGCGCGTCCAGCACCCGGACGAAGCCGGCCGGGTCGCCCTTGGGCGAGACGTCGCAGCTGCCGTCCGCGCCGGCCGTGGCCAGCAGGCAGAACGGCGACGCGGCCAGCCACTGCCGGTCCCGTTCGTGCAGCGCCACCCGCTCCTTGGCCAGCGCCCGGGGCAGCGGCGCCCCCAGCAGCTCGCGCAGTTCCTCGTGCGTGGTGATCTCCACCGTCACGTCCGCCTCCCCCGACCGTTGATCTCGGTGGCGGGCACTCGGCGTCGAGCCCCGCCGCCGACAGCCTATGCGGGCGCGGCGACCCGGGTTTGCCCGTCGACCGGGCGGGTACGGGCTCACCCAGCCCCCCGACGTGAAGCAGTGGAGGCCCACCATGGAGAGCCGCCTGAAGGTGCTCGGCCATCCCGTGCACCCGATGTTGGTGATGTTCCCGGTGGCGCTGCTGGTCACCGCCACCCTGTTCGACATCGTCGACACCGTCGGCGGGCCCGACTTCCTCGCCGAGGTGGCGTACTGGAACATCACCGTCGGCCTGGTCGGCGGCCTGCTGGCCGCGGCGGCCGGCTCGTTCGACCTGCTCGCCATCCCGGCCGGCACCCGCGCCAAGCGGGTGGCGCTGCTGCACGCCGCGGCGAACGTCGCGGTGATCCTGCTCTTCGCCGCCGTCTGGGCGGTCCGGCTGAACGCGGACTCCCGGGCGGCCGGCGGCTCGCTGATCGCCATCGAGGTGGTCGGCCTGGCCATCCTCGGCGTCAGCGCCTGGCTCGGCGGCGAGCTGGTCGACCGGCTCGGCGTCGGCGTCGACCGCGACGCCAACCTGGACGCCCCCAGCTCACTGCGGCCGGCCACGGCCGAGCGGCGGATCGGAGACGTGCGATGACCGAACACCAGAGCCGCGGCTGGCGGGGCCGGCAGTCGAGCTGGGACCCGATGGGCGAGCTGCAGGCGCTGCGGGCCGAGCTGAGCCGGCTGGTCGGCGGTGGGCGGGGCAACTCGGCGGACGTGGAGCTGACCGAGACCGCGGGCGGCTGGGAGGTCGTCGTCCGGCTGCCCGGCGTGGCCCCGGAGGAGGTCGCCGTCGAGCTGGACGACCGGGAGCTGTGCGTCCGCGCCCGCTCCGAGGCTGAGGTCAACGCCGACCAGGGCATTCCCGGCGGCTTCGAGACCCGCGGCTTCGAGTACCGGATCGACCTGCCGTCCCGGGTGGACCCGGACGGGATCGACGCGGTGATGGACCACGGGCTGCTCCGGGTGCACCTGCCCCGGGCGTCCCGGCCCGCGCCGCGCACCATCACCGTCGGCCGCACCGGCTACCGCGGCGGCCCGGCCGTCGGCGGTACGACCGGGGGCATGGTCGACACCAGCGGGATGGCCGATCCGGCCGCCGACCGGGAGCTGCACCACCCGGACACCACCGTCGACGAGATCGACCGGCCGTAGGGCTCGGAGTGAACACTCCCTCCCTGCTCGGCCCGGTGGGCGAGCGCGTGCCCGACGTCCGTCGGATCGCCGTGCTGCGGGCCAACGCGCTCGGCGACTTCATCTTCCTGCTGCCCGCGCTGGAGTCGCTGCGGGCCGCGTACCCGGAGGCGGAGATCGTGCTGCTCGGCGCGCCGTGGCACGCCAAGTTCTGGCGCGACCGGCCCGGCCCGGTGGACCGGGTGCTGGTGATCCCGCCGGCCACCGGCATCCGGGCCCCCGACCCGGGCGAGGAGCCGTCGTCGATGGACGACTTCCTGGAGCGGGCCGCGAAGGAGGGCTTCGACCTGGCGTTGCAGGTGCACGGCGGCGGGGGCAACTCCAACCCGATCGTCAGCCGGCTGGGTGCCCGGGTCACCGCCGGGCTGCGCGCCGAGAGCGCGCCGCCGCTGGATCGCTGGATGCGCTACGTCTACTACCAGCACGAGGTGATCCGCTACCTGGAGGTGGCGGCGCTGGTGGGGGCGCCGGCGGTCACCGTCATCCCGTCGCTCGCCGTCACCGACGCGGACCGGGCCGAGGCGCGGGAGGTGCTCGGCGAGCCCGATCGGCCGCGGGTCGCGCTGCACCCGGGCGCCACCGACACCCGCCGCCGCTGGCCCGCCGAACGCTTCGGCGAGGTCGCCCGCGCGCTGCACGACCGGGGGTACGAGGTGCTGGTCACCGGCACCCCGACGGAGCAGGCGGTGGTGGACGCAGTGGTCGCGGCGGCCGGTGTGCCGGTCCGCCCACAGGTCGGCACGCTCAGCCTCGGCGGGCTGGCCGGGGCGTACCAGGGGTGTGCGCTGGTGGTCTCCAACGACACCGGGCCGCTGCACCTGGCCGGCGCGGTGGGCACCCCCACGGTCGGGGTCTACTGGCTGGGCAACCTGATCAACGGGGCCACCCCGCTGCGGGCCCGGCACCGGCCGATCACCTCGTGGACGACGCGCTGCCCGGTCTGCGGCGTCGACTGCACCACCAGCATCTACCCGCACCGCCCGGGCGACGGCGAGTGCCCGCACCGGGACTCGTTCGTCACCGACGTGCCGGTGGTCGAGGTGCTGGAGGCCGCCGCAGACCTGCTCGACGCCGCGGACGGCCCGGAAGCCTGAGCCGCCGCCCGGCGGCGGGTGTCTGAGCGGCCGGCCCGGGCTCAGGCCGGCTGCGGGGTGTCGGTCTCGGCGAGCACGACCTCCCACGCCTCGACGTCCCGCTCGGTGACCGTGGTCGGGGACTCCAGGTGGTACGCGCCGCTGGGCAGGACGCCGGCGCCGCCGTGCCGCGCCATCACCGACAACTGGGCCGCGACGTCCTCGCCCTGGTGCTTCTCGTCCAGCCGGCGCCAGAAGTCGAAGCCGCCCGAGTCGACCAGGGCGGCCCGGTCGTAGAGCACGCAGCCGCCGATCCAGGAGACCTTGTACGCCCGCCAGGCGCCCGGCGGGAGATTCAGCTTCTGCGTCACGTGCAGCAGGTTCGCCGCCGGGTGGATGGACGCCCGGTGCCACTGCGGGGTGTCCGGCCGGACCCGCTCCGGCACCGGTGGGCCGTCCCACTCCTCGTAGTGCCCGTGCGTCTCCGGGCGGACGTCGTCCGCGTACGACAGGCCGTGCACCGCGTTGCCGACGAAGCCGCAGCCCAGCTCGCCGATCGCGGTGACCAGCCGGGACAGCGCGCCCGGCTCCAGCCAGACGTCGTCGTCCAGGCAGAGCACGTAGCGGGCGACGGACTGGTCCAGCAGGTACGCCCGGTGCTCGGCCAGCCCGCGCCGGGGCAGCCGCCGGGTGAGCAGCACCGGGTGCCCCTGGTGGCGCAGCGCGCGCGCCATGGTGGCCACGGCCGGGTGGGCGTACGCCGGGTCGCCGTCGGACTGGTCGCTGACCACCACCCCGAAGCCGGGCACGTCCGCCTGGGCGGCCAGCCCGGACAGGGTGACCGCCAGCTCGGTGGGCCGGTTGCGGGTCGGGATCAGCACGTCGAGCTGGCGTGGCAGGCGGAACTCCCCGGGCGTGCCGAGGTCGAGCGGACGGTTCACGTGGGCCTTCCCAGTTGTGGCGTAGCGGGCTGGTGCGCCTGGGCGCGGATCCGCTCGATGATGGCGGAGGTGGACCGGTCCGGCACGTACCCGAGGGTGCGCACCTGGCCACCGAGGCGGCGCACCAGCGGCGCCTCGGGGACCATCTCCGGCGGGTAGTCGCCACCCTTGACGTAAACGTCGGGGCGGACGGTCTCGATCAGGCCGGCCGGTGAGTCCTCCTCGAAGACCACCACGTGGTCCACGCAGGCCATGGCCGCGAGCAGGGTGACCCGGTCCTCGACCGGGTTGACCGGCCGGTCGGGGCCCTTGAGCCGGCGCACGCTGCCGTCCGAGTTGACCGCCACCACCAGCAGGTCGCCGAGGGCCCGGGCCTGTTCGAGGTAGCGCACGTGCCCGGGGTGCAGCACGTCGAAGCAGCCGTTGGTGAACACGATCGACCGGCCGGCGCGCCGGTGCGCGGCCACGATGCTGTCCAGCTCGCGCGCGCCGACCAGGGTCGGGTGGGCGGTGCCGCCCTCGGGTCGCTCGTCCAGCGCGTCCAGCAGGTCCTCTCGCCGGCATACGCAGGTGCCGGTGTCGGAGACGGTGATGGTGGCGGCGAGCTGGGCCAGCTGGGCGGCGGTGGGCAGCGGCGCCGCGGCGGCCAGCGCGAGCGTCATCGCCGCCAGGTACGCGTCTCCGGCGCCCACCGTGTGGCTGGCCGGGACGGGGGTGCTGTGGCTGCGCCGGGGCTCGCCGTCCGCCCCGCCGACCACCGCGCCGTCGGTGTCCAGGGTCACCGCGACCACGTCGGCGCCGGTGTGCGCGCGCAGCTCGGCCAGCCGCGATTGCGCCAGCACGGCCCGGTCGACCTCCCCGCCGCCGGTGGCCGCCACGGTCAGGCCGGTGCCGGTGACGCTCAGCCCGTCTCCGGTGAGCGCGACCCGTCCCTCGCCGGGCGTGGGCTCCCCGGTCGGCCCGGTCCCGCGGGGAAGCCCGGCGGCCATGGCGGCGGCGGTCGTCCCGTGAGCGTCCCGGGCGGCGGCGACGGCCTCGTGGGCGCGGCCGGGAGCGGCGCCGACGGTCAGCTCGGACGGGCCGTCCTCGGGGTCGCCGGTCGGGTGGTCCAGGTGCAGGTCGGCGCCGTGGCCGGCGGGCGCGGGCGGGGCGCCGAAGCCGGCGGCGGCCCGGGCCAGCAGCCGGGTCGCCTCGGCGAAGCTCGGGGTCACCACGGTTGGGTTCAGGCCTCGCCAGTCGGCCAGGTCGTGGGCGTCCAGCGCGACGGTGGCGAACCGCTCCCGGTTGATCACCAGCCAGGCGCGCACCGCGGCGGGCAGCGCGCCCAGGCCGTAGTCGCAGACCACCAGCGTCGGGTCGGCGCCGCCGGCGGCCGCCTTGAGCTCCTCGGTGGCGCAGTCCAGCGCGGTGAGCAGGCCCCCCACCCCGTCCGGGTCGAGCGGCTCGTCCGGGTCGCCGGAGTCCTCCCGGAGCAGGATCTGGTTCCCGGCCAGCATCCGCCGCTTCACCGGCGTCGGCCGGTGCGCCTGGTTGACCGTCCGGTCCCACACGCCGGCCCGGTCCAGGCAGTCGTGCAGCTCGTCGCCGGCCACGTCCGCGCCGACCGGGGCGACCAGCAGCGCCCGGCCGCCGAGGGCGGCGATGTTGACCGCCGTGTTGGCGGCGCCGCCGGCCGCGGAGATGCGCCGGCGCAGGGTGAGGACGGGCGCGGGCGCCTCCCGGCAGAGCCGTTCGGAGTCGGCGAACCGCCACTCGTCGAGCATGGCGTCGCCGACGACCAGGACCGGTCGCCGCTGCCAGCTCTCCACGACGGTGGCGAGCGGGCGCTGTTCCGCTGCTGCTCCTGCCATGCCCTCCCGGGTCCCCGCGCTCCTGCCGTCGAAACATCGCCCTGGCGCGTCGCGACCTCGCCCCGGCGCGTCGGTCCGGCGCGTCGCGGTGGGTTTCGCGGCGGGGACAGCGGGCAGGGACAAGAGGTAACCGGAGAGGAGAAAACAGGACATGGCATCGAACACTCTGCAGGGCAAGCGGATCGCCTTCCTCGCCACCGACGGGGTGGAAGAGGTGGAGTACGTCAAGCCGCGCGAGGCGGTCGAGCAGGCCGGCGGCACCGCCGAGCTGGTCTCGCTCAAGTCCGGTTCGATCCAGGCGTTCAACCACCTGGACCAGGGCAAGACGTACGACGTGGACGTCACCGCGGCCGACGCGGACGCCGGCGGCTACGACGCGCTGGTGCTGCCGGGCGGCGTGGCGAACCCGGACTTCCTGCGTACGGACCCGGACGCGGTCGCCTTCGTCAAGGCGTTCTTCGACGCCGGCAAGCCGGTCGGCGTGATCTGCCACGGCCCGTGGACGCTGATCGAGGCGGACGTGGTCAGGGGCCGCCGCATCACCAGCTGGCCCAGCCTCCGCACCGACCTGACGAACGCCGGCGCCACCTGGGTCGACGAGCAGGTCGTCACGGACGGCAACCTGACCAGCAGCCGCAACCCCGACGACATCCCCGCCTTCTGCACCCGCATCGTCGACCAGTTCGCCTGACCCCGCCGATTCCGTTGATCATGAGTTTGACGGCGGTAATGGAGATCGACATCCCCGTCAACCTCATGATCAACCGGGATGGGCGGGGGATTTTTCGGGTGGGGAGGCATGTTCGGGGGGGTGCGGGAAACAACGCGGGGTGACCACGCGAGCCGAAAGTCCTCCGCTGCTCAATTCCCGCCAGATCCGGTTGCTGATGTTCGGTCTGATGACCGGCATGCTGCTGGCCGCGCTCGACCAGACCATCGTCGGTACGGCGTTGCCGACCATCGTCGGCGAGCTGGGCGGGATCGACCACTACTCGTGGGTGGTGACCGCGTACCTCCTCGCGTCCACCGCCTCCACCCCGCTGTACGGCAAGATGGCCGACCTGTACGGCCGCCGCCCGGTCTTCCTCTTCTCGATCGGCGCTTTCCTGCTCGGCTCGCTGCTGGCCGGGCTGTCGCAGGACATGACCCAGCTGATCGTCACCCGGGGCATCCAGGGTCTCGGCGCGGGCGGCCTGATGACGCTGGCGTTCACCATCATCTCGGACGTGGTCTCGCCCCGGGAGCGCGGCCGCTACCAGGGGCTCTTCGGCGCGGTGTTCGGGTTGTCGTCGGTGGCCGGGCCGCTGGTCGGCGGCTACTTCGCCGAGACCAACTGGCGGTGGATCTTCTACATCAACGTGCCGTTGGCGATCCTGGCGATCGTGGTCTGCTACCACGTGATGCGGCTGATCCCGTTCCAGCGCCGGGAGCACTCGATCGACTGGCTGGGCGCGGCGCTGCTGGTGGCCGGGGTCAGCGCGCTGCTGCTGGCGCTGAGCTGGGGCGGCAACTCGTACGCCTGGGGTTCCGGCGTGATCATCGGGCTGTTCGTGGCCGGCGCGGTGCTCGGCGGGCTGTTCCTGCTGCAGGAGTCCCGGGTGGCGGAGCCGATCCTGCCGCTGCGGCTGTTCCGCAGCCGGACGTTCGCGCTGGCCAACTCGGCCGGCTTCGTGCTCGGTCTGGTGATGTTCGGGTCGATCATCTTCATCCCGCTGTACCTGCAGATCGTCAAGGGCGCCTCGCCGACCCGCAGCGGTCTGCTGATGCTGCCGATGATGGCCGGCATCATCGTCACCTCGATCCTCACCGGCCGGGCGATGAGCCGGATCGGCCGGTACAAGTGGTTCCCGGTGGCCGGCTCGGCGGTGCTGGTCGCCGGCATGCTGCTGTTTACCCGGCTCCAGGTGGACACCTCGCTCTGGGCGGCGTTCGGCTACATGGTGGTGATCGGCGTCGGGCTGGGCCTGTGCATGCAGTCGCTGATCCTCGCCGTGCAGAACGCGGTGAACGTCCGGGACCTGGGCGCGGGCACCTCGTCGGCGACGTTCTTCCGGTCGCTGGGCGGCTCGTTCGGGGTGGCCATCCTCGGCGCGGTGCTCTCCACCCAGCTCGTCGGCCAGCTGGCCGACCGGCTGCCGGGCGCCATCGCCCAGCTGCCGCCGGACCAGCGAGCGGCGGTGGCGGCCCGTGGCGGCGCCGCGAACATCTCGATCAACGACCCGGCCACCATCCTGGCCCTGCCCGGGCCGGTGCGCGCCGCCATCCAGGCGTCCTTCGTCGAGTCGCTGCACCTGGTCTTCCTGACCACCGGGCTGGTGGCCATCCTGGCCGTGCTGGTCACCCTGGCGATGCCCGACGCGCGACTGCGCGGCGCCGGCCCGGCCGGCGCCACCGGCGGGGCCGACCCGCTCGGCGGCGAGGCACCCGCGCCGGGTGGCAAGTCGCTGCCGAAGGAGTCGAAGGCGGAGGCCGCCGCCGACATGGAGGCCAAGTCGCAGACCATGCTGTGATCGGGGGTCAGCCGCCGGCGAGCAGGTCGAGGATCAGCGCGAGCGGCGGCCAGCCGGCCCGACCCCGGCGGACCACCGCGTACGACCGCAGCCGCACCTCGGGGCCGGCGAGCGGGAGCAGCCGTACGCCGGGCGCGGTCGGCTGGTCGGCGGGGAGCAGCCCGACGCCCAGCCCGGCGACGATCAGGTCCTGGACGAGCTCCAGGCTGTCCGCGCGGTGCTCGATCCGCGGCTCGAAGCCGGCCATCGAGGCGATGGCCCGCACCACCACCTCGTCGGCGGTGTTGCGGGAGTTGACGATCCAGTCCCGCGCCGCGAAGTGGCCGAAGACCTCGGCCGCCGGGCCGTCCACCGGCGGGTCGTCGGCCGGTACGCCCAGGCTCCAGCGCGCCGACCAGAGCGGGGTCACCTCGACGTCGGGCCGGGGCGGCGCCGGCGCGAGGTGGTAGTCGTAGGTCAGCGCGAGGTCCATCTCGTCCGCCCCGAGCAGCGCGTACGCCTCGGCCGGCTCGTGTTCGTGGATGCGCAGCCGGACCAGCGGGTGGCGGGCCGCGAGGTCGGCGGTGATCGGCAGCAGCGACCGGCGTACGGCGGTGGCGAAGCCGGCCACCCGTACCGTGCCGGCCGGCTCGGCCCGCGGGTCGAGGTCGAGGCGGGCGGCGTCCACGGCGGCCAGGATGGTCACCGCGTGCCCGGCGAGCCGACGCCCGGCGGGGGTGAGCCGGACCCGGCGACCGTGCGGCTCGATCAGCTCGGCGCCGACCTCGCGGGCCAGCACGCCGAGCTGCTGGGACACCGTCGAGGTGGTGACGCCCAGCTCGTTGGCGACGGCACGCATCGAGCCGAGCCGGGCCAGCTCACGCAGCAGCCGCAGCCGACGCAGGTCCATCCTCGTATCGTTCATCACCGCCGAACGGTGGGTCAAGCACAGGCACGTGGACGTGAACGGTGCCGACCGGCTCTACTGGGCGGCATGACTCCCACCCGTGCCGGCTCGGCGATGGCGGTCGCCGCGATGATCTCCGTGCAGCTCGGCCTGGCCGCGTCGGTCGGGCTCTTCGACTCCGTCGGCCCCGAAGGCGCGGCGTGGCTGCGGCTGGCCTGGGCGGGGGTGCTGCTGGCGGTGCTGGTCCGCCCGCGCCCGTCCGCGTTCACCCGCTCAGCCCTGCGGGCCTGCCTGGCGCTCGGCGTGGTGACCGCGGGCATCACCCTGCTCTTCATGGCGGCGGTGGCCCGGCTGCCGCTGGGCACGGCGAGCGCGCTGGAGTTCCTCGGCCCGCTCGGGGTCGCGGTGGCGCGCGGCCGGCGGGAGTCCCGGGTCTGGGCGGTGCTGGCCGGGGTCGGGGTGCTGCTGCTCACCGAGCCGTGGCGGGGCGGGGCCGACCCGCTCGGCGTGGGCTTCGCGCTGGCCGCGGGGGCGTGCTGGGCGGCGTACATCCTGCTCACCCAGCGGGTCGGCGACGAGGTCTCCGGGCTGCGCGGCCTGGCGGTGTCGATGCCGGTGGCCGCCCTGGTCGCCACCGTCGCGGTCGGCCCGGCGGTGCTGCCCGACCTCACCTGGCGGGTGGTGCTGGTCGGGCTCGGGCTGGCGGTGCTGCTGCCGGTCGTCCCGTTTGCGCTGGAGCTGCTCGCCCTGCGCCGGCTCACCACCGCCGCCTTCGGCACCCTGATGAGCCTGGAGCCGGCGATCGCCCTGCTGGTCGGCCTGGTCGCACTGGGCCAGGTGCCGGGCGTCGCGCCGGTGCTCGGCATCGCCTTCGTGGTGGCGGCCGGCATCGGCGCCGAACGCACCGGCGCCCGCCCTGCCCCGGTGCCCCAGCCAACCCCGGCCCCCACCCCCCTTCCCGCCCCGTAAAGGCCGCCAGGTCTTGTTGATCAAGGAGTTTGCGTCTCCGGAGGGCCGAATCCGCGCCCAAACTCCTTGATCAACGCGGTGGGTCGGGTCGGGAGGGCCGGGCGGGCGGGCCGGGTCGGGGCGGGGCGGGGCGGGGGCTATTTGAGGATTAGGCGGTTGGTCTGCTCGAAGACGTCGAGGTCGGCGAGGGTCTCCGGGACGGAGGGGGAGAGCGGCGAGGGGAACCGGTCGCGGGCGAAGAAGCCGGCGTCGGTGGTCTCGTCGGTGACCCGTTGCAGTTCGCCGTCCCAGTCCTCGACCCGGAACGCGGTGGTGAAGATTTGGTACGTGTGGCCGTACATGTTGGTGTGGGTGCGGTCCGGGCCGGTGTAGAGGGCGAAGGCGCTGACCCGCAGGGCGCGCAGCCCGGTCTCCTCGCGTACCTCGCGCACCGCGCAGTCGGCGATCGACTCGCCCAGCTCCATCGCGCCGGCCGGCAACGCCCAGTGGCCGTTGTCGGAGCGCTGGATCAGCAGCACCCGACCGGCGTTGTCGCGGATCACGCCGCGTGCGCCGACGAACATCAGCGTCCGGTCGCCGGCCAGGGCCCGTAGCTGACCGACGTACGAGTCTGCCCAGGAGATGCTCACCCGGACAATCTACGCAGCATCCCGGCCACGGACCGGCTTTCCGGGGGTTCCCAACGTGTAACCGGCGACACTAGCTTGTTACCCATGCGTAGCACGATGATGGCCGCCCCCCTCCAGGTCTCCCGGATCCTCGAACACGGCTCGGGCGTGCACGGCACCGCCGAGGTCGTCACGTGGACCGGCGCTGAGCCGCGCCGGACGACGTACGCGGAGGTCGGTCGGATCGCGGCCCGGCTGGCCCACGCGCTGCGCGACGAGTGCGGGGTGACCGGCGACGATCGGGTCGCCACCTTCATGTGGAACAACACCGAGCACCTGGTGGCGTACTTCGCGGTGCCGAGCATGGGCGCGGTGCTGCACACGTTGAACATCCGGCTCTTCCCCGACCAGGTCGCCTACATCGCCAACCACGCGCAGGACCGGGTGGTGCTGGTCGACTCCACGCTGATCCCGCTGCTGGCGAAGGTGCTCGGCGAGATGACGACCGTCCGGCACGTGGTGGTGGTCGGTGGCGGGGACCCGGCGCCGCTGGCCGCGGTGGCCGGTGACCGGGTCACCTTCCACGCCTGGGACGAGCTGCTGGCCGGCCGCCCGGACAGCTTCGACTGGCCGGAGGTGGACGAGCGGGACGCCGCCGCGCTCTGCTACACCTCGGGCACCACCGGCAATCCCAAGGGCGTCGCCTACTCGCACCGCTCGATCTACCTGCACTCGCTGCAGATCTGCATGCCGGAGTCGTTCGGCCTCGGGCCGACCGACCGGGAGCTGGCCATCGTGCCGATGTTCCACGCGATGTCCTGGGGGCTGCCGTACGCGGCGTTCGTCTCCGGCGCCTCGCTGATCATGCCGGACCGGTTCCTCCAGGCCGCCCCGATCGCCGCGATGATCGCCGCCGAGCGGCCCACGCTGGCCGGCGCGGTGCCGACCATCTGGACCGACCTGCTGACCTACCTGGACGCCAACGAGGCGGACACCTCGTCGCTGCGCGAGGTGATCGTCGGCGGGTCGGCCTGCCCGCCCGCGCTGATGCACGCGTTCGCCGAGCGGCACGGCATCGAGGTGATCCACGCCTGGGGGATGACCGAGACCTCCCCGCTGGGCTCGGTCTCCCGGCCGCCGGCCGGCGCGACCGGCGACGAGGCCTGGCGCTACCGCTACACCCAGGGTCGGGTGCCGGCCGGGGTCGAGGCCCGGATCGTCGGCCCGCTGGGCGAGCCGCTGCCCGCCGACGGCGAGGCCGTCGGTGAGCTGGAGGTCCGCGGCCCGTGGGTGACCGCCTCGTACGTCGGGGACGACCATCCGGACGAGGAGAAGTTCCGGGACGGCTGGCTGCGCACCGGTGACGTCGGCACGCTGTCGGCGGACGGGTACATCACCCTCACCGACCGCGCCAAGGACGTGATCAAGTCCGGCGGCGAGTGGATCTCCTCGGTGGAGCTGGAGAACGCCCTGATGGCCCACCCGGACGTGCAGGAGGCCTGCGTGGTCGGCGTGCCCGACCAGCGCTGGGGTGAGCGTCCGCTGGCCACCGTGGTGGTGCGCGAGGGCGCCGGCACGACGGTGGAGCAGCTGCGCGAGTTCCTGGCCGGCTCGGTGGCACGCTGGCAGCTGCCGGAGCGCTGGGCGATCATCGACGCGGTCCCGAAGACCAGCGTCGGCAAGTTCGACAAGAAGGTGGTCCGCTCGCGGTACGCCGACGGCGGCCTGGAGGTGCGGGAGCTGGCGGGGCCGTAACACTTTTCGGCGTACCGTCGCCGATGAGGTAGGAGCCCAGGTTCCGACGGCATCCCTCCCCAGGGGCGGCCCCGGCGTTCGCACCGCGCCGGGGCCGCCCGCTTCCTTTTGCGGGGCGACCCGCACCATGATTCTTGCGAGACTTGCTCGGGTTTGTCCGGGTGATTGCGAAATCGCCTCGCGATCTACACCTCGGCGGTGCTGACCAGCACCTTTCCCACCACGGCGTCCTCCACCGCCTGGTGCGCGGCGGCCGTCTCCGCCAGCGGATAGCGGTGCAGCGGCAGCCCGGCCTCCTCGCCCACCCGGACGGCGCCCTGGGCCACCGCCGCCGCCACGTCCACCACGGCCTGCGCCTTGGCCGCCTTCGGCTCGGTGTAGACCAGCACGAACTGCCAGCGGGCGTTGACCATCATGGACGGGCGGATCGGGATCGCCGCCTCCTCGCCGCCGTCGTCGGCGTACGCGCAGACCGCCCCGCCGGGCCGCAGCAGCTTCGCGTCCGTCGCCGCGTTCCGGGCCACCGCCACCTCGACTACGGTGTGTACGCCGTCGGGGGCGACCTTGCGGACCTCCTCGACCACGTCCTGCTCGCGGTAGTTGATCACGAAGGAGGCACCGGCCGCCGCGGCGAGCTGCGCCTTCTCCGGGCTGCTCACCGTCGCGATGACGCAGGCGTCCGCCCAGCGGGCCAGCTGGATCGCCGCGTTGCCGACCGCGCCCGCCCCGCCCTGCACCAGGATCACGGCGTCGCTCAGCGCACCCGCGTGCAGCGCGTCCGGCTGGTACTCGCCGGCGGTCAGGCAGCGGTGCGCGGTCAGGAACGGGATGCCCAGGCACGCCCCGAGCTCGAAGGAGGCGTCGCCGAGCGGCACCGCCTGCCGGACCGGCACCACGGTGTACTCCGCGGCCGTCCCCCAGGGGCGCTGCCAGGACGCCTCCCAGACCCACACCCGCTCGCCGATCATCGCCCGGTCGACGCCCTCGCCGACCGCCTCGACCACCCCGGCGCCGTCCTGCCCGGGGGTCTGCCAGCCGGCCGGCAGCGGCCACGACCGGCGGCCCTTCCAGTCGGTCGGGTTCACCCCGGACACCGCCAGCCGCACCAGCACCTCACCGGGGCGGGGCTCCGGCACCGGCCGGTCCATCAGTTGCAGCACCGACGGGTCGCCGGTGTGCTCGTACACGATCGTCCGCATCGCCGTCTCCTTCACGTCGGACACCGGCTGCCCGTCCCTACCCGCCGTACCCGGGCCACTGCCGATCATTCGACCGGCGCCGGGCGGGCGGGACGGCAGGTCAGCCGAGTCGCTCCACCACGTCCACGGTCAGCGCGTGCACCGAGGGCAGCACCACGGCGGCGAGCGCCGCCGCGTCCTCGTCCAGCGGGTACGCCCCGTGCGGCACCGCCACCACCCGCATGCCGGCGGCGGCCGCCGAGCGCACCCCGTTGGAGGAGTCCTCCACCGCCACGCATTGGGCCGGGTCGACCTCCAGCCGCCGGGCGACGGTCAGGTAGACGTCCGGCGCCGGCTTGCCGCGCGGGGTCTCCTCGGTCGACAGGGTCGCCCCGAACGCGTCGGTCAGGCCGGTGGCGGTCAGCGCCGCCGCGATCAGCCGGGTGGGCGACGAGCTGGCCAGACCCAGCGGCCACCGCGCGGCCAGCCCGCGCACCACCCGGTCGGCGTCGTCGATCAGCGGTACGTGTTCCGCGTACCGCCGGGTCATCTCCTCGACCACCTCGGTGGCGACCTGCTCGGCGCTCCGGTCGACGCCCAGTTCACCGCTGAGGTACGCGGCCCACTCCCCGGTGCTCATCCCCATCAGCCGACGCTGGGTGTCCGGCTGCCAGGTGCCGCCGTGCGCGGCCACGTACGCCCGCCGGACCTGCTCCCAGACCGGCTCCGAGTCCACGATCACGCCGTCCAGGTCGAAGATCACCGCATCCAACGCCATGCCGCCCATCCTGCCCGACCGCCGCACGGGAGGCCGGCCGGCGGCAGGCACAGGCGGCTCAGCCCCTGCAGGGCCGGCCCGGATCAGCTCTGCAGGGCGGGCAGGCCGATCGGGCTGTCGGCGGGGATCACCGTGTGGCAGGCGCGGGCGATCGGGTCCAGCAGCTCGCGCAGCCGCTCGGTGCGCTCCGGCCCGAGCGCCCGCCACGGTCGGGCGGCGGCCAGGTCGGTGGCGTCCTCGACCGTGCGGAAGCCGGCCCGGCCCGCCTCGGTCGGCTCGCCGTCCCCGGTCAGCCAGCCGCGCTCGGCCAACCGGCCGCGGGCGTCCGCCCACTGCTGCTCGGACCAGCCCCGGCCGAGCAGGTTCTTCGGGTGGGTGTCCACGGCGACCCGCCAGGCCAGTGTCTCCACCGGGTCGAGGTCGGCGGCGACCAGCGCGGCGACGTGCCCGTCACCGCGGGTCTCGCGCAGCGTGGTGGCGGCCTGCCAGAGCCGGGCCAGCGGATACTCGCCCCGGGGCAGCGCGGCGTTCGCCGCACCCAGCACCCGGCCGCCGGTCTGCACCGCCGCCGCGGCCTCTTCCAGCAGATCGGCCGCCTCGACCAGGTGCGCCTCGGGCAGCTCGTAGGTCAGCTCGGCGAGGGCCTGCACCGCGCCGGTGAGCCGGGCCCGCAGCGCCTCCTGCGGGGTGGCCAGCCGCCACACGGCCGGCAGCGCGCGGGTCACCATCGGCGGGGCGAAGCTGAAGAACGCGGCGGTCACCGGCGCGGCGTCGACCGCGCCCAGCGGGGCGGACCGGCCGGCGAAGTAGCCCCGCCAGTAGCCGCGCAGCCCGACCGCCTCGAACGCGGCCCGGCAGCGGGGGTGGAAGTAGGTCACGGCGTGCAGCGGCTCGAAGTGCGTCCACATCAGCCGGGCGGTGCGCCCGGGGTCGTCCAGCGCCGGCACGGCCACCTCCGGAGACGAAAGGGGTCACCGGGGCACGGAAGCGCCCACGGTGACCCCGAACCTACTGGCTGTAGGTGACCGGCCGGAAGACCCCTGTGGGCTACTGCACGGCCAGCACGTCGACGATGAACCGCAGCGGGCCGGCGGGCGCGCCGGGACGCTGCGGCTTGTCGCCGTACGCGAGGGCGGCCGGGATGTCGAGCTGCACCCGGCTGCCGACGGTCTGGCCCTGCATGCCCTCGTCCCAGCCCGGGATCACGTTGCCCTGGCCGAGCGCGAAGGAGAACG
This sequence comes from Micromonospora sp. NPDC000089, assembly GCF_042899365.1. Classification (NCBI taxonomy): domain Bacteria; kingdom Bacillati; phylum Actinomycetota; class Actinomycetes; order Micromonosporales; family Micromonosporaceae; genus Micromonospora; species Micromonospora sp. NPDC000089. The sequence continues at coordinate 552,406 of NZ_JBIAZT010000003.1, forward strand.
GCTCCTTCCGCTTCCAGGAGGCGTCGAACTCCTCGCCCGTCTTGTAGGACACGCCGACGTAGTTGACGGTGATCTGCTGGCCGGCCTGGGCGGCCGGGCCGTTGCCCCGGATCAGCGGGGTGGCCTTCAGGCCGGAGAGCTCGCCCTCGCCCTTGGGGGCGGCCGGCTTGGTGCACAGCGCCTGGTCGGCGCCCTCGGGCAGCTTCGGGAAGCCGCCGGGGCAGCCGGCCGGCGCGGCGGCGGGCTGCGGGGCCGGGTCGTCGCCGCCGCGGGTGACCACGAAGACCCCGACGATCACGGCGATGACCGCGACGCCGGCGAGCGCGCCGAGCCAGGCCTGCCGGCGCTTGCGCGCCTCGGCAGCCTTCTGCGCGGCGAGCTGGGCGGCCAGCCGTCGTTGCGCCTTCGTCTCCGGGCCCTGGCCCGCCGACCGGTTCTCGCTACGCTCGCTCACGTCCTCGACTCCCTGCTGAGTGTGGGTGACTGGCCCGGCGACCCGGTGCCGTGGCCAGCGCACACGGTACCCGGGTCGATGCCGTGGCCCACCCGTCGCCCACCCGTGGCCCACCCGCCGCGCCCGCGCCGCCCCCGCGCCGCCCCTCGGCCGCGCCCTCGCCGCGCCCGCACCGCGCCCTCGCCGCGCCCGCACCGCGCCATCGCGCTCCCGCCGCGCCCCGGCGAACGGGGATCGGCGCGCGGATCCCGGCCGGGCCGCCGCCACCCGCCGACCGCTCGATCACCCTCCGCCACCCCAGCCCGACCCCCTCCCACCCCACCCCACACGCTTTGCTCTGCTGCCACCGAGGCGACAGGCACGTAGGGTGACCATCCGCCATTCCATGTGAGCCCCAGGCATGCGGCGTTCTACCTGCTCAAGGCGCAGTTGCGTTGATGGCAGCAGAGCAAAGGGGCCGGGGGCCGCTCGCCCGGTGGGCCGGGAGGCGCTGCGCTCTGTGACGGAAGCGCGATCCCCCTACGCCGCCACGCCCAGTGACGATGATCGGCCACCAGTGAGGGGCGTGATGGCGAGTGGCTCGCGGACGGCCGGGTACCTGCAGGGCGTGGGCGGTCAGGCGGTCAGGCGGTCAGGCGGTCAGGCGGACTTGCGGGGTGCGGCCTTCTTCTCGGCCGCCTTCTTCGCCGGCGCCTTGGTCGCCTTCTTCTCGGCGGTCTTCTTGGCGGCGGTCTTCTTCGCCGGCTCCGCCTTCTTCGCGGTTGCCTTCTTCTCCGCGGTCTTCCGAGCCGGAGCGGTCTTCTTCGCCGCCTTCTGCGCCGAGCGGGCCGAGGAGATCGGCGTCGGCTCGCCGGCCCCGCCCGACGGCTGCTCGCCCCGGGCCGCCTTGGCCCGCTCCACCGACGCCTTCAGCGCGGCCATCAGGTCCACCGCGGCGGCCGGCGCGGCCTCTTCCTCCTCCGGCTGCACCACCTCACGGCCCTCGACCTTGGCGTCGATGACCTCCTGCAGCGCCGCCCGGTAGTCGTCGGTGAAGGCGTCCGGCTCGAACTCGCCGGCCATCGAGTCGATCAGCGAGCTGGCCATCGCCAGCTCCGGCGGGCGGACCTTCAGGTCCTCGTCCAGGAAGCCGAAGTCGGGGGTACGCACCTCGTCCGGCCAGAGCATGGTGTTGAGCAGCAGCACGCCGTCGCGCACCCGCAGGGTGGCCAGCTGCTCACGCTGGCGCAGCGCCACCTTCACGATGGCCACCCGCTCCGAGTCGGTCAGCGCGTCGCGCAGCAGCACGTACGGCTTGGTCGCGGTGCCCTCGGGCTCAAGGAAGTACGCCTTGTTGTAGAGGATCGGGTCGACCTGGTCGGCCGGCACGAACTCCAGCACGTCGATCGCCCGCGAGCTGGTCAGCGGCAGCTCGGCGAAGTCCTCGTCGGTGAGGATGACCATCTCGCCGCCGCCCAGGTCGTACCCCTTGGCGATGTCGTCGTAGGTGACCTCCTCGCCGCAGACCGAGCAGGTGCGCTTGTAGCGGATCCGGCCGCCGTCCTCCCGGTGGACCTGGTGGAAGCGGATGTCCTTCTCCTCGGTGGCCGAATAGAGCTTGACCCCGATCGAGACCAGCCCGAACGACACCGCTCCCTTCCAGATGGCACGCATCCTGCGCTCCTCTCCCCGGTTTACCCAGGATCGCAAACGATCGAAGCACACGCGAGCACTTCTGCGGGCTACTACAGTCGAGAGGTGCCCGGCGCGCCGTTGAAGCCGATGCTCGCGATCACCGGGCCACTCCCGGGCGGTTCCGGCTGGGCGTACGAGTTCAAGTGGGACGGGGTCCGCGCGCTCGCCGACGTCGCCGCCGGCCACTCCCGGCTGTACGCCCGCTCCGGCGTGGAGATCACCGCCGCGTACCCGGAGCTGGTGCCGCTGGCCGAGCAGGTCGACGACGCGCTGCTCGACGGCGAGGTGGTGCTCTTCGACGCCGCCGGCCAACCATCGTTCACCGCGCTGGCCGAGCGGATGCACGTCCGCGACCGGGTGAAGGCGGCCCGGCTGGCGGCGGCCGCCCCGGTGACGTACATGATCTTCGACCTGTTGCGGCTGCGCGGCGAGGACCTGGCCGGCCGCCCGTACCGGGAGCGGCGGGCGGCGCTGGAGGCGCTCGGGCTGGGCGCGGCCCGGTGGGCCGTGCCGCCGACATTCGCGGACGGCCCGGCCACCTACGAGGCGGCCGGCGAGCACGGGCTGGAGGGGGTGATGGCCAAGCGGGTCGAGTCGGCCTACCGGCCCGGGGTGCGCTCGCCGGACTGGGTGAAGGTCAAGCTGGAGGTCACCGGCGACTTCGTGGTGGGCGGCTGGCGGCCCGGCGCGCGGAAGATCGGTGGCCTGCTGGTCGGGGTGCCGGGGCCGGACGGGCGGCTGGTCTACCGGGGCCGGGTCGGCGGCGGGATCGGCGCGGCGATCGAGCGGGAGCTGCTGCGGGAGCTGGAGCCGCTGCGGGCCGGCGGGTCGCCGTTCGCGGCGGGCGTGCCGCGCGAGGATGCCCGGGGAGCGATCTGGGTAACCCCGCTGGTGGTGGTGGAGGTCAAGTACGGCCAGCGCACCCCGGACGGGCGGCTGCGGTTCCCCCGCATCCTGCGGCTGCGCCCGGACAAGCCGGCGGAGGAGGTCGAGGATGGCTGACCGGTTGAAGGTCGAGGTCGAGGGGCGCTCGCTGGAGCTGTCCAACCTGGACAAGGTGCTCTACCCCGAGGCCGGCTTCACCAAGGGCGAGGTGATCGACTACTACACCCGGATCGCGCCGGTGCTGCTGCCGCACCTGGCCGACCGGGCGCTCACCCGGATCCGCTATCCCAACGGCGTCGGCGGCGGCTCGTTCTTCGAGAAGAACGCCCCGGCCGCCACCCCGGCCTGGGTACGCACCGAGAACCTGCCCGCCCCCGGGTCGAGCAAGGGCCGGGAGACCATCGACTACGTGGTGGCCGACGAGCTGCCCACCCTGGTCTGGCTGGCGAACCTGGCCGCGCTGGAGCTGCACACCCCGCAGTGGAAGATCGGCGCCCACCCCGACCTGATGGTGGTCGACCTGGACCCGGGCGCACCGGCGGCGCTGCGGCAGTGCTGCCAGGTGGCGTTGCTGATGCGCGACCGGCTCGCGCTCGACGGGGTGGCGGCGTACCCGAAGACGTCCGGCAAGAAGGGCATGCAGCTCTGCTGCCCGATCCGCGGCACCCAGGATGCCGAAGTGGTCTCCGGGTACGCGAAGCGGATCGCCCAGGAGTTGGAGCGGGAGCACCCGAAGCTGGTCCTGTCGAAGATGGCGAAGAACCTGCGCCCCGGCAAGGTGTTCATCGACTGGAGTCAGAACAACGCGGCGAAGACCACGGTGGCGCCGTACTCCCTGCGCGCGCAGGCGGTGCCGGCGGTGTCGACGCCGCTGACCTGGGACGAGGTCGAGGCGGGCGCGGCCGGGAAGCGGCCGGCGACCAAGCCGTACTCGGCGGGCGAGGTGCTCAAGCGGGTGGAGCAGGACGGCGACCTGCTGGCGCCGCTGCTCGGCGGCGGCCCGGCGCTACCCGACTGAGCCGCGCTCCCCGCTCGCCGCCTGACCACTCGCCCGGCCCCTGCTCGTCCCCCTCGATGGTCCCGCCGCGCCCGGGACAGTGGTCGTCATGATCGTCTGATGCTGGGCCGTTGGGTCGTCGGCGTGTCGAGTGGCTGACGCTCAGACGATCATGTCGCCCGTCCGGGGGCGTTAGGGTGGGTCGACGTCGAGCGAGGAGAGTGTGATGGACGTGGCCACCGCCCTGCCCCTGCCCAGCGGCGTCCGGCGGGCCGACTCGGCGTTGCTGACCTACCTGGACGATGTGACGGGTGAGCGCACCGAGTTGACCGCGCGCCAGCTCGGCGGGTGGGCGGCGCGCGCGGCCGGGCTGCTGCGGGACGGGTGCGGGCTGCGGGCCGGTGACCGGGTGGCGGTGCTGCTGCCGCCGCACTGGCGGACCGCCGCCGTGCTGCTCGGCGCCTGGTCGCTCGGGCTGGCCGTGTCGTTCCGGCCCCGGGCCACCGCCGGGTTGTCGGTGCTGGAGCCGGGTGGCGACCTGCCGTACGACGCGGTGTTCTGCACCCCGGAACGGCTCGACGACTGGCTGGAGAACGTGCCGGGCGGAACGCACCGCTACCTGGTCGGCACCGCGCCCGGCCTGCTCGGCGAGGTGCCCGTGGGCTGGCTGGACTGGTCGGCCGAGGTGCTGCCGCACGACGACACCCCACCCGATCACCAGGCCGTCCACCCGGCCGACCCGGCCACCCCGGACGGCACCAGCTTCGGCGCGTACGGGCGGCTGGCGGCCGAGCTGGCCGCGCAGCTCGACCTGCGGGCCGGTGACCGGCTGCTGGTGGACGCGGCCGAGCACGAGCAGCCGGTGAAGTGGCTGTTGGCGCCGCTGTCGGCCGGGGCGTCCGTGGTGGTCTGCGCCAACCTCGACCCGGCCGGGCTGGACGCGCTGCGCGCCGCCGAAGGGATCACCCGGGTCCTCTGAGCCGTCCCCGCCGTGGGGCCGGAGGCTGGGGCCAGCTCGTGCGAAGGGCGCAGAGCGTCGGCGAGCCAACCGCCGAGGGGCGCGACCGGGAACCGGCCACGCCCCTCGGGTACCGCACGATCAGTGCCGGCCGAACACCTTGCGGGCCGGGCCGAGGCGGAGGAACACCGTCTCGCCGGTGGCGTCCTGGACGGCGTCGTTGTCGGTGATCGCGTACAGCTGGCCGTCACCGGCCACCGCCAGGCCCTCCAGCTTCTCCTGGGTCCAGCCGTTGGTGGCCCGCAGCGCCGGCAGCACGTCGAGCGCCAGCGTCTTGGGCAGCACGGTCAGCGCGCCGGGCGCGGCGGGGCCGGCCGGCAGCGGCACGGTGTAGATCCGCTTAACCGCGGCGGCCGGGCCGTTGAGCTTGTCCCGCTCGATCACCGCGAGCTTGTCGCCGACCACGGTGATCTCCGACAGCCCGAGCCAGTCACCGGGCACGTTCGTCCGCTCCAGCTGGTATCCGAACCAGCTCCAGGTGCCCGCGGCCACGTCGTACCGGCCGATCCGGACGACGCCGGCCGGGTCGGTGGAGACCTCCCGCTGCAGCACCGCCCAGACGATCTCCCGGCCCTGCTTGTCGGTGGTCGCGGTGACCCCCTCGAAGCCCTGCTTGCCGAGGCCGGCGGCGACGTCCGCCGGCAGCGGGACGGTCTGCCGGGTGACCCCGGCGGCGTCCAGCCGGACCAGCTTGTTCTGGTCACCCTTGGCGCCCTCGACGGCGAGCCAGAAGCCACCCTGCGGGCGGGCGAAGATGCCCTCCGCGTCGTACCCGACGGGCTGGCCGGCCTCGTCGCTGACCGGCAGCGCGCCGGTCACCACGGCCGGCGTGCGGGCCGCGTCGATGGTCACGATCCGGGTCCGGGCGTACGCCGCGTCGGTCACGCTGTAGAGCTGGTGCGGCTTGCCCGGCACGGCGGACAGGGCGCCCAGCGCGCCCCAACCGATCGGCGCGCCGGTCTCGTCGTCGGCGGACACGATGCTCGGGAACGCCGGCGCACCCTTGCCGAGCTGGAACAGCGACACCGAGGCGCGTACGCCGACGGAGGCGTCGTCCTCCTCGCTGGAGACGGCGAGCAGCCCCCGGGACGGGATGGGCAGCAGCCCCTCCGGCCCGTTGGTGGTGGGCAGCACCTGCCGGAACACCGGCGCGGTCGGCCGGCTGAGGTCGTACACGGCGACGAAGTTGCTGCGCTCCGAGCCGACGAAGGCGTACCGCACGCCGCGGTACTCGGCGATCGCCACGCCCTCCGGCTCCGGGCCCTTCTTCGCGGACCGGTCCTCGTTGTGCAGCCCGTACCGGACGGCGAGCCGCTCGAAGGTGTTGCCGGCGTCCCAGGCGACCTTCCCGGTGCGGCTGTCGAAGATGGACCAGCCGCGGGTGCCGCCCCGCCAGTCGCCCTCGTTGGCGGTGGCCAGGTAGCGGTCATCCACCCAGGCCAGCGCGTCCGGCTCGCGGGGCACGTCGGTGATCGAACCGGTCTGGTCGATGGTGCCGTCCTTGACCGTGTCGATGCCGCTGATCGAGGCCGTGCCCGCGCTGAACGCGCCGGTGAGCCGGCCGGTGGGCAGGTCGACCAGGACGACGCCGTTGTTCTCCTGCAGGGTCACCGCGAGCTGGTTCCGCCGGTTGATCGAGACGTACTCGGGCTCCGGGTCGGTCGGCTCGGTGATGCCGGCGGCGGTCAGCGCGGGCAGCGCCGTACCGTCGGCGTTGGTGAGCGGTACGGCCCGCAGCGCCCAGCGCTGCGGCGACCGGCCGGCGAGGTCGACGATCTGCACGAAGCCGGCGGGCGCCTGCGGCAGGTCGCCCTTCTTGTGGCCGGGCGGGGTGGCGTCCTCGTCCCGCTCGTTCTCGATCGCGATGGCCGCGTACCGCTGGTCGTGGCTGATCGCGATCGAGTCCGGCTGGCCGCCGAGGTCGAAGCTGCGTACCCGACGGCGGGTGGCCAGCTCGATCACGTCGAGCCGCCCGGACGGCGCGGTGTAGCTCGGGCTGGTGTTGACGACCACCAGGACGTACCGGCCGACGACGGCCACCGAGGTGGGCTCGTCCTCGGCGTCGCCGAGCTGCGCCAGGGAGAGGGTGCCGAGGCCGCGCGGGCGTTCCGGGCGGGAGATGTCGAGGAAGCCGATCCGCTTGGCGGCGGCGTCGGTGTAGACCAGGGTGCGGCCGTCCTCGCTGACCGCGGAGATCTCCGCGACGGTCGCGGTGGTCGGGTCCTCACCGGCGGGCCGGTTCTGGAAGACCGGGTACGTGGCGGTGCGGTCGAAGCTGAGCTGCTTGTCGTGGTGCCGGGGGTGAGCGGCGGCGGTGCCGGTGAGCGCGACGACCGTCACGCCCGCCACCGCCACCGAGGTGAGTGCTCTTCTCGCTATGGTCAAGATCGTCCTCCGTCGGGTTCGGACTCCGACGGAGGCTGCCACGCACGCCCGAGCGGCAGCTGTCCGCGCCGTGAACGCCGGGGAAAGCGGACCGGGTACGCCGAGCCCGCCGGCCCCGGCCCGGCCGGTCACCGGCGACCCCGAACCGGCCCGGACGGCATCCATCAGCGCCGTTCGGGCCGCTGCCGTTACATCGGCATCCACCCTGCTCAGAGGTCTTTTCCCGGCGTCTTCGGCGTGGTGTCATACCAGCACGACGCCCTCGACCCCGGCCCTGCCGAGCCCCCGTCGACCGCGCCGTTCCCCCGACGAAAGGTGCACCGATGCACAGGAGAGCAACCCTCCGCCTGGCCGTCCTCACCGCGACCGCCGCGACGTTCCTGGCCTCCGGTGGCGCGTCCGGCGCGCTCGGCGTGGCCGCCCCGGCGACCGCCTCCCCGGGCGTCGCGGCCTGCGCGCCGGGCGCCGCCGGTCAGAGCGCGGCCAGGGTCAAGGAGGGTGCCACCGCCCAGGAGCCCGAGCTGTACTCGACGAACGAGGCGAACGCCTACGGCGTCGTCAAGGACTCGCCGCGACTGCCCAACGGCAGCGTCACCATCCCGACCGTCTTCCACATGGTCTCCGACCACCCGCTGACCGCCGCCGAGACCACCCGGTGGAACACCCTCATCGCCAACCAGATGAAGGTGCTCAACGACTCGTACTCGGGCAGGACGTCGGCGACCGCCGCCGACACCCCGTTCCGGTTCGACCTGGTGGACACCACCTACACGGTGAACAGCGCCTGGTACACGGTCGAGCCGGGCAAGAACGAGCGGGACATGAAGAAGGCGCTCTACACCGGTGACTCCGAGACCCTGAACGTGTACGCGGCGAACATCGGCGGCGGCCTGCTCGGCTGGGCGTACTTCCCGAAGGCCTACAACAACGGCCGCGACTACATCGACGGCGTGGTGATGCTCGACGAGTCGATGCCGGGCGGCACCGCCGGCAAGTACGCGCAGGGTGACACGCTGACCCACGAGGTCGGGCACTGGCTGATGCTGGAGCACACCTTCGCGCACGGCTGCGCCGCCTCCGGCGACTTCGTCGCGGACACCCCGCGCGAGGCCGCGCCGCAGTTCAACTGCCCGGTCGGCGCGGACACCTGCACCGCCCCGGGCCTCGACCCGATCCACAACTTCATGGACTACACGCAGGACTCGTGCATGAACGAGTTCACCCCGGGCCAGGCGGACCGGATGAGCGACGCCTGGGTCGCCTTCCGCGCCGGCGGCGCCGGCTAGGTCGTCACCCGAAGGGGTTGGCGGGCCGCGACCGCCGGCCCGTCAACCCCTTCCTCCCGGCCACTACGGGTTCATCGGAGATTGGTCGGCAGGCCGCACCGGCCGCCTAACCTGCGACAACGTGTCAGGACATACCCGAACCATCCTCGGACCACGTCCATCCCTCGCCCGGCTCACCGTGCTGGCGGCGCTCGTCGTACCGCTGGCCGTGCCACCGACCGCGCTCGCCGCGCCAACGCCCGCGTCCGCCACCGCGCCGGGACCGGTCGACGACCACGACCACGACGGTGGTCGGCGCGCACCGAGCGGGCCGCGCGTCGCCGCACCGCCCGCGGACGACGCCCTGGCTCCGGCCGCGCCGACCGTACCGGCGGTCACGTCGCTGCCCGTCGAGCACCACCGCCAGGAGATCGCCCCCCGGGTGTCGCTCACCCGGGACCGCAGCTACGACGCCCGCGGCTTCCTCGACAGCTTCCTGCTCACCGCCGACCTGGACGGCCCGACGAAGCCGAAGCTGCTGGCCGACTCCGTGTCCGGGACCCGGCCGCCCTCCGCGCTCGCGGACGCCGCGCACGCCGTGGCCGCCACCAACGGCGATTTCTTCGCGATCAACACGACGAACGCCCCGATCGGCGGCGCGATCGCCGACGGCGAACTGCTCAAGGCCGACCGGGCCGGCAGCCCGGCCGTCGGACTGGATGCCGACGGGGTCGGCCGGATCGCCAACCTGCTGCTGGAGGGCAGCGCCACGGTCGGTGACCGCCGATTCGACCTGGGCGGACTGAACGCCAACAACGTCCCGGCGAACTCCGCCGTGCTCTACACCCCCGCCTGGGGGCCGGGCGACCGCGGGTACGTCGGCACCGCGGGCCCGGTCGTGGAGGTCGAGGTCCGCGACGGGGTTGTCAGCGCGGTGCGTACCGGCAAGACCGCCACCCCGGTCCCGGCCGGCGGCTCGGTTCTCCTCGCCGCCGGCACGCTGGCCACCGAGCTGGCCGGCACCCCCGTCGGCACCCGGGTCACCGTCGACTACCACGCCCGCTCGGACGCCCCCAGCCCGTTCTCGCTGGCCCTCGGCGCCCACCAGGTGCTGGTCCGCGGCGGCGCGCTCGTCGCGCTGGACCCGGCGGACGCGAACAACACCGCCCTCAAGCCGCGTACGGCGATCGGCTGGACCGGCGACCGCAAGCTGCTGCTGTACGTCGCCGACGGCAGCTCCAGCCGGTCCCGCGGGCTCGGCGTGGCCGAACTGGCCGAGCGGATGCGCGCGGCCGGTGCGGTCGACGCGGTCATGCTCGACGGCGGCGGCTCGTCGCAGCTGGTGTCCCGGCGACGCGGCGACACCGGGGTGGCGGTCACCAACGTGCCCTCCGACGGGGGGCAGCGGCCGGTGCCGAACGCGGTCGGGCTGGTCCCGCCCGCCGGCTCGGGTCACCTGCACGGCGTCGACGTACGCCTGCGGTCCGACCGGGTCTTCCCCGGCCTGTCCCGCGACGTGTCCGCCGTCGGCTACGACGAGACGTACGGCCCGGCCCGGCTGGCCGGCCTGCGCTGGCAGTCCGTGCCCGGTGACCTGGTCAAGCCGGACGCCGACGGCCAACTGCGCGGTAAGCACAGCGGCAGCGGCGCGCTCGTCGCCCGCTCCGGTGGCGTGCGGGCCAAGGTGGACCTGCGGGTGCTCGGCCCGCTCGACCGGATCGAGGCCGACGTGCAGTCGCTGGCGCTCTCCCCGGGCGATCACCGGGACGTCGCCGTCACCGGTGTGGACGCCGAGGGCTTCCGCGCGCCGATCGAGCCGCGCGACGTCCAGCTCGACTACGACCGGTCGGTGGCCACGATCGAGACCCGGCCCGACGGCACGCTGCGGTTCACCGGCGCCCCGGGCGCCGACGGCAAGGGCACCGTGGTCACCGCCACCGTGCAGGGGCACACGCTGCGGATCCCGCTGACCGTCGGGCTGTCCGACCAGTCGCTGTCGACCCTCGCCGACGCCACGCAGTGGAGCCCGGCCGCCGCCAAGGCGACCGTACGCCTCACCGGCGTGGACACCGCCGACCGGCCCGGCGCCCCCGCTGGTGAAAGCGGCCTGCGGCTCAGCTACGACTTCACCAACCAACCCACCGGTACGTCCGCCGCGTACGCGATCGCCAAGTCTCCGCTGGTGCTGCCGGCCGGGGCGCAGCGGCTGGCGATGTGGGTCAAGGGCGACGGGCACCGGCACTGGCTGCGGGCCATGATGAGCGCGCAGGGCTCCACGAACGTGCCGTTCACCTTCGCCACCGAGGTCGACTGGACCGGCTGGCGGCGGGTCGAGGGTGCGATCCCCAGCGGCTTCAACGCCCCGCTGACGCTGAGCCGGATCTATCTCGTTGAGACCGACTCCACCCGGCGCGACGCGGGGCAGCTCGACCTGGCGCTGCTCGATGCGCGGGTCGGCGTGGCGCTGGACCTGCCGGACGTACCGGACCAGCCGGACCCGGCCGTGCGGGAGCAGGGTGCGGACGCCCCGGCGCCGAGCGGGCGGGCCTGGCGGTTCGCCGTGCTGTCCGACACGCACATCAACGCCGACGGCGGCACCGGGTCGTACGCGTACACCCAGACGGCCCGGGCGGTCGACGAGATCGCTGCGGCCCGCCCGGACTTCGTGCTGCTCTCCGGCGACGGGGTGGACAGCAACCGCCCGCAGGACTTCGCGCTGTTCCAGAAGCTGATCGACGAGCACCTGCCCGCCGACATCCCGCTGTACTGGGCGGTCGGCAACCACGAGTCCGGCGCCAGCGCGACCGGCACGCTCACCCAGTTCAGCGCGTCCACCGGGCGGCCCACCCGACAGGTCTTCGACCACGCCGGGACTCGGTTCATCCTGCTGAACAGCACGCTCGGCTCGTTGCGGCTGTCGGACTTCGGGCAGCTGCCCTGGCTGCGGGAGCAGCTCGACGCGGCGAAGACGGACCGGCATGTCTCGTCGGTCGTGGTGGCCGTGCACCACCCCGTGCTCGACCCGAGCGGCACCGGCTCGTCGCAGCTGTCCGACCCGTACGAGGGGCAGCTGCTGGAGCAGTGGCTGGCCGGGTTCCGGGCCTCGTCGGGCAAGCAGGTGGCGCTGGTCAGCGGGCACGCGCACACCGCGCACGTGCGCCGCGCCGACGGGGTGCTGGAGTTCAACGCCCCGGTCGTGGGCAAGGTGCCGTACGGCGACGCCGGACACGGCGGGTTCGCCGCCTGGTCGCTGGTGACGCTCGACCCTGACCGGGCCCGGGTCACCGCGGACCGGCCGGACGCCGACGGGCTCGGCTGGTTCAGCGCGGACGTGCGGCCGGTGCTCAGCCGCGTCGAGCTGTCCGTACCGGATTCCGTCGCCGTGAACGCTTCGGCGCCGGTGAGCGCCCGAGCCGTCGACGACGGGCAGAACGGTCGGGTGATCCCGCTGCGCTACCCGATGTCGGTGACCTGGGGCGGTGACCCCGCACTGGCCGTGGTGGCGGACGACCGGGAGCTGGCGGCGGCGCGCCGTCGCCCCGGCCTGCGGGCGGTGTTGGACCTGCGTACGTCCGTGCTGACCGGCCTGGCACCCGGCCGGGTGACACTGACCGTCCGGGCCGGGACGCTGTCGGCAACCCGCGAGGTCACGGTCGGCTGACCGCCGGGCGGGCCGCGGGTACGGGGCCCTGGTCACCCAGAACCGGGTGGCCAGGGCCCCGCTGGCCGGAGGGTAGCCACCTCGTGCCGCCGCCGGTGAGCCTTGCCGGAAGTGCGGTGCGGCCGGGCCCGCGGCCCTACGCTCGCCACGAGCCGACCGGTGTGTCGAGGTGCCGACCGAGCCCTGGGAGCAGCCGATGACGCAGTCCTCCGCCGGCGCCGCGGCGCACCGGCCGTTCGGCGACCTGCGCCACGTCGACGCCGGGGCCCTGACCATCGGGTACGTCGACGCGGGGCCCCCGGACGGGGACGTGGTGGTCCTGCTGCACGGCTGGCCGTACGACATCCACAGCTTCGCCGAGGTGGTGCCGCTGCTGACCCGGGCCGGCCTCCGGGTGCTCGTGCCGCACCTGCGCGGCTTCGGCACCACCCGGATCCGTGCCGCGGACGCTCCCCGCAACGGCCAGCAGGCGGCGTTGGCCGCGGACACCCTCGCCTTTCTGGACGCCCTCGGGGTGGCGAGCGCGACGCTGGCCGGCTTCGACTGGGGGGCCCGCACCGCCTGCGTGATCGCCGCGCTGTGGCCGGAGCGCTGCCGGGGGCTGGTCGCGGTGAGCGGCTACCTGATCGCCGCCCAGGAGTCGGGCCGCAACCCGCTGCCCCCGAAGGCAGAGCTGTCCTGGTGGTACCAGTTCTACTTCGCCACCGAGCGGGGCCGGCGGGGGTACGCCGCCAACCTGCGCGACTTCGCCCGGCTGATCTGGCACACCGCCTCGCCGAGGTGGGACTTCGACGACGCGACCTTCGACCGGAGCGCCGCCTCGCTGGACAACCCGGACCACGTCGACGTGGTGATCCACAACTACCGCTGGCGGCTGGGCCTGGCCGAGGGCGAGCCGCGCTATGACGAGATCGAGCGGCGGTTGGCGGCGAACCCGCCGGTCACCGTGCCCACGATCAGCCTGGAGGGCGACGCGAACGGCGCACCCCACCTCGACCCGTCGATGTACGCCGGGCGGTTCACCGGTCCGTACGAGCACCGGACCGTCGGCGGCGGGGTCGGGCACAACCTGCCGCAGGAGGCGCCGGAGGCCTTCGCGGACGCGGTGCTGGCGGTCGCCCGCCGCTGACCGCGCTCCTGCTCCGGCCGGTGGTCGACCACCTCGCGAGCGCCTTTGGATCTGATGACGTAAACGAATCAGCGCGGCCGGCGCCTCGGCGGGCGTACTGCGCACGCCGAGGTCGCAGGCGTGGGACGGCGCCGGAGCGCACGAGACCCGGGGTCCGGTGGCGTCGCCTGCCAGTGCCACTCGGTCAACCGGGGGTGCCCGGGCAGCTCGGCCCGGCCGGTGGACCAGCGCAGGGCCGCCCACGGGTCCACCCCTCGCCGCGCGGCGCGCGGGAACAGCCGGGCGAGCACCCTGGCACACACCGCACGCGGGGGATCGAGGGCGACACCGAGGCCCCGGGCGATGTCATCGCCGTGCAGCAGCGCCTCCGCGCACCCCATCGCCGCGAAGCCCGCCGGATCGGCGCGACCGGTGGGGTGCCAGACCCGCACGTCCGGCCCGGCTCTGCGGACCAGGGCTGCCAGCATGCGGCGACTATCGTCGGCGGCCGTCAGGGCGCCTCACCGCCGCCGCACCCACGGCGGGCGTGGCGCGCAGGCGGATGAGTGCGCCGTCGGCAGCGCGCACCGGCCGCGCCCGTCCGGCAGCGGCCGGTCGCAGAACACCCAGTGGCGTACGCCCTGGTCGTCCTCGGCGGACACGGTCACCCCGCCCGGCTCGACGCGGGCGCTGAGCCGGGCCAGCACCCGCGCGGCGGTACGGGCAAAGATCCGGGCGCGGGTCAGGTCGGGTGCGGTGACCGGCAGGTGGATCACCCAGCGGTCCCCGCTCATCGGTACTGGTGGTGTGCGGACTGGGCGCTCTGCCAGGCGCGTAGGGCGTTCTTGATGCGTACGTTCTCCTCCTGCACCGCGACCACGGCGGTCTGGGCGACGGTGAGTTCGTCGGCGACCCGGTGCAGGAAGGTGCGGATCTCGTCCGGGTCCAGGCCGCGGCGGCGGACGGTGAAGCAGCGTTCCCGGATCTGCCACGGCTGCAACGGCGACCGATGCCGCAGCGGGTGGTGGTTGGTCGGGGGTGTGGGGTCGGGCCGGCTCACCAGCCGGCTCAGCAGGTTACGCACGCGGTGACCGCCCTCGGGTAGTGGTGGAAGGGGGCGGTCTCCGCCGGTTGCGGTGCGGCGGAGACCACCCCCGCCCTGCCACCGCAGCCTCAATCGGCGAGTACGGCAACAGGGCCGCGCTGGGGGAGCGCGGAGTGAGGTCTCGGCGGCGATGCGAGACCAACACGAGAGGCGCCAACCGACCGCACCAGCACCGCATCACCGAGAGCGACGCTACCGATGCAGCTTCACCTACGTCAAGTACCTATCCATCCTCTTCTGCTCAACCATCATCATTATCAGCTGTGTCACCACTGTCACCTCTTTCAGAAGATGCATTGCCTACGTCGAGGGTGTGGATCAATACTGGGTGGGCCAACCGACTGCAAGGGGCCGTACTGTGCCTATCCCACCCACCATGGATGAACTGCTCGACGACCTGCGGAGCAAGATCAAGGACGGGACGTACCCGCCGGGCAGTCAGCTGCCCTCGGGGAAGGCGCTTGCGGACTCGTACGACGTCTCGCACTCGACGATTCAGCGGGCAATCGCCACGCTGCGTGAGCAGGGTGTACTGGTCGGCCGCCCCGGTCGTGGCGTCTTCGTCGCTGAATCCCCAGGAGCTTGAGAACCGTCGTCGTTCTAGGTTGTGATCCGACAGCTACTTAACGTGCGACGAGTGGCCTAGGAATCGAAGGCAGCGATCCGCGGTTGCTGCCTTCGATCCTACGGACTCTGATCGGGTGCGGCCGACGACTGGTGTCGCCGTCGGTATGGTCGCTGGCCAGGGTCACTCGTAGCCGGTCATGGTGATGTGCAGGTCGGCGAGGTGGGTGACCAAGATCGTTTGTGGGGCCGATTGATCTTGCTCGCGAGGGGTGCCTGCCAATGCCTCGCATCCTGCGTGAATTAGACGCACTGGATCAGCCTCAGGTTCACCGCCAACTGTCCAGGCGGGAAGCGGGACCTGAACGGTCCGTGCTATGACTCGACCAGGCGAGGTGCGGGCACATTCGGGGAACGCGGTCGGAGCCTCGCTGCTGCTAGGTGGCCTCGAATGTGTTCGACGAACCTAGGCGCGCCGCCGTTGCTGAGTAACTCAAGCAACTCATCGATGCTCAGTCGGGGCTTCCCGGCCGAGCGGCCAGTCTCGTCGCTCTGCCTCTTGATGATGTCCACCACCGGAGCCGGAGCTAGGTCGTATTGCAGGCACAGGAACCGGTCGGGCTTCAGTACTTCGATGTGTAGAGGACCCACCGCGGCTTGGGGGAAGTGCTTGACATTGTTGGTCACGATTACGTCCGCTCGGCCGGCGACGGCCGCGGCTAGGACATGTCGGTCATCTATGTCGTTCGTCATGCCCGTGACGAGAGGCTCATAGCCCGTGACGAGGGCGTCACCGAACGCTGCATTCATGCACGTGAACATCATGTCGAGCCGGTTGGGGTCAATGCTTGGGCGTAGCCTTAGGATCGTTCGCCGCGTCTCTGCGAGGATGTCCTGGCTCCAAAGCGGACGGTAGAAGCCTGCTTCTGTGACCCGTAGAAGAGTGTCGCGGAGCGCGTTTGGAACCAGGACGTTCGCATCGAGCAGGACAGAGAACGGCACTAAGCGAGCCTAGGCGATGCGGATGCCCGGCGGAAGCTTCGGCTTCACGTTCTGTCGTCGTCGCCTTCCTCAAGGTTGCTTGCTGGCAAGTCGTAAAGCCCCATGTCAAGGCTCTCCGTCGTCATGCTCTGAAGCAGCTTCCGTCGCTCCTGCCGCCGCTGATCTTGATACTTGAGCACGTCGGCTAGCTTGATCCTGCGGTGACTGCTGGGCCGTTCGTACGGAATCCTTCCCTCGTCAAGCAACTTGGTGAGGGTTGGCCGTGATACCCCGAGCATGTCTGCCGCCTGCTGTGTGGTGAGTGTTGTGTGCTGCGGCGCGATCGTGACGGCGTAGCCGCTGGCCAAGGCCTCTAGCGCTTTGACCAAGATGTCGTGTAGCCCGTCTGGTAGGGGCTTAGCGCTAGTGCCGTCTGCGCTTACCAGCTGTGCTCTGGCCTTGGGCACGCTGTGGCCACGGTCGCGTAGGACCTGAAGCAGGTCCACGACTTCCGCGTTGTTGGCGGCATCGGGCAGGATCGTCTGCTCATCCATGACGCGGGCTGCGGCTGTCATGGAGCTAGCATGCGTCCAATTCGCAAGAAACGCAACGTGATCGAGGATTACTGCTCGTCATCTTGAATTACTGCCAAAACGGGCATCGCTGTCTGCTTGAGCGCGGCGGCGAACATCCCCGGTTCGTACGACCCGCCCTTCTGGTGCACGATCACCGCCAGCCGGTTCGCCGCGTTGATCAGCGCGACCAGGCACACCAGCGCCCCGATCTGGTCGTCGTCGTAGTGCCTACGCACCAGCGACCACGTCTCGTCCGACACCCCGGTGGCGGCGTCGGCGAGCCGCGTCCCCTCTTCGGCCAGCGCCAGCGCGGCCCGCTCCGCCTCGGTGAAGACCGTCGACTCCCGCCACGCCGCGACCAGGCTCAGCCGCACCGCGGACTCCCCGCCCTTCCGGTGCTGACTACGGAGCTGACGCGAGAGCGGGGCAAGGCAGTACCATCGGTAGTACCATCAGCTGGTGCCCTCGATAGCCAAGCTTGTTGAAGCGATGCGGAGCAACCAGCAGAACGTCGGCTACAACGATCTCTATCGGGTGTGCGAGCACTACTTCGGCAAGCCCCGGCAGGCCGGGACCTCCCATGCGGTGTTCAAGATGCCCTGGGCGGGCGACCCGCGCGTCAACATCCAGAATGACAAGGGCAGGGCCAAGGCGTACCAGGTGCGCCAGGTGCTCAGGGCGGTCGAGAAGAAGGAGGCCATGTGATGCAGTCCGACGCGCGTCCGGAGATCACCCACTACACCTACCGGGTCACCTGGTCGGCCGACGATGACGAGTTCGTGGCCACCTGCGTGGAGTTCCCGTCGCTCTCCTGGCTGGCAGAGTCGCAGATGGGAGCCCTTCAAGGGCTCGAAAAGCTGGTGCGTGAGGTGATCGGGGACCTGGAGGAGCAGGGCGAGCCGGTGCCGCAGCCGTTCGCCGACCGCAGCTACTCCGGCAAGTTCAACCTTCGCGTCGGCGAGAGCCTGCACCGCGAACTCGCCATGCGGGCCGCGGAGGACGGGATGAGCCTCAACCAGTACGTGTTAGGAAAGCTCCGGGCCGCCTAACCGGGCAAGGGCCCGCGACAGGTGGTGGGTCTGGCCCCGGATCGGTAGACCCGGGGCCAGACCCAGCGTCAGGCGAGGGCGGCGGCGAACATCCCCGGCTCGTACGACCCGCCCTTCTGGTGCACGATCACCGCCAACCGGTTCGCCGCGTTGATCAGCGCGACCAGGCACACCAGCGCCCCGATCTGGTCGTCGTCGTAGTGCTTGCGCACCAGCTCCCACGTCTCGTCGGAGACGCCGGTGGCGGCGTCGGCGAGCCGCGTACCCTCCTCGGCCAGTGCCAGCGCGGCCTGCTCCGCCTCGGTGAAGACCGTCGACTCCCGCCACGCCGCGACCAGGCTCAGCCGCACCGCGGACTCGCCGGCGGCCAGCGCCTCCTTGACGTGCATGTCGATGCACCAGCCGCAACCGTTGATCTGGCTGGCCCGCAGCGACACCAGCTCCTGCGTCGACGCTGGCAGCGGCGACTGCTGCACCACCAGGCCGGCGTTGGCGAACCGCTTGGCGAAGCGCATGGCGATCTCGTTGTCGAACAGGTTGAATCGGGCGTCCATCGTTCCGTCCTTCGCTCGTCGGGTGGGACGTACACGAGATGCCGGCCGCCCGGCGGCCGTGACAGGCCGGCCGGGTGACGGGCGCCACGGCGCCCGGCTGTCACACCGCGGCGGGTCGCGGCATCCCATGGGTGACGCACCACCGGCGAACAGGAGCAACCCCATGACGGGTACGCCGACCGACGCGGCCGACGCCGACCGGCCCGACCCGGCCACCGAGCTGTTCCTCCGGCACCGCAACCTGCTCTTCACCGTGGCGTACGAGATGCTCGGCTCGGCCGCCGACGCGGAGGACGTACTCCAGGAGACCTGGCTGCGGTGGGCGGGCGTCGACCTGGGCGCGGTCCGCGACCAGCGCGCCTACCTGGTACGGATCACCACCCGCCAGGCGCTCACCCGGCTACGGGTGCTCGGCCGTCGCAAGGAGTCCTACGTCGGGCCGTGGCTGCCCGAGCCGCTGCTCACCACCCCCGACGTCGCCGAGGACGTCGCGCTGGCCGACAGCGTGTCGATGGCCATGCTGCTGGTGCTGGAAACACTGGCGCCGACCGAACGCGCCGTGTTCGTCCTCCGCGAGGTCTTCGACCTGGGGTACGACGAGATCGCCGACGCCGTCGACAAGAGCCCCGCCGCCGTCCGGCAGATCGCCCACCGGGCCCGCGCGCACGTCGCCGCCCGCCGGCCGCGCCAGGTCGTCTCCGCCACCGAGACGCGGTACGCCCTGGACGCCTTCCGACGTGCCGTGGAGACCGGTGACCTGCAACGCCTGCTCGACATCCTCGCGCCCGACGTGGTGATGCTCGGCGACGGCGGAGGCATCAAGCAGGCCGTCCCCCGGCCGATCGTCGGCGCCGACAGGGTCGCCCGCCTGCTCGCCGGCGGCTGGGGCAAGATCGCCGGCAGCACCTCGTGGCGATCCACCCAGGTCAACGGCCACCCGGCGCTGATCGTCCAGCTCGACGGCGAGCTCGACACCGTCATCGCGGTACGCCTCGACGACGGCCGCATCACCGGCCTCTACGCCGTCCGCAACCCCGACAAGCTCTCCCACATGACCGAGGAGACCACCCTCTCCCGCTGACTGACGCGGCCTCTGATCCGTTTACGTCATCAGCTCCACAGCGTCCGAACCAGATCCTGGGCCGAAGGCCGAGCACCCGGGACTGGCCGTTCGGCGGGCGGAGACAACGCGAAACGGGTACGCGCCCGACTGGCATCGCTCGATATGCTCCCGCCCGCATGGCGATGCACGCCATCGGCTACGGGGGAGGTTCGATGATCGTGCGCGCGCGAAGACTGCTCGCGGCATCACTGGGAATCGTGCTCGGTGCGGGTCTGGTCGGCATCACCGCCGTGCCGGCGCAGGCCTACGGGCAGGACGTGAGCAAGTCCGGCTGGGCGTACACGGACTCCCGGTCGCCGGGCACGTCGTTCGTCGACCCGACCGGGGACGCGCCGATCGGCGCCTGGGCGGACGCCAGCGGCGCCAAGCACAAGTCGCGGTCCTACTTCACCTTCGACGTCTCGCGTTTCCGGGGCGCCATCATCCACAAGGCGGACCTGGTCATCGCGGAGCGGTCGGCGGCGGACTGCTCGACCGCCCAGCCGGTCGAGGTCTGGCGCACCGATGCGATCACGTCGACCACGAGCTGGCAGTCCTCACCGCGCCGGCGTGAGCTGCTCGGCACCGTCCAGGCCGGCGGCGAGGCCAGCTGCCCCGGCTACCTCGCCTGGGACATCATTCCCGCGCTGCAGAAGCTGGCGAAGCAGGGCTCGCAGACTCTGACCATCGAGGTCCGGGTGCCGCACGGGTACGAGGGCGACCTGTCCCACGGCCGCAAGCTGCGCCCGTTCCCGGTGATCCACGCCGAGGCCAACCAGGCGCCCACCGTGGCGCAGATCGGGCTGGAGTTTCCGGCCTGGGCGTGCGGCACCAAGGCGAAGCCGCAGCCCGTCGGCCCGCGCACCTACACGCTGATGGTCCGTGGCGACGACGCCGACCCCTACGACTACGACTACAACGGGAACTTCGCCGCCTGGCCGGTCGGTCACGAGGACCAGCGCTCCGAGCGGCTCGGCTCCAGCTACGGCAACCACCTGTCCAAGACCGGCTGGGACATGTCGCAGTACCCGGACGGCACCGTGGTCGCCTGGACCGCCCGTGCCTACGACGGCCAGGACTACTCGAAGTGGGCCAAGCCGTGCTACGTGAAGGTCGACGCCGTGCGGCCGGCCACGCCGGTGGTCAGCTCGGTGACGTACCCGAACGACGGCCAGGCGCACGGCGGCAGCGGCGTTCCCGGCACCTTCACGTTCACCGCGAACGGGTCGAAGGACGTGGTCGGCTACTACTGGGGCCGCTTCGGCCAGACGTACAACTACATCCCCGCACCGAAGCCGGGCGCGGACGTCACGCTGGAGTACGCGCCGACCTCGTTCGTCGAGTCGCTGAGCGTGCGCAGCGTGGACAGCGCGTCGAACTCCTCCGAGACGACCCGGTACGAGTTCTTCGCCAAGTCCACCGCGCCGGGGGTGCGGGTGACGATGGGCGGCGTCGGCCTGCCCAGCCGACTGGCCATCACGACCAACGTCGAGGGGGTCACCCAGTTCGGGTACACGATCGGTGTCGGCGACGAGGTCCGGGTGCCGGCGGACGCCGACGGCACCACCGAGGTCCCGGTGGTCTTCCCGACGACCGGGATCACCAAGGTGCAGGTGCGCAGCTATGTCGGCACCGAGTTCGTCGGCGCGCACACCGAGGACGTGCTGGTCCGCGACACCCCGTTCGTGGAGTCGACCGACTTCACCGCGGACCACAACGGCGTGGTCGACCGCCCGGGCAGCTTCACCTTCCGACCGGGCCGCACCGGCGTGGTCGCCTACGAGTACACGCTCGGTAACGAGGAGACCAAGCGGATCGACGCGGCGGCGGACGGCACCGCGGTGCTGCGCTGGACGCCCACCGAGCCCAACTGGTACGTGCTGGGCGTCCGCAGCGTCGCCGCCGACGGCACCTACTCGGACGGTACGCAGTACGAGTTCAGCGTCATCGACACGAAGCCGTCGGTCTCCTCCGGCACCTACTACGAGAACGGTGCGTGGGGTGGCGTCGGCATCCCCGGCGAGTTCAACTTCGACACCGCGATGCCCGACGTCGACGCCTACGTCTACCGGCTCAACGACGGGCCCGAGCAGACCGTCGACCCGGACTACAGCTGGGCGCGGGTGACGCTGACGCCGGACCGCTCCGGCGCCAACACCCTCGCCGTGCGCACCCGCTTCCAGGACGGCACCTTCTCGCCGACGCGCACCTACACCTTCGAGGTGAGCGACGCGCCGGTGGTGACCTCCACCGACTACCCGGAGAACGGCTTCGCCGGGCAGCCCGGGCAGCCCGGGCGCTTCACCTTCCACCCCGGCCGCGCCGGCGTGACCGAATACCGCTACACCCTGGAGTACAGCGGGGACGAGCAGGTGGTGGCCGCCGGGGCGGACGGCACGGCGACGGTCGAGATCACGCCGACGCACTCCGGGTTCACCCAGTTGACCGTCACCAGCCGGGCGGCCGACGGCACGGCCACCCCCGAGCGGCAGTACTACTTCTCCGTACGGGACCCGCGGGTGAACGTCAGCAGCGCCTACGACGAGTACACCCCGCGTGGCGGGATCGGTTCCGTCGGCACGTTCGGGGTCTACACCGAGATCAGCGAGGTGACGACCTTCGAGTACCAGCTCAACGGCGGCCCCTGGCGGAGCGTGCCGAAGACCCCCGACTCGTCGGTGACCGACATCGGGGTGACGATGGACCGCAACGGCCCGAACCTCCTCTCGGTGCGCGGCCGTACCGCGTCCGGCGAGTACACGCCGCAGACCGACTACCCGTTCCTGGTCGGCACCGCGCCGCTGGTGTCGTCGGGCAGCTACCCGGCCGGTGAGTGGGCCGGCGGCGTGGACGTGCCGGGCGAGTTCACCTTCACCCAGGGCAGCCCGGGTGTCGTGGACTTCGAGTACACCGTGGACGACGGGACGCCGGCCACGGTGTCGGCGAGCACCGCCGGAACCGCCACCGTGAACTGGACGCCGAGCACGGCCGGCTCGCACAGCATGAGCGTGCGCGGCCGTACCGCCGACGGGTCATGGACCGACTCGACGAGCTACTACTTCCTGGTCAACTACTCCTGACCGGCAGTTGACGTGGTGGGCCGCCCCGCGACGGGACGGCCCACCACCACTGCCCGAGGGCGCGCCGACCGTCGGTCCACGGCCACTGCGGTCAGCGGGCCGGCACCGGCTCCCGGTCCGCGGAGATGATGCTGCTCAGGGTGCCGACGAGCGAGGTGGTTTCGCCCGCCCAGACGAACCGGAAGTCCCTACGCCAACCCGGTGCCACGGTGCTCCCTCACGATGCGCGGAGCTGCCTGCCGGGCGGCGCGGCCGCCGGGGTGGTACGCCGACCCCTCCAGCCCGCACGCGCGATCGTCGGCGGTTACCGCCACAACTGCCTCCCCCGTGCCCGAGGCCGGCAACGGCGCCGGCCACGATCAGGAAGCGAGTCTGCCCGACGGGTCCGACAGTCGCTGTCCGGCGGGACGCGGCCGAGGCACCACGCGTGGCGGCTGATTCGTTTACGTCATCAGCTCCATAGTGTCCGAACCGGACTCCTGGCCCCCGGTGAGGAGCCGCGCAGCCCGGCACGGCAGCAGGCCGCCGGGCCCGCCGCTGCCGGGCCGCGTGGCCCAACCAGGGTCAGTCGAACGACGGCAGCGACGGGCCGAGCACGTCGTCGGCGTCCACGATGGTGTACGCGTACCCCTGCTCGGCGAGGAACCGCTGCCGGTGCGCGGCGTACTCGGTGTCGATGGTGTCCCGGGAGACCACCGTGTAGAAGTGCGCCTGCCGGCCGTCGGCCTTCGGCCGCAGTACCCGACCGAGCCGCTGCGCCTCCTCCTGCCGGGAGCCGAAGGTGCCGGACACCTGGATCGCCACCGCCGCCTCCGGCAGGTCGATCGAGAAGTTTCCCACCTTCGAGATCACCAGGGTGCGCAGCTCGCCCGAGCGGAACGCGTCGAACAGCCGCTCCCGTTCCTTGTTCGTGGTCGAGCCCTGGATGATCGGCGCGTCGAGGTATTCCCCGAGCTGGTGCAGCTGGTCGATGTACGCGCCGATCACCAGCACCTGGTCGTCCGGATGCCGGTCCACCAGCGCCTTCACCACCGGCAGCTTCGTGCGGGCGGTCGCCGCCATCCGGTAGCGCTCCTCGGCCTCCGCCGTCGCGTACGCCATCCGCTCCGCGTCGGTCAGCGTCACCCGCACCTCGACACACTCGGCCGGGGCGATCCAGCCCTGCGACTCGATGTCCTTCCACGGCGCGTCGTACCGCTTCGGGCCGATCAGGCTGAACACGTCGCCCTCCCGGCCGTCCTCGCGTACCAGCGTCGCGGTGAGGCCCAGCCGGCGGCGGGCCTGGAGGTCCGCGGTGAACCGGAAGATCGGCGCGGGCAGCAGGTGCACCTCGTCGTAGACGACCAGGCCCCAGTCGCGGGCGCCGAACAGGTCCAGGTGGGTGAACGCGCCGCCGCGCCGCGAGGTGAGCACCTGGTACGTGGCGATGGTGACCGGGCGGATCTCCTTGCGCTCGCCCGAGTACTCGCCGATCTCCTCCTCGGTCAGCGAGGTGCGGGCGATCAGCTCCCGCTTCCACTGCCGGCCGGCGACGGTGTTCGTCACCAGGATCAGCGTGGTCGCCTTCGCCTCGGCCATCGCCGCCGCCCCGACCAGCGTCTTGCCGGCGCCGCAGGGCAGCACCACCACGCCCGACCCGCCGGCCCAGAACGCCTCCACCGCCTCCCGCTGGTACGACCGCAGCGTGAACGGCTTACCACCGTCCCCGCCGTCCTCGGCCAGCTCGATGGGGTGCGCCTCACCGTCGACGTACCCGGCCAGGTCCTCCGCCGGCCAGCCCAGCTTCAGCAGCGCCTGCTTGAGCCGACCCCGCTCGGACGGGTGCACCTGGATGGTGTCGTCGTCGATCTTGTTGCCGAGCATGCCGGCGAGCTTCTTGCTCTTCGCCACCTCGATCAGCACCATCCGGTCCAGCCCGCGCAGCACCAGGCCGTGCGCCGGGTCGTTGGCCAGCTGCAACCGGCCGTACCGGTCCATGGTGTCGGCCACGTCGACCAGCAGCGCGTGCGGCACCGGGTAGCGGCTGTACTTGATCAGGGCGTCCACCACGGCCTCGGCGTCGTGGCCGGCGGCCCGGGCGTTCCACAACCCCAGCGGCGTCAGCCGGTAGGTGTGCACGTGCTCCGGGGAGCGCTCCAGCTCGGCGAACGGGGCGATCGCCATCCGGCAGGACTGCGCGTCCGGGTGGTCGATCTCCAGCAGCAGGGTCTTGTCGGACTGGACGATCAGTGGTCCACTGCTCACGCCAACGTCCTCCTGAAGCTCGGCTGGCCGGCCACCTCGCGCGACATCCGCCGCAGGCCGACCATCCAGTGTTGCACGGGCCCGCGGTCGCGCCGAGAATTTGCTTCACCGGGCGCAACCACCACCGGGGTCTGAACGTCTAGCAAGGGGACGGACGATTCGGGGAGGGCCTTTATGACCATCAACCGCATATCCACTCGGGTCGCCGCCCTGGCTGTGGTCACGCTGGTCGGCGCGGGTGGGTGCGCGTTCGATCCGCAGGCCGACCCGGGTGGCGTTGGAGGAGGGCTCGCCCCGGTCGGCAGCGCGGAACAGGGAACGGGGGCGAGCGTCGCCTCCCTGCCCGACCAGCTGACCCGGCCCGTCACCAAGGCCACCACGACCACCACCGCGTCCCGCGCCGGCACGGCGAAGACCACGGCAGGCAGGGCGAAGACCACCGGTGGCACGGCGAAGACCGGCGCGGCCACGCCGGTGCCGGCCACCCCGCCCCGCCCCCGTCGGGGGGTGCCGGCCACGCCCACCCGCTGCGAGCAGGGCGAGCACCAGCGCGACGTCGAGGCGTACCTGGCCAAGCTGGGCGGCTTCGGGCCGGTCGTGGTCGACGGCAGGCAGTCCGACACCGACTGCTTCGCGATCAAGAAGTTCCAGCAGCGGTACGACATCCGCCCCGCCGCCGGTCGCGCCGGCCCGCTCACCTACGACGTGGCGAAGCGGCTGGCCACCACCAGCCCCGCCGCCTGCAACGCCGGCTCCGGCACCACGTTCTGCGTCGACCTGACCCGGCAGACCACCTGGGTGATGCGGGACGGCAAGGTCGTCGCCGGCCCCACCGTCACCCGCACCGGCATGTCCGGCTACGCCACCCCCACCGGCAGCTACACGATCAACCTGCGCAACCTCAAGGAGTGGTCCGACCCGTACGACGTCTGGCTGCCGTACTGGCAGCGGTTCAACGGCGGGATCGGCTTCCACCAGACCACCACCTACCTGCACAACTCGGCGATCGGCTCGCACGGCTGCGTCAACCTGCTGCCCACCGACGCGGTCCGCTGGTGGGAGCTGGGCAAGGTCGGCAACACCGTCAAGGTCTTCGGCCGCCGCCCCGGCACCTGAGCCTCGGCATGACCGTCGACCGGGACACGCTCGACGACGCGCCGGACGGGTCGCCGTCCGGCGCGGTCAGCACGGCGACCCTGGTCGGCTACGCCGTCGCCGGGGTCGCCCTGCTCGGCTGGTTCCTGTTCGGCTGGCTGGTGCAGCGGCAGGGCTTCGTCGCCTCGGTCGGGGAGACCGCCGGCACCGCGTTCGCCCTGCTGCTGGTCGTCTCCGTGGTCGGCACCGTACGCCGCGACCGTGGCTGAGCCGCCACGGCTGGTGAGCGCCGGTCAGTCCTCGCGGACGGCGGCGGTGATCCGGTGCAGCGCGAAGGTGTGCAGCATCTCCGTGCGCTCGTCCTCCGCCCGTAGGTAGCCGGCGCCGATCGACACCGGCCGGACCAGCCGCGACGTGGTCGCCCCGTGCGCGTCGACGTAACCGACCCAGACCAGCGCCTTGTCCCGCACCGCCTGCTGGAGCACCGCGAGCGCCTCGCTGTGCCCGTGCGCCGGCGCCGGACCGCCGGCCGCCACCCCGCCGCGCACCACCGCCGGCGCCCGCCGCGCCGCCCGGGCCGCCGCGTCGCCGCGCCGGATCTGCTCCACCACGCCCAGCAGCCGCGGCATCGGCAGCCGCGGGGTCGCCATCGGATCCACCGCGCGGGTGGTCACCGGCGTCCGGGCCGGCGCCCGCCGGGTCCTCGGCCGGGCCAGCACCGCCGCGCCGGAGGCGTCCTCCGGCACCGGCGCGAACCCGGCGTCGCGCAACGCGATCAGCATCCGCTGCACCTGGTACGGGGTGGCCAGCACCGTCGGGGCCAGCCGGCGGAACGCCAGCGGCTCCAACCGGCGGTCCGCCAGCACCTCGGCCAGCAGCGCCTCGTCGTCGCTGCGCACGTACCCCCCGGCGGAGCCGACCCGCAGCCCGCCGTGCTTACGGGCCACGTCGTCCACCAGGTACGTCAACCCCTGCGGCACGGGTGTGCGGGACCGGCGGCGGAACAGCGCGTGCAGGTCGTCGGCCGTGTAACCGGCGTCCAGGGCGCGCCGCACGCTGGCCGTGGTGACCCGGTGCACGCTCGCCCCGCCGGCCGACTCCAGCTCGGCCACCACGTCCAGCTCGGCGGCGAGCGCCGGGTCGGGCGGGCCGGGCACCACCACGCTCAGGTCAGCCTGCACCAGGAAGTGGTCGACCGGGGCGGGCAGCAGCGCGTCCAGCGCCCGCACCGTCGCCGACGGGTCGCCGCTCTCCGCCTCCGAGTGCAGCCCCAGCGGGTCGTCGCCCCGCTCACCGGCGCCCGTCACGTCCGCCAGCAGCACCCGCCCGTACGAGGTGAGCGCCCCCAGCCCCGTCACGCCCAGCTGGGCCGCCTCGGCCAGCACCTCCCGGTGCGCGTTCTCCCGGCCCCGGCTGCGCCGTGGCGCCCGCCAGTCCAGCAGCTCCAGCACCTCGTCCGGGGTGGGCGCGGTGGCCGGCTCCAGATCGGCCAGCACCCCGAGCACCGCCCGTCGGGCGGCCGGCGCGCCGGCCCGTTCCGCCTCGGCGGAGAGCACGCTGATCGGCCGGTCCCGGTCGTCCCGCTGGCCGACCAGGCCCACCTGCCGGCTCATCGTCAGCCACGCCCGGGCCAACTGCTCCCAGCGGTACGCCAGCGACATGGCCCGCCACACCTCGTACCCGCCGGTGGGCACCACCTGCTGGTCGGCGCCGTACCGGCCGGTGGTCGCCCCCGGCACGTCCAGCTCGCCGACCAGGCCGGCCGCGTACGCCACCTCGAAGACCAGCGCGGTGGTCGACTCGTCGACGCCCAGCGTGCGGGCCAGCCGACGCAGGTCACGCACCCCGACGCCGCCCGAGCGCAGCACCGGCGCCGGCTCGTTGGTCAGGCCCTCCAGCAGCGCCTCGGTGTGCCGTACCACCTCCATGGTCTGCCCGGCGCCGGCCGAGTCGACCGCCTTCGCCTCTCGCGGTGCGGCCGAGACCGGCGGTGGGCTGGTCCGCAGCGGGCCGAGTGGGCCGGTGTCCCGGCGCAGCAACAGCCCCACCTCGCGGGGCAGCTCCACGGTGCCGGTGGCCACCTGCACCAGCAGCCTCGCCTCCACCAGCCAGCGCACCGGCGAGCCGGTCGGCGAACCGCCGTTCACGTCGTCCGGGGGCAGCTCGTCCTGCGCGCCGACCGCCGGGGCCCGCAGCGCGCCGGCCGGCACGCTGCCCACCGGCGGGCCGGCGGCCAACCTGTCCAGGATCGCCCGGGCCGACGGCGGGGCGGCCAGCAGGGTGCGGCGCAGCTTCGCCGGGTCCGCGCAGACCGCGGCCGTGCGCGGGTCCAGGCTCGCCGCCGGTCGGCCCAGCCCGGCCGGGTACGGGGCCAGCTCGTCCACGCTGCCCGCCACGCGGAGCGCGTGCTCCGGGCCGTACAGGAGGAAGAGCGCGCGGAGTTTGCCCACCGCGCCCCGGACGGTGGCCGGGGCCGGCGGGTGCGGGCCGGCGGTGGCCATGGCGAGCACCGCCTCGGGGCTGGTGGTGCCGTCGTCCGGGTGTCGGGTGAGCCGGGCGGCGTCGAGGATCTGCAGGGTGAACTGGTCCAGCCCGTCCAGCGCCCGGGCGACCGACACCCGCGACTCGGCGCGCAGGGCCAGCGCGGCGACGTCGGCGGGCACCGGCACGACGAGGTCGGGCCGCAGTTGGAGCAGGGCGGCGAGCGACTCGTCCGGCAGGGCGCGCAGGTGGTCGGCGAGTGAGGTGGTCATCGTCGTTCCACGCTAGCCCGCGGGTGGGCTTTCCCGCCCCTCGGACGTCCGGCTCGGCCGGGCCTGTCCGGGTACGTTCTCAGGATGCCCGCGCTGATGGTCGGTTTCGACCTCGACATGACCCTGGTCGACTCGCGCCCCGGGATCGCCGCGGCGTTCCGCGCGCTGACCGCGCGCACCGGTGTGCCGGTGGACGCCGACCTGGCGGTGAGCCGGTTGGGGCCGCCGCTGCGCACCGAGATCGCCCACTGGTTCCCGCCCGAGCAGGTCGAGGAGGCGGTGCTCACGTACCGGGAGCTGTATCCGGCGTACGCGATCACCCCGACCGTGCCGATGCCGGGCGCGGCGGCGGCGATCGCCGCGGTGCACGAGCGGGGCGGCCGGGTCATGGTGGTCACCGCCAAACTGGGCCGGCTGGCGAAGCTGCACCTGGACCACCTGGGGCTGCCGGTGGACGAGCTGGCCGGTGACCTCTTCGCCGACCAGAAGGCGACCGCGCTGCGGGAGCACGGGGCGACCCTCTACGTCGGGGACCACGTGGCCGACATGGTGGCGGCCGGGGCCGCCGGGATTCCCGGGGTCGCGGTGGCCACCGGCCCGTGCACGGCCGGTGAGCTGCGCGACGCCGGAGCGTACGCGGTGCTTGACGATCTTCGGCAATTCCCGGCGGCGCTCGACCGGATCATCGGGCTAGCCTTGGAGCAGTAGTCATGACGAGTGAAGCAGGGGTTCCAAGGTGCCGACGGGGCGAGTGAAGTGGTACGACGCGGCCAAGGGGTACGGGTTCGTCACCAGCGACGAGGGCGGGGACGTGTTCCTGCCGAAGGCCGCGCTGCCGGCGGGCGTCACCGACCTCAAGGGCGGTCAACGGATCGACTTCAGCGTGGTGGACAGCCGCCGGGGCAGCCAGGCGATGGGCGCCAAGCTGTTGGAGGCTCCGCCGTCGGTGGCCGAGCTGCGCCGGCGCCCGGCCGAGGAGCTGCACGGCCTGGTCGAGGACATGATCAAGGTGCTCGAGGCGAAGGTCCAGCCGGACCTGCGCCGCGGCCGCTTCCCCGACCGTAAGGCGGCCCAGAAGATCGCCCAGCTGGTGCACGCGGTGGCGCGCGAGCTGGAGGTCTGAGGGTCAGCTCGCGGGGGTGCGGAGGCCGGCGGCGCGGGGGATCAGCCCGGCGTCGGCGGCCCGGCCGAGCAGCGCGTCGACCGCGGCGAAGCCCGCCTCGCCCAGGTCGGCGGTGAACTCGTTGACGTAGAGGCCGATGTGCCGGTCCACCACGTCCAGCTCCATCTCCTGGGCGTGGGCGAGGACGTAGTCGCGGCTCGCGGCCGGGTCCGCCCACGCCTGCCGGACGGACTCCCGGACCCAGCCGGCGGCCTCCATCGGGTCGACGGCGCCCTTGCGGGCCAGGATCGCGCCGAGCGGGATGGGCAGGCCGGTGTCGGCCTCCCACCACTCGCCGAGGTCGACCAGCGCGGTCAGCCCGTGCCGCGGGTAGGTGAACCGGGCCTCGTGGATCACCAGCCCGGCGTCGTACCGGCCGGCGGCCACCCCGGGCATGATCTCGTGGAACGGCACCACCTCGATCCGCGCCGGCGGCCGGCCGGCGGACCAGAGCCGGAACAGCAGGTACGCCGTGGTCCGGTCGCCCGGCACCGCCACGGTCGCCCCGCTCAGGTCAGTGCGGTCGCCGCGGGTGAGCACCAGCGGCCCGCAGCCGCGACCGAGCGCCCCGCCGCAGGGCAGCAGGTGGTAGTCGTCGAGCAGCCAGGGCAGTGCCGCGTAGCTCACCTTGACCAGGTCGAACGCGCCGCGCTCGGCGGCCGTGTTGGTGACGTCCACGTCCGCGTACGTCACCTCGACCGGCGGCGCGCCGGGCACCCGACCGTGCACCAGGGCGTCGAAGACGAACGTGTCGTTGGGGCAGGGCGAGATCGCCAGGGTGAGCGCCACGCCCCCACGGTAGCCCCGCCCCGGCGCCCCGGCCCGCCGCGCCCGTCGCCTGTGATCCAGCCGGCGATCCGTCCGGTGGCGGGGCGGTACCAGCGCGGCCCCGACGGGCCGATGGCTGATTCCGCGATGGTGGTGTCGGCTGTGCTGGGGTGCTCTGTCGGTTCGCTTTGGAGCTGATGACGTAAACGATTCACGGCTCCGCTCCGCCGCTCCGCCGCTCCGCCGCTCCGGCGCTCCGGCGCTCCGGAGGAGCGGGCAGCTGCTGTGACCGGTGAACGATCTGCCGGCGGATGCGGGCGAATCGTTTACGTCATCAGCTCCAAAGGGCCCGCCGCTACCGGGTCATCCCCAGGCAGTCGGGTTTTCCACAGCCTTATCCACAGGATCGGGGTGGCTGTTGATAGCGGCGGGTGGGTTGGCCCAGCCTTGACCGGTGACCACGGACTCCCCGCCTGATGGCTCGACGCCGCTGCGGTCCGGAAACCCGGTCGATCTCGCTCGGACGATCCGAGCCCTGCGTCGCCACGCCGATCTGAGCCAGCGTGACCTGGCCGAGAGGTCGGGTGTGCCGCAGGCCACCATCGCGCGTATCGAGTCCGGGCGAGCGACCGACCCCCGCTACGGCACGGTCGAACGGCTGGTACTGGCGATGGGCGGCGCGATCGGCATCACGGTCGAGGCCCCGGCTGCCAGCGGCTGTTCCAAGGGCGACGAGGGCCCCGGCGGCACGTCGGCGTACCCGGTTCCGCCCGTGCCTCACGACGAGCTGCGCGACCTGGGCGACCGGCGCTATCCGGCACACCTTGATGTCTGGCCGGTGCGGGAGCCGAAGGACTGGCCCGGCGCCTGGTGGGCGGACTGGTACAAGCTCCCGCCCGAGCGGTACCCGCTGCAGCTGCCGCCGGCGGCCTACGAACGGAATCGGCGCTATCGGGACCGTCGACGAGAGAACGAGCGGATCCGCCGGGCGACTAAGGTGCGCTGGGTCACCGGCGACGGGAGACCCGGCAACTGCTGGCGCTTCGTCGCCGAACTGCTCGACGGTGAGTTGGTCGGCGAGCTGCGGGCACACGAGCGCGCCCCGCACCTCGAGTACGGCGACGAACGGGCCTCCGAACTGGTGCTGGACGGGGTGTTGGTCGCACGGCGGTACCGCGGGTTGGGCATCGGCGGCCGACTGGTGGATGCCATGACGGCCCGGATGGCGGCGGTCGGAATCGAGCGAGCCCACGCGGTGGCGGAGAGGCAGGGCGTCCAGTTCCTCGCCGCATGCGGTTTCCGCGGCGCGAGCAGCCGGCCGTTGGCGATGGAACTGCTCCGACCGCTCAGCGCAGAGCGTGGGCAGCCTTGGTGAGCGCGGCGAGCGCCTCGGGCATCCGCCAGGCGTCCCGGTCGCGCGGTCCGATCGGGTTCGAGACGGTGCGCAGCTCGGCGAAGGCGACGCCGGCCTGGGCGGCGGCCACCGCCACGCCGTACCCCTCCATGCCCTCGGCCACGGCGTCCGGGTGACGGTCGGCGAGGGTCGCGGTGCTCGCGGCCGTGCCGGTGACCGTGCTGACGGTCAGCACGGCGCCGAGGGTCGCCTCGGGCAGCGCCGCGCTCAGCGTCGCGAGCAGCTGCGGGTCGGCGCCGATGCTCGGGCCGCCGCCGAGCAGCTCCGGCGACATGCCCAGCTGGTCGATCGGCAGGAAGCCCGTCGGCGACTCGGCGCCGAGGTCGGCCGCGACGCTCAGGGTGCCGAGCACCGTGTCGCCGACCGCGACCCGGCCGGTGAAGCCGCCGGCCACCCCCGCGCTGACCACCGCCCGGTACGGGCGGCCGGCCGCCTCGGCCAGGGCGAGCAGGCGGGCCGTGGCCGCCGCCGCGACGGCCGGTCCCACCCCGATCGGGCGGACGGTGACCGTCGGATCGGTCAGCCCGGCCCGGACGGCCTCCGCCTCGGCGGGCACCGCGGTCAGCACCAGCAGGCCGGTCACGACAGCGGGCCCTGCGACTCCCGCCGCTGCTCGCCGTCGGCGCCGAAGCCGCCGACGGCGGAGGAGGACGGCCGGTAGATGTGGTACCCGGGCGGGGCGAGCCCGGCGTCGTCGGCCGACCCGGGGGAGAGGTGCGCGGTCGGCGCCGGCGAGGTCGGCGCCGCCTGCGCGGCGGCGGCACTCGCCGCGTCAGCCCGGGTGGCGGCGGTCGGGTGCGGGCGGTCGGGATCGGTGGCGGGCGGTGGGGTGGCCCAGGGGTCGACGGGCGGTGGCGGGTCGTCGGGGAGGTCGCGGGCGGTCTCGGCGAAGGCCAGCTCGTCGTCGTGCAGGGGGCGGCCGATCAGGCGGTCGCCGCGCAGCCTGCCGGCCACCACGACGGCCCGGACGGCGGCCAGCGAGCCCACCCCGGCCGCGACCGCGATGCCGACCCAGCCGGCGAACGGCACCAGGCCCAGCCCGCCGCCGAGCACGAACGCCAGCATCAGCGCGGTCTCCGAGTGGGCGAACGAGCTGGCCCGCAGCCGCTCCGGGATTCGTTCCTGGATCGACGCGTCCACCGCCAGCTTGGCGATCCCGCTGGCCAGGGCGGCGACCAGGCACAGCGCCGTCACCATCTCCAGGGAGAAGCGCAGGGTGGTCAGGACCGCCACCCCGGCCACGATGATCATGCTGTTCGCCTGGATCGCGGTGGGCCGGTGAATGCGCAACCGGGTGCCCACGGCGGTGGCCAGGAAGCCACCCACCGCCAGCGCCCCGCCGACCAGGCCCAGCGCCGCCTGGTCGTTGAGCTCGCGGCCGAAGAACTGGGTGGTCAGGTCGCCCTTCTTCAGGGCGAACGCGAGGAAGAGCAGCAGGAAGCCGTAGAGCGCGCGCGGCGCCGCGGCCCCGATCAGGGTGGCGATCACCAGCCGCCCCGCCGGCCGCCCCCGGCCCAGCGGCCGGTCACCGTCGCGGCGCAGCGCGCGCAGCGGGCGGGGCACCCGCTCCGGCGGCTCGGAGTCCGCCTTCGGCGGCAGCCGCAGCGCGATCACCATGCCGACCAGGAAGATCACCGACGCCACCCGCAGCGGCCACTGCGGCCCGAACCAGAAGGCGGCCAGCCCGATCGGCGCGACCAGGGCGCCGGCCACCGTGCCGTAAACGCTGGCCCGCGCCCCGACCTGGGACAGGCCCAGCCCCTCGGGCAGCAGCCGGGGCACCGCCGCCGAGCGGGCCACCCCGTACGCCCGGGAGAGCGCGAGCACCCCGAACGCCGCCGGGTAGAGCCCGAACCCGCCGATGTAGTCGGAGATCAGCCAGGCCAGGAACGCCCGGCCGAGCATGGTGGTGGCCAGCGCGTACCGGCGGCCGTGCCGGAAGTGGTCGAGCAGCGGGCCCACCACGGGCGCCAGCATGGCGAACGGCACCATGGTGACCAGCAGGTAGAGCGCGACCTTGGTCCGCGCCTCGCCGAGCGGGACGTCGAAGAAGATCGTCCCGGCCAGGCCGATGGCGATCAGCGTGTCCCCGGCGCAGGAGACCGCGTGCAGGTCGAAGAGGCGGACCATGCCCGTCTCGCCGCCGGCGCCCCGGGCCCGGGCCGAACCCGCCCGACGGGTCATCCACCGCCCACTGCGCACCGAACCGCGCACCAGCAGCCGGGTGGCGCGGATGCCGGTGCCGGCGGTCCGTCCCAGTACGGACCGCTCGGAGCGGGAGAACAGCGGCATGTCTCCCATCCTCGCCGATCGGATCGAGTCCCGCCGCACCACCGGTCGAACAGCCATCGGGGGAGTGCTCGTCGGCCGCCCGGGAGCATGGGGAACAATGGGTGGGTGACCAGGCCCGCCTCCACCCGTGCCGCCCGCCTCGACCAGGTCTGCGCCGCCGCCGTCGAGGTGGCCCGCGCCGGCATCACCGAGGTGGAGCCCACCGACGTCGGCGACCACCTGCGCGCGGTCGCCGAGGGTGAACGGACCGTCACCCACTACTTCGAGTGCCTGATGGCCGGTTACCGCGGCTGGCACTGGGCGGTCACCGTCACCCGGGTCTCGCGCAGCAAGCACGTCACGATCTGCGAGACGGTGCTGCTGCCCGGCTCCGACGCGCTGCTGGCGCCGGGCTGGCTGCCCTGGCAGGAGCGGCTCAAGCCGGGCGACCTCGGCCCCGGCGACCTGCTGCTCACCCCGCCGGACGACGACCGCCTCGCCCCCGGCTACCTGCTCTCCGACGACCCGGCCGTCGAGGAGACCGCCTGGGAGCTCGGCCTCGGCCGGCCCCGGGTGCTCTCCCGCGAGGGTCGCGCCGAGACGGCCCAGCGCTGGTACGACAGCGACCACGGCCCGTCCGCCCCGATCTCCACCGCCGCCCCGGCGCCCGCCCGCTGCGGCACCTGCGGCTTCTACCTGCCGCTGGCCGGCGCGCTGCGGCTGGCCTTCGGCGCCTGCGGCAACTTCTACGCCCCCGACGACGGTCGGGTGGTCAGCGCCGACCACGGCTGCGGCGCGCACTCCGAGGCGCTGGTCGACACGGCCGAGGCGCCGGTCGACGAGCTGCCCACGATCTACGACGACAGCGCCGTCGAGGCGATGCCGGTGACCCCGGCCGAGCCGGCCGCCGAGACCGTCGAGCCGACCGCCGCGGTCGAGCCGGCGGCCCAGGCCGGAGCCGCCGAGCCCGCGGAGCCGGTCGAGCAGTAGGGCCGCGGCTCACCTCACGACCTCTACCGCCGAAAGCGAGTCGGTAGACGGCGGGAGCGGGTCAGCGCTGGTCAGCGGCCGCCCGACGACGGCGCCGGTGGGCGTCGTGTCGCATCATCACGGCCAGACCGGGAAAGCCCCACAGGAACCCGGCCAGGCAGGTCCAGAGCCAGTTCTGGTGCCCGTTGCTGGTCAGCCAGTCCCGGAACAGCAGCAGCAGCAGACCGGCCACCGCCCAGGCGACCAACCCGGCCAGCACGAACGGCACCATCGGCGGGTCGAGCGGCTCGGGCCGCGGCGGTTGCTCCTGGGGCACCGGGAAAGCGTACGCGATCGGCCTTTGTCGTCGGCCGCTGATCTGCGACGATGCGCCCGACCACGGAAGATCACCTGCGAGGGACCAGATGGCCATTGCGCCGCCGGACAACGGCACTCCCCCCGATCCCGCCCACCCCCGGAACGGTTTCGACCGGTTCTTCGAGATCTCCGCGCGCGGTTCGACGACGAGCCGCGAGGTGCGGGGTGGGTTCGCGACCTTCTTCACGATGGCGTACATCGTGGTGCTCAACCCGCTGATCCTGGGCAGCGCCGTCGACGGCGACGGCGCCAAGCTTCCGATCCCCGCGATCGCGGCCGCCACCGCGCTGGTGGCCGGCCTGATGACCATGCTGATGGGGGTGGTGGGGCGCTTCCCGATGGCGCTGGCCGCCGGGCTGGGCGTGAACGCGCTGGTCGCGTACGAGATCGCGCCGGAGATGACCTGGGCGGACGCGATGGGCCTGGTGGTGATCGAGGGTGTGATCATCGGCGTGCTGGTGCTCACCGGGCTGCGCACCGCGGTGTTCCGCTCGGTGCCGACCCAGATGAAGACCGCGATCGGCGTCGGCATCGGCCTCTTCCTGACCATCATCGGCCTGGTCGACGCCGGCTTCGTCCGCCGGGTGCCGGACGCGGCGAACAGCACCGTCCCGGTCGGCCTGGGCATCAACGGCAAGATCGTCAGCTGGCCGATGCTGGTCTTCGTGGTCGGCCTGCTGATCACCCTGGTCCTGGTGGTACGCCGGGTGCGCGGCGCGATCCTGATCGGCATCCTGGCCTCGACCGTGCTGGCGATCGTGGTGGAGGCGGTCGCCAACGTCGGCCCGTCCTTCGTCGACGGCAGGCCGAACCCGAAGGGCTGGTCGCTGAACGTCCCCGAGCTGCCGAAGCAGATCGTCGACATCCCGGACCTGTCGCTACTGGGCCACTTCAACGTGCTGGACTCCTGGGCCCGGGCCGGCTGGCTGGTCCCGCTGATGTTCGTCTTCACCCTGCTGATCACCGACTTCTTCGACACCATGGGCACGATGGTCGCGATCGGCCAGGAGGGCGGCATGCTGGACGAGCGGGGCACCCCGCCGCGGGCGCGGGAGATCCTGCTGGTCGACTCGATCGCGGCGGCGGCCGGTGGTGCGGCCAGCGTCTCCAGCAACACGTCGTACATCGAGAGTGCCGCCGGTGTCGCGGAGGGCGCCCGGACCGGGGTGGCCAACCTGGTCACCGGTGCCCTGTTCCTGCTGGCGATGTTCCTGGCGCCGCTGTCCCTGGTGGTGCCGTTCGAGGCGGCCTCGACGGCGCTGGTGGTGGTCGGCTTCCTGATGATGACCGCGGTGCGGACGATCGACTGGACCGACTACGAGATCGCGATTCCGGCATTCCTCACCATCACCCTGATGCCGTTCACGTACTCGATCTCCAACGGCATCGGCGCGGGCATCATCACGTACGTGGTGCTCAAGCTGGCCAAGGGGAAGGCGCGGGAGATCCACCCGCTGCTGTACGCGGTGGCCGCGCTCTTCGTGCTGTACTTCCTGCGCGGGCCGATCGAGTCCGCGCTGCTCTGACCGCCGCCTCCGGGCCGGGAGTCGGGCGGCAGCCCAATCGGATTCCCGGCCCGGAGCAGCACAATCCCCTCGTGAGCATGGTCATAACGGTGGTCGTTAGCCAGGCTCATTAGTTAGGCTAACTACCGTGACGGAGCGGACGGTGACGGCGAACCGCGTGCCACCGGCGCAGCTGGCGCCCCAGCTGCGTGATGCGATCACCCGACTCAACCGGCGGGTCCGGCAGGCCCGCCCGGTCGGCGACCTGACGGTCACCCAGCTCAGCGCGCTGACCAGCCTCCGGCTGGCCGGAGCGCTGACACCGCGGGAGCTGGCCGACACCGAGCGGGTGCAGCCGCCGACGATGACCAAGATCGTCGCGAAGTTGGAGGAGCGCGGCCTCGTGCAGCGCACCCCCCATCCGACCGACGGCAGGCAGGTCATCCTCGCGGCGACCGAGGGGGGCCGGGCCGTGCTCGACCAGTTCGAGCGGGCCCGCAACGAGTGGCTGGCCAGCCGGCTGGCCGCGCTCACGGAGGACGAACGCGACACGCTGCGGCGGGCCGCCGAGATCCTCCAGCAGCTCGCCCGCGCCTGACCGCGCCACCGTGCCCGGTCCGCGCCGTCCGCCGTCGATGACGCGTACGACCGCGAGGAGGCGCACCAAGAGTGCAGGCGAAGCTGAGCACGATGTTCCAGTCCCTACGAGTCCGCAACTACCGACTCTTCGCCACCGGGCAGCTGATCAAACTGATCGGCGTCTGGATGATGTTCATCGCCCAGGACTGGCTCGTCCTCGAGCTCTCCGACAACTCCGCCACCGCGCTCGGCGTGGTCACCGCGCTGCAGTTCACCCCCGTACTGCTGCTCACCCTGTTCTCCGGCCGGCTCGCCGACCGGTACGACAAGCGCCTGTTGCTCTTCGTCGCCAACGCCTTCTGGACCGTGCTGGCGCTGGTAATGAGCGTTCTGGTGCTGACCGACCTGGTGCAGCTGTGGCACGTCTTCGCGTTCGCCGCCCTGCTGGGCACCGCCAACGCGGTGGAGACCCCGGTCCGGCAGGCGTTCGTCTCCGAGCTGGTCGGCACCACCCTGCTGCCCAACGCGCTCTCGCTCAACGCCGCGGTGTTCAACTCCGCCCGGATCGTCGGCCCGGCCGTAGCCGGCCTGGCCATCGCCGCCTTCGACGTCGGCCCGGTCTTCCTGTTCACCGCGATCAGCTCGGTCGCCCCGCTGGCCAACGTGGTCCGGATGCGCCCGGCGGAGCTGCACCGCAAGGACCTGCCGCCGGTCGGCGAGCGCGACTCGGCGAAGGTGATCGACGGCCTGCGGTACGTCTGGCGCCGGCCCGACCTGCTGCTGCCCATGGTGGTCATGTCCATCATCGGGATGACGCTGTTCAACTTCCAGCTCACCCTCGCCGCGCTGGCCAAGACGGTGTTCCGCACCGGCGCCGCGACGTTCGGCCTGTTCAGCACCGCGCTGGCCGTCGGCGCGCTGGTCGGGGCGCTGGCCGGGACCGGGCGGCGTAGCCGGCCCTCGGTCTGGGTGGTGCTCGGTGCGGCCGTCGGGTGTGCCGCCTTCGGCACCCTGGTCGGCTTCGCCCCGGCGTACTGGATGGTGGTCGCCCTGCTGCTGCCCACCGGGTTCTTCATGGTCTTCTTCGCCCAGGCCGCCAACCAGCGGGTGCAGCTCGGCGTGGACGCCGCCTTCCGCGGCCGGGTGATGGCCCTGTGGGTGCTGGTCTTCCTCGGCACCAACCCGGTCGGCGCGCCGATCATCGGCTGGGTCGCCGAGACCTACGGCGCCGGCGCGAGCATCTGGATGGGTGGCCTGATCTCCCTGGTCACCGCCCTGGTCGCGCTCACCTGGCAGCTGCGCCGCTCCGGCGCCCGGCTGCGCTTCCGGGTGCTGCCGATGCCGCGCTTCTACGTGGTCTCCGCCCCCGACTGCTGACCGCTGGCGGCCCGCCGGCCGGCGCGGGCGGACGCGGCACCCGGGCCGGCGCGGCACCCGGGCCGGCACCCGGGTCGGGCCGGCGTGGCGGCCCGAGCGCACCGATCGGCGGCCCTGAGGAACCTCGCGGCGGCGCGTCGGCGTAACCCTGTCGGGTGCCGATAACGGCAATCGGGTGGCGGTGGGCCCGTCCACGCTTTAGCGTCGATGCGTGGGAGGCGGTCGCGCGCTGACGTTGGCACTGGCGTTCCTGGGTGTGGCCTGCCTGCCGGTGCTGTTCGCCATGCTCTTCTGCGTCGACGAGATCCTCGATCGGGTCGTCTGCGGCTGGAGCGAGTGGCGGGAACGCCGCCGCGAACGACGCACCATCGCCCGGCTGGACCGGGCCATCGAGGCGGACGCGCTGACCCGGGACGTCGACCTCACCGAGCTCGACCGCAACGACCGGCAACCCATCGAACGCGTCGCTGCGGACCTGCGCCGGCTCGGCGGCCACCGGCTCGCCGCCGGCGGCCGCTCGGTGGTCTGGCACGGCTCGGTCATCGACGCGTACGACGATCGGCTGCGGGCCGCCTGCCGGGCGCTCGGCATCACCGAGCACCTGTCCGAACTGGACGGCGTCGACCGCGAGATCGAACGGGTCCGGGTGGAGGGCCTGCTCGCCGCTGCCGGGCTGCCGGTGCCGGCCACCCAGGGCGAACGCCGACCCCGCAACCGGCGGGCATGAGGCGGTAGTCCACCCCTCGACGGCTACGGTGGCGGCGTGAGACTGTTCGCCGCGGTCTATCCTCCCCCCGACGCGGTGACCGACCTGACCGCCCGGGTGGCGCGGCTGCGGGTCGGCGCCGCCTCCGCCGCCGGCATCGACGTACGGCTCGCCGACCCGGCCCGACTGCACGTCACGCTCGCCTTCCTCGGTGAGGTGCCGGCCGAGCGCCTGAGCGACGTGCAGAACGCCCTGGGCTCGGCCGCCGACGCCTTTCGCGAGCTGCGTTCCGGCCCGCCGACGCTGTGCCTGGCCGGCGGCGGTCGCTTCGGCCGGGGCCGGTCCACCGTGCTGTGGGTTGACGTGCGGGGCGAGGTCGACGCGTTGCACGTGCTGGGCCGGCTGATCCGAAGCGGACTGCGCGACAACGACCTGCCGTACGACGACAAGCCGTTCCGCCCGCACCTGACCATCGCCCGCCCCGGCGACCGCATCCCCGCCCCCGACGTCCAGGCCGACCAGCGGTCCCTCACCGCCTACACCGGCCCACCCTGGCCCGCCACCCACCTGGTTCTCACCCAGAGCCACCAGTCCCCCCACCCCACCTACACCCACCCCACCACCTGGCCCCTCTAACCCACCCCGACCCCCACCCCCGCCCCCACTCGACCCCGCCCCCACTCGACCCCGGCGATCTTGCGCTTCTGGCCTCGACGAAAGCCAGATATCAGGCATTTGAGGGGCCGAAAGTGCAAGATCGCCGGGCCGGGCCGGGCCGGGCCGGGCCGGGCCGGGCCGGGGTGGGGCGGGGTGGGGTGGGGCGGGGTGGGGTGGGCGTTCAGGGTGTCTGCGGGCCGACGTTCATCGTGCCGAGGCAGAGCCGGCTCACCGAGAGACCGGTGCGGCCCAGATTCGTGTACTCCGTGACTCCACCCTGGCACGGGGGCACGTCCAGTGCCGCCCAACGCCAGGGTGGAACCGTCGGATCAGGACGACTCGCGCGCCGCCGGGCCGCTGCCGAACAGCACGTCGTCCCAGCTCGGCAGGCGCTTGCGCGGCTTGCCGGAGGCGTCGGTCGACTCGCCGGCCGCGGCGGCCGCCGCCGCGGTGCCGGTGCGCCGAGGCCGCAGCACCGCGAGCGACGGTACGGCGGGGACCTCCTTCGGCGCGTCCGAGTCGTCGTCGAACGCGGAGCCCTGGCCGCCGCCGAGCAGCGCCGCCGCGCCCCCGCCGACCGCCCGCTGCCGGGGCGCCTCCTGACCGGCCAGCGCGGCCGGCGAACGCGGGTCGAGCCCGCGCCCGGAGGTGCCGCCGAGCGGCCTGTCCAGCGAGGCGAGCAGGGCGTCCCGGCCGGCCCGGATCGGGTCGCGGCCCGGGCGGCTGTGCTCGCCGGCCGACGGCAGGCCGTGGCCGCCCCGGCTCGGCTCGCCGCGCGACGGGCCGGGCAGCGCGTGCCCGCCCCGCTCCGGCGCCGGCTCCTGGCCGAGGATCGGGGTGGGCCGCTCGGCGCAGAGATATTGCGCCATGTCGTCGTGCGGCGTGACGTTCTGCCGGAGCTTGTCGAGATCCCAGACCGCCTGCGCGGTGGCCTTGCCGGAGGGCCAGGTCGCGACGATCCGCCAGGTGCCGTCGTCGCGCCGGAACGCGTCCCAGGAGATCTTCTCGGTGTCGATGCCGTGCTGGGCCAGCCGGCCGTTGACCACCTCGGACAGTGGGGTCGGCTTCTCGGCGCCCTTGAGCCGGGTGCGCCGGGCGTGCTGGGCGAGCATGGCCCGCTCCTGCAGCACCGGGCCTGCGTAGCGCAGGACGCGGTCGACCGGCACGCCGGCGATCCGGGCGACGTCCTCGGCGGACTCGCCGGAGCGGATCCGGGCCTGGATGTCGCGCGGGGACAGCGACGGCACCGGGTCGGCGGCGCTGGACACCACCGCGAGCGGCGGCGCGCCGGGCTCGGCGTGCAGGGCCCCGGCGATGCGCTCGTCGATGGGGAGGGCGAGCAGGCGCCCCACCTCGTCGGCGAGCACCAGCGCCTGGCCGTCCTCGGAGAGGGCGACGAAGCGTACTGGGCGCATGGCGTAGCCTCCGTCCCGCTTCGCTGGCCGCGTCACGCCACGAGCCGGCCACCCGGGCGTCTCGAACCACCGTACGCTCATCTTCCCCGAGGTGGGGGACGCGACACCCGCATGTCGCGACTGAGCTGCAACGATGATCACGGTGGGTGGCCGCCGGCCCGGCCGTGGACCACCCACCGTGACGGCTGCGTCAGAGCCGCTCGACCACGTAGTCGATCGAGGCGGTCAGCGCCTCCACGTCGGCCGGCTCGACCGCCGGGAAGAGCGCCACCCGCAGCTGGTTGCGACCGAGCTTCCGGTACGGCTCGGTGTCCACGATGCCGTTCGCCCGCAGCGCCTTCGCCACCGCGGCGGCGTCCACCTCGTCGGCGAAGTCGACGGTGGCGACCACGTTGGACCGCAGCGCCGGGTCGAGCACGAACGGGGAGGCCACGTCGGAGCGCTCCGCCCAGCCGTACACGATGGCGGCGCTCTCCGCGGTGCGCTTGGCTGCCCAGGCCAGCCCGCCCTGGTCGTTCATCCAGTCGGTCTGCTCGGCGGCCAGGAAGATGGTGGCCAGCGCCGGGGTGTTGTAGGTCTGCTCCAGCCGCGAGTTGTCGATCGCGGTGACCAGGTCGAGGAAGGCCGGGATGTAGCGGCCCGAGGACTTGATCTCGGTGGCCCGCTCCAGCGCGGCCGGCGACATCAGCGCGAGCCAGAGGCCGCCGTCGGAGCCGAAGCACTTCTGCGGGGCGAAGTAGTAGACATCGGTCTCGCCGACGTCCACGCTCAGCCCGCCGGCGCCCGAGGTGGCGTCGACCAGCAGCAGCGAGCCCGGGTCGGCGTCGGTGACCCGGTGGATCGGCACCGCCACGCCGGTCGAGGTCTCGTTGTGCGGGGTGGCGTAGACGTCCACCCCGGCCTCGGCCTGCAACGCCGGGGCGCTGCCCGGCTCCGCCTTGCGTACGGTCGGCTCGCCCAGGAACGGCGCGTCCTTGACGGACTTGGCGAACTTCGCGCCGAACTCGCCGAAGCTGGCGAACTGGGCCTGGTCCCGCACCAGGCCGAACGTGGCGACCTCCCAGAACGCGGTGGTGCCGCCGTTGCCGATCACCACCTCGTAGCCCTCGGGCAGGGCGAAGAACTCGGCGATGCCGCGGCGCAGCCGGGCCACCTGGTCGCGGACCGTCTTCTGCCGGTGCGAGGTGCCCAGGTAGCTGGTGGCCACGTCGGCGAGCGCGGAGACCGCCGCCGGACGGACCTTGGACGGCCCGCAGCCGAAGCGGCCGTCGGCGGGCCTGAGGTCGTCGGGAATCCGGATGGTGGGTGCGTCAGCCACGGTGGTCGAGTTCCTTCCGCATGGGCGAGGGCGGGCCCTTGGGCTGGCCCGGAGCTGCCCCGGCGGCGCGGCGCGGGCGCGCGGCGCGGCCGGGATCCGGGCCCGGTCCGGCGACACTGCCGACTCTCATCCTCGCACCCGGGCCGGCCGCCGCGACCGGTGGTCCCACGGTCGGCGATGAGTCGTGCGCCACAGCGTCCGCCGGGCGACGGCACGCGCGAAGGGCCCGGTCCGCGCGCGGACCGGGCCCTTCAGCGGGGTACGAGGATCAGGCGGTACGAGGATCAGACGCCGTGCGGGATGGCGGCCCAGCCCTCGACCTGCTGCGGCTTGCGCGGGCTCGGCCCGACGTAGCGGGCGGCCGGGCGGACCAGCCGCTGGAGCTTCTTCTGCTCCAGGATGTGCGCGGACCAGCCACCCATCCGGGCGCAGGTGAACATCGAGGTGAACATGTGTGCCGGCACCTCGGCGAAGTCCAGTACCACGGCCGACCAGAACTCGACGTTGGTGGCGAGCACCCGGTCCGGGCGGCGGGCCTGCAGCTCGGCCAGGGCGGCCTTCTCCAGCGCCTCGGCGATCTCGAAGCGCGGGGC
Source organism: Micromonospora sp. NPDC000089 (assembly GCF_042899365.1). Taxonomy (NCBI): domain Bacteria; kingdom Bacillati; phylum Actinomycetota; class Actinomycetes; order Micromonosporales; family Micromonosporaceae; genus Micromonospora; species Micromonospora sp. NPDC000089. The sequence goes on from NZ_JBIAZT010000003.1 coordinate 596,067, forward strand.
GCCCAGCTCCTTGGCGGTGCGCCGCAGCACCCGGGCGCGCGGGTCCTCGGCCCGGTAGACCCGGTGGCCGAAGCCCATCAGCCGCTCGCCGCGGTCGAGCACGCCCTTGACGTACCCCTCGGCGTCGCCGCTGCGCTCGACGGCCTCGAGCATGCTCAGCACCCGGGAGGGGGCGCCGCCGTGCAGCGGGCCGGACAGCGCGCCGATGCCCGAGGAGATGCAGGCCGCGGCGTCCGCGCCGGTGGAGGCGACGATCCGGGCGGTGAAGGTGGAGGCGTTCAGGCCGTGCTCGGCGGCCGAGATGAAGTACGCGTCGACGGCCTTGACGTGCCGCGGGTCCGGCTCGCCGCGCCAGCGCTTCATGAACCGCTCGACGATCGTCTCGGCCTTGTCGATCTCCTTCTGCGGCACGGCCGGCAGGCCCAGGCCGCGGGCCGACTGGGCCACGAAGGACAGCGCGGTGACCGACACCCGGGCCAGGTCCTCGCGGGCCTGCTGGTCGGAGATGTCCAGCAGCTGGTCGAGCCCCCAGTACGGGGCGAGCATGGCGACCGCGGACTGCACGTCGACCCGGATGTCGCCGGAGTGCACCGGCACCGGGAACGGCTCGGCCGGCGGCAGGCCCGGCCCGAAGCGGCCGTCGACCAGCAGCGCCCAGACGTTGCCGAACGAGACCTGACCGATCAGATCCTCGATGTCGACGCCGCGATACCGCAGCGCGCCGCCCTCGCGGTCGGGTTCGGCGATCTCGGTCTCGAAGGCAACGACGCCCTCCAGGCCCGGTTTGAAGTCGGACATGTCGTCTCCTGGCTGCCGGCTCGGTGCGCCCGAGCGGGCCGGTCCGGCCCCACCTCAGGCGACCCCTCGGGGTGGTGTTCGTGACATCTTGCCTGCTGGGTAACCGGAAGCGCGACCCACCGCGACTGTGCGCCTTGCGACATCCCCGCCGCTGGCCGCCGGAGCATCCTCGGCGAGACTGGGCGGGAGGGGTTGGCCAGCGTCTCCGGGACGAGGGCGCCCGGCTGGGAGGAGATCGACTGTGACTGGCGACACACCCACCCCGGCGGCCATGCGTAACGAGTACGCCGCCGACCTGGGCCTTTCCGAGGCCGAACTGGCAGCCGACTGGCACGGCCAGTTCGACCGGTGGTTCGCCGACGCGGTGGCCGCCGGCCTGCCCGAGCCGAACGCGATGGTGGTCGGCACGGCCGACGCCGACGGCCGCCCCAGCGGCCGCACCGTGCTGCTCAAGGGGTACGACCCCGAGGGCTTCGTCTTCTACACCAACTACGCCTCCCGCAAGGGCGCCGAGGCGACCGCGAACCCGTGGGCGAGCCTGGTCTTCCCGTGGTTCCCGATGCACCGGCAGGTGGTGGTCGCCGGTCGGGTGGAGCGGGTCGCGGCGGCGGAGACCGAGGCGTACTTCGCCAGCCGGCCGCGCGGCTCCCAGCTCGGCGCCTGGGCCAGCCGGCAGTCCCGGGTGCTGGCCGACCGGGACGAGCTGCAGGAGAGCTACCGCCGGGCCCAGCAGCGCTTCGCCGACCAGCCGACCGTCCCGGTCCCGGAGGGCTGGGGCGGCCTGCGGGTCCGCCCCGAGTCGGTGGAGTTCTGGCAGGGCCGGGCCAGCCGGCTGCACGACCGGCTGCGGTTCCGGCGCACCGACGGGGGCGGCTGGGTCGTCGAGCGGCTCTGGCCGTGACCGGGGTGACCCAGGCCCGGCCGCGCGCGGCGCGCCGCTGGGCGATCGACCTGCGCCCGCTGGGCGTGCCGGCGTACCGGCGGATGTGGCTCGGCAACACGCTGGCCATGTTCGGCTTCCAGTTCACCGCGGTGGCCGTGCCGGTGGAGATGTACGCGCTGACCCGGGACTCGTTCTGGGTGGGGCTGCTCGGGGTGGCCGGCTTCGTACCCCTGCTGATCTTCGGGCTCTGGGGCGGCGCGGTCGCCGACGCCCGCGACCGGCGCCGGGTGCTGCTGGCCGGCTCGGCCCTGCTCTGGGCCTCGATGTTCGGGCTGCTGCTGCACGCGCTGCTGCGCGGCGGCAGCCCGGTGCTGCTGCTGGCCCTGGTGACGGCCCACTCGATCGGCTTCGCGATCAGCTCGCCGGCCCGGGTGGCGATCCTGCCCCGACTGCTGCCGGCGGAGCTGCTGCCGGCCGGCAGCACGCTGAACTACACCACCTTCACCGCCGCCTCGGTGGTCGGCCCGCTGGCCGCCGGCCTGATCTTCGCGGCCTTCGGCACCGGATCCGGACTGCCGATCGCGTACGCGGTGGACGTGCTGCTGTTCACCGGGCTGGTGGTGGCCACCGTCCGGCTGCCGGCGATGCCGCCCGAGCCGCCGGCCGAGGGCGAGGTGCGCCGTGCCGGGCTGGCCGGTATCGCGGACGGCTTCCGCTACCTGGCCACCACCCCGGTGCTGCTCTCCTCGTTCGCCATCGACCTGATCGCGATGATCCTGGCCATGCCGCGCGCGCTGTTCCCGGAGATCGCGGTGAGCCGGTTCGGTGGCGGGGCGGCGGTGGGCTGGCTCTACAGCGCCATCGCGATCGGCGCGATGGTCGGCGGGTTGACCTCGGGCTGGATCGGCCGGATCCGCCGGCAGGGGGTGGCCCTGGTGATCGCGGTGGTCGGCTGGGGACTGGCCATCGCCGCGGCCGGGCTGGCCCGCCAGCTCTGGCTGATGGTCGCCCTGCTCGCCGTCGCCGGGGCGGCCGACCTGGTCAGCGCGGTGCTGCGGCAGTCGATGCTGCTGATCCACGCGCCGGACCGGATGCGCGGCCGGCTGCAGGGGGTGAACACCGTGGTGGTCGCCGGCGGCCCGCGGCTGGGCGACCTGCGGGCCGGCGCCGCGGCGGCCGGGCTGGGCGCGAGCGTGGCCTGGGTGGGCGGCGGCCTCGCCTCCGCCGCGCTGGCGGTGCTGCTGGTGGTGGCCTTCCCGGCCCTGCTGCGCTACCGCGCCGGCGCAGCCGATCCGGCCGAGCGCACCGACGGGCACGCGGCGGCCGACGGGCCGTCCGACGGTGACCTGCCGGCGGAATCGGCGGGCCGGACCGACGGCGACGGGCGGGCGGCGGAGGCCTCGTCGGCGGGATCCGGGCGGTCGGGTCCGGCGGGGGTCGGGGCGGGCGACTAAGGTCCCTGACATGGAGAACTCCGCACCGCGTCCCCCGTCCGGGACACAGTGGACCATTTCCGCCGACGGCCACGAGGCGGTCATCGTCGAGGTCGGCGGTGGTCTTCGGGCGTACCGGCACGGTGGCGTGGACTACGTCGACGGGTACGACGCGGACGAGATCTGCCCCGGCTCGGCCGGCCAGGTGCTCTCGCCCTGGCCGAACCGGATCCGCGACGGGGCGTACCGCTTCGGCGACCGGGAGCTGCAGCTCGACCTGACCGAGCCGGCCCGGGACAATGCCATGCACGGCCTGGTCAACTGGGTGCCGTGGGGTCTGGTCGAGCAGTCCGACGACGCGGTCACCATCGGGTACGACCTGCCGCCCACCCCCGGCTACCCGTGGGCGCTGCGGCTGCGCAGCCGGTGGAGCGTCAGCGCGGACGGCCTGCGGATCGACCACGAGGCGACGAACCTCAGCGACGAGCCGGCCCCGTACGGCTTCTCCACCCACCCCTACCTCCAGCTCTCCGGCGTGCCGGTGGACGAGCTGTCGCTGCACGTGCCGGGGCGTACCCGGATCCTGCTGGACGGCCGGCTGCTGCCGATCGGCGCGACCGAGGTGGCCGGCGGCGAGTTCGACTGGAGCGAGCCGCGCCCGATCGGGGACGCCGTGCTCGACCTGGCCTTCGGTGACCTGGTGCGGGACGCCGACGGCGGCTCCGCGGTTACCCTGGCCGCGCCGGACGGCGGAGCCCGGGTGCAGGTCTGGGCGGACGGCGGTTTCCACTGGTGGCAGGTCTTCACCGGGGACACGCTCACCGGCGAGCGGCACCGGCGGTCGGTGGCGGTCGAGCCGATGACCTGCCCGGCGGACGCGTTCCGCTCCGGCCGGGACCTGATCGTGCTGAAGCCGGGCGAGAGCTGGCGGGGCAGCTGGGGCATCCGGCCGGGGGCCTGACGGCCGTGGAGTTCGGCGAGGTCGTCCGGCGCCGCCGGATGGTGCGCAACTACGACCCGGACCGCCCCGTCCCGCCCGACGTGGTGGACCGGTTGCTCGACCACGCGGTGCGGGCGCCGTCGGCCGGCTTCGCCCAGGGCTGGGGTTTCCTGGTGCTGGAGGAGCCGGCGGACCGGGAGCGGTTCTGGGCGGCGGCCACCCCGGGCGGTGGTGGCCGGGAGCGCTGGCTCGCCGGGATGCGCCGGGCGCCGCTGATCGTGGTGCCGCACGCCAGCCGGTCGGCCTACCTGGAGCGGTACGCCGAGCCGGACAAGGGCTGGGCGGACCGGTCGACCGATCGCTGGCCGGTGCCGTACTGGTTCGTGGACACCGGTTTCGCCGCCCTGCTGATGCTGCTCACCGCGGTCGACGAGGGGTTGGGCGCCTGTTTCTTCGGCATCCCGCCGCAGCGGTTGGCGGCCTACCGGGAGGCCTTCGGGGTGCCGGCGGAGTTCCAGCCGATCGGTGCGGTGACGGTGGGTTACCGGGCCCTCGACCACCGGTCACCGTCGCTGCGCCGCGGGCGACGACCGGTCGACGAGGTGGTCCGGCGTGGCCGGTGGAGTTGACCGTTTCTGGAACGTTTTCGATGGGTATTGAGCGCGGCGAAACCGACACGAGGGCGTAAAACGCTAGTGGTCAGGTGCGGCTAGGCTGGCGAGGTCATCGGTGCCGCGGCGCGCGGCGCCGCGGTGTGACCCGGCTCCAGCCGGTCGACCCGGACGCGGGGAGGGAGCCTGCCGTGATCTTCAGAGCGGTCCGGGACGGACGTCCCTACCCGGAGCACAACTTCACGCTCAAGCAGTGGGCGGAGATCCCGCCCCGACCGCTGCGGCTGGACCAGCTCATCACCACCAAGCGGGAGCTCGCGCTGGACAAGCTCCTCGCCGAGGACTCCACCTTCTACGGTGACCTCTTCCCGCACGTGGTGCAGTGGAACGGCGGCCTCTACCTGGAGGACGGCCTGCACCGGGCGCTGCGCGCGGCGCTGCAGCAGCGCAACCAGATCCACGCCCGGGTGCTGGTGCTCAGCGGTCAGCCCGAGTGACGCGCCCCTGAGCGTTCGTTAAGGTGGCGGGATGACCCCTCTCGACCTGCTCGACGTCGATGCCTCGCTGAGCGAGGAGGAGCGGCAGATCCGGGCCGTCGTGCGCCAGCTGGTCGACGACCGGGTCCGCCCGCACGTCGCCGGCTGGTACGAGGACGGCCAGGTGCCGGCCCGCGAGCTGGCCCGGGAGTTCGGCAAGCTCGGCCTGCTCGGCATGCACCTGACCGGGTACGGCTGCGCCGGTGCCTCGGCCGTGGCGTACGGGCTGGCCTGCCTGGAGCTGGAGGCCGGCGACTCCGGCATCCGCTCGCTGGTGTCGGTGCAGGGCTCGCTGGCCATGTACGCGATCTGGCGCTACGGCAGCGAGGAGCAGAAGCAGCGCTGGCTGCCCGCGATGGCGGCCGGCGAGGCGATCGGCTGCTTCGGGCTGACCGAGCCGGACCACGGCTCCGACCCGGCCTCGATGATCACCCGGGCCCGCCGCGACGGCGACGACTGGGTCCTCGACGGCGCCAAGATGTGGATCACCAACGCGCCGATCGCCGACGTGGCGGTGATCTGGGCCCGCACCGACGACGGGGTGCGGGGTTTCGCCGTACCGATGGACACGCCCGGGGTGACGGCCCGGGAGATCCGGCGCAAGATGTCGCTGCGCGCGTCGGTGACCGGCGAGATCGCCCTCGACGGGGTGCGGCTGCCGGGGGACGCCCGGCTGCCCGAGGCGGCCGGCCTGAAGGCCCCGCTGAGCTGCCTGACCGAGGCCCGGCACGGCATCGTCTGGGGCGCGCTCGGCGCGGCCCGCGACTGCCTGGAGACGGCCCTGGAGTACGCCACCACCCGCACCCAGTTCGGCCGGCCGCTGGCCGGCTTCCAGCTCACCCAGGCCAAGCTCGCCGACATGGCCGTCGAGTGGAACAAGGGCCTGCTGCTGGCGCTGCACCTGGGCCGGCTCGCCGACGCCGGGCGGCTGCGGCCGGAACAGGTCAGCGTGGGCAAGCTGAACAACGTCCGGGAGGCGATCGCGATCGCCCGGCAGTGCCGCACGATCCTCGGCGCGAACGGCGTCTCCGGTGAATATCCGGTGATGCGGCACGCCAACAACCTGGAGAGCGTGCTGACCTACGAGGGCACCTCGGAGATCCACCAGCTGGTCATCGGCCAGAAACTGACCGGCGTCTCCGCCTTCGGCTGAGCCCGGCGGTCACCCGTTCGGGTCGCTCGCCGCGCGGGTGTCGCACCGGGCCCGTAACGTCATCGACAGACGACATGTCGACGAGGACGGTGAGGGCGATGGCCCGCGACGGTGACAGCAACGAGCCCACCAAGGAGTTCCCCGGCTATCCGACCGCCGACACCCTGCCGGCCAGGCGGGACGGGGCGACACCGGCCCGCCCCGACACCTGGGCGGAGGGGACCGCGCCGCCCGCGCCGCCGGCCGGCCCGACCGAGCCACCCACCGCGCCCGCCGGCCGGGGGCCGGTGCGCTCGCTGCTGACGGTGCTCGGCGCGCTGGCGCTGGCCGTGGTGGTGGTGCTCGGGGCGCAGGCCACCGGCATCTTCCCGCAGTTCCGCAACCCGTTCGCCCAGCAGCAGACCGACCGCAGCCAGCCGCCGCTGCTCAAGTCGATCCAGGACCTCAGCCGCTACGTCGCGGCCGAGGGCAACTTCCAGGTCGTCGTCGACCTGCAGAACGACCGCAAGAACGTGCCGGCGTTCCTGCTCAACCAGCGCACCCTCTTCGTCGGCGCGGGCAGCGTCGAGGCGTACGTCGACTTCGGCAAGATCTCCGAGGGCGCGGTGGTGGAGTCCGCCGACCGCAAGTCCGTCGAGATCAAGCTGCCGGCGCCGCAGCTCGGCAAGACCAACCTCGACCTGGAGAAGAGCTACGTCTTCGCCGAGGAGCGCGGCCTGCTCAACCGGCTCAGCGAGCTGGTCAACGGCGACCCCAACCGGCAGCAGCAGGTCTACCAGCTCGCCCAGGAGCGGATCACCGCCGCCGCCCGGGACAGCGGTCTGACCCAACGCGCCGAGGAGAACACCCGCAAGATGCTGGAGGGCCTGCTGCGCTCGCTCGGCTACGAGAAGGTCACCATCACCTACACGGCACCCTGACCGCAGCCGGGGGGGGGGGGGGGGGGGGCCCCCCCCCCCCCCCCCGCGGGGGGGGCGGGGGGGGGGGGCGGGGGCGGGGGGGGGGGGGGGGCCCCCCCCCCCCCCCCAGCCCCACCCCGGGGGGGGGGCGCCCCGCCGC
>NZ_JBIAZT010000004.1:0-95069 GCF_042899365.1 Micromonospora sp. NPDC000089
CCAGCCAGACACAAGCCTGACCAGCGCGGGGTATAAAACAATTGGCACTGGCTTATCAAGCACCCTGTTGAGTTCTCAAAGAACAACCACACACCGCCCGAAACCCCACACCGTGAGGCCCCGGACCGGGGCATTTCGTCCGCTACACCCGCCGCTCTCGCGCCGAGCACTTTTACTACGTTACCCGGCCGTTTTCCGAGTGTCAAACCGGCGTATCCCGATCCGTCACCCGTCAAACCAATTCCGGGCACCACCATTTCCACCGGCTCACGCCGCTGTTCTTCGGTGGGTTCGGCAGGCCGGCCGCCGCGGTTGCCCGCGTACTCGCCCGGATCCCTGCCGACGGAGAACTCTACCCGGTCGGTTCCGCCCCGCCAAATCGACCCCCTGGCCGACCCGGAGCACCGCCCGGCCGGCGCATCGGGGAGTGAACACCCCGCACGCCGGAACCTCCGCCGCTAGCGCTCCGGCCGGTGGGCTTTCACCCGTTACGTCCGTTCCGCGCTGGCAGAGAGAAAGTTACGCCCCCGGCAAGTTGATCGTCAACTTCGCCGGGGGCGTCCCGCGTCACAACCTTGACCGGCGACTATCTCCGCAGCTGGATGCCGGCGAACGAGCGCTTGCCGCGGCGCAGCACCAGGTACCGGCCGTGCAGCAGGTCCTGCTCGTCGACCGTCGCGTCGACGTCGGTGATCCGGTTGTTGTTCAGGTAGGCACCACCCTCGGTGATCACCCGTCGGGCCTCCTTGAGCCCAGCCACCAGGCCGGCGTCGCGCAGCAGCCCGGCCACGTCGGGCAGCTCGTCCAGCTGGACCAGGCCGGCTTCGGCCAGCGCCGCCCGCAGCGTCTCCGGGGCCAGGTCGTCGAGCGAGCCCCGACCGAAGAGCGCCTGGCTGGCCGCGACCGCCTGGGCCGCCTCGTGCTCGCCGTGCACCAGGGCGGTCAGCTCCTCGGCCAGCGCGCGCTGGGCCGACCGCGCCGCCGGACGCTCGGCGGTCTCCTTCTCCAGCGCCTCGATCTCCTCCCGGGAGCGGAAGCTGAAGTAGCGCAGGTAGCGGCTGACGTCCCGGTCGTCGGCGTTGACCCAGAACTGGTAGAAGGCGTACGGGCTGGTCATCTCCGGGTCCAGCCAGACCGCGCCGGTCTCGCTCTTGCCGAACTTGGTGCCGTCGGACTTCGTCACCAGGGGCGTGGTGAAGGCCTGCACCGGGCCGGCGCCGCGCCGCCGGACGTAGTCGACGCCGGCGGTGATGTTGCCCCACTGGTCGGAGCCGCCGTACTGGAGCTGGCAGCCGTGCCGGCGGTGCAGCTCGAAGAAGTCGTTCGCCTGCAGCAGCTGGTAGCTGAACTCGGTGAAGCTGATGCCGGTCTCCAGCCGGGCCTTCACCACCTCCCGGGCCAGCATCTTGTTCACCGGGAAGTGCTTGCCGACGTCCCGGAGGAACTCCACCACCGACATCTCGCCGGTCCAGTCCAGGTTGTTGACCAGTTGCGCGGCGTTCTCCCCGGTGTACGAGACGAAGGGCGCGAGCTGGTCGTGGATCCGCCGCACCCAGCCGGAGATGACCTCGGGTGGGTTCAGGGTGCGCTCGGCACTCTCCTTCGGGTCGCCGATCTGCCCGGTCGCCCCGCCAACCAGCAGCAACGGCCGGTGCCCGGCGAGCTGGAGCCGACGCGCGGTCACCACCTGCATCAGGTTGCCGACGTGCAGGCTGGGGGCGGTCGGGTCGAAGCCCACGTAGAAGGTGGCGATCGGGCCGTCGAGCAGCTCGCGCAGCTCGTCGGGACCGGTGGAGTCCTGGATCAGGCCCCGCCACCGCAGGTCTTCGGTCAGGGAGTCCCGCCCCGGCGGGAGGTTGCTGTCGGTCACGATTGCCGATTCTCCCCCATGCCCGGCCCCGGTCCGTACCGGGTTTGCCGACGGCCGGCGACTAGGCTGGCCGCGCGCGCGAGGCGAGGAGGAGCGGACGTGGAGACACCGGAGCTGACGGGCGGGCTGGTCGGCCTGCTCGGGCTGAGGCTGGACGAGGTCAGCGCGGACCGGGTGGTGATCCGCTGGGAGGTACGCCCCGAGCTGCACCAGCCGTTCGGCATCCAGCACGGCGGGGTGTACTGCGCGGTGGTGGAGACCGCGGCGAGCGTGGGCGGGTCGCTCTGGTTCGGCGACCGGGGCACGGTGGTCGGGGTGTCCAACCAGACCGACTTCCTCCGCGCGGTGCGCGACGGCGAGCTGACCGCGGTGGGCACCCCGGTGCACCAGGGACGCAGCCAGCAGCTCTGGCAGGTGGAGATCACCGACTCGGCCGGACGCCTGGTGTCGCGGGGGCAGGTGCGGCTGCAGAACCTCACCACCGGCTGACCGCCGCCGCGCGGGCGGAACCCGGCCGGACGTCAGGCGAATCGCCGGAAAAGAGCGGTCCGCGCCGATATCGTCGGTGGCGATGACACCGGCCGAGCCCCTCCCGACGTGACGACGTGACGTGACGACGTGAGAAGGCTCTTCGCCCTCGCGCTCGGGGTGCTGTCCGCCATCGGCGGCTTCGTCGACATCGGTGATCTCGTCGCCGCCAGCCAGGCCGGCGCGCGGTTCGGGATGGCTCACGCCTGGGTGCTGCTGGTCGGGGTGGTCAGCATCTGCGCGTACGCGGAGATGGCCGGCCGAATCGCGGTGGTGAGCGGCCGAGCGGTGTTCGACCTGGTCCGGGAGCGGCTCGGACCGAGGCTCGCCCTGCTCAACCTGGTCGCCTCCTATCTGGTCACCGTGCTCACCCTGGCGGCCGAGATCGGCGGGGTGGCGCTCGCGCTGCAGCTGGCGTCACGGGTGAGCTACCTGCTCTGGATCCCGATCGCCGGGTTCGCGGTGTGGCTGGTGCTGTGGCGGATGCGGTTCCAACTGATGGAGCGGGTCTTCGGGCTGGCCGGGCTGGCGCTGGTGGTCTTCGCGGTCGCGTTGCTGCGACTGCCCACCGACTGGGGCGCCCTCGCCCGCGGGATGCTGCAACCGGGGACCGCCGGGCAGGGCGGGGGGGCGTACTGGTTCGTCACGGTGGCGCTGTTCGCCTCCACGGTCAGCCCGTACGAGGTGTTCTTCTTCTCATCCGGCGGGGTGGAGGAGCGCTGGGGCGTGGCCGACCTCGCCGACGCCCGCAGCAGCGTGCTGGTCGGCTTCCCGATCGGCGGATTCCTCTCCCTGTCGTTGATCGCCACGTCGGCCGTGGTGTTCCACCCGACCGGCCACACCCTGTCGACCCTGGCCGATGCGGCCGAGCCGGTCGTGCTCGCGTTCGGCGGGGTGGGGCTGGCGATCGCCGCCCTGGCCTTCTTCGCGGTCACGTTTGGTGCGGCGCTGGAGACCGGGCTCTCTACCGCGTACGCGGCGGCGCAGTACTTCGGCTGGCAGTGGGGCAAGCGGGTCAGCCCCCGCGAGGCGGCCCAGTTCCACGCCGTGCTGCTGGTCAGCGTGCTGATCGGGGTGCTGCTGCTGTTCACCACCGTCGACCCGGTGCTGCTGACGGAGTACATGCTGGTGTTCAGCGCGGTGGTGCTGCCGCTGACCTACCTGCCGATCCTGATCGTGGCGAACGACCGGGCGTACCTGGGCGACCGGGTGAACGGGCCGGCGATGAACCTGCTCGGCGTGGCCGTGCTGGTGCTGATCGTCGCCGCGTCGGTCGCCGCGATCCCGTTGGCGGTGGGCACCGGGATGGGGCGATGAGGGTCCAGGTGGGCCGGCAGCTGCTGGACCGGCAGATCGTGGACGTCGACGGCTGCCCGGTGGGCAAGGTCGACGACCTCGAGTTCGCCGTCGACGAGGAGGGTTATCCGTACGTGGCGTACCTGCTCAGCGGGCACGCGGCCCTCGGCCCGCGGATCGGCGGGGTGACCGGACGGCTGCTGGTGGCGGTCGCCGACCGGTTCGTCGCCGACCCACCGGCGCGGCCCCGGCGGATCCCATTCTCGCTGGTGGTCGGCGTGGGCAGCGCGGTGCGGCTGCGGGCGCGGGCCGCCGAGCTGCCCGAGTCGCCGGTGGAGGAGTGGCTGCGCCGGCGGCTGATCGCCCGGATCCCGGGGGCGTCCCGTGCGAGCGGGTGAGCTGATCGGCCGGACCGCGTACGACCTGCAGGGGCGGCGGCTCGGCACGGTGGTGGACGTGGTGGTGCGCGGCACTCTGCCGGACGGCCGGTTGCGGCTGACCGACGTGCTGGTGGACCGGTACCGGTGGAGCCGCGCCGTGGGGCGGTTGTTCGGCGCCGAGCGGCCGTCGGGGCCGTGGCTGATCCGGGTGCTGGCCCGGGCGGTGAGCAGGGAGATCCGCCAGCTGCCCGCCGACCGGGTGCAGCTGCTGCCCCCGGTGCCCGGCTTCCCGTTCGGCGACCCGCCGGCCTGACCACGGCCGGCCGGGAGGTCAGCTGCGGGCCTCGTCCAGCACCGGCTCGGCGTCCACCGGCTCGGCCGGTGGCGGCGTGGCCGCGCGGATCCGAACCTGGGTGATCGCCCGCTGGTCGATGTCGGCGACCTCCAGCTCCCAGTCGTCGATGGTGACGCTCTCCCCAGCGACGGTGGGGATGTGCCCCAGGCAGGACAGCACCATGCCGGCGACGGTCGTGTAGTCGCCGGGCGGGCGGTTGGGCACCTCCACGCCGATGTTGGTCAGGTCGTGCACCGGGAACGTGCCGGGCAGCACCAGCGCGCCGTCCGGCTCGGTGCGCACCGACCGGCCGTCCCGGTCGGTCTCGTCGTAGATCTCCCCGACGATCTCCTCGAGGATGTCCTCCAGGGTGACGATCCCGTCAACCGCGCCGCGCTCGTCGACCACCAGCGCGATGTGCTGGCGTTCCGCCTTGAACTGGCGCAACGCGTCCACCACCGGCAGCGAGTCGGGCAGCAGCATCGCCGGGCGGGCGCACTCGTCGATCGTGCGGTCGTCCGGGACGCCGACCAGGTCACGCAGGTGGATCACGCCGACCGCGTCGTCCAGGCCGCCGTGCCGGACCACCGGCGCGCGGGAGTGGCCGGTCGCGGCGAGCACCAGCCGCGCCGCCTCCGCGGTGGTGCCGCTGTCGAGCGTGAAGACCTGCAACCGGGGTACGAGCACCGCGCGCAGCTGCCGGTCGGCGATCTCCACCGCGCCGGCGATGATGGTCCGCTGCTCCTTGGTGAAGCCGTGGTTGCCGGCGACGATGTCGCGCAGCTCGTCCGGCCCGATCTCCTCCGGCTCGTGCTTCGGGTTCAGCCCGAACAGGCGGACCACCAGGTCGCTGGTGGCGCCGAGCGCCCAGACGGCCGGCCGGGTGAAGGTGGCCAGCACGTCCAGCGGCCGGGCCACCAGCAGTGCCCAGCGCTCGGCGGACTGCATGGCGATCCGCTTCGGGGCCAGCTCGCCGAAGACCAGGGTGACGAAGGTCAGCGCCAGGGTGACCAGCACGATGGCACCCGTCTCGGCCGCGTTGCCGAGGAAGCCGAACAGCGGCACCAGCGGCCTGGCCAGCGACACCGCGGCCGCGGCCGAGGCGAGGAAGCCGGCCAGGGTGATGCCGATCTGGATGGTGGCCAGGAAGCGGTTCGGGTCCTTGGCCAGCCGGGCGAGCACCCGGCCGGCGTTGCTGGTCCGCTCCAGTCGTTGCAGCTGGCTGTCCCGCAGCGACACCAGGGCCATCTCGCTGCCCGCGAAGAGCGCGTTGACGACCACCAGGACTCCGACCAGGGCCAGTTGGCTCCAGTAGCTCTGCACGCCTGGTTCTCTCCCTCACGCGACCCGCGCCCGCCACCACGGCCGGCACCGCCGGACGGTGGACCCGGCCGGCGTACGCCCCCCAGTGTGCCCCACCGGGCCCTCGGCGAATCCTCCCGACCGGTGGACGCGGGGGGCCTCGGCTCAGGCGGCCACCGGCTCGGGCAGGTCCAGCACGTACGCGTCGCCCTCGGGGCGGAAGCCCAGCCGGTGGTAGTACGGGGCGACCATGCCGGGTGGGCTGACCACCCGGCGGAAACCGCGGTCGGTGAACAGGCTGCTGCGCCGGTAGACGAACTCCCCCGGGGTGAGGTCGCGGAACTTGGGGATCACGTAGTCCAGGTCGATCTGGGCCACCCCGCCCGGCTCGGCGTGCGACAGCACCACGCCGACCACCTCGTCCGCGCTGACCACCAGGAACGCCGAGCGGCGCGGCCCGTGCGACTCCCAACGGAAGTCGGGGTTGAAGCGGGCGATGTCCGCCGCGTGGGTGCGCAGCGTGTGCGCCAGGAACTGGTCGCCGACGCCCACCTCGACCGCCTGGTAGGTCTGCTCGTCGTGCCGGGTGACCAGCATCCGGCGCAGGTACCACAGGTTGATCACGGCCAGCACCACGTTCAGCCCGACCATCGGCCAGACCTGCACCGCGGCGTTGTAGCCGATCAGGATCAGGCAGCCGACCAGGTTGAGCGCGCGCAGTCGCAGGATGCGCGTCTGCAGCAGGGACCAGACCAGCAACGCGGAGCCGGCCCAGCCGACGAGTTCCAGCCAGTTCACCCGGGGGAGACTAGTTGCCGCGCTGGTCAACCGGGTCGGCGGGCCGCTCCAGCACCCACTCCTCGACCTCGGCGCCGCGACCGGCGGCGTACCCGGAGTCCTCGCCGACCACCACGAAGCCGCACTTGCGCAGCACCGCCAGCGAGGCCCGGTTGTCCTTGGCGGCGCGGGCGTGCACCGGCCCCGCCGGCAGCTCGCGCAGCAGCGCGGTCAGCGCGGCGGTGGCGTGCCCGCGCCCCCACCGGCGCGGGTCGATCCAGTAGCTGACCTCGGTCCGGTCGTCGACCGGGAAGGACGCCACGTAGCCGACCACCTCGTCGCCGACCAGCACCGCCCGGTTGACGACGCGCGGGTCGGCGCGGATCCGGGCCCAGTGCGCGTCGAAGGCTGCCCGGTCGGCCGGGTCGGCGGGGCCGAAGGCGGCCATCCAGTTCGCCTCCGGGTCCTGCTGGTGGGCGAAGAACGCCGGCAGGTCGTTGTCGCGTACCGGACGCAGCCGCAGGTCGGTGGGCACGGCCCGGAGGCTACCCCACCGGGGGCCGTGGCCGAGGCGGCCCCGCGGCGGGTACGCGTGGTCGGCCGGACCAGCTCGGCGGATCAGCCGGCCGCGGACGCCGGGTAGCCGTACAGGTCGAGCAGGCGAACCCGGGACGCCTGGAGCCGGTCCACCACCACCGCCATGAACCGGGTGGTCAGCTCCCGACCGAGGGTGTCGTCGGAGGCCATCAGCTGGCGTACCCCCTCCGCGGCGAGCTCCACGGTGGTGGTCCGGCGGACGGCGACCGCGCCGAACTGCCAGCGGTACGGCGGGAAGAGCCAGGACCAGCCGAGCACCCCGCCGGGGCCGATCGTCTCGATCCCGACGTCGCCACGGCCGGGCACCGGGAAGTCCAGCGCCACCTCTCCCCCGCGGACCAGCCAGAACCGTTCCGCCGGCAGGCCGGCGCGGAACAGCCGGTGGCCCGGGTGCCAGACCACCGGTCGGGCGTACCCGGTGAGCCGGGGCAGCCACTGCGCGGGCAGCCCGGCCAGGAACGGATGGTCGCGGAGCATCTCCAGCGGCGTCATGACGTGTCCCCCTGCCCACCGGCGACCCGGTCGGTCGTGCCGCCTCCATCGCACCCCGGTCGGGGCGGTCACCGGCAGGGCCGTTGGTCCCGAGGCGAGACCACCGGCCGGGCCTGCCGGCCGCTCGGCGCCCGGTGGGGGCGATTCGGCGCGTCCGGCCCGGCCCGGGCGGTCCCGCCGCCGACAATGACCGCACCGACCCATGGGAGCGCCGAATGAACCGACCCGTCGTGGTGGGCGTGGACGGCTCGCCGTCCAGCCTGGTCGCCGCCGAGCACGCGGCCCGGGCGGCGCTGGCGCGCTCGCGGCCACTGCTCCTCGTGCACGGCTACCTGCACCCGCTCGGCTACGGCGTACCGCTGAACCCGTACGACCTGGGGGTGCCGGCACCGACGGAGGAGTCCCGCCGGATGCTGGACCGCACGGCGGCCGACCTGACCGGCCGGTTCCCCGGGTTGGATGTGCGGGTGCGGCAGGTGGCCGGCGGCCCGGGCGCCGCCCTGGTGGAGGAGTCGAGGGAGGCCGAGCTGGTGGTGGTCGGCAGCCGGGGGCTGGGCGGCTTCGCCGGGCTGCTGCTCGGGTCGGTGAGCGGCCAGGTCGCCGCGCACGCCCGCTGCCCGGTGCTGGTGGTCCGCCCGCAGGAGCAGCCGATGCCGGTCGGCGGACCGGTGCTCGCGGGGGTGGACGGCTCGGACGGCGCCCGGCTGGCCGTCGGCTACGCCGCCGACGAGGCCGCGCTGCGCGGCGCGCCGTTGGTGCTGGTGCACGTCGGGCCGCCCGGAGAGGACCGGGCGGTGCCGGAGGAGGTCGAGGAGGCCCGGGCCGGGCACCGGGCGGAGGCCGTCCGGCTGCTCGCCGAGGCGTCCGCGGCCGTCCGGGCCGACCACCCGGACCTGACGGTGCGCGAGCACCCGGTCCCGGCGGCCGGCCCGGCCCGCGGGCTGGTCGAGGCGAGCGGTTCGGCATCCCTGCTGGTGGTGGGGACCCGCGGCCGGGGCGGGTTCGCCGGGCTGCTGCTCGGCTCGGTCAGCCAGGCGGTGATCCAGCACGCGCACTGCCCCGTGCTGGTCGCCCACCCGTACGCCGGGTGACCCTCACTCGCCGCGGCCGAGCAGCGTCGCGAAATCGGTGGTGAGGGCGAACGGGTCGGCCGGGCCGGTGGCCGGCGCCCGCCGGTCCACCTGGTCGGCCAGCTCGGCGCCGGCCCGCCGGATCCGGCCGCGCAGCGCCCCGTCGGCCGTGCCGCCGGACCAGTCCTCCGGGGCGGCGAACACGGCGGTGGGCACCACCACGGCGCGCAGGTAGCTGAACATCGGCCGCACGGCGTGCTCCAGGGCGAGCGAGTGCCGGGCGGTCCCGCCGGTGGCGCCGATCAGCACCGGCCGGTCCACCAGCGCGCCGGATTCCAGCACGTCGAAGAACGACTTGAACAGCCCGTTGTACGACGCGTTGAAGATCGGCGTGACGGCGATCAGCCCGTCCGCCCCGGCCACCGCGTCGAGCGCCTCGCGCAGCGCGCCCGACGGGAAGCCGGTGAGCAGGTTGTTGACCACGTCGTGGGCGTGGTCGCGCAGGTCGACCTGGTGCAGCCGCACCTGCGCGCCGCGCCCGACCAGCTCGTCGCGGGCGGCCGCGGCGAGCTGGTCGGCGAGCAGCCGGGTGGACGAGGGCTGGCTCAGCCCCGCCGAGACGACGGCGAGCGTACGGATGGTCATCGGGTCGCTCCCTCCGGCGCCTTGCCGGTCACGTCGTCGACGGCGTGCACGGTGCCGTCCTTGGCCCCACCGGCGGCCGCGACCAGCGAGGCGTGGGTGGGCGCGTCCGGCACGTGCGCCGGGCGCAGGTTGTCGAACTCCTTGCGCAGCACCGGTACGACCTCCTCGCCGAGCAGGTCGAGCTGCTCCAGCACGGTCTTCAGCGGCAGGCCGGCGTGGTCGAGGAGGAACAGCTGCCGCTGGTAGTCGCCGACGTACTCCCGGAAGCCCAGGGTGCGGTCGATGACCTGCTGCGGGCTGCCCACGGTCAGCGGGGTCTCCCGGGTGAACTCCTCCAGCGACGGCCCGTGCCCGTAGACCGGAGCGTTGTCGAAGTACGGCCGGAACTCCCGCACCGCGTCCTGCGAGTTGCGCCGCATGAACACCTGCCCGCCCAGGCCGACGATGGCCTGCTCCGGCGAACCGTGCCCGTAGTGGGCGTAGCGCTGCCGGTAGAGGCCGACCATCCGCTGGGTGTGCTCCTTGGGCCAGAAGATGTGGTTGGCGAAGAAGCCGTCACCGTAGTAGGCGGCCTGCTCGGCGATCTCCGGGCTGCGGATTGAGCCGTGCCAGACGAACGGCGGCACGCCGTCGAGCGGGCGGGGCGTCGAGGTGAACGACTGCAGCGGGGTGCGGTGCTTGCCCTGCCAGTCGACCACGTCCTCGCGCCAGAGCCGGTGCAGCAGGTCGTAGTTCTCGATGGCGAGCGGGATGCCGGCGCGGATGTCCTTGCCGAACCACGGGTACACCGGGCCGGTGTTGCCGCGACCCATCATCAGGTCCACCCGGCCGCCGGCCAGGTGCTGCAGCATCGCGTAGTCCTCGGCGATCTTCACCGGGTCGTTGGTGGTGATCAGTGTGGTCGAGGTGGACAGCAGCAGCCGGTCAGTACGGGCGGCGATCCAGCCGAGCATGGTGGTGGGCGACGACGGCACGAACGGCGGGTTGTGGTGCTCGCCGGTGGCGAAGACGTCGAGACCGACCTCCTCGGCCTTCAGCGCGATGGCCAGCATCGCCTTGATCCGCTCATGCTCGGTCGGCTCCCGGCCGGTGGTCGGGTCGACCGTGACGTCGCCGACGGTGAAGATTCCGAACTGCATGACCAGCTCCTCGTGTCGGCCGGGATGGTGTCACCCGGACGTCGCGCACAACATACTTGACGAGTCAACTATTCCGCCGGGGCCGCGTGGCGGGGTGGCCCCGGTCACGCCCGGCGGTGCAGGATGACGGGATGACCACGCGCGCGGAGGGCACCTTCACCCTCGACAGCTGGGACCAGGAAGCGTACGACGAGGCCGAGGGGGCGGTGCTCGGCGAGGCCCGGATCACCAAGACCTTCTCCGGCGACCTCACCGGCACCAGCGCGACCCGGATCCTGATGTGCCGGGCGCAGGTGGAGACGTCGGCGGCGTACGCGGGCTTCGAGCGGTTCACCGGCGCCCTGGCCGGTCGCAAGGGCAGCTTCGTGCTGCACCACGACGCCGTCGCGGAGGGCGAGACCGGGTCGCTGTCCTGGACGGTGGTCCCCGACTCCGGCACCGACGAGCTGCGCGGCCTGCGCGGCGGCGGGCAGATCAGCGGCGGCCCGGACGGCGGCCACCGCTACGTCCTCGACTACGAGCTGCCCTGAGCACCGCGCAGGGGGCCGCCGCGGACGGCGAGGCCGGTGGCGTGCCCGGCGACCGGTTCATGCGGATCCACAGCCCCGAGTTCCAGGCGATGGCCGAGCGGGTCCTGCGGGTCACCGAGCTCACCTCCCGGCTGAACGCCCTGCCGTTCGAGGACGAGGCGGGCAAGGCGGAGCTGTTCCGGCAGATCCTCGGCCGGCCGCTGCCCGCCCGGGTCACCATCTATCCGCCGTTCTACACCGACCACGGCCTGCGCCTGGAGCTCGCCGAGCGGGTCTTCATCAACCAGAACTGCACGTTCCTGGACTACGCCGGCATCCGGCTCGCCGAGCGGGTGATGGTCGGCCCGAAGGTCACCTTCATCACCGGCGGCCACCCGGTCGACCCCGCGGAGCGGAAGCTCTACCTCACCGGCGCGCCGATCGACGTGGCGGAGAACGTGTGGATCGGCGCCGGCGCGACAATCCTGCCCGGCGTCAGCATCGGCCGGGACGCCGTGATCGCCGCCGGCGCGGTGGTGGCCGACGACGTGCCGCCGGCCAGCCTGGTGACCGGCCCCAAGGCGGCCGTACGCCGGCGGTGGTGAGAGCGCCGGGGAGGCCGTACCCCCGGCGATGGCGACCGGCGCGTCGCCGTCGCCGTCGCCGGTGGGCGGTGGGCGGCCGGGTCAGCCGCCGGCGACCGACGGCAGCACCCGGACCTCGGCGCCGTCGGCCACCGGGGCGAGCAGGCCACCCAGGTGCCGGCAGTCCTCCCCGTCGACGTAGAGGTTGACGTACCGGCGCAGCTCGCCGCGCTCGTCGCGGAGCCGGCGGGCCAGCCGCGGCCAGTCGGGCGGCCAGCGCGTCGAGGACGGCACCGACCGACCCGGTCGCGTCGACGCTCAGCCGGCTCGCGCCGCCCACCTCGCCGCGCAGCGGGCCGGGGACCAGCACGGTGACCATCGCTCAGACCTCCGCGGCGCGGACGCAGAGCACGTCCGGCAGGTGGGCGGCGACCAGGGACCAGGAGTCGCCGTCGTCGCGGCTGGCGTACACCTCGCCGGAGCGGGTGCCGAAGTAGACGTCGGAGGCGTCCCCGGCGCACATGCCGTCGCGCAGCACCGCCGGATAGAACGGCCCCTCGGGCAGCCCGACGGTGAGCGGCTCCCACTTGTCGCCGGCGTCGCCGGAGCGGAAGACCCGGCACCGGTGCTCGGTGGGGAACCGCTCCCCGTCGGCCACCAACGGGAACGCGAAGACCGTGCCGGGGCGGGAGGGGTGGGCCACGATCGGGAAGCCGAAGTCGCTGGGCAGGCCGGCGGCGATCGACGTCCAGCTGCGGCCGTCGTCGTCGGAGCGGTAGACGCCGTGGTGGTTCTGCGCGTAGAGCCGGTCGGGGTTGCCGGCGTCCCGGGCGATCTTGTGCACGCACTGGCCGAACTCGGGCCACTCGTCCGGCAGGAAGTAGGCGCGGATGCCGGTGTTGGCCGGCGACCAGCTCGCCCCGGCGTCAGCCGACCGGTAGACGCCGCCGGTGGACATCGCCACGGTGACGCGCCGCGGGTCGGTCGGGTGCGGCAGCACCGTGTGCACGGCCTGCCCACCGAAGCCGGCGCCCCACTGCTCCCGGTGCGGATGGTCCCACAACGAGCGCACCAGGTCGAAGCTGCGCCCGCCGTCCTCGGAGCGGAAGAGCGCGGAGGGCTCGGTGCCGGCCCACACCACGTCCGGCTGGCCCGGGCCGGCCGGGGTGAGCTGCCAGACCCGACCGAGGGCGGCGCCGGTGTCGGCCGGGAAGGCGACCGGCGCCGCCGCCGGCTCGTCCCAGTGGGCGCCCAGGTCGTCGCTGGTGGCGACGCTCGGCCCGAAGTGCGAGCTGGTCGTGCCGGCCAGCAGCCGGGGCGTGCCGCGTCGGCGGTCGATGGCGACGGCGTAGACGCCGGTCATCGGGAAGTGCGGGCCGCTGACCTCCCAATCGTCGCGACCGCCCTGGCGGGTGGCCAGGAAGAGCCCCTTCGCGGTGCCGATCGCCAGCAGGCTGGGCATGGCCGTCCTCCGATCCGTCGGGAAGCACTGGCGTGATTATGGCCACACCGACCGACAGAATTGCCAGGCACACGCCGCGACGGCTGCTCAGTCCCGCCGGCGCGGCGCGTGCCGGCGGTACGCGCTGACCGTCGGATCACCGGTGACCCAGAATCGCCAGGGCACATCGTGGGCGCCGGTCACCCCGACCCGGGGACCGGCGGAGATCGCCGCCTCGGGCAGCGGCGGCACCGCCGGGTGCAGCCGGACCGGGCCGTCGGCGAGCAGGTCGAGGCCGTAGGCGGCCCGGTCGACGCCCAGGGCGGCGCACAGCCGCGCCGGGCCGCGGGCCAGGTCGACGTCCCGGCGTACGGCGGGACGTCGGGACCGGGCCTGCGCGATCCCGTCGATCACCTCGCCGGCGCGCAGCAGCACCGCCGAGGCCTCGCCGGCCGGCCCGGTGACCACGTTCAGGCACCAGTGCATGCCGTAGGTGAAGTAGACGTACGCGTGCCCGGCCGGACCGAACATCACCGCGTTGCGCGCGGTCCGTCCCCGGTGCGCGTGCGACGCCGGGTCGCCGGCCGTCCCCGCGTACGCCTCGACCTCGGTGATCCGGACGGTGACCCCGCCGGCGGCGAGCCGGCAGCCGAGCAGCCCCCGGGCGGCCGGCAGCACCGGCCCGGCTAGCAGCGCGGCCAGCGAGCCGCGGGTGGTCTCGTCCGGAGGTGCGTCCATGGTCCGACGGTACCCAGTGCACCGGCCCGCTCATAACCCGACGGATGCGCGCCGCGCAGCCCGGTTGACAGTCGGCCAGCTGACACATGACGAGTGAAACCGGGGCGGTGACCGGGCTGTGTATCCGATGTCGCCGCAACGGGCGGCGACCTACACCGTCCGGAAAGGACACTCGGATGAACGTTCGTACCCCCCGCCTGGCCCTGCTCGCCGCCGGCGCGCTCGCTCTCGGCGCCACCCTCACCGCCGCGCTGCCGGCCAGCGCCAGCACCCCGGTGCGGCAGGCCGCCGCCGCAACCGACGGCGCGCCGCTGACCTCGATCGCCATCGCCGCAACGGGCAAGATCGACGCCAACGGCGCGGTGGTCTTCGTGCCGGTCACCCTCACCTGCTCGCAGCCCACCCAGGTCGACCTCACCGTCAAGGTCGCCGAGGCGGTCGGCGAGGACATCAGCACCGGCACCACCACCCGCAAGGTCACCTGCGAGGCCGGCACCCAGAAGATCCGCATCTCGGTCACCCCGACCGAGCGCCGGTTCGTCCCGGGCGTCGCGTTCGGCACGGTCACCGGCAACTCCTGCGACGCGCTGTGCAACTCGCTCACCTCCGAGCGGAACATCACCCTCGCGCTCTGACGAGCCGGGGGCGCCTTCGGAGGCGGTGGTCCGAAGGCACCGCTTCAATGAGGTGTTGACGGGGTGGAGTCACGACCAGACTCCACCCCGTCGGCCGTTCGCCGACCGGGCCCGGTTCGGCCAGACTGGGCGGACACCCACCGCCACCGGGAGGACGCGATGACGCGTGACGAGATGCTGGCGTACTGCCTGGGGAAGCCGGGCGCCTGGCTGGACCGCCCCTGGGAGGGCGACGAGGTGGTGAAGGTGGGCAGCCGGATCTTCGCCTTCCTCGGCGCGCCCGACGGCGAGCCGCGGCTGGGCGTGAAGTGCGGGCCCAGCCGCGAGGTCGCCGACGAGTGGCTGCACCGGTTCCCGGACGACGCCCGGGCGTCCGCCTACATCGGCCGCTCGGGCTGGAACTCACTGCGCCTGGACGGCAAGATCCCGGACGACGAGCTGGTCGAGGCGGCCGACGCCTCGTACGACGCGGTGGTGGCGAAGCTGCCCCGCCGGGAACGGCCGGCGACCGGATAGCCGGCGCGGGTCGCCACGCCGGCCCCGATGACCTCAGCGCGGGACGACCCGCTCGGCGGCCCACTCCCGCCAGCCGGCCAACTGGTCCGCGGCGGTGGTGAGCTGGTCGGCCACCGGGCCGGGCCCGGTCGAGCCGGGGGTGGTCCGGGCGGCGAGCGCGGAGCGCACCGACAGCACGTCCCGCACGGACGGGTCCAGGTGCTCGCTCACCGCGGCCAGGTCCTCGTCGGAGACCTCGTCGAGGGCGCTGTCCCGGACGGCGCAGAGCGCCACCAGCCTGCCGGTGATCTCGTGCGCGTCGCGGAACGGCACGCCCCGGCGGACCAGCCAGTCGGCGACCTCGGTGGCGAGCGAGAAGCCCACCGGCGCGGCGGCGACCAGCCGGTCCACCCGGACCGTCATCGTGGAGATCATCCCGGCCAGCGCGGGCAGCAGCAGCTCCAGGGTGTCCACCGCGTCGAAGGCGGGCTCCTTGTCCTCCTGCATGTCCCGGTCGTACGTCATGGGCAGGCCCTTGAGCATGGTCAGCACGCTCATCAGCCCGCCGACCAGCCGGCCGGACTTGCCCCGGGCCAGCTCGGCGACGTCCGCGTTCTTCTTCTGCGGCATGATCGACGAGCCGGTGGCGAAGGCGTCGTCCAGCTCCACCCAGCCGAATTCGTGCGAGGTCCAGAGCACCACCTCCTCGCCGAGCCGGGACAGGTGCACCCCGATCAGCGCGGTGGCGAAGAGGAACTCGGCGACGAAGTCCCGGTCGGCGACCGCGTCCATGGAGTTGGCGAACGAGGTGCGGAAGCCCAGCTCCTTGGAGACCGCGATCGGGTCCAGCGGCAGGCCGGAGCCGGCCAGCGCGCCCGCGCCGAGCGGGCTGACCGCCGCCCGGTGGTCCCAGTCGCGCAGCCGCTCCAGGTCGCGCAGCAGCGGCTGCACGTGCGCCAGCAGCCAGTGCCCGAAGGTGACCGGCTGGGCGTGCTGCAGGTGGGTCATCCCCGGCGCGGCCGTGTCCACGTGCCGCTCGGCCTGCTCGACCAGCGCGTCGGCCAGCTCGACCAGCCGGGCGGCCACCCCGCGGGCGTGGTCGCGCAGGTAGAGCCGCAGGTCGGTGGCGACCTGGTCGTTGCGGGACCGGCCGGCGCGCAGCTTGCCGCCGAGGCTGCCCAGCCGCTCCAGCAGGCCGCGCTCCAGGGCGGTGTGCACGTCCTCGTCGTCGATCGTCGGGCGGAACTGCCCGGAGGCGCAGGCCGCCTCCAGGTCGTCCAGCGCGGCCAGCATCCGGCCCAGCTCCTCCGGGTCGAGCAGGCCGGCGCGCGCGAGCACCCGGGCGTGCGCCCGGGAGGCCGCGATGTCGTACGGGGCGAGGCGCCAGTCGAACTGGACGCTCACCGACAGCCGCGCCAGGGCCTCGGCGGGGCCACCGGCGAACCGGCCGCCCCACAGGCTCGTGCGGTTGGCGGGGGCGCTGTTCTCGGTCAGGCTCTTGTCGTCCACCCCACCCATTGTGGTGCCCACGGTCAGGAGCCACCCAACCGGGCGTCCCGGGCGGCGGCCATCTTGCTCGGCAGGCCCCACAGCTGCACGAAGCCCTTGGCCAGGGACTGGTCGAAGGTGTCGCCGGTGTCGTACGTGGCCAGGCCGAAGTCGTAGAGGCTGGCCTCGGAGCGCCGGCCGGTCACGGTGGCCCGGCCACCGTGCAGGGTGAGCCGCACCTCGCCGGAGACGTGCCGCTGGGCGTCGGCGATGAACGCGTCCAGGCTGTCCTTCAGCGGCGAGAACCACAGGCCGTCGTAGACCAGCTCGCCCCAGCGCTGGTCGACGCCGCGCTTGAACCGGGCCAGGTCCCGCTCCACGGTCACCGCCTCCAGCTCCTGGTGGGCGGTGATCAGCGCGATCGCGCCGGGGGCCTCGTACACCTCGCGGCTCTTGATGCCGACGAGGCGGTCCTCGACCATGTCGAGCCGGCCGACGCCCTGGGCGCCGGCGCGCCGGTTGAGCTCCAGGATCGCCTGGTACGGGGTGACCGTCTCGCCGTCGATCGCGACCGGGTTGCCACCGTCGAAGGTGATCACCACCTGGTCGGCGTCCCGCTCCTGCGCCGGGTCCGACGTGTACGAGTAGAGGTCCTCGATCGGGGAGTTCCAGATGTCCTCCAGGAAGCCGGTCTCCACCGCGCGACCCCACAGGTTCTGGTCGATGGAGTACGGCGACTTGGCCGACACGTCGATCGGCAGGCCCTTCTCCTCGGCGAACGCGATGGCCTTGTCCCGGGTCCAGGCGAAGTCCCGGGCCGGCGCGACGATCTTCAGGTCGGGGGCGAGCGCGCCCAGGCCGACCTCGAAGCGGACCTGGTCGTTGCCCTTGCCGGTGCAGCCGTGCGACACGATCGTGCCGCCGTGCTTGCGAGCCCCGGCGACCAGGTGCTTGACGATCAGCGGCCGACTCAGCGCGGAGACCAGCGGGTAGCGGTCCATGTAGAGGGCGTTGGCCCGGATGGCCGGCAGGCAGTAGTCGGCGGCGAACTCGTCGCGCGCGTCGATCACCTCGGCCTCGGCGGCGCCGCAGTCCAGCGCCCGCTGCCGGATGGCGTTCAGGTCCTCACCGCCCTGCCCGACGTCGACCGCCACCGCGATCACCTCGGCGCCGGTCTGCTCGGCGAGGTACGGAATGGCGACGGAGGTGTCGAGACCCCCGGAATAGGCAAGGACGACCCGCTCGGTCATGTGGTGCTCCCTTCAACGTGTTCTTCCCGGTGGGCCCAGCCGGCGAGCTTGTCGCCGAGCGCGGCCCCGCCGGCGGCCTCGCGGGCCACGACGAGGATGGTGTCGTCGCCGGCGATGGTGCCGACGACGTCTGGCAGGCCTGCTCGGTCCAACGCGCTGGCCAGGTAGTGGGCTGCGCCCGGTGGGGTGCGCAGTACGGCGATGTTGCCGCTGGCGTCGACCCCGTTGAGCAGCTCGCGCAGCAGCCGGACCAGCCGGGCCGGGGCGGCCTCGGCGTCGCGCAGCGGCCGGTGGCCGTCCTCGGGGATCAGGTAGACGCCCCGCCCGTCGCCGCCGCGCGCGGTGACCGCGCCCAGCTCCTTGAGGTCCCGGGAGAGGGTGGCCTGGGTGACCTGGATGCCGTCGCCGGCGAGCAGGTCGGCCAGCTCGGGTTGCGAGTGGATCGCCTTGTCCCGAATCAACTCGACGATGCGGGCGTGCCGGGCGGCACGGGTCAGCGGGGCGGTCATGAGGAGGCCTCCAGGAGAAACGTCAGCAGCGCCTTCTGGGCGTGCAGGCGATTCTCCGCCTGGTCGAAGACCGCGCTGCGCGGCCCGTCGAGCACCTCGTCGGTGATCTCCTCGCCCCGGTGGGCGGGCAGGCAGTGCAGCACGATCGCATCGGCCGCGGCGTACCCGAGCAGCGCGGCGTTGAGCTGGTACGGCCGGAACGGGGTGAGCCGGTCCAGCCCGTCGCCCTCCTGGCCCATCGAGGTCCAGGTGTCGGTGGCCACCACGTCGGCGTCGCGGACCGCGTCGACCGGGTCGGTGTGCACGCTCACCGAGCCGCCGGTCCCGGTGGCGATCTTCTCCGCCCGGGTCACCACCGCCGGGTCGGGCTGGAAGCCGACCGGTCCGGCGACCCGTACGTGCATCCCGGCGGTCGCCCCGGCCAGCAGGTACGAGTTGGCCATGTTGTTCGCCGCGTCGCCCACGTACGCCAGGGTCCGGCCGTGTGTGCCGCCGCAGTGCTCGCGGACGGTGAGCAGGTCGGCCAGCAGCTGGCAGGGGTGGAACCCGTCGGTGAGCGCGTTCACCACCGGCACGGTGGCGCCCTCGGCGACCTCGGCGATCCGCTCGTCGCCGTGGGTGCGCAGCACGATCGCGGCGACGTAGCGGGACAGCACCCGGCCGGCGTCGGCCAGCGTCTCGCCCCGGCCGAAGTGGGTGACCTGGGTGTCCACCACCAGCGGGTGGCCGCCCAGCTCGGCGATGCCGGCATCGAAGGAGATCCGGGTGCGCAGGCTCTGCTTGTCGAACAGCACCGCCACCGAGCGCGGCCCCGCCAGCGGCTGGAACGCGAACCGTTCGGCCTTCATCCGGGCCGCCAGGTCGAGCACGGTGGACTGCTCGGCCGGGCTCAGGTCGTCGTCGCGCAGCAGGTGCCGGGTCACGCGTCGACCTCCGTACCGAGCGCCGGGGCCGGCGCGGCGGTCGGGGACGCCGCCGCATCACGGGCGGCCGGGGCGGGCGCGGCCTGGGCCGGCGCGGCCGCGTCGAGGGCGGCCGGCAGGGCGGCCAGGAAGGCGTCGACCTGGGCGGCGGTGAGGATCAGCGGCGGGGCCAGCCGGACGA
Source organism: Micromonospora sp. NPDC000089 (assembly GCF_042899365.1). Classification (NCBI taxonomy): domain Bacteria; kingdom Bacillati; phylum Actinomycetota; class Actinomycetes; order Micromonosporales; family Micromonosporaceae; genus Micromonospora; species Micromonospora sp. NPDC000089. Next base: position 19,184 of record NZ_JBIAZT010000004.1, read on the forward strand.
CGTCCGGCTGCACCGGGTTGACCAGGAAGCCCGCATCGCGCAGGGCGGCGGTCACCGCGCCGGCGGCCGGCGCGGCGAGCACCACGCCGAGCAGCAGACCCGCGCCGCGTACGCCGGTCACCAGCGGGTGGCCGAGCGCCTCGACGCCCCGGCGCAGCCGCTCGCCGACCCGCTTGACGTGGTCGAGCAGCCCGTCGCCGGCGATCGTGGAGATCACCGCGAGCGCGGCGGCGCAGCTGACCGGGTTGCCGCCGAAGGTGGTGCCGTGCGAGCCGGGGGCGAGCAGCTCGGCGGCCCGGCCGAAGGCCAGGCAGGCGCCGATCGGCAGCCCACCGCCGAGCCCCTTGGCCAGGGTGACCACGTCCGGCTCGACGCCCTCGGCCTGGTGGGCGAACCAGTGCCCGGTACGGCCGACCCCGGTCTGCACCTCGTCCAGCACCAGCAGCGCGCCGTGCCGGTCGGTGATCCGCCGGGCCTCGGCCAGGTAGCCGGCCGGCGGGACGACCACGCCGTTCTCCCCCTGGATCGGCTCCAGGATCACCATCGCGGTGGCGTCGGTGACCGCGTCGGCCAGCGCGGCGGCGTCGCCGTACGGCACGTGCGTGACGTCGCCGGGCAGCGGGCGGAACGGGTCGGCCTTGGCCGGCTGGCCGGTGAGCGCGAGCGCGCCCATGGTCCGCCCGTGGAAGCCACCCCGGGCGGCCACCACGTGGCCGCGCCCGGTCAGCCGGGACAGCTTGAACGCGGCCTCGTTGGCCTCCGCGCCGGAGTTGGCGAAGAAGACCCGGCCGGGCCGGCCGGCCAGCGCCAGCAGCAGCTCGGCCAGCGCCACCGGCGGCTCGGCGACGAACAGGTTGGAGACGTGCCCGAGGGTGGCCACCTGCCGGGACACGGCGGCCACCACGGCCGGGTGGGCGTGCCCGAGGGCGTTGACCGCGATGCCGCCGAGCAGGTCGACGTACTCCCGGCCGGCCTCGTCGAAGACCACCGCGCCGGCGCCGGCGACCAGCGCCAGCGGTGGGGTGCCGTAGTTGTCCATCATGGACGCGCCCCAGCGTTCCCGCAGTGTGCTCATGATCCGACCGGGCCTTCCGTGCGCGCGGGCCCGGCCGGGGCGTCGACGACCATCGTGCCGAATCCCTCCGAGGTGAACACTTCCAGCAGGGTGGAGTGGGCCACCCGGCCGTCGACGACGTGCGCGGCGGGCACTCCCCCGCGCACCGCCCGCAGGCAGGCCTCCATCTTGGGCACCATGCCGGCCTGCAGGGAGGGCAGCAGCTTCGCCAGGTCGTCCGCGGTGATCTCGCTGACCAGGCTGGTGGTGTCCGGCCAGTCGGCGTAGAGGCCGGGCACGTCGGTGAGGACGACCAGCTTGCGGGCGCCCAGGGCGACGGCGAGCGCGGCGGCGGCGGTGTCCGCGTTGAGGTTGTGCAGCACCCCGTCCACGTCCGGCGCGACCGTCGAGATGACCGGGATCCGGCCGGCCGCGATCAGGTCGGTCACCGCGGACACGTTCACCGACTCCACGTCGCCGACCTGCCCGACGTCGACCGGCTCGCCGTCCACGTACGCCGGCCGCCGCACCGCGGTGAAGAGCCCCGCGTCCTCGCCGGACAGCCCGACCGCGAACGGCCCGTACGCGTTGACCAGCCCGACGAGCTCCCGCCCGACCTGACCGACCAGCACCATCCGGACGACGTCCATCGCCTCGGGGGTGGTGACCCGCAGGCCGCCCCGGAACTCGCTGGCGATGCCGAGCCGGCCCAGCATGGCGGAGATCTGCGGGCCGCCGCCGTGCACCACGACGGGCTTCAGGCCGGCGTACCGGAGGAAGACCATGTCGGCCGCGAAGGCCCGGCGCAGCTCGTCGTCGACCATGGCGTTGCCGCCGTACTTGACCACCACGGTGGCGCCGGCGAAGCGGGCCAGCCAGGGCAGCGCCTCGATCAGCGTGGCCGCCTTCTCTTGGGCGAGGGTGAGATCAGTGCTCAGCGTCATGAGGAGTACGCCGAGTTCTCGTGCACGTACGCGTGCGACAGGTCGTTGGTCCAGATCGTCGCGGCGTCGTCGCCGGCGTGCAGGTCGATCCGGATGGTGACGTCCCGCCCGGTCAGGTCGACCTTCGACCGGTCCTCGGCGGCGGCGCCGGCCCGGCACACCCAGACGCCGTTGACCGCGACGTCCACCCCGTCCGGCTGGAACGCGGCGGCGGTGGTGCCGACGGCGGCGAGGATCCGCCCCCAGTTCGGGTCGTTGCCGAACAGCGCGGTCTTGACCAGGTTGTTCCGCGCCACCGACCGGCCCACCTCCACCGCGTCGTCCTCGTCGGCGGCGCCGACCACCTCGACGGCGATCTGCTTGGTGGCGCCCTCGGCGTCGGCGACCAGCTGCTGGGCCAGGTCGTGGCAGGCGGCGGTGACCGCTGCGGTCAGCTCCGCATCGGTGGGCTCGACCCCGGACGCGCCGCTGGCCAGCAGCAGCACCGTGTCGTTGGTGGACATGCAGCCGTCGGAGTCGACCCGGTCGAAGGTGACCCGGGTGGCGGCGCGAAGCGCGGTGTCCAGCAGCTCCGGCCCGGCCACCGCGTCGGTGGTGAGCACGCAGAGCATGGTGGCCATGGCCGGGGAGAGCATGCCGGCGCCCTTGGCCATCCCGCCGACGGTCCAGCCGCCGCCGCGTACGACGGTGGTCTTCGACCGGGTGTCGGTGGTCATGATCGCCTCGGCCGCCGCGGTGCCGCCGTCGCGGGCGAGGCTGCGGATGGCGGTGCGCACGCCGGGCAGCAGCTTCGGCATCGGCAGCCGCTCGCCGATCAGGCCGGTGGAGCAGACCGCGACGTCGCCGGCGCCGAGCCGCAGCCGCGGGCTGGCCGCGGTGAGCGCGGCGGCGGTGTGCTCGGCCGTGGCGTGGGTGTCCTGGAAGCCGGCCGGGCCGGTGCAGGCGTTCGCGCCGCCGGAATTCAGCACCACGGCCCGGACCACGCCGCCGCGGACGACCTGCTGGGTCCAGAGCACCGGCGCGGCCTTGACCCGGTTGGCGGTGAAGACGCCGGCGACACCGGCGTCCGGACCGTCGTTGACGACGAGCGCGAGGTCCCGGGCGCCGCCGCTCTTCAGGCCCGCCGCGACACCGGCCGCGCGGAACCCCCGGGGGGTGGTGACACTCATGGGGAGACTCCGAAGGTGGACAGCCCGGTGGTCTCGGGGAGGCCGAGCATCAGGTTGGCGTTCTGCACGGCCTGGCCGGCAGCGCCCTTGCCGAGGTTGTCGATCGCGCCGAGCACGATCACCCGGCCGGAGTCGACGTCCACGGTGGCCTGCAGGTGGCAGGAGTTGCCGCCGGCGGTGGCCGCGGTGTGCGGCCAGGAGCCCTCCGGCAGGACGTGCACGAAGGGCTCGTCCGCGTACGCGTCGGCGAGCACGGCGCGCGGGTCGACGTCCCCGGTCGGCACGGCGGTCACGGTGGCCAGGATGCCGCGCGGCATCGGGGCCAGCATCGGGGTGAAGGAGAGGCTGGTCGCCCCGGTGGCCTGCTTGATCTCGGGCACGTGCTGGTGGGCGCCGACCTTGTAGGGCGACAGGTCGCCCATCACCTCGCTGCCGAGCAGGTGGGCCTTGGCGGCCCGGCCGGCACCGGAGGTTCCGGAGGCGGCGACCACCACCACGTCGGCGGGGAACACCGCGTCGGCGACGATCAGCGGGGCGAGGGCCAGCGTGGTGGCGGCGGCGTAGCAGCCGGTGCTGGCCACTCGGGTCGCGGCGGCGATCGCCGCCCGCTGGCCGGGCAGCTCCGGCAGGCCGTAGGTCCAGACCCCGGCGTACGGCCCGCCGTAGTAGCGGGACCAGGCGTCGGCGTCGCGCAGCCGGTGGTCGGCGCCCAGGTCGACCACCCGGACCGCGTGCGGCAGGGCTGCGGCGAGTGCCGCCGACTCGCCGTGCGGCAGGGCCAGGAAGACCAGGTCCGCGTCGGCCAGGGTCGCCGGGTCGGTCGCGCCGAGCACCAGGTCCAGCCCGGCGAGCTGCGGATGTACGGCGGCGACGGGCTGACCGGCCTGGCGGTGCGCGGTGGCGGCGACCAGGTCGAACTCGGGGTGCCCGGCGACCAGGCGCAGCAGCTCGCCGCCGGCGTACCCACTCGCCCCCGCGACTGCGACTCGGATGCCCATACTCACCTCCGCATGACTATGCAGAGAGCCTAGAGCATCACGCTGGGCCACTGCAAGTTCATGCAGTGAAACGCATGGGCAGTCACCAGGGGCGGTCTGTGGTCGACCTGCGAGGGCAACCGACACCGCGTCCGAGAACAGTGGGATGACCGGTAGGATGAACGTATGGCGAAAGAGAAGATCTCCGCGACGATCGACTCGCAGGTCCTGTCCCTGGCCGACGCGGACGCCGCAGAGCTGGGGTTGAACCGCTCGGAGCTGGTCGAGCGGGCACTGCGCAACGAACATCTCCGGCTCACTCTGGCCGGCTACACCGCACGGACGGTGCCGACGCTCAACATCGACGCCTACGCCGCGCAGGTGTACGCAGCCAACCTGGAGTCCGGCCTGTGATCCGACCGGGTGACGTCGCGCCACGTCTGGACACCCGGACCCAGTTGATGGTGGCCGTGCTGTCCAACTCGATGCATCTGCAGGCCCAGACCGGGCGGGTGATCTGTTGCCCATTCGTGCCCGGCACTCCTACCGCGGATGCGATGCCCTTGGTCGTCGCGGTCACCGAGCCGCCCGGCACACTCCTGCCGGAACTCGTCCAGTGGCTTCCGGTGTCGGCTCTGGGTGAGCCGTTGGGCAACATCGGCCCGGCGGCGCTCGGCCAGACCAACGCCATCGTCACCGCTCTGCTCACGCTGGCGTAAGCACGTAAGGTCGGCGACCGCTTCGGGCGGGAGCAACTGACCCTGCACGAGGATCTGTCACGCCGACAGCAGGTGCGCGAAGCGGGGCTCAACCGTCTCATTCGGCCCCGACCCGCTGAGCGGGGTCGGGGCCGTCGGCGTGGTCGGTCAGGCGCCGCGCAGGGTCGCGCCGAAGCGCTCCGCGACGACGGCGACCGCCGCGTCCCGGGCGGCCACCGCCTCCTCGCCCGCGAGGGTGCGGTCCGGCGCGCGGAAGGTGAGCTTGTACGCGAGCGACCGGCGCCCGGCGCCCAGCTGCTCCGAGGCGTACACGTCGAACAGCCGGACGTCCTCCAGCAGCTCACCCGCCCCCTCGGCCAGGGCGCGCTCCACCTGCGCCGCGGGCACCGAGGCGTCCAGCACCAGCGCCACGTCGATCAGCGCCGGCGGGAAGGTGGACACGGTCGGCGCGGGCGCGACGCCCGACTCGGGCAGCGCGTCCAGGTCCAGCTCCATCGCGCTGGTCCGGCGCGGCAGCTCCAGCGCCGCCACCGCCGTCGGGTGCAGCTCACCGGCGTGACCGACGACGGCGCCGTCGACCAGCAGCTCGGCGCAGCGGCCGGGGTGCCAGGGCGCGTACTCACCGGCCCGCACCTCGACCCGGTCGGCCGGAATGCCGGCGGCGGCCAGCACGTCCCGACCGGCCTGCACCGCGTCCGCCCAGCCGGCCGGACGGCCCGCGCCCCACCAGCCGGTCGGGTCGACCTCGCCGGCCAGCACCACGGCGACGTGCCGCGGCTGGTCCGGCACCACCGCGTCGGCGGCGGCGAACTCCGCGTCGGTGGGCCGCCGGTTCACGCCCATCGCCGGCGGGCGGCCGGCGCCGGGGCGCGGGTGGACGACCGTGCCGATCTCGTAGAGCGCCAGGTCGCGCTGGCCCCGGCCCAGGTTGCGCTTGAGGATGCCGAGCAGCGGGCCGAGCAGCGTGGTGCGCAGCAGCGGCTCCTCCTCGGACAGCGGGTTCGCCAGCCGGACGGCCGGTCGGCGCGGATCGTCCTCGGGCAGCCCGAGCAGGTCGGGCAGCTCGGGGGCGACGAACGGGTGCGCCAGCACCTCGACGTACCCGCGCTCGGCCAGCGACCGGGCGACGGCCCGGCGGCGGCGCTGCTGCCAGGTGAGCCCCCGACCGGCGGTGGCGGTGGGCAGCACCGACGGCACCCGGTCGTACCCGTCGAGGCGGACCACCTCCTCGACCAGGTCGGCCGGGTCGGTCAGGTCCGGACGCCAGCTCGGCGGGGTGACCGTCAGCACCTCCGCGTCACCGGCGGCGACGCCGACCTCGCCCGGATCCTGCGCCAGCCGGTCGGCGCCCCGCGCCACGGTGCAGCCGACCTGCTCCAGCAGGTCGACCACCCGCTGCGCCGGGTACGTCACGCCGATCCGCCGGGTCGGCAGGTCCGCCGGCATGGTGACCGGCGACATCGGCCGCACGTGGTCGATGTCGAGGATCTCGTCGCCGGCCGTGCCGCCGCCGTGGGCGGTCATCAGCTGCACCGCGAACTCCAGCGCGACCAGCGGCAGCGCCGGGTCGACGCCCCGCTCCCAGCGCTTCGCCGCCTCGCTGAACAGCTTGTGCCGGCGGGCCGTACGCCCCACCGTGGCCGGGTCCCAGTGCGCCGCCTCGAAGAGCACATTCGTGGTGGAGGCGAGCACCTCGCTGGTCTCGCCGCCCATCACCGCCGCGAGCGAGACCGGCCCGGTGTCGTCGCAGATCACCAGGTCCTCCTCGGACAGGGTGCGGGCGACCCCGTCCAGGGTGGTCAGCTTCTCCCCCGCCTCGGCCCGGCGGACCACCAGCGGTCCGCTGATCCGGTCGGCGTCGAAGGCGTGCATCGGCTGGCCCAGGCAGAGCATCACGTAGTTGGTGATGTCCACCGGCAGCGAGATGCTGCGGATCCCGGCCACGGTGAGCCGCTGCCGCATCCACTCCGGGGTGACCGCGGTGGGGTCGACGCCGCGCACCATCCGGGCCGCGAACCGGTCGCAGCCGACCGTGTCGCGCACCTGCACCGGGTACGCGGGCTGCTCGGTGGCGCCGGGCACCTCGCGCGCGGCCGGGTCCTGGAAGCCCACCCCGAGGGCGTGCGCCAGCTCCCGGGCCAGCCCGCGCAGGCTCAGCGCGTACCCCCGGTCGGGGGTGACCTCCAGCTCGAGCACGACGTCGTCGAGCCCGACGACGGGCCGCGCGTCGTCGCCCGGCCGGGCCGGGCCGCCCTCGGGCAGCACGATGATGCCGGAGTGGTCGTCGCCGAGGCCCAGCTCCTTGGCCGAGCAGATCATGCCGGCGGAGGTGCGGCCGTACGTCTTGCGCGCGCCGATCGCGAAGTTCCCCGGCAGCACCCCGCCGGGCAGGATCACCACGACCCTGTCGCCAGGGGCGAAGTTGCGCGCCCCGCAGACGATCTCCTGCAGCTCGCCGGTGCCGTTGGCGTCGCCGACGTCGACCCGGCAGTGCCGGATCGGCTTCTTGAAACCGGTCAGCTCCTCGATCTCGCGGACCTCGCCGATGACCAGCGGGCCGGTGACCGTGGCGCGCAGGTCCACCACCGAGTCGACCTCGATGCCGAGGTCGACCAGCGCCTGCGCCAGGTCCTCGGTGGGCAGGTCGGCGGGGAGATCGACGTACTCCCGCAGCCAACTGACAGAAACTCGCATGACTTCAGACCACCGTCTTTCGTGACTCGACCCGCATCGCTACTGACCGACCCCGAACGCCCGGGTGAACCGGACGTCGCCCTCGGCCATGTCGCGCATGTCGCTGACCCCGTGCCGGAACATCACCGTCCGGTCGATGCCCATGCCGAACGCGAACCCGGAGTAGACCTCCGGGTCGATGCCGCAGGCCCGCAGCACCCTCGGGTTGACCATGCCGCAGCCGCCCCACTCGACCCACTGCGGGCCGTCCCGGTGCTCCGGGAACCAGACGTCGAACTCGGCCGACGGCTCGGTGAACGGGAAGTAGTGCGGCCGGAAGCGGGTCTTCGCGCCCTCGCCGAACATCGCCCGGGCGAAGTGGTCCAGCGTCCCGCGCAGGTGCGCCATGGTGATGCCCTTGTCCACCACCAGGCCCTCCACCTGGTGGAAGACCGGGGCGTGGGTGGCGTCCAGCTCGTCGGTGCGGTAGACCCGGCCGGGCACGACCACGTAGATCGGCGGCTTGCGGGTCAGCATGGTGCGCGCCTGCACCGGCGAGGTGTGGGTACGCAGCACGAGGCCCGAACCCTCGGGTGCGATGTGGAAGGTGTCCATCAGGCCGCGGGCCGGGTGGTCGGCGGGGATGTTCAGCGCGTCGAAGTTGGTCCACTCCAGCTCGACCTCGGGGCCCTCGGCCACCTCGTAGCCCATCCCGACGAACAGGTCCCCGATCGTCTCCATCAGCACGCTCAGCGGGTGCCGGGCACCCCGGGGCCGCCGGTCGTACGGCAGGGTCACGTCGACCCGCTCCTCGACCAGCACCCGGGCGGCCTGCTCGCGCTCCAGCACCTCGGCGCGGGCGGCGTACGCGGACTCGATCGCCCGGCGGGCCTCGTTGACCCGCTTGCCGGCGTCGGACTTCGCGGCCGGCGGCAGCGCGCCGATCTCGCGGCGGGCCAGCGACACCGGCGACCGGTCACCGAGGTGCGCGGGGCGCAGCGCGGTCAGCGCGTCCGGGTCGGCCGCCTCGGCGAACGCCTTCTCGGCGGCGGCGACGGCCTCGGCCAGGGCGGCCGGGTCGAGCAGGGCGACCTGCTTCGGGTCGTACGGATCGTTGCGGTAGCTCATGGCGTACGGGCACTCCCTCACGGCGGTGCCGGCCCTCTCGGGCGGCTAGGCGAGTCTACGGACGCGCGGCTTCGCCGCAGCCCGCCGGTGGGAGTTACGCGCAGGAGGAAGGGTCAGGCCCGCCGCCCGCCGACACCGGCGGGCTGGCTAAACGAACGCCGTGGCGCGTTCATCACGTGGTCGACTCCCCTGCTGGATGCGCCGACCCGCGGTCAGCGCAGTGCTCTCGCCGAAGCGTACAGGCAGACGGCGGCGGCCGCAGCCAGGTTCAGGCTCTCGGCGCGCCCGTGCAGCGGCACCCGGACCCGGGCGTCGGCCGCCGCGGTCAGCTCCTCGGGCAGCCCGTGCGCCTCCGAGCCGAACAGCCAGGCGGTGGCCGCGTCGAGCCGGCCGTGGTCGATCAGGTCGTCCAGGTCGCTGTCGCCGTACCCGGTGGTGGCGAGGACCGACAGCCCGGCGGCCCGCAGCGCCCCGACCGCCGCGAGCGGGTCGGGCGCCCGGACCACGTCGACGTGGAAGAGGCTGCCGGCCGAGGCCCGCACGCACTTGCCGTTGTACGGGTCGACGGCCTCACCGGCGAAGATCACCGCGCCCGCGCCGGCCGCGTCGGCGGTGCGCAGCACGGTGCCGGCGTTGCCCGGGTCACGGATCTCGGCGAGCACCGCGACCAGGCGCGGCCTGCGGGACAGCGCCTCGGCCAGCGGCACGTCGAGGTGCCGGCAGACGGCGACCAGCCCCTGCGGGGCGACGGTCTCGGCGAGCGCGGCCAGCCCCTCGTCGGTCACCTCGGAGACGGGCACGTCCGCGTGGGCGGCCCTCGCCGCGAGGTCGGCGTACCGGTCCAGGGCGGCCGGCGTACCGAAGAGCTCGATGACCGTCCCGGCGCGGGCCAGCGCCTCGCGGACCGCCTGCGGGCCCTCGGCGAGAAACCGGCCGGTGGCCTCGCGGTCCCGGCGGCGCTGCAGCCGCCGGGCGGCGACCACCCTGGGGGTACGCGGGGTGAACGGGCCGGAGACGGCGTCGAGGCGCCTCCCGCGCGCTGGTGAGTGCATGGGAGACGCCTCGATCTGCTGCTACGGGTGGGTCAGGCGGCCTGGGCCGCGGCGCCACCGGTGCCCTCGGCCGCCACGGCGGCGCGGGCCAGCTCGACGATCGCGGCGAAGGCCGCGGCGTCGTTGACGGCCAGGTCGGCCAGGATCTTGCGGTCGACCTCGATGCCGGCCAGGCGCATGCCCTGGATCAGCCGGTTGTAGGTCATGCCGTTGGCCCGGGCGCCAGCGTTGATGCGCTGGATCCAGAGCTGCCGGAAGTCGCCCTTGCGGTCGCGACGGTCCCGGTAGGCGTACTGCATCGAGTGCAGCACCTGCTCCTTGGCCTTGCGGTACAGCCGGGAGCGCTGACCGCGGTAACCGCTCGCGGTCTCCAGCAGGGTACGACGCTTCTTCTGGGCGTTCACAGCCCGCTTGACGCGTGCCATCTCAACTCCTTCTTCGGTTCAGGTGGCGCGCGTCAGCGGCCGAGCAGCTTCTTGATGCGCTTCACGTCAGCCTTGGCCACCTCGACGGTGCCGGTCAACCGGCGGGTCTGGGTGGAGGGCTTCTTCTCCAGCTTGTGCCGGAGGCCGGCCTGCTGGGCGACGATCTTGCCCTTGCCGGTCACCCGCACCCGCTTGCCCATACCCGTGTGGCTCTTCATCTTCGGCATGTGGAACGTCTTCTCCCTGTTACTGGCCGCTGATGTCAGCGGTCGGGCCGGTCTCGCCGGCTGCTGCGGTCTCGCCGGCCGCCGGAGCCTCGTCGGCCACCGGGGCGCCGGTCTCGTCCGCGACCCGGTCGCGCGGTCCGCCGCGGGCCGCCGTGGCGGCGACCGCGGAGGCCTTCACGGCCCGGTGCGGGGCGAGCACCATGATCATGTTTCGGCCGTCCTGCTTCGGCGCGGCCTCGACGTATCCCAGGTCCCCGATCTCGGACTCGAGCCGGCGCAGGAGCCGGTAACCCAGCTCCGGGCGGCTCTGCTCGCGACCGCGGAACATGATCGTCACCTTGACCTTGTCGCCCGCCTTGAGGAACCGCACCACGTGACCCTTCTTGGTCTCGTAGTCGTGCGGGTCGATCTTCGGCCGAAGCTTCATTTCCTTGATGACGGTCTGCTGCTGGTTACGCCGCGCTTCGCGCGCCTTGAGTGCGCTCTCGTACTTGAACTTGCCGAAGTCCATGAGCTTGCACACCGGCGGGCGCGCCATCGGCGCAACCTCGACCAGGTCCAGATCGACGTCCGCGGCCAGCTGCAGGGCGCGCTCCAGCGGGACGATGCCCACCTGCTCACCCTCGGGGCCGACCAGTCGGACCTCACGTGCCCGGATCTGCTCGTTCACGCGTGGTTCGACGCTGATGGGGCCTCCTCGAGTCGATGCTCCTACGGTGCCGACTCCGCGGGCTCCCGGGCGGGAGCCGACCCGGAAAGCAGAAGGCCCTGGCGCATGCCAGGGCCCGCTCGACCGGTCGGCACGATCACATGATCGCGCATCCGGCGCCGGGACGTGCCCGGAACCGGGGACCGGACCCGGACGCCTTCGCGGCGACTCGGGTGGGAGCAGGCGCTCCGCTTCGCGACCGCCCACACGTCATGACGGGGGCAGTCTGGTCGACTCGGCAACACTACACCCTGGTGTGGCCGCCTCCCAAACCGGACCCGCCGGCGGTTCGATCGGGCGACGGGACGGCTGGCCCGGGTGTGGCGGCGGGGGCTCAGCCGATCGGGCGGTCGCCGGCCAGGGTGGCCAGGTGCGCCTGGTGCAGCCGGCGCAGCGCCCGGACGCCCTCGACCGCGGTCTCCTTGTCGGCGGCCTGCAACGCGATCATCGGCAACAGGTCGTCGTCGTACAGCTCCAGGCTCGCCCAGGGGGCGCCCCGGTCGAAGCGCACCCCGCGGACGACCTCCCAGGGCAGCTCGTACGAGCCGAGCAGGTTGCGCACCCGCACGCCCCGAGTGTCCGCCTCGACCCGGGGGCGGGTGAACAGCAGGATGCCCAGCGCGCCGAGCACGCCCAGGCCGATCATGGCGAACTGGTCGCCGCGCTGGAAGGTGCCGTAACCGTCGCCGGTGCGGCCGGTCAGCGAGGTGGCCAGCAGGCTGAAGACCAGCACCAGCGCCGCCGCCGAGACCCAGCAGACCAGCCGGATGCGGCGGGGCTTCAGACGGATCAGCTCGGTGTCACTCACCCCACCAGTCTGCCACCCGCTCCCCCACCGCCCACCGCCGCCACTCGGCGCCGCCGCCGGGCACCCGACCGGGAGGCCCGCGGCGGCCGGTGCCCGGCGACTGGCCGGCGGACGGCGTCAGAGGCGGCAGGCGTGGATGTTGGTGACCAGGATCGCCCGGGCGCCCAGGTCGTAGAGCTCGTCCATGATCCGGTGCACGTCGTCGCGGAGCACCATCGCCTGGACGGCGACCCAGCCCTCCCGGTGCAGCGGGGAGACCGTCGGCGACTCGATGCCCGGGGTGAGCGAGCTGGCCCGGTCCAGCAGGCCGGCCGGCACGTCGTAGGCGAGCATCACGTACCGGCGGGCCACCAGCACGCCGTGCAGGCGGCGGGAGAGCTGCTCGGCCTGCGGGTGGGCCGGCGCGCCCCCGCGGTGCACCAGCACCGCGGACGAGCGCAGCAGCGGGTCGCCGAACACCACCAGGCCGGCCTGGCGCAGCGTGGCGCCGGTCTCCACCACGTCGGCGACCACGTCCGCGACGCCCAGCCGGATGGCGTTCTCCACCGCGCCGTCCAGCCGGATCACGTCCGCCTTGACGCCCAGCTCGCCGAGGTACCGCTCGACCAGGCCGGGGTACGCGGTGGCGATCCGGTGGCCGCCCAGCTCCGGCACCGAGTGCACGTCCTCGGGGCGGGCGGCGAAGCGGAAGGTGGCCCGGCCGAAGGCCAGGTCCATCACCTCCTCGGCCGGTGCGCCGGAGTCGATCAGCAGGTCCCGGCCGGTGATCCCGACGTCCAGGTCACCGGAGCCGACGTAGGTGGCGATGTCCTTCGGGCGCAGGTAGAAGAACTCGATGTCGTTCGGCTCGTCCCGGCAGACCAGGTCCTTCGGGTCGGTGCGCTGGCGGTAGCCCGCCTCGCGCAGCATCTGGGCGGCCTTCTCGGCCAGAGCGCCCTTGTTCGGTACGGCGACACGCAGCATGACGGAGTGCTCCTCGGGTTCGGGTCTGATCGACGACGGGGCGCACTCAGAGATGTCGGTAGACGTCCTTGAGCTCGAGACCGCTGGCCAGCATCAGCACCTGGACCTGGTAGAGCAGCTGCGAGATCTCCTCGGCGGTCCGCTCCGGCCCCTCGTGCTCGGCGGCCATCCACGACTCGGCCGCCTCCTCGACGACCTTCTTGCCGACGAAGTGCACGCCCTTCTCCAGGGCGGCGACCGTGCCCGAGCCAGGGGTGCCGGCGGCGGCCTTGGCCTGCAGCTCGGCGAACAACTCCTCGAACGTCTTCACGCCACGATTCTTCCAGCCCGGGCCGACCCGCGGACGCGGCGGGTCCGGCCGCCCGGCGACGCGACGTCCGGCCGGCGGCGGGCAACGGCCCGGCATCGATCCGGCATCGATTCCCTACCTACCTGGTGGGACACCATGCCGCGCGGTGCGGATCGGGCCCTACGCTGTCCGCCATGGTCAGCAGCTCACGTTCCGCCGCGTTCGCCGTCGCCGTCGTCGCCCTGGTCGCGGCCGCCGGCTGCGCGCCGCAGGAGGACACCCCCACCCCCGCCGCGAGCGGCTCCACCGGCGCGTCCTGCGCCAGGGAGAGCCTGAAGACGCACACGCCCGGCAAGCTCACCATCGCCACCGACCAGCCGGCGTACGAGCCGTGGTTCAAGAACGACAAGCCGGAGAACGGCGAGGGCTTCGAGGCCGCCGTGGCGTACGCGGTCGCCGAGAAGCTGGGGTACGCCCGTACGGACGTCACCTGGACCCGGGTCAAGTTCGACACCGCGATCGCCCCCGGCCCCAAGGCGTTCGACTTCGACGTCAACCAGTTCTCCGTAACCGAGGAGCGCAAGCGCGCGGTCGACTTCTCCGCGCCGTACTACCTCGTCCGGCAGACCGTGATCGCGCTCAAGTCCTCGAAGATCGCCGGGAAGACCACGCTGGCCGACCTGCGCGACGCCAAGCTCGGCGCCCAGGTCGGCACCACCAGCTACCGGGCCATCACCGACGTGATCAAGCCCACGGCGAAGCCCCAGGTCTACAACAGCAACGACGACGCCAAGAAGGCGCTGCAGAACGGGCAGCTCGACGGCCTGGTGGTGGACCTGCCGACCGCGTTCTACATCACCGGGGCGGAGCTCACCGACGCCACCATCGTCGGCCAGGTGCCGCAGGTCGGCACGCCCGAGGCGTTCGGGCTGCTGCTGGACAAGGGCTCGCCGCTGACCGGCTGCGTCAGCGCCGCGGTGAGCGGGCTCACCGACGCCGGCACGCTCAGGCAGCTGGAGCAGAAGTGGCTCACCCAGGTGGCCGGGGCGGCCGAGCTGCGGTGACCCTGCTGCGCCACACCCCCTCGGCGGCGCAGCGGCGGCGGGCCGCGTACCGGCGCCGGCAGACGTTCCGCAGCGTGCTGGTCGCCGCCGCCTCCACGGCGGCGCTCGGCACGCTGCTCGTCCTGGCCGTCACCGGAGCGCCCGGCTGGGACCGGGTACGCGAATCGTTCCTCGACCCGGGCATCGCCCGCGACGCCCTGCCCGAGGTGCTCACCGGGCTCTGGCTCAACGTCCGGCTGCTGGTCTGCTGCGCCGCCGGCGCGCTGCTGCTCGGGCTGGTGATCGCCCTGCTACGGACGCTGCGCGGGCCGGTCTTCTTCCCGGTCCGCGCGCTCGCCGCGGGCTACACCTACACCTTCCGCGGGCTGCCGCTGATCATCGTGCTCTACGTGCTCACCCTGGGCGTGCCGGGCCTGCGGCTGCAGGGCATGCCCCCGGTGCTGGTGCTCGGCGGGCTGGCGCTGGTGCTCACCTACGGCGGTTACCTGGCCGAGGTGTTCCGGGCCGGCATCGAGTCGATCCACCCCAGCCAGCTCGCGGCGGCCCGCTCGCTGGGGCTGACCTACCGGCAGACCATGCGGCACGTGGTGCTGCCGCAGGCCGTGCGGCGGGTCGCGCCACCACTGCTCAACGACGTGGTGGCGTTGCAGAAGGACGTCGGCCTGGTCTCCCTGGCCGGCCCGATCGACGCCGTCCGGGCCGCCCAGATCGCCACCGCGCAGACCTTCAACTACACCCCGTACCTGCTGGCCGGAGTGCTGTTCGTGCTGCTCGCCATTCCGCTGATCGCGGTCACCGACTGGGTGACGCTGCGCTCGGCCCGACGCCAGTCCGGGGGCTGACATGGCCGTGCTGACCTGCCGGGGCCTGCGCAAGGAGTTCGGCGACCAGGTCGTCCTGGACGGGCTCGACCTGACCGTCGAGGAGCACCGGGTGGTGGCGCTGATCGGGGCGTCCGGGTCGGGCAAGTCGACCCTGCTGCGCTGCGTCAACCTGCTGGAGCAGATCGACGACGGGATCATCGAGCTGGACGGGGAGGAGATCTCCGACCCCCGGGTGGACCCGGACGTGGTCCGCCGGCGGATCGGGATGGTCTTCCAGGCGTACAACCTCTTTCCGCACCTGAGCGTGCTGGAGAACGTCACGCTGGCGCCGCGCCGGGTGCACCGGCGGGCCCGCGCCCAGGCCGAGGCGCAGGCCCGCGAGCTGCTCGACCGGGTGGGACTCGGCGCCAAGGCCGACGCCTACCCGGACCGGCTCTCCGGCGGGCAGCAGCAGCGGGTGGCGATCGTCCGGGCGCTGGCCAACTCGCCGCGGCTGATGCTGCTGGACGAGGTGACCTCCGCGCTGGACCCGGAGCTGGTCGGCGAGGTGCTCGCGCTGATCCGGGACCTCAAGGCCGACGGCATGACGATGGTGCTGGCCACCCACGAGATGGGCTTCGCCCGGGAGGTCGCCGACCAGGTCTGCTTCCTCGACGGCGGTCGGGTGGTGGAGGCCGGCCCACCCGAGCAGGTGCTCGGCGAGCCGACCCAGCCGCGTACCCGGCAGTTCCTCCGGCGCATCATCGAGGCCGGCCGGCTCTGAGCGGCACCGCCGGCGCTGAGCGGCACCGCCGGCCCGGGCCCTCGGGGCCTCAGCCGCCGAAGCCGACCCGGTGCGTGCCGGCCGCCGCGACCCCGCGGATCGCCAGGGCGGCGTCCAGCGCGGCGACGGTGGCCGCCCAGCCCTTGTCCTCCGCCGAACCGGGCAGCCCGGCCCGGTCCCGGGCCTGCTCGATGGTCTCCACGGTGAGCACCCCGTGCGCCACCGGGCGGCCCTCGTCCAGCGCCACCCGGGTCAGCCCCTCGGTCACCGACTGGCAGACGTAGTCGAAGTGCGCCGTCGCGCCGCGGACCACCACACCGAGGGCGACCACCACGTCGCACCGGCGGGCCAGCGCCTGGGCCACCACCGGCAGCTCCACCGACCCGGCCACCCGGGCCACCACCGTCCGGGCGCCGCAGGCCTCCGCGGCGGCGATCGCGCGGTCCAGCATGTGGTCGGTCAGCTCGCCGTGCCAGCGCGCGGCGACCACCCCCACCGTCATCCCGGCGGCGTCCACCGTCGCCACCCCGGGCTCACCGAAACCCGCCATGTCTACGCTCCGATCTCGTCGCCGGGGACCGGCCGGCCCAGCGGGGCCTCGGTCACCTCGTCCAGCTCGTCCAGCAGGTGCCCCATCCGGTCCCGCTTGGTCCGCAGGTAGCGCACGTTCTCCGGGTGCGGCCGGATCGGCAGGCCCTCGCGACCGGTGACGGTCAGGCCGTACCCCTCCAGGCCGGCCCGCTTGGCCGGGTTGTTGGTCAGCAGCCGCATCGACCGGACGCCGATGTCGTAGAGGATCTGCGCGCCGGTGCCGTAGTCCCGGGCGTCGGCCGGCAGCCCCAGGTCGAGGTTCGCGTCCACGGTGTCCCGGCCCTGGTCCTGCAGCTGGTACGCCTGCAGCTTGCGCAGCAGGCCGATGCCGCGCCCCTCGTGCCCGCGCAGGTAGAGCACCACGCCCCGCCCCTCCCGGGCGACCCGGGCCAGGGAGGCCTGCAGCTGCGGCCCGCAGTCGCAGCGCAGCGAGCCGAACACGTCCCCGGTCAGGCACTCGGAGTGCACCCGGACCAGCACGTCGTCCCCCTCGCCGAGGTCCCCGAAGACCATCGCCACGTGCTCGGCCGGGTCGTGCTCGGCCCGGTAGCCCAGGGCCCGGAACACCCCGTACGGGGTGGGCATCCGGGCATCGGCCACCTGCTCGACCTGCTTCTCGTGCCGCCGCCGGTACGCCACCAGGTCGGCGATGGTGATCAGGGTCAGCGCGTGCTCGGCGCAGAACTTCTCCAGATCCGGCAGCCGCATCATGGTGCCGTCCTCGTTGACCAGCTCGCACAGCACACCGGCGGGGCGCAACCCGGCCAGCCGGGTCAGGTCCACCGCCGCCTCGGTGTGCCCGGGCCGATGCAGCACCCCGCCCGAGCGGGCCCGCAACGGCACCACGTGCCCAGGGCGGGACAGGTCGGCCGGATCGGTGCCCGGGTCGGCGAGCAGCCGGATGGTGCGCGCCCGGTCGGCCGCGGAGATGCCGGTGGTGACCCCTTCCCGGGCGTCCACGGTGACCGCGTACGCGGTGCCCCGGCGGTCCTGGTTGGTGTGGTGCATCGGCGGCAGGTCCAGCCGGTCGCACTCCGCCTCGGTCAGCGCCGTGCAGATGTAGCCCGAGGTCCACCGGACGGTGAACGCGACCAGCTCCGGGGTGGCCAGCTCGGCGGCGAAGATCAGGTCGCCCTCGTTCTCCCGGTCCTCGTCGTCGACCACGACGACCGGCCGGCCGGCGGCCAGATCCGCCACCGCCTGCTCGATGCTCGCGAAGATCCGCTCGCCCATGCCGCCGCTCCGATCGCTCATGCCACGACCTCCGTGTAGGTGGCCGGGATCGGCCGGGACTCGGTGCGGGCCACCCGGGAGGCGCGCCACCAGGCGGCGAAGCCCCAGACGCAGAAGCCGCCGTAGACCAGGTACATGGCGGCCGACGGATAGAACCCCCCGCGCAGCAGCAGCGGCACGCCGACCGCGTCCACCGCGATCCAGATCAGCCAGAACTCCACCCAGCCGCGGGCCATGCCGTACGTCGCGAGCAGGCTGCCGGTGAGGATCCAGGCGTCCGGCAGCGGCCCCCAGGAGCCCAGCGCGGCCAGCACCGGGTACCCCGCGACGGTGCCCACGGCGGCGGCCAGCAGCAGCCCCAGCCGCTCCCGGCCGGTGGCCCAGCGGGGCGTCACCGCGGGCGCGTCACCGGCCCCGGCCCGGCGATTGCGCGACCAGCGCCACCAGCCGTACACGCTGACCGCGAAGAAGAAGACCTGACGGCCGGCCTGGCCGTACAGGTCGTGCGCCTGCGGGGTGGCGAAGACGCCGCCGAGGAACACGGTGAACAGCAGCGCGTTGCCGATCATGCCGACCGGCCAGGCCCAGACCAGCCGGCGCAGCCCGAGCAGCGCGGAGGCCAGCCCGAAGACGTTGCCGACGATCTCCCGGACCAGCACCGGCGAGCCGGCGACGTGGACCTGCGCCTCGAGCAGCCAGCCCAGCGGCCCGGTCACCGGGCACCTCCCGGCAGCCGGTCGCCGAGCAGCCGCTCGACGTACTTGGCCAGCACGTCGACCTCCAGGTTGACCGGGTCGCCGACGGCCCGGCCGCCCAGGGTGGTCAGCTTCAGGGTGGTCGGGATCAGGCCGACGGAGAACCAGTCGTCCCCGACGCCGGCCACCGTCAGCGACACCCCGTCCACGGTGATCGAGCCCTTCTCCACCACGTACCGGGCCAGGGCGGCGGGGAGCCGGAAACGCAGCGTCTCCCACTGCTGCGCGGGCTCCCGGGAGAGCAGCTCGCCGACCCCGTCGACGTGCCCCTGCACCAGGTGGCCGCCGAGCCGGCTGTTCAGCGCGGCGGCCCGCTCCAGGTTGACCGGGGCGCCGGGCCGCAGCGCGCCGAGCGACGAGCGGCGCAGGGTCTCCCCCATCACGTCGGCGGTGAACACCCCCTGGTCGGTCTCGACCACGGTCAGGCACACCCCGTTGACCGCGATGGAGTCGCCGTGCCGGGCGTCCGAGGTGACCAGCGGGCCGCGGATCGCGACCAGCGCCGAGTCGGCTCCGGTGTCGGCGATCCGGACGACCTCGCCCAACTCCTCGACGATGCCGGTGAACATAGTCAGGCCTCCCTCTTCCGGGGCAGCGCGGTGATCCGCAGGTCGGGACCGACAGCCGTAACGTCGGTGAGTTCCAGATCGATGGCATCGGCGATGGTCGTCACGCCGGCGTGCGCCAGCGCGGCCGGGCCGGCGCCGAGCAGCTTCGGCGCGACGTAGCCGACCACCCGGTCGACCAGGCCGGCGGCGAGGAACGCGCCGGCCAGCGCCGGGCCGCCCTCCAGCAGCACCGCCCGGACGCCGCGGTGGTGCAACTCGGCCAGCAGCGCCGGCAGGTCCACCCGGCCGTCCGGGCCGGCGCCGACCTCCGCGGCGGTGGCGATCCAGGTCCGGGCGGCCCCGTCGCGGACCCGGGCGTCCGCCGGGGTACGCCCCGCCGAGTCGACCACCACCCGCAGCGGCTGCCGGATGGCCAGCGAGCCGTCGCGCAGGTTGCGGGCGGTCAGCCGGGGGTCGTCGGCGAGCACGGTGCCCACCCCGACGACCACCGCGTCGACGGTGCCCCGCAGCGCGTGCACGTCGGTCCGGGCCGCCTCGGAGGTGATCCACATGCTGGTGCCGTCGGCCGCGGCGGACCGCCCGTCGAGGGTCGCCGCGTACTTCCAGATCACGTACGGCCAGCCGCGGCGCATCGAGGTCAGCCAGGCGACGTTGCCGGCCTCCGCCTCGTCCCGGCGTACCCCCAGGTCGACCTGGACGCCGGCGGCCCGCAGGGTGGCCGCGCCGCCGGAGGCCACCGGGTTCGGGTCCGGTACGGCGATCACCACCCGGACGACGCCGGCCTGGATCAGCGCGAGGCTGCAGGGGCCGGTGCGGCCGGTGTGGTCGCAGGGTTCCAGGGTGACCACCGCGGTGCCGCCGCGGGCCCGCTCACCGGCCTGGGCGAGCGCGACGATCTCGGCGTGCGGCCCGCCGGCGTACGCGTGGAAGCCCTCGCCGACGACCGTGCCGTCCGGGTCGAGCAGCACGCAGCCGACCAGCGGGTTGGGGCTGGTGGTGCCGAGCCCGCGGGCGGCCAGCGCCACGGCGCGGCGCATCGCCTCGTCCACGGACACCGCGGCCATGCCCCTGCCCTCTCACTCGCCGAGCCGCGCGCGGGCGGTACGGGAGGAGCCGCGGGCAGGCGGCGGCGGACCGGAGGGTACGGCGTGGCCGGCCCCCGGGGAGCCCACGCGCCGACACAGCGCCGCACGGGCCCGCCCCGTCCCCGCGCGCTGTCTCCCATCCGGACTTTCTGGGTGCGGAAACCTCCCGCCCCCAAC
Source organism: Micromonospora sp. NPDC000089 (assembly GCF_042899365.1). Classification (NCBI taxonomy): domain Bacteria; kingdom Bacillati; phylum Actinomycetota; class Actinomycetes; order Micromonosporales; family Micromonosporaceae; genus Micromonospora; species Micromonospora sp. NPDC000089. Next base: position 39,382 of record NZ_JBIAZT010000004.1, read on the forward strand.
CGTCGGCCCCGGATTCTCACCAGGTCCACCGGGCGGCCTGAGCCGTCCGGGTCGCGGGCTTACCACGGTCGGGCCGTGGATCACCGCCGGTTCGGAATTTCACCGAGCCCCGCCAGCGCGTGGTGGGTACATGGGAAGTCTTACACGTTCCGCCGGGTTCGACGCCACTCCTCGCGTCCTACCTCACACACCCTGGGCGCGTCGCCGGTCCACCGCGACGTACGACCCGGGTTGGCTCTTCGCCACGGTCTTCATCTCGGAGGCGACCGCGATGGCGGCGAGCGGGTCGGTCAGGCGCTTCTCGGCGTCGGAGAGGGACACCCCGATGGAGAGGGTGACCAGGGCCGCGCGCCGGACGTTGCCCCGGCGGTCCTTCAGCTCGACGAAGCCCCGCTCCCGGTCGGTCGGGTCGTAGAGGGTGTCGGCGGACTTCTCGAAGTCGACCACCGCGCGGGAGGTCAGCGGGCGGATCTGCTCCGGGGTGCAGACGATCACGAAGTCGTCACCGCCCACGTGGCCCAGGAAGGCCGGCGGCAGCCCGATCGAGACCACCGCCCGGTGCAGGCTGCGGGCCAGCGCGGAGATGAACTCGTCGCCGCGGACGAAGCCGTACCGGTCGTTCACGCTCTTGAACCGGTCGATGTCGATGTATCCGACCGCGTAGTCGACGCCGCTGCGGACCCGGTCGGTGATCTCCCGGCGGATCCGGCTGTTGCCGGGCAGCCCGGTCAGCGGGGAGACCTCCCGGAACTCCTTGTTGCGGCGCAGCGTGGAGCTGACCCGGGCCACCAGCTCCGCGGTGTCGAACGGCTTGACCAGGTAGTCGTCGGCGCCGGCGCTGAGCCCGTGCACCTTGTCGACGGTCATCCCCTTCGCGGTCAGCATGATCACCGGCAGGGCCGAGGTCATCGGGTCGGCGCGCAGCCGGCGGGTCAGCTCCAGGCCGTCGATCCGGGGCATCATCAGGTCGACCACGGCCAGGTCCGGTCGCTGCCGCTCGATCACCTCGAGCGCCTCCTGACCGTCGGAGGCGTGGATCACCTCGAAGCCGTGCAGCCGCAGGTTGAACTCGACGAACCGGGCGATGTCCGCGTCGTCGTCGACGACCAGGATGACGTCGGGTCGGTCGCCGGCCGGCTCCATCTCAGGCTCCGCGGGACGCGCGCTCCGCGAGCCCGCGCAGGCGACGGACCGCCTCGGCCGGGTCGGCCGCGCCGTAGACGGCGGTGCCGGCGACGAACGCGTCCGCGCCCGCCGCCGCGGCCTGCTCGATGGTGTCGGCGGCGATCCCGCCGTCCACCTCGACGCGCAGCTCCAGGTGACCGGCGTCGACGTGCCGGCGGGCGGCGCGCACCTTGTCCAGCAGCTGCGGGATGAAGCGCTGCCCGCCGAAGCCGGCCTTGATCGTCATGATCAGCAGCGTGTCGAAGCTCGGCAGCAGGTCCAGGTACGGCTCGATCGGGGTGTCCCGGTCGATCGCCAGCCCCGCCTTCGCGCCGGCCGAGCGGAGGTCCTTGGCGAGCGCGACCGGATCGTCGCAGGCCTCGGCGTGGAACGTGACGTTGTACGCCCCGGCGTCGGCGTAGCCGGGCGCCCAGCGCCGCGGATCGGTGATCATCAGGTGCACGTCGAACGGGATCTGGGTGGCGGCCCGCAGGCTCTGCACCACCGGCAGGCCGATGGTCAGGTTCGGCACGAAGTGGCCGTCCATCACGTCGACGTGCAACCAGTCGGCGACCCCCTCGACGGCGCGGACTTCTTCGGCGAGGCGGGCGAAATCGGCGGCGAGGATGCTGGGCGCGACGATCGGCGGCGGTACGGTCACCGGGCCAGTGTACGAACGCGGCAACCGGCCGTGGACATCGCGGCGGCATCGGGAACGCGCGGTGACCCGCGCGTGACCGGTGGTGCAGAATGGGCCCCCGAGGGGGCCGGAAACCGGACGATCGGCCACCCGTGACTGGCCGATCGACCGAAACGCGGCAACACTCCATCAGGGACGGTCACTATGCCGACGCCCCGCGGCGCGCCACGCCGGCGGGCGGCGGCGACCGGCTGCCATCTCCTGCGGAAGGGCGGACGATGCGACGGTGGCTCGTGGCGCTGGCGCTGGCCGGCGCGGCGACGATGCTGGGCGGGTGCGTGCCGCACCGCGCCGACGGCGATCTGGTGGACGACTGGCCGGCGCTGCCCGTACCGGCGATGTTCGTGCCGGCCACCGACGCCTGCCTGCCCCGGATAACCGCGGTCGTGCAGGCCGGCACCTACGAGACCGTGAGCTGCGCCCGCAGCCACCTCGCCGAGGCGGTGCACGTGGGCACCTTCACCGGCGCCGCCGCGGGCGGCACGCGGCCCGAGCCGGGCTCGCCCGCGCTGCGGCCGGCACGCGCCGAGTGCGACCAGCGCGCCCGGGAGGTGATCGGCGGGGACTGGCACGCGGCCCGACTGACGTTGAACATCGCCCTGCCGTCCGCCCAGGCCTGGAACGGCGGCGCCCGCTGGTTCCGCTGCGACCTCAGCGAGACCGACAGCATCGACAACACCCGCCCGGTCAACCGGACCGGCAGCCTGCGCGGCGCGCTGGTCGGTGACAACCCGCTCACCCACCGCTGCTTCGACCCGAAACTGATCGGCGACAACCTCAACTACATGGCGCCGGTGCTGTGCACCGAGCCGCACCGGGCCGAGTTCGTCGGCGTCTACGTCGAGCGGGACCTGAGCTGGGCCGAGTTCCTCCGGATCGACCAGCAGGTGCACCGGCGCTGCATGGCGCTGATCGCCCGCTTCGCCGCGGTGCCCGACAACAGCGACCTGCCGTACCGCGCGGGCTCGATCTTCTATCCGCCGTCGCGGCGCGAGTGGGACGAGGGCGACCGGGGCATCCGGTGTTTCCTGTGGAGCGACGACCGGAAGCTGACCCGCTCGATGCGCGACGCCGGGCCCAAGGGACTCCCCGCGATCTGAGCCTCGGTGCCGTATGCTGCCGCTCCGTGGCTGCCCGCTGCGGCCGAGGTGGTGGCGAGGTGGAAAGGTCGGTGCCATGCGGCGCTGGTGGACGGCGGTCACGATCGGCGCGCTGACGGCCCTGGCGCTGTCCGGCTGCGGCGCGCCGGTCGGGGTGGACCGGAACCTCACCGACGACTGGCCCGCGCTGGCCGCGCCGCGCGGCTTCGTCCCCACGGTGGGAGCGTGCCACCCGGGCGTGTCGGACGTCGGCTACCTCAGCGGCTGGAACCCGGTCGACTGCGCCGGGCCGCACCGGGCCGAGACCGTGCACGTGGGCACGCTGCGCGGCGCCGACGCCAGGCCGACCACCCCGCCGGCCGCCGGCTCGCCCGCCGTCCGCACCGCCCGCGCCGACTGCGACCGGCAGGTCCGCCGGGTGGTCGGCGCGGACTGGCGCTCGGGGCTGCTGGCCCTGTCGCTGGTCCTGCCGTCCGCGCCGGCCTGGGGCGGCGGGGCCCGCTGGTACCGCTGCGACCTGGTCGAGCTGCGCAGCCTCGACGAGCCGGCCGCCAACACCCGCACCGGCAGCCTGCGCGGCGCGCTGGCCGGGAACGGCCCGCTGAAGCTCGGCTGCTTCAACCCGACGGTGCGGCAGGACGACGTCGAGGCGATGGTCCCGGTCGCCTGCACCGCGAAGCACCACGCCGAGTTCGCGGGCGTGTGGCAGGCCCCGGACGTCAGCTACGCCGCGTTCACCCGGGACCGCACCCCGGTCCACCGCGGCTGCCAGGGCGTGATCGCGCGCTACACCGGCGTAGCGGACAACAGCGACCTGCCGTACCGCGCCGGCTCGATCTTCTACCACCCGTTCGAGCGGGAGTGGCGCGCCGGCAACCGCGGCGTGCAGTGCTTCCTCTGGGTCGGCGACCGGACGCTGACCCGCTCGCTGCGCGCCGCCGGCACCCGGGGCCTGCCGGCCCGCTGACCCACCGGCCCCGGCGACGGGAGACGGTGGCCGCGGGCCGGACCGCCCGCGGTCAGCCGCGGCGCAGCACCGCGAGGAACATCGCGTCGGTGCCGTGCCGGTGCGGCCAGAGCTGCACCGTCGGCCCGTCACCCAGCCCCGGCATGCCGGCCGGCAGCAGCGTACGCGCGTCGACGAAGTCGGCCGGCACCTCGGCCCGGCGGGCCGCCTCGGTCACCGTCACGTGCGTCTCGACCGTGTGCGGCGAGCAGGTGACGTACGCGACCAGCCCGCCCGGCCGAACCGCCCGCAGCGCCGCGGCGAGCAGCTCCCGCTGCAACCGGGTCAGCGGCGGCAGGTCGGACGGCTGCCGGCGCCAGCGGGACTCCGGCCGGCGGCGCAGCGAGCCCAGCCCGGTGCACGGGGCGTCCACCAGCACCCGGTCGAAGTGCTCCTCGGGCAGCTTCGGGTCGGCCCCGACCGTCCGGCCGTCGGTGTGCAGCACGGTGACCGGCAACCCCCGGGTGGCCTGGGCGACCAGCCGGGCCCGGTGCTCGGCGACCTCGACCGCGGTCAGCCGGGCATCGCGCTGCGCGGCCAACGCGCCGAGCAGCCCCGCCTTGCCGCCCGGGCCGGCGCACAGGTCGAGCCAGCGCCCGTCCGGGCCGTCCAGCGGCGCGGTGGCCAGCGCGTTCGCCACCAGCTGCGAGCCCTCGTCCTGCACGTGCGCCCGGCCGTCGGCCAGCGCCGGCAGGTCGCCGGGCGCGCCGCCGGACAGGTAGACCGCGTACGGGGAGAAGGCGCCCGGGGCGCCGCCCGCCTCGTCGGCCAGCTCGACCGGGTCGGCCAGGCCGGGTCGGGCGCACAGGTGCACCGGGGGCCGCTCGTTGTCCTCGATCAGCAGCCGGGTGGTCTCGCCCAGGTCCCCGCCGAGCGCGTCGGCGAAGGCCCGGACGATCCAGCGCGGGTGGCTGTACGCCAGGGCGAGGTGCCCCAGCGGGTCGCTCTCCATCGACGGGGCGAGCTTCGCCACCCAGCCGTCGGAGTCCAGCGTGGCCACCTCGCGCAGCACGGCGTTGGCGAAGCCGGTGGCGCCCGGGCCGACCGAGCGGACCAGGTCGACGGTCGAGGAGACCGCGGCGTGCGCCGGCACCCGGGTGTGCAGCAGCTGGTACGCCCCGAGCCGCAGCGCATCCCGCACCGGCGGGTCGATCCGCCCGACGTCCCGGCCGGCCGCGTCGGTGAGGATCGCGTCCAGCGTGCCGGTGTGCCGCAGCGAGCCGTAGGTCAGCTCGGTGGCGAAGGCGGCGTCCCGACCGGTCAACCCCTCCTCCCGCAGGATCGACGGCAGCACCAGGTTGGCGTACGCGTCGTCGCGGTGCACCGCCGCCACGGCCTGGTACGCCGCGTGCCGGGGCAGGTCCACCGCCGGCCGGGCCGGGCGGAAGCTCCGCCGCTCGGCGCCGAAGCCGCCGCGCTGGGGCCGGTCGCCGCGCGGGCCGCCGGAAGACCGCTCGCCCCGGTCGCCGTACCGCCGCTCGGGCCGTTCGGTGCGGTCGCCGTGGCGGCGCTCGGGCCGTTCGGCGCGATCGTCGTGGCGGCGCTCGGGCCGTTCGGCGCGATCGTCGTGGCCGCGGTGGCCGCCGGAGGGCCGCCCGGCGCGGTCGTCGGTGGGCCGCTCGGGGCGGTCGCTCGGGGCCGTCACGCGAGCTCCTCGCCGGCGCCGACCCGGACGCCGCGCGCCCAGTCGGCCGCCGGCATCGCCTTCTTGCCGGCCGCCCGGACCTCGCCCAGGCTCACCGGCAGGGTGGCCGTGCCGGCCAGCACCCGGGAGCGCTCTACCAGCAGCTCGCCCGGCTTGAGCTCGGGGCCGTTCGCCACCGGGGTGACCGGGCCGAGCTTGACCCGCTCGCCCCGGAAGGTCGTCCACGCCCCAGGCGCCGGGGTGCAGGCCCGGATCCGCCGGTCCACGGCGAAGACCGGGTCGGTCCAGCGCACCCGGGCGTCCTCGACGGTCAGCTTGGGCGCCAGCGACACCCCGTCAGCCGGCTGCGGCTCGGCCCGGGCGGCGCCCGCCTCGATCGCGTCCAGGACGGCGACCAGCAGGCCGGCTCCGGAGTGCGCCAACCGCTCCAGCAGGTCGCCGGAGGTGTCGGTGGGGCGGATCTCGTCGGTCAGCGTGCCGAACACCGGGCCGGTGTCCAGCCCCGCCTCCAGCTGGAAGACGCTGGCGCCGGTCAGCTCGTCGCCGTGCAGCACAGCATGCTGCACCGGTGCCGCGCCCCGCCAGGCGGGCAGCAGCGAGAAGTGCAGGTTGATCCAGCCGTACCGGGGGATCTCCAGCGCGGCCGGCGGCACCAGCGCGCCGTACGCGACCACCGGGACGCAGTCGGGGGCAAGCTCACGCAGCCGGTCGAGGAAGTCGGGCTCGCGGGGACGGGCCGGGGTGAGCACCTCGACGCCGTGCTCGTCGGCCCAGGCGCCGACCGGGGAGCGCAGCAGGCCGCGGCCTCGGCCGGCGGGCGCGTCGGGACGGGTCACCACGGCGCTCAGCTCGTGCCGGGAGGCGGCGACGGCGGCCAGGGCGGGAACGGCGACGGCCGGCGTGCCGGCGAAGATCACACGCACCGGCCGGTCACCGACCCAGACCGAAGGGGCTGCCCGCGCCGTGCGGGTTGAGCTTGACCGTGGGCGGGGCGGCGGCGTCGTACCACTCCGCCTGGCGGATCGCCTTCATCGCCTCCTTGCGGCCGGCCGGGTCCAGCCGGTCGACGAAGAGCACCCCGTCGAGGTGATCGGTCTCGTGCTGCACGCAGCGCGCCATCAGGCCGGTGCCGACGATCTGCAGCGGGTCGCCGTAGCCGTTGAAGCCCTTGGCGACCACGTTCTGCCGGCGCTTGGTGTCGAAGTAGAGGCCGGGGATGGACAGGCAGCCCTCCGGGCCGTCCTGCTCCTCGGCGTCGGGGAACTCCAGCACCGGGTTGACCAGGTGGCCGAGCACGTCGTCGACCTCGAAGGTGAACACCCGCAGGCCCACGCCGAGCTGGGGCGCGGCCAGGCCGGCGCCGCTCTGCTCGCGCATCGTGTCGGTGAGGTCGGCGATGAGCTTGCGCAGCTCGACGTCGAAGTCGACGACCGGATCGGCCGGCGTGCGCAGCACCGGGTCCCCGAACAGACGGATGGGCTGGACGGTCACTCGGTGTGGCTCCTTCGCTGGGCGGACTGCTGCCGTACCAGTCTACGGAGTGCCGGAGACCGCTCCGGCCGGCGTACCGCGATCCGGGTCCGGCACCGGCGCACCCACGGTGACCGGGAGGGTGGCGTACCCCCGCAGGGTCAGCCGGACCCGGCGTTCCGGCTCGCCGGCGAGGGCCAGCCCGGGCAACCGCCGCAGCAGTAGCGGGAAGGCCACCTGCGCCTCCAGCCGGGCCAGCGCGGCCCGTAACTCCGCGAGGGCGTCGGCAGGATCCATGGCCGGCCTCCCCGATTCGGACCCGAGCCCCCATTCTGCTCCGCTCCGGTCGATCCGCCGATCCCGTACGGGCGTGGTCAACCCGGTACGCCGGCATGCTCCCGGCGCGGCGATCGCGGTCAACTCCACCCCGGAGGACACCTTCGAGGCAGCGGCCCGGTGGATGGAGACACCCGGCCAGCGGGCGACCCGCTGGCCGCGCGGACGAGCAGTCGGCGACTGGTTTCCCAGCAGCCGGTCAGGCGCTGCCCGGTTCCCCCGCCAGCACGGTGCCGCCGAGCAGGGCGTGCTCGGGCAGCGGCAGGCTGGTGCCGTGGGCGGCCTGCCAGTCGTAGACCAGGCCGGGGCGCACGTGCGCGGCGAAGTAGTCGACCGCGCTCATCCCGCCCGCCACCGGCTCGTCGACCTCGGCCACCAGCTGGGCCGGCACCAGGCGGAAGCCGTTCTGCAGCGCGGCGCTGAGCCGGCGGTGGCCGTCGACCACGAAGAAGTACTCGCCGGTGTAACCGATCCGCAGCGGCTCCAAGCCCTCGTCGCCGGCCTCGGCGACCTCGCCGACGAACTCCGACTCCCACAGCCCGCGCAGCGTGGCGATGTCCTCGGTCGGGTAGACCCGGGCCGGGTCGAGCAGCAGCAGCGGGGGCGCCGCGCGCAGCACGTCGGCGCCGAGCCGGCCCTCGTACGCGTCGACGATCCGCTCGATCACCTCGGTCGCCGGGGCGCGGGTGGTGTCGCAGACCAGGTCGTAGTTGCGCAGCCGGGCCTTGTCCACCCCGTACCGGACGATGAACCGGTTGCGCTCGCTCTCGCTGCGCTCGCGGAGCTTGGCCGTCGCCTCCTCCAGCGAGGTGTAGCTCTCGGCCGGGCCGGACGGGCGGGCGAGCACCCGCCGGGCCGCCTCACCCGGCTCCGTGATCATGTGCACCTTGAGCGCATGGGTGAAGAAGTGCCAGGCCAGCCGGGAGTCCATCACCAGCGACTCGCCGGAGGCGGCGATGTCCCGCTGGAGCTGGTCGACGTAGCCGTCCACCGCCTGGTCCAGCTCCGCGTGCAGGTTGAGCTGCAGGGCGGTCATCTGCCGCTCCTGGGCCATCTGCCGGTACAGGTCGCCGACGCTGACCCGGCGCAGCCCCAGCCGCTTGGCGATCTCGACGGAGACGGTGCTCTTGCCGCTGCCGAGGTCACCGTTGAAGACGATCGATTGACGAACGGTCACGACTGGTCCACCCCTGCTCACCGGCTGATTGACATCATCGATCTGGCGTCGGGTCGAGGCGCTCCACCGAATTTCGCGCCATCCGTGCGCCCGGGCATGACGGGCGATGCTATCACGCACCGGCCAGCTGTTTACCGGACGCGGTGTGCGACGCCTCGATGACCACCCCCGCCGCGGACCCCCGAGCCGACGCCCTGAGCGGGTCGTGAGCCGGGTCTCAGAACAGGCTGAGCGGGTCGACCTGGAGGCGGACGGGTTCGGCCGCCTTGCGCGCGCTGCGCGCGCCGGCGGCCAGGTGCAGCGCCTCGGCCAGGGCGGCGGCGCGGGCCCGCGGCACCCGGACCAGCAGCCGTTCCCGGTCCTCCTCGGCCGGCACCGGGCCGAGCACCTCCGCGTCGTCGGGCAGCCGCGCCTCGGCCAGCAGGTCGGCGACCGCCGCGGCCGGGCCGGTGACGCTGGCCATCTTCATCGCCGGAGGGAAGCCCAGCTCGCGCCGCTCGGCCAGCTCCCGGGCGGCGAACCAGCCCGGGTCCCAGCGCAGCAGCGCCTGGACCGGGGCAAGGGCGCCGTCGGCCACCACCACCACCCGGCCGCCGGCCGGCGCCGGCCGGGCCAGCGCGGCGGCGGCCAGCCAGCGGCGCAGGGTCTCCTCGCCGGCGCGCAGGTCGGCCCGGGTGAGCAGGGCCCAGGCGTCCAGCAGCAGCACCGCCCCGTAGCCGCCCTCGGCGACCGGCTCGGCGCCCGGGGTGGCGATCACCAGCCCGGCGCCGCCGGGGACGGTGGCCAGCACCTCCTCCCGTCCGGACGTGCGCACGGGCACGCCGGGAAACGCCCGACCCAGCTCCTCGGCGGTACGCCGGGCGCCGGTCACCGAGGCGCGCAGCCGCCGCCCGCCGCACTCCGGGCAGGCGTACGCGGCGGCCACCCGGCCGCACCAGCGGCAGGCCGGCGTGCCGGTGGCCGAGGGCAGCGCGAGCGGGCCGGCGCAGTGCGGGCAGCGGGCCGGGGTGCGGCACTGGGCGCAGGCCACCGAGGGCAGGTAGCCGCGGCGGGGCACCTGCACCAGCACCGGGGCGTCGGCCCGCAGGGTGTCCCGCGCGGTGGTCCAGGCCAGGCTGGGCAGCCGGGCGGTGGCCGCGCCGGGGTCGCGGGCCAGCTGCGGGTCGTCGCCGGTCGGCGCGATCGACGGGGTACGCGCCCGCAGGGTGGCCCGGTCCGCGGCCACCTCGTGCGCCCAGCGGGTCTCCACCAGCAGCTGGGCCTCGGCCGTCCGGGTGAAGCCGCCGACCAGCGCTCCCGCGTCGACCAGCCGGGCCCGGGTGAGCAGCACGTCCCGGGCGTGCGGGTACGGGGCACGCGGCTCGGCGTGCAGGTCGTCGCCGTCGTCCCAGATCGCCACCAGCCCCAGGTCGGGCACCGGGGCGAACATGGCCGCCCTCGTGCCGATCACCACCGGCACCTCGCCCCGGCTGGCGGTCAGGAACGCCCGGTACCGCCGGGCCGGGCCCAGCGCGGCGGAGAGGCAGGCGTGCCGGCCCGGCCCGAGGACGTCGGTCAGCGCGGCGTCCAACCGCTCCAGGTCCCGGGCATCGGCGACCACGACCACCGCGCCCCGGCCGCCGGCCACGGTGGCGGCCACCGCGTCGGCGTACCGGGCCGGCCAGTCCTCACCCGGCAGGCCGGACCAGACCGCCCGGGGGGACCGTCCGGCGGCGAGCGCCCGCAGGTACGCCGGCCCGGCCGGGTAGTCCCGCCAGCCACGCGGGTCGGGGGCGCCCTCCACGGGCGCGGGTTCGGCGGGCGGGGCGGGCGTCGGGCGGGGTTCCTTCTCCACCCGGGCGTGCCGGGGCGGGACGGCGAGCCGCAGCACGTCGGCGAGGCTGCCCGCGTACCGGTCGGCGACGGCCCGGGCCAGCGCGGCGATCTCCGGGGTCAGCACCGGCTCCGGCGAGACGACCTTCTCCAGGTACGCCAACCGCGGATGGCTCGACTCCTCGACCCGCTCCAGCAGCCAGCCGTCCACCAGCTGCCCGGCGAAACGGACCTTGACCCGGACGCCGGGCACCGCCTCGGCGTCGAGGTTCGCCGGGACGAGGTAGTCGAAGGGGCGGTCCAGGTGCGGCAGCGGCACATCCACGCAGACGCGAGCGACCGGCGACCCCGGTGCGGGTCGCCGGTCGCCGTGCCTGGTGCCGGTCAGGCTCCCGCGGCCGACTTGAGGTCGGCGGCCCGGTCGGTGCTCTCCCAGGTGAGATCCGGCAGCTCCCGGCCGAAGTGGCCGTACGCGGCGGTCTGCTGGTAGATCGGGCGGAGCAGGTTCAGGTCGCGGATGATGGCGGCCGGGCGCAGGTCGAACACCTCGGCGACGGCCTTCTCGATCGAGGCGACCGGCACGGTCTCGGTGCCGAACGTCTCGATGAAGAGGCTGACCGGGTGCGCCTTGCCGATCGCGTACGCGACCTGGGCCTCGCACCGCTCGGCCAGGCCGGCGGCGACCACGTTCTTGGCGACCCAGCGCATCGCGTACGCGGCCGAGCGGTCCACCTTCGACGGGTCCTTGCCGGAGAAGGCGCCGCCGCCGTGCCGGGCGTACCCGCCGTAGGTGTCCACGATGATCTTGCGGCCGGTCAGGCCGGCGTCACCCATCGGGCCGCCGATCTCGAACCGGCCGGTCGGATTGACCAGCAGCCGGTAGCCGTCGGTCTCCAGACCCAGGCCCTCCAGCTCCGGCGCGATCACGTGCTCCCGCACGTCCGGCGTGAGCAGCGAGTCCAGCGAGATGTCGGCGGCGTGCTGGCTGGACACCACCACGGTGTTCAGCCGGACCGGTCGCAGGCCCTCGTACTCGATGGTGACCTGGGTCTTGCCGTCCGGCCGCAGGTACGGGATGGTGCCGTCCTTGCGCACCGCGGAGAGCCGGCGGGCCAGCCGGTGCGCCAGCGCGATCGGCAGCGGCATCAGCTCAGGCGTCTCCGAGCAGGCGAAGCCGAACATCATGCCCTGGTCGCCGGCGCCCTGCGCGTCCAGCGCACTCTCCGACGAGCCGGTCCGCAGCTCGAAGGCGTTGTCGACGCCCTGGGCGATGTCCGGCGACTGGGAGCCGATGGAGACGCTCACGCCGCAGGAGGCGCCGTCGAAGCCCTTCTTCGACGAGTCGTACCCGATGCCGAGGATGGTCTCCCGGACGATGGTCGGGATGTCGGCGTAGGCCTTCGTGGTGACCTCACCGGCGACGTGCACCTGACCGGTGGTGATCAGGGTCTCCACGGCGACGCGGCTGTGCGGGTCCTGCGTGAGCAGGGCGTCCAGAATGCCGTCGCTGATCTGGTCGGCGATCTTGTCCGGGTGGCCTTCCGTGACCGATTCGGACGTGAAGAGACGTGTCACGGCACTCCTAAGCATGTGGAAACTCTCTAACGGTCGCTCCGCGGCAGTTTAGCCATCGCGGGCCGTATCCGGGTCGGGCGATTCAGTAAGTGAGCAGAAATCAAGCAGGACCGGGCAGGCGGGCGACCACGAGATTCCAGACGTCGTCGGCCAGGTCCTCCTTGGCGCGCTCGGTCAACCGGGCGACCGAGCCGTCCGCACCGATCACGGTCGCCGCGTTGGTCTCGGCGCCGAAGACCCGGTCCACGCCGACCTCGTTGACCACGACCAGGTCGGCGCGCTTGCGGGCCAGCTTGGCCCGCCCGTTGGCCTCGGCGTCCCCGGTCTCGGCGGCGAAGATGACCAGCACCTGCTCCGGGCGGCGGCGGGCGCCCAGCTCGGCGGCGATGTCCGGGTTGGTGACCAGCTCGATCGTCGGCACGCTGCCGTCGTCGGTCTTCTTGATCTTGCCGGGCGCGTAGGCCGCCGGGCGAAAGTCGGCCGGAGCGGCCGCCATCACCACCGCGTCCGCGTCGGCGGCCGCCTCCAGGGTGGCCTTGCGGAGCTCCTCGGTGGTGCCCACCCGGACCAGGTCGACCCCGGCCGGGTCGGCGAGCGCGACGTTGGCCGACACCAGGGTCACCCGGGCACCCCGGGCGACGGCCGCGCGGGCGAAGGCGTACCCCTGCTTGCCGGAGGACCGGTTGCCGAGGAAGCGCACCGGGTCCAGCGGCTCCCGGGTGCCGCCTGCGGTGACCACCACGTGCCGACCGGCCAGGTCGGCGGGCGCCTCGACGCCCCGGGCCAGCGCCCGGCGGGCGACCGCGAAGATCTCCGCCGGGGCGGGCAGCCGGCCCTTGCCGCTGTCGGCCCCGGTCAGCCGGCCCACCGCCGGCTCGATCACCCGCACGCCCCGGGCGCGCAGCGTGGCGACGTTGGCCACGGTGGCGGGGTGCTCCCACATCTCGGTGTGCATGGCCGGGGCGAGCAGCACCGGGCAGCGGGCGGTCAGCAGGGTGTTGGTCAGCAGGTCGTCGGCGAGCCCGTGGGCGGCCTTGGCGAGCAGGTCGGCCGTGGCCGGCGCGACCACCACGAGGTCGGCGTGCTGGCCCAGCCGGACGTGCGGCACCTCGTGCACGTCGGCCCAGACGTCGTCCGCGACCGGCTGCCCGGACAGCGCGGCCCAGGTCGGCGCCCCGACGAAGCGGAGCGCCGACGCGGTCGGCACGACCCGGACCCGGTGGCCGGACTCGGTGAGCAGTCGCAGCAGCTCGCACGCCTTGTAGGCGGCGATGCCACCGCCGACTCCGAGGACGATCTCGGCGGACATCGGCGGGCCGGGTTGTTACGGCTGGTCGGTCGGCTCGGCGGTGAGCAGGCCCGCGTTGATCTCGCGCATGGCGATGGAGAGCGGCTTCTCCTGCGGGGTGGTCTCCACGAGCGGGCCGACGTACTCCAGCAGGCCCTCACCGAGCTGGCTGTAGTAGGCGTTGACCTGGCGCGCGCGCTTGGCGGCGAAGATCACCAGGGCGTACTTCGAGGTGGTCTTCTCGAGCAGCTCGTCGATCGGCGGGTTGGTGATGCCTTCGGGGTTGGCGATGGATCCCACGAAATACCCTCTGCGTCTGAAGTGTCCGCGCGAGCGCGGCTGGTCGCTCAACCGCGCAGGCGCGGCGGGGCGGGGGCCAGATAGGAAGAACCGAGCAAGCCTACCAGTTCGTCGGCGGCGCGCTCGGTGCGGTCGTTCGTGACGGTGTGTCCGGCGATGGCGGGTGCGGCGTCGGCGACCGGCGCGGCCCGGCCGGGCGGCACCAGCAGCACCACCCGCGCGTCGGGCAGCTCGGCCCGGACGGCGAGCGCGCCGGACAGGTCGATCGGCAGCAGCACGGGGTGCCCGTCGGCGAGCCGGGAACACAGCGGCTCGCGGGCCGTGCCCCGGCGGAACGGGCCGATCCGGGACCACTCCAGCAGCTCGCCGGCGGCCACCATCCGGTCGAAGCCGGGCCCGTCCCGGAAGACCCGGTCGACGCCGTCGACCTCCCCGGGGCGCGGTGCCCGGGTGGTCACCGGGACGGAGACCCACACGAACGGGAAACGCGCCCGGACCACCTCGACGACACCGCCCCGACCGGCACCCGAAGGGCCGGTCAGGACGGTGAGCCGGGCCGCCGGGCGCGCCTCGCCATCCGTGCTCACCGCTTGTTTCTACACGCTGCCGCGGTCAGTTGGCGGCGAACTCTCCAAGCAGCGCCTTGCGCTGCTGCTCGCCCAGACCGCGCAGCCGACGGCTGTCGGCGATCTTGAGCTTCTCCATGATCTGGGTCGCCCGGATCTTGCCGATGCCCGGCATCGACTGCAGGACGGCCGAGACCTTGAGCTTGCCGACGACGTCGTCGGACTCAGCCCGGTCGAGCACGGAGGCGAGCGTGATCTTGCCCTGCTTGAGCTGCTCCTTCAGCTCAGCACGGGCCTTGCGGATCTCCGCGGCCTTCTCCAGCGCGGCAGCGCGCTGCTCGGGGGTCAGTGACGGGAGCGGCACCAGTTCTCCTCGGGTCCCTCTTGCGACGGGCGGAAACCCCGCCGCTGTCGTGAAACGTGTGGTTGCTGGCAACCAAAGGGGTCAGTGGTTCCCAGCGCGGGGAAAACTAGCGGTCGTCGGCGCTTTCGGCAACGTGAGCGCACGGAGATCAACATAAAGTGACCGAGCCGTCAGTCAGTCAGCCCCCACCCAGGGCGGCCCGACAGTCGGTCAGCGCGCGGTCCGCCGCGGCCCGCAGGGCGGCCGGATCGGGGCCCGCTCCGAGGACCTCCCGGGAGTACGACGGCAGCACCGCGGGGAGGGCGGGACCGAACACGGTCCGCAGGTCCGCCGCCGTCGCGCCCTGTGCGCCGAGCCCCGGGGCGAGGAGTGGGCCATTGACCGCGGACAGGTCGTGACCGGTCTCGCCGATCGTCGCACCCACCACCAGACCGAAGCTGCCGAGCGGCTCGGCACCCCGGTTGAGCTGGGAAATTTCGTCGATCACGGTTTGCGCCACGGTCCGACCGCCGGCCGTGCGGGCGCGCTGCACCTCGGCGCCCTCCGGGTTCGAGGTGAGCGCCAGCACGAAGACGCCGCCACCGTAAGTAGCCGCCAGGTCGAACATCGGCGCCAGCGAGCCGACCCCGAGGTAGGGACTCGCGGTGATCGCGTCGACATGCATCGGGCTGGATGGGTCGAGGTACGCCGAGGCGTACGCGGCGACCGTGGAACCGATGTCCCCGCGCTTAGCATCAAGCAGAACGAGCGATCCACACTCGCGCAACTGTCGGATAGTTGACTCTAAAACGGCCACTCCGCGGGAGCCGAAACGCTCGAAAAAGGCCGCCTGGGGCTTGACCACCGCAACCCGGTCACCGATCGCCTCCGTCACCGTTCGGGCGAACCGGTCCAGCCCGTCGACGTCGTCCGGCAGCCCCCAGCGGGCCAACAATCCGGGGTGCGGGTCGATCCCCACGCAGAGCGGTCCCCGCTCGGCGACCGCCCGGTGCAACCGGGTCCCGAAGCTGTCCATCCGTCTCCCTCTCTCCTCGCGCTGTTCAGCCGGCCGCGACCGCCGCCGCGATCCCGGCCGCGATCCGGGCCAGGTCGGCGTCGTCGGTCACGTACGGCGGCATGGTGTAGACCAGGTCGCGGAACGGCCGCAGCCAGACCCCCCGGTCCACCGCGGCGGCCGTCGCGGCGACCACGTCCACCTCGTGGTCGAGCTGCACCACGCCGATCGCGCCCAGCACCCGCACGTCGGCCACCCCCCGCGCGCCGCGCAGCGGCTCCAGACCGGCGCGCAGGCCCTCGGCGATGCCGGCCACCCGGCCGGCCCAGTCCCCGGCCCGCAACAGGTCCAGCGAGGCGTTGGCCACCGCGCACGCGAGCGGGTTGCCCATGAACGTCGGCCCGTGCGCCAGCACCCCGTCCGCCGAGATGCCCCGGGCGACCCGCGGGGTGCACAGCGCCGCGGCCAGGGTGAGGTAGCCGCCGGTGAGCGCCTTGCCGACGCAGAGCACATCGGGGCTGACCCCGGCGTGGTCGGCGGCGAACATCGCGCCCGTGCGCCCGAACCCGGTGGCGATCTCGTCGAAGATCAGCAGCACCCCGTGCCGCCGGGTCACCTCGCGCAACGCGCGCAGGTAGCCGGGGTGGTGGAAGCGCATCCCGCCGGCGCCCTGCACCACCGGCTCCACGATCACCGCGGCCAGCTCGTCGGCGTGCCGGGCCACCGCGTCGGTCAGCGCGGTCAGGTACGCCGGGTCCGGCGGATCGTCGAACCCGCCGGGCGGCACCGGGGCGAACACCTGCCGGGGCAGCAGGTCGCCCCAGAGGTGGTGCATGCCGCCCTCCGGGTCGCACACGCTCATCGGATGGAACGTGTCGCCGTGGTAGCCGCCGCGCCAGGTGGCCAGCCGGCGCCGCTCGGGCCGGCCGGTGGCCCGCTGGTACTGCAGGCACATCTTGATCGCCACCTCGACGCTGACCGACCCGGAGTCGGCCAGGAAGACGTGCTCCAGCCCCTCGGGCGCCAGCTCGACCAGGGTCCGCGCCAGCCGGACGGCCGGCTCGTGGGTCAGCCCGCCGAACATCACGTGGCTCATCCGGCCGAGCTGGTCGGTGACCGCCGCGTCGAGCACCGGGTGCCGGTAACCGTGGATCGCCGCCCACCAGGACGACATCCCGTCCACCAGCTCACGCCCGTCGGCCAGCCGCAGCCGTACCCCCCGGGCGCTCTCCACCACGTACGGATCGCCCGCCGCCGGCACCGCCGCGTACGGGTGCCACACGTGCGCCCGATCGGCGGCGATGATCTCCTCAGCCCGCACCTCTCCCCCTCCCTCTCACCTGCCCCGGCGATCTTGCACTTTCGGCCCCCGTGCTGCCCCGTTACGCCCGTTTCGCCGGGGCACAAAGTGCAAGATCGCGAGGCGCGGGTCGGGCGCGGGGGTCAGGGGGGCGGAAGGGGGGTGGCGCGGGCGACCGCGGCGCGGATCAGGGCCGGGCCGCGGTAGATGAAGCCGGTGTAGAGCTGCACCAGGGACGCGCCAGCGTCGAACATCCGGGTCGCGTCGTCCGGGTCGAGGATGCCGCCGACGCCGATCACCGGGAGCCGCCCGCCGGTCTCCCGGTGCACGAAGCCGACCACCTCGCGGGCCCGGGCGGCCAGCGGACGGCCGGACAGGCCACCGGTCTGCGCGCCGCCCTCCCGGTCAGCCGGCGCCAGGCCGTCGCGGCCCAGCGTGGTGTTGGTGGCGATGACGCCGGCCGCACCCCGGGCCAGGCACACCTCCAGCAGCTCGGCGACGGCCGCGTCGGTCAGGTCCGGGGCGATCTTCACCAGCACCGGCTTCTCCCCCACCAGCGCCGCGAGCAGCGCGTCCAGGTGCGCCCGGTCCTGCAACGAGCGCAGACCGGGGGTGTTCGGTGAGGAGACGTTGACCGCGAAGTAGTCGCCGTGCCCGCGCAGCGCCCGGTACGAGGCCAGGTAGTCCTCGACCGCCTCGTCCAGCGGAGTGACCTTGGACTTGCCCAGCGAGATGCCCAGCGGCACGCCGAGCGGCCGGGGCAGCGCCGCCAGCCGGGCGGCCAGTGCTGCGGCCCCCGCGTTGTTGAAGCCCATCCGGTTGACCACGGCCTCGCTGTCGGGCAGCCGGAACAACCGCGGCCGGGGGTTGCCCGGCTGGGCGTGCGCGGTGACCGTGCCGACCTCGACGAAGCCGAAGCCGAGCGCCGACCAGGCGGGCAGGGCCACCCCGTCCTTGTCCATCCCCGCCGCCAGCCCGACCGGGTTGGGGAACTCCACCCCGAACACTGTCCGCGGCGCCCGCCGGAAGTACCGCGCCCGCAGCGCCGCCACCGCCCCCGGCCGCCGGGACACGGCGGCCAGCCGCCGCAACGTCCACTCGTGCGCCGCCTCGGCGTCCCCGCCCCCCAGCCGGAACAGCACCGGCCGAACCCCGCGCTCGAAGATCACCGCACCCTCCCGGGTGCAAACCTCGCGTTGATCATGAGGTTACCGGCGAAGTCGATCTCCCTGACCGCGGTCAACGTCATGATCAACCAGCTCTGGCGGGTCACTGGGTGGCCGCCCGGAGGGTGGCGTGCAGGTCCTGGAGGGGGCGGACCCGCATGTCGCCGCGGATCCTCGCCTCGATGCCCATGACCGCGGCGGCGGCGCCGGGGACGGTGGTGATCGCCGGGATGTCGGCGGTGACGGCGGCGCTGCGGATCTCGTACCCGTCGGAGCGGGCGCTCGCGCCGGAGCCCTGCGGGGTGTTCACCACCAGCGCCACGTCGCCGCCCAGGATCAGCGACACCGCGTCCTCGCCCTCGCCCGCCTCGTAGTGCTTGCGGATCTGCTCGCAGGCGATGCCGTGCCGGCGCAGCACCTCGGCGGTGCCGGCGGTGGCGACGATCTCGAAGCCCAGGTCGGCCAGCCGCTTGATCGGGAAGATCATGCCCCGCTTGTCCCGGTTCGCCACCGAGACGAAGATCTTGCCGCTGGTCGGCAGCGACCCGTACGCGGCGGACTGGCTCTTGGCGAAGGCGTGGCCGAAGTTGGTGTCGATGCCCATCACCTCGCCGGTGGACTTCATCTCCGGGCCGAGCAGCGAGTCGATGCCCTTGCCGGCCGGGGTGCGGAACCGCTTGAACGGCAGCACCGCCTCCTTGACCGCGATCGGGGCGTCGGCCGGCAGGCTGCCACCGTCCCCGGTCGCCGGGAGCAGCCCCTCGGCGCGCAGCTGCGCGATGGTCGCGCCGAGCGCGATCCGGGCCGCCGCCTTGGCCAGCGGCACCGCCGTCGCCTTGGAGACGAACGGCACCGTCCGGGACGCCCGCGGGTTCGCCTCGAGGACGTAGAGCATGTCGTCCTTCAGGGCGTACTGGACGTTGAGCAGGCCCCGCACCCCGACGCCCCGGGCGATCGCCTCGGTGTAGCGGCGCACCTCGCTCAGGTGCGAGCCGGCCAGGGTGATCGGCGGCAGCGCGCAGGACGAGTCGCCGGAGTGGATGCCGGCCTCCTCGATGTGCTCCATCACGCCGCCGAGGTAGACCTCGCCGTCGGCGTCGCAGAGCGCGTCCACGTCGATCTCGATCGCGTCGTCGAGGAACCGGTCCACCAGCACCGGGTGGTCCGGGGAGATGTCGGTGGCCCGGCCGATGTAGTCGCGCAGCGTCGGGTCGTCGTAGACGATCTCCATGCCCCGCCCGCCCAACACGTACGACGGCCGGACCAGCACCGGGTAGCCGATCTCGTCGGCGATCGCCTTCGCCTCGTCGTACGAGGTGGCCATGCCGTGCGCGGGCGCGCGCAGGCCGGCCCGGGCGAGCACGGCGCCGAACGCCCCGCGCTCCTCGGCCAGGTGGATCGACTCCGGCGAGGTGCCCACGATCGGCACGCCGGCGTTCTTCAACCGCTGGGCCAGGCCCAGCGGGGTCTGCCCGCCGAGCTGCACGACCACCCCGACCACGCCCGGCCCACCAGCCGCCTTGCCGGAGGTGTCCTCGGCGTGCCAGACCTCCAGCACGTCCTCGAAGGTCAGCGGCTCGAAGTAGAGCCGGTCGGCGGTGTCGTAGTCGGTGGAGACGGTCTCCGGATTGCAGTTGACCATCACGGTCTCGTAGCCGACGGCGTCCGTGCCGGGGCCGACCGGCGCGCCGCGCAGCGCCTGCACCGCGTGCACGCAGGAGTAGTCGAACTCGATGCCCTGGCCGATCCGGTTCGGGCCGGAGCCGAGGATGAGCACCTTCGGCCGGTCCGACGGCGCGACCTCGGTCTCCTGGTCGTACGTCGAGTAGTGGTACGGCGTGGTCGCCTCGAACTCGGCGGCGCAGGTGTCCACCGTCTTGTAGACCGGGCGGACGCCGAGCCGGTGGCGCAGGGTCCGGACGCCGTCCTCGGCGGCCAGCTCGGGGCGCAGCGCGGCGAGCTGCCGGTCGGACAGCCCCGCCCGCTTGGCCCGGCGCAGCAGGTCGGCGTCGAGCACCGGCGCGTCCACGATCTCGGCGCGCAGCTCGACCAGGCCGGCGATCTGGTCCAGGAACCAGGGGTCCATCCCGCCGGACGCCTCGGCCACCTCGGCGATCGACGCGCCGAGCCGCAGCGCCCGCTCGACGGTGTAGAGCCGACCGTCGTGCGGCATCTTCAGCGCGGCGAGGGTGTTCTCCTTCGTCGCGCCGGCCGGATCCGGCACCGTCCAGAAGCCGGCTGCCTTGGTCTCCATCGAGCGCATGGCCTTGTTCAGCGCCTCGGTGAAGTTGCGCCCGAGGCTCATCGCCTCACCGACCGACTTCATCGTGGTGGTCAGCTCCGGGTCGGCGCCGGGGAACTTCTCGAACGCGAACCGGGGGATCTTCACCACCACGTAGTCCAGGGTCGGCTCGAACGCCGCCGGGGTCTTCAGCGTGATGTCGTTCGGGATCTCGTCCAGGGTGTAGCCGATGGCCAGCTTCGCCGCGATCTTGGCGATCGGGAAGCCGGTCGCCTTGGACGCGAGCGCCGACGAGCGGGACACCCGCGGGTTCATCTCGATCACCACGATCCGGCCGTCGACCGGGTTCACCGCGAACTGGATGTTGCAGCCGCCGGTGTCCACCCCGACCTCGCGCAGCACCGCGATGCCCAGGTCGCGCAGGTTCTGGTACTCCCGGTCGGTGAGCGTCATGGCCGGCGCCACGGTGACGCTGTCGCCGGTGTGCACGCCCATCGGGTCGACGTTCTCGATCGAACAGACCACCACCACGTTGTCGTTGCGGTCGCGCATCAGCTCGAGCTCGTACTCCTTCCAGCCGAGCACGCTCTCCTCGATGAGCACCTCGTGCACCGGGCTGGCCGCCAGGCCGGAGCCGGCGATCCGCTCCAGGTCCTCATCGGTGTGCGCCATGCCGGAGCCCAGGCCGCCCATCGTGAACGACGGCCGGATCACCACCGGCAGGCCCAGCTCGCCGACGGTCTCGCGGACCTCGTCCATCGAGTGGCAGACCCGCGAGCGGGGCACCAGGCCCGCCGGGTCGGGCAACCCCAGCCGTACGCCGGCCTTGGCCACGATCTCCTTGAACAGCTGGCGGTCCTCGCCCCGGTTGATCGCCTCGATGTTGGCGCCGATCAGCTCCACGCCGTACTTGTCCAGGACGCCGGCCTCGTGCAGGGCGACCGCGGTGTTCAGCGCGGTCTGGCCGCCCAGGGTGGCCAGCAGCGCGTCGGGCCGCTCCCGGGCGATGACCAGCTCGACGAACTCCCGGGTGATCGGCTCGACGTAGGTGGCGTCGGCGAACTCCGGGTCCGTCATGATCGTCGCCGGGTTGGAGTTGACCAGGCTGACCCGGATCCCCTCGCTGCGCAGCACCCGGCAGGCCTGGGTGCCGGAGTAGTCGAACTCGCAGGCCTGCCCGATCACGATCGGCCCGGAGCCGATCACCAGGATGTGCTTGAGGTCCTTGCGCTTAGGCATCGCTGCGCCCCTCGCTGTCGGTGCGGCCGGCGCCGCCGGTACGGCTGCCGCCGCCGGTGCGGCCTTCGATGAGCTCGGCGAAGCGGTCGAAGAGGTAGTCCGCGTCGTGCGGGCCGGCCGCCGCCTCCGGGTGGTACTGGACGGTGAAGGCGGGCACGTCGAGCGCGCGCAGCCCCTCGACCACGTTGTCGTTGAGGCACACGTGCGAGACCCGCACGCCGCCGAAGTCGGTGTCGATCACCTGGTCGGGCACGACCGCGCCCTGGCCGGCACCCGACACGTCGACCGCGAAGCCGTGGTTGTGGCTGGTCACCTCGACCTTGCCGGTGGCCCGGTCGAGCACCGGCTGGTTGATGCCGCGGTGGCCGTACCCCAGCTTGTAGGTGCCGAAGCCGAGCGCCCGGCCGAGGATCTGGCTGCCGAAGCAGATGCCGAACAGCGGCACCTTCCGGGCGAGCACCTCGCGGGCCAGCGTCACCGGCACGTCGGCGGTGGCCGGGTCGCCCGGGCCGGGCGAGAGGAACACCGCGTCGGCGCCGGTGGCCAGCAGCTCGTCGATGGAGGAGCCGGCGGGCAGCACGTGGGTGGTGACGCCGCGGGCGGCCAGCCGCCGCGGCACGTTGCGCTTGATGCCCAGGTCCAGCGCGGCGACGGTGAACCGGTGTTCGCCGACCGCCTCGACCACGTACGGCTTCTCGGTGGTCACCTCGGCGGACAGGTCCGCGCCGACCATCTGCGGCGACCGGCGGACCCGGTCGGCCAGGGCGGCCGGGTCGTCGTCGACGCTGGAGATGCCGACCCGCATCGCGCCCCGCTCGCGCAGGTGCCGGGTGAGCGCCCGGGTGTCCACGCCACTGATGCCGACCACGCCTTCGGCGGCGAGCCTGTCCTCCAGGCCGCCGGTGGCCCGCCAGTTCGAGCCGATCCGGGCCGGGTCGCGCACCACGTACCCGGCGACCCAGATCCGGGACGACTCGTCGTCCTCGGCGTTGACGCCGGTGTTGCCGATGTGCGGCGCGGTCTGCACCACCACCTGCCGGTGGTACGACGGGTCGGTCAGCGTCTCCTGGTAGCCGGTCATGCCGGTGTTGAAGACCGCCTCGCCGAAGGTCTCACCGACGCTGCCGTACGCCTCGCCGTGGAACGTCCGCCCGTCCTCCAGCACGAGGATCGCGCCTCTACGCTTCACCATGCTGTGCCTCCTTCGATCCGGACTGCGGGACTCCGCTCCGCTACGTTCCTCGCTCGGATCGGATCCCCCTCGATCCGGACTGCGGGACTCCGCTCCGCTACGTTCCTCGCTCGGATCAGATCCCCTTCGATCCGGACTGCGGGACTCCGCTCCGCTACGTTCCTCGCTCGGATCACTTGACAGCCTTTCCGTCCAGGACCGTCGGCTCGCCGCGCAGGAAGGTCGCCACGATGCGACCCGGCAGCGTCATGCGGGCGTACGGGGTGTTGCGACTGCGGCTGGCCAGCTCCGCGGGCTCGATCACCCGCTGGGCGGCCGGGTCGACCAGGGTCAGGTTGGCCGGCACGCCGGGGGCCGGGTCGATCCCGTGCCCGTCGAGGCCGGCGATCCGGGCCGGGGCCCGGGACATCCGCTCGGCGATCAGGTCCCACTCGGGGCCGAGCACGTCGAGCGCGACGGAGAGCGCGGTCTCCAGGCCGAGCATGCCCGGCCGGGCGTACGCCCACTCGCACTCCTTGTCCTCCACCGCGTGCGGGGCGTGGTCGGTGGCGATGACGTCGATCACGCCCTCGGCGAGGGCGGCCCGGAGCGCGGCGATGTCGGTGGCCGTACGCAGCGGGGGGTTGACCTTGAAGACCGGGTCGTACGTCTCCGCCCGCTCGTCGGTGAGCAGCAGGTGGTGCGGCGTCACCTCGGCGGTGACCCGTACCCCGCGTGCCTTGGCGTGCCGCAGCACCTCGACGCTGCCGGCGGTGGAGACGTGGCAGACGTGCAGCCGGCTGCCGACGTGCTCGGCCAGCAGCACGTCCCGGGCGATGATCGCCTCCTCGGCGACCGCCGGCCAACCGGTGAGGCCGAGTCGGGTGGAGACCTCGCCCTCGTGCATCTGCGCGCCCTCGGTGAGCCGGGGCTCCTCGGCGTGCTGCGCGACGATCCCGTCGAACGCCTTGACGTATTCGAGGGCGCGGCGCATCAGCTTCGGGTCGGCCACGCAGTGCCCGTCGTCGGAGAAGATCCGCACCCGGGCCGCCGAGTCGGCCATCGCGCCCACCTCGGCCAGCCGCTCACCGGCCAGTCCGACGGTGACCGCGCCGATCGGCTGCACGTCGACCAGACCGGCCTCCCGGCCGAGCCGCCACACCTGCTCGACCACGCCGGCGGTGTCCGCGACCGGCGAGGTGTTGGCCATCGCGCAGACCGCGGTGTAGCCACCCAGCGCGGCGGCGCGGGAGCCGGTCTCCACCGTCTCGGCGTCCTCCCGGCCGGGCTCGCGCAGGTGCGTGTGCAGGTCGACCAGGCCGGGCAGGGCGACCAGCCCGGTCCCGTCGAGCACGGTGGCGTCCGGCGCGGTCAGGCCCGCGCCGGTCCGCGCCACCACGCCGTCGCGGATCAGCAGGTCGGTCGGCGCGGCGCCGACGACGCTCACGTTCTTGATCAGGTACGCGGTCACCGGTTGTTCCCTCCGAGCAGCAGGTAGAGCACGGCCATCCGCACGGAGACCCCGTTGGCGACCTGTTCGACGATGGTGGAGCGGGGCGAGTCGGCGACCTCGGGCGTGATCTCCATCCCCCGGTTCATCGGGCCGGGGTGCATGACGATCGCGTGCTCCGGCAGCCGGCGCATCCGCGGGCCGTCCAGCCCGTAGCGGCGGGCGTACTCGCGGGCGGAGGGGAAGTAGGAGTCGTTCATCCGTTCCCGCTGCACCCGCAGCATCATCACCACGTCGACGTTCGGCAGCACGGCGTCGAGGTCGTACGACACGTCGGTGCCGGGCGCGAGCGCGGGCGAGATGTGCACCGGGATCAGCGTGGGTGGGCCGACCAGGGTGACCTTCGCGCCGAGGGTGGACAGCAGCAGCACGTTGGAGCGGGCCACCCGGGAGTGCAGCACGTCCCCGACCACCGCGACGTGCAGGCCGGCGAGCCGGCCCAGCCGGGACCGCATCGTGTACGCGTCGAGCAGCGCCTGGGTCGGGTGCTCGTGGGTGCCGTCGCCGGCGTTGACCACCGACCCGTCCACCCAGTTGGCGAGCCGGTGCGGGGCGCCGGAGGCCGGGTGCCGGACGACCACCGCGTCGGCGCCCATCGCCTGGAGGGTGAGCGCGGTGTCCTTGAGGCTCTCCCCCTTGGTCACGCTGGAGCCCTTGGCGGAGAAGTTGATCACATCGGCGCTGAGCCGCTTGGCGGCCGCCTCGAAGGAGATCCGGGTCCGGGTGGAGTCCTCGTAGAAGAGGTTCACCACGGTCCGGCCGCGCAGGGCGGGGAGCTTCTTGACCTCGCGGCCGGCGACCGTGGCCATCTCGGCGGCGGTGTCCAGGATCCGGGTGGCGGTGTCGGCGTCCAGGTCGGCGCCGGAGAGCAGGTGCCTGATCATGAGGGGGACCCCCCGAAGAGCTTGACCTCGTCGGCGCCGTCGGTCTCGGCGAGGGTGACCCTGACGCTCTCGGCGAGCGAGGTCGGGATGTTCTTGCCGACGTAGTCGGCCCGGATCGGCAGCTCCCGGTGGCCGCGGTCGACCAGCACGGCGAGCTGCACCGAGGCGGGGCGGCCGACGTCGTTGAGGGCGTCGAGGGCGGCGCGCACGGTGCGACCGGAGAAGAGCACGTCGTCGACGAGGATCACCCTCTTGCCGTCGATGCCGCCGGGCGGCAGCTCGGTCGGGCCGATCGCGCGGGTGGCGTGCCGGCGCAGGTCGTCGCGGTAGAGGGTGATGTCGAGCACGCCGACCGGGACGTCGACGTCCTCGAAGGTGCTGATCCGGGCGGCGAGCCGCCGGGCGAGCGGGGTGCCCCGGGTGGGGATGCCGAGCAGCACGGTGTCGGCGGCGCCCTGGGTCTTCTCCAGGATCTGGTGGGCGATCCGGTCGACGACGCGCTGGACGTCGGCGCTGGCGAGGATCACCTTCACCGAGGGTTGTCGCTCCTGCGACGATTGGACAGCCGGTGGGCAGGCCACGGCGGACCTCCTTCCCCGCCTCACGGGACGGGTCGTTAAAGGACGTCGGGGTCTCCGGTCGGGTCGCGGACGGCCCGGGCCGGAGCTTCACGCCACGTTACCAGCGGTCACCGGCTTCCTCGCCGGCACCCGCTGATCCCCGGATCAGCGTGGCGAAATGCGGACAACTGGCACCGGGCTTTCCGGCGCTCGCGACGTCACCACTTGACCGCGTGTCGCAATCCCCGTACCGTCACGCTCCGTAGCGATCGCTGGGAGAACCCCAAAGCACAGCACTGGGAGTGTCCGAATGCCCTCTGAATACGCCAAGTCGCTGGGCGCCCGCCTGCGCTCCATCCGCCAGCAGCAGGGCCTGTCCCTGCAGGGGGTGGAGGAGAAGTCGAACGGTCGGTGGAAGGCCGTGGTGGTCGGCTCGTACGAGCGCGGCGACCGGGCCGTCACCGTGTCCCGCCTGGCGGAGCTGGCCGACTTCTACCGCGTTCCCGTCTCGGAGCTGCTGCCCGACGGCAGCGGGGTGCGCCACGAGCCCACCAGCAAGATCGTCCTGGACCTGGAACGGCTCTACGACGAGGCCTCCGAGGACCTCGCCTACGTCGCCCGGTACGCCCGCGCCATCCAGCAGCAGCGCGGCGACTACAACGGCCGGGTGCTCTCCATCCGCGCCGACGACCTGCGCGCGCTGGCGATCGTCTACGACGCCTCGCCGTCCGGCCTGATCGAGCGACTGACCGAGCACGGCGTGCTGGTCGCCGACCCGCGGGCGTTCTTCGCCTCCTGAACCACCCGCACCGAGAAGGGCCCGAGCCGACCGGCTCGGGCCCTTCTCGTGGTACGGGTGCCAGCGGGACGCCGCCGCGGCTCAGCGGGTGGCGTACTCGGCGATCCGGCCGAGGATGCCGTTGAGGAAGCGCGGCGAGTCGTCGGTGGACATCTGCCGGGCCAGCTCGACGGCCTCGCTGATCGCCACCGCGTCGTCGATCTCGTCGACGTAGAGCAGCTCGTAGACGGCGATCCGGGCGAGGTTGCGGTCGACCACCGGCATCCGGTCCAGCGTCCAGCCCTCGGCGTAGCTGGCGATCAGCTCGTCGATCCGGTCGAGGTGGGTGGCCACCCCCTCGACCAGGCCGACCGCGTACCCGAGGTGCTCGGGTCGCGGCTGCTCGATCCGCTCGACGTAGCCGGCCAGCACCTCGGCGGCCGGCCGGTCGCGCAGATCGGCCTCGTAGAGCACGTCCAGCGCCCGCTTCCGCGCCTTGCGGCGCGACGGCATCTGCTGCTTGGGACCCTCGGCCATCAGGATCGGCCGAGGTAACGGCCGTCGCGGGTGTCGACCTTGATCTTCTCGCCGGTGGTGATGAACAGCGGCACCTGGACGGTGGCGCCGGTCTCGACGGTGGCCGGCTTGTTGCCGCCCGTCGAGCGGTCACCCTGCAGGCCCGGCTCGGTGTAGGTCACCTCGAGCACCACCGAGGTGGGCAGCTCGATGTAGAGCGGCACGCCCTCGTGGGTGGCGACGGTCGCCTCGGCCTCCGGCAGGAGGTAGTTGGCGGCCTCGCCGACGGTGCCGCCGAGCACGGTGATCTGGTCGAACGTCTCCAGATCCATGAAGACGAAGTCCTCACCGTCGGCGTACAGGTACTGCATGGTGCGCTTGTCGACGGTGGCGGTCTCGACCTTGGTGCCCGCGTTGAAGGTCTTGTCGACGACCTTGCCGGACAGCACGTTCTTGAGCGTCGTGCGGACGAACGCCCCACCCTTACCGGGCTTGACGTGCTGGAACTCGACGACGGCCCAGAGCTCCCCGTCGAGGTTGAGTACCAGGCCGTTCTTGAGGTCGTTGGTGGATGCCATTTCCTGCCTTGATCATCAATTGGCGGACAGACCTGGCAAGTCTACTAGCTGCCGCCAACCGGTGACTCCGGCGCTGGTCGGGCCCGGCCCTCGACACCCGTGCCCCGAGCGGTGACCACTCACCGTTGTCGCGCTTCGGCACCCCCGCCACCCCCCGCCGGCGGCTTTGCTCTGCTGCCACCGACGCGACAGTCACCTTCGGTGATCCACGCCTCCGGTGACACCTGCCACAGCACTTCAGGTTTGCCCAGCTCACCGTGGTGGTGCGCATATGGCAGCAGAGCAAAGCGGCCGGCGGTGGCGGATCGCTCCGGGTCGAGCTCCTCACCGAGGGTGACTATCACCCAGGTCACGTGCAGTGACCGTGTCGGTTCGCCTCCGTGGGCGGGACGGCCCGGCACGGCTCGGTGCCGCGAGAACCGGACCCCGCCGGTACGGCCGGCGGGAGGGACGGCGTCCGAGGTGCCACCGACGCGGGCACAAGGCACGACCCAAAGCCCGCGGGCGCGAGGCACGGCACCGCAGGGGCGGCCGGCGCGGGGGCCATCAGCCGGGGTGGCCGGTTCAGCCGGCCGCGTCCCGGCGGGCCGCCAGGTGCTGCAGGGCCAGCCGATACCCGTCCACGCCCAGCCCGCAGATCACCCCGGTCGCCACCGCCGACACCACCGAGTGGTGCCGGAACTCCTCCCGGGCGTGGATGTTGGAGATGTGCACCTCGACCAGCGGGCCGCGCAGCAGCGCGCAGGCGTCCCGTACCGCGATCGAGTAGTGCGACCAGGCGGCCGGGTTCAGCACCACCGCGGCGCCCTCGTCGGCCGCCTCGTGCAGCCAGCCGAGCAGCTCGTGCTCGGCGTCGGTCTGCCGCACCACCACGTCCAGGCCCAGCTCCCGACCGGTCTCGACGCAGCCCGCCGCCAGGTCGGCGTAGCTGGTCAGGCCGTACACGTCGACCTGGCGGGTGCCCAGCCGACCGAGGTTCGGCCCGTTCAGCACGTACACCCTCACGAGGAGATCTCCCGGTAGGCGGCGTGCAGCAGGTCGTCGTCCGGGCCGTCCAGGATTCCCGGGCGGGCCAGACCGTCCAGCACCACGAACCGCAGCCGGCTGCCCCGGGCCTTCTTGTCCACCCGCATGGCGGCCAGCAGCGCCGGCCAGGCGTCGGCCGGGTAGCTGGTGGGCAGGCCGAGCGCGGCCAGCACGTCCCGGTGCCGCCGCGCGGTGGCCGCGTCGAGCCGACCGGCCAGCCGGCCGAGCACCCCCGCGTACATCGTGCCGACCGCCACCGCGTGGCCGTGCCGCCAGCGGTAGCCCTCCACCTTCTCGATGGCGTGGGCCAGGGTGTGCCCGTAGTTGAGCACCTCGCGTACCCCGGACTCGCGCAGGTCTCCCGCGACCACGTCGGCCTTCACACGAATCGCCCGCTCGATCAGCTCCCGGGCCACCGGCCCGGTCGGGTCCACCGCCGCGACCGGGTCCCGCTCGATCAGGTCGAGGATCACCGGATCGGCGATGAAGCCGCACTTCACCACCTCGGCGAGGCCGGCGGCCAGGTCGGCGGGCGGCAGGCTGTCCAGCGTCGACAGGTCGCAGATCACCCCGGCCGGCGGGTGGAACGCCCCGACCAGGTTCTTGCCGGCCGAGGTGTTCACGCCGGTCTTGCCGCCCACGGCGGCGTCGACCATGCCGAGCAGCGAGGTGGCCACCGGCACCCAGCGCACCCCGCGCAACCAGCAGGCCGCGACGAACCCGGCCAGGTCGGTGACCGCGCCGCCGCCCACCCCGACCACCGCGTCGACCCGGGTGAAGCCGGCCGCGCCGAGCCGCTCCCAGCAGTCGGCGGCCACCTCGATCCGCTTGCCGGCCTCGGCGTCGGGCACCTCGATCGGCAGCGGCACCACGCCGGCGGCCCGCAGCCGCTCGCCCAGCGTGTCGGCGAGCGCCTTGAGCGGCGGCGCGTGCAGCACCGCCACCCGCTCCGCGCCGGGCAGCAGCCGCAGCGGCGGGTCGAGCAGATCGCGTCCGACCAGTACGTCGTACGGCCGCTCGCCGCCGACCGGGATCCGGGTCACCTCGTCCATCGTCCGGCAGCCTAGTCGAGGATCTGCCCCCGGACCGCCGGCGTCCACCTGCTGGTGGCGGCCCGGGACGCGTCCCGCCGCCGCCCTGCGGCGTTCAACCGGTGGGGCCGCGGACGCGGCGAGAGCACAGGCCCGACGAGCTGGAGGTGGTCCGATGGCGGGCACCACGATCGACGGGGCGGACATCCGGCTGCCCGCCGTGATCCTCGGCGTCGGGCTGGGTGGGTTCGTCGACGGCATCGTGCTGCACCAGGTGCTGCAGTGGCACCACATGCTCAGCAGCACCGGCAGCGACCACATCGGGGTGAAGGCCTACCCGGTGGACACCGTGCCGGGGCTGCGGATGAACACCCTGTGGGACGGGCTGTTCCACGTGGTCACCTGGGTCGCGGTGCTCGCCGGGCTGGCCCTGCTGTACGCCCGGGTCACCCGCTCACGCGGCCGGCTGTGGCGCTCCCCCGCGCTGTGGGGCTGGGCGCTGGTCGGCTGGGGACTGTTCAACCTGGTCGAGGGGGTGGTCGACCACCACCTGCTGGGCATCCACCACGTGCGCGGCGGCCCGCACCAGACCGCGTGGGACGTCGGCTTCCTGGTGCTCGGCGCGGCCCTGGTCGCGGCCGGCTGGGGGGTGCAGCGCCGGGCCGGCACGGTGGACGTCACCGCCGACCGGCGGTGAGCCACACCGGACCCGGTGGCGGCGTCGACCCGCTGCTGCTCGTACCCCTGGTGGTGTTCTGGGTCTACCTGGCCACGGCGCTGCGCCAGCGCGACCCGGGGCGCGGTGGGTGGAGCCACCGGCGTACCGCGAGCTTCGGCGCGGGCTGCGCGCTGCTCGCCGCGGCGCTGCTGGTGCCCGGCCACGACCCGGTCGGGCACATGTGGCGACACCTGCTGGTCGGCATGCTCGCCCCGCTCGGCCTGGTGCTCGGCGCGCCCGGCACCCTGGCCCTGCGCACGGTACGGCGCGACGTCGGGCGGGCGGTGCTGCGGGTGCTGCGCCGCCCGGTCGCCCGGACGGCGGCCCACCCGATCACCGGTCTGCTGCTCACCGCCGGTGGCCTGTACGCGCTGCACCTCACCCCGCTGTACCGGGCCACCCTGGCCCACCCGGGGCTGCACGGCCTGGTCCTGCTGCACTTCCTCGCGAGCGGGTACGTCTTCACCTGGGCGATCGCCGGCCCAGACCCCGGCCCGCACCGGCCCGGGGTGCCGTTGCGGTTGGTCGTGCTCGGGCTCTCGGTCGCCGCGCACGCCACCCTGGCCCAGCTGATGTACGCCGGCCTGGTCGACACCGTCGCGCCGGCGGCGCAGCTGCGGTCGGCGGCGACGCTGATGTACTACGGCGGCGACCTGGCCGAGATCCTGCTCGCCCTCGCCCTGCTGGCCACCTGGCGGCCGGCGGCCCGACGGGCCCGCCCCGGGCCGGTGCCGTCGTCGGCGTGAAGCGGGAGTCCGTCCGTGGCCGGTGCCGGCACGGCGTGCTCAGTCGGGCGGTGCGGCGTCATCCGGCCGATCCGCCCAGGCCGCGAGACGGGTCGCGTGAACGCGGACGGCGTCGCGCAGCGCGTCCGGGTGGCGGACGGTGAACGGCCAGCCGAGCCCCGCCAGCAGCTGCGCCATTCCGTCGAGCCGCTCGGCGCGGGTCCGCAGCAGCACCCCGCCCGCGACCTCGGTCAGCTCGCCGACGGTGGGCGGGAGGCGGCGTCGGGCGGTGGCCGCGTCGGTCTCCAGCAGCACCTCGACGGCGTGCGTGTACGGCACGTCGGCCAGCGCCCGGGTCACCTGGGCCACCGGGTCGACATCGTCGGGCACGGTGAACGTCTCCGGTCCGGTGTCGACCGCGGCTATCCGGTCCAGCCGGAACGTGCGCACCTGCGCGCGTAGGTGGTCGTACCCGGTGACGTACCAGCGCCCGGTGTGGAAGACCAGCCCGTACGGGTCGAGCTGCCGCCGCGACGGCTCGCCCCGCCAGGAGCGGTAGTCCAGCGTCACCCGACGCCGCCGCCGGGCGGCCGCACCGAGGGCGAGCAGCGTGTCGGTGGCCGGGCGCAGCGCCGGGTCGGCCCGGCGCAGCGTGAAGCCGAGGTGGTCCTGGACGGCGGCGAGCCGCTCCGCGAGGGGGGCCGGCAGCACCCGCCGGATCTTGGCGAGGGCGGTGGCGGTGGCCGGCGCCTCCGTGCCCAGCCCCAGCCGTTCCGCCGCGACCAGGCCGAGCAGCACGGCGACCGCCTCGTCGTCGGTGAGCATCAGCGGCGGCAGCTTGTAGCCGGGGCCCAGCCGGTAGCCGCCGTACCGGCCCCGCTCGGCGATGACCGGGATGCCGAGGTCGACCAGGGTGGTGACGTACCGGCGCACGGTGCGCTCGTCGACCCGGAGCCGGTCGGCCAGCTCCGCGCCGGTGAGCCGATGGTTGCTCTGCAGCAGTTCGAGCATCGCCAGCACCCGGCCGGCAGGATGTGACACGGGACACCTCGCGATTCCGGGCGGAAACTGTCCGGTATCGAGCCTACGGTGCAGCCGGACATCGAGCGAGGGAGAGTCGAGATGGCGACGTTCGTGCTGGTACCAGGATTCTGGCTGGGCGGGTGGGCATGGCGGGAGGTGACCGCCGACCTGCGCGGGCGCGGCCACGAGGTGTTCCCACTGACCCTCACCGGGGTCGCCGAGCGGGCCCACCTGGCCGACCCGGAGGTGGGGCTGGACACCCACACCACCGACATCACCGCGCTGATCGAGACCGAGGAGCTGCGGGACGTGATGCTGGTCGGGCACTCCGGCGGCGGTATGCCGGTGACCCAGGCCGCCGACCGGATCCCGGACCGGATCGGGAAGGTCGTCTACGTGGACAGCGGCCCGCTGCCGGACGGGACGGCCCAGTTCGACAGCAACCCGCCGCAGGAGCAGCAGCGGCTACGGGCGGAGATCGGGGACGGGCACCTGCTGCCACCGCCGGCCTGGCGGCCGGCCGACAACCCGGACGGCCTGGCCGGGCTGGACGACGAAGCGCTGGCCCTGCTGCGCCGGCGGTCCACCCCGCAGCCGCTGCGCGCCGCCACCGACCCGGTCCGGCGCACCGGTGGCCGGCCGGTGCCGGCCGCGCTGGTCGCCTGCACGTTCCCGGTCGACACGGTCGCCGAGATGATCGACCAGGGGCACCCGTTCTTCGCCGGCCTGGCCGGCGCCGAGCTGCGCGGCCTGCCCACCGGCCACTGGCCGATGCTGAGCGAGCCGGCGGCGCTCGCCGGGCTGCTCGACGAGATCGCCGCCGGGGTCACGCCTTGAGCAGGGCGGCGATCTCCGCGGCGATCTCTTCGGGTGTGCGCCCGTCGGTCGCCACGGTCGCCGTGGCCACCTCGGCGTAGAGCGGTCGGCGCTGGTCCATCAGGTGCTTCAGGGTGGCCCGCGGGTTGATCGCCAGCAGCGGTCGCCCGGCGCCCAGCCCGACCCGCTTCACCGCGTCCGGCAACTCCACCGACAGGTGCACCACCGGCTGGCCGATCAGCGCGGCGCGGTTCTCCTCGGCGAGGACCGCGCCGCCGCCGATGGCGAGCACGCCGGCGTGCGAGGCCAGCGCCGCCGCCACCGCGGCCCGCTCCAGCGCGCGGAAGTGCGCCTCCCCCTCGTCGATGAAGATCTCCGGGATCGGCTTGCCGGCCATCGCCTCGATGTCGGCGTCGGTGTCCCGGAACCCCACCCCGAGCAGCGTCGCGAGCCGCTCGCCGACGGTGGTCTTGCCCGAGCCGGGGGCACCGACCAGCACGCAGACCGGCCTCGTCACCGCACGCTCCGCCGGGTGCCTGCGGTCAGCGGCGCCCGGGCGTCCCCGGCGGCCCGGCCGGTCACCGGATCACCAGCGCGTCGAGGTAGCCGGCGAGGTTGCGGCGGATCTCCGCCACCGAGTCGCCGCCGAACTTCTCGGTGGCCGCCTCGGCCAGCACCAGCGCCACCATCGCCTCGGCCACTACCGCGGCGGCGGGCACCGCGCAGACGTCGGAGCGCTGGTTGATCGCGGTGGCCGGCTCGCCCGTGGTGACGTCCACGGTGGCCAGCGCCCGGTTCAGCGAGGAGATCGGCTTCATCGCGGCCCGTACCCGCAGCGGCTCGCCGGTGGTGATGCCGCCCTCCAGGCCGCCGGCCCGGTCGGTCACCCGGCGGACGCCGGTCGCGGTCGGCATGATCTCGTCGTGCGCCTCGGAGCCCCGGGAGCGGGCCTGCTGCCAGCCGTCGCCGATCTCCACGCCCTTGATCGCCTGGATGGACATCAGCGCGGTGGCCAGGCGGGCGTCGAGCTTGCGGTCCCACTGCACGTGGCTGCCCAGGCCCGGCGGCACCCCGTACGCCAGCACCTCGACCACGCCGCCGAGCGTGTCGGCGGCCTTCTTCGCGGCGTCGACCTCGGCGACCATCCGGGCGCTGGCCTCCGGGTCGAGGCAGCGCAGCGGATCGGCGTCGATCCGCTCGGCGTCCTCCGGGCGGGGGCGCAGGCCCGGCTTGGCGGCGACCGGGCCGAGCTCGACCACGTGCGAGACGATCTCGATGCCGAGCGCCTGCCGGACCAGCGCCTTGGCGACGGTGCCGACCGCGACCCGGGCGGCGGTCTCCCGCGCGCTGGCTCGCTCCAGGATCGGGCGGGCGTCGGTGTGGCCGTACTTCTGCATGCCGGCAAGGTCGGCGTGGCCGGGCCGCGGTCGGGTCAGCGGCGCGTTGCGGGCCTGACCGGCCAGCTCGTCGGCGTCGACCGGGTCGGCGGCCATCACGGTCTGCCACTTGGGCCACTCGGAGTTGCCCACCCGGATCGCGACCGGGCTGCCCAGCGTCACACCGTGCCGCAGCCCGCCGATCACCTCGACCTCGTCCCGCTCGAAGGCCATCCGGGCGCCCCGGCCGTAGCCGAGCCGGCGGCGGGCCAGCTCGTCGGCGATCTCGGTGGTGGTCACCTCGATCCCGGCGGGCACCCCCTCGAGCATCGCGACGAGAGCGGGTCCGTGGGATTCACCTGCAGTCAGCCAGCGCAACACCGCGTCAGTCTGTCACGCCCCAGGGTGGCCGCGACGTGCCGGCCGCCGCGTCCCGTCCTGCGGACGCCGACCGCGCCCGGCGCGGCCGTTCCCGCAGCCCCGTCGCCGGCCGCCGACCCGGTCAGGACCAGTCGAAGCGCATGCCCAGCCGCTTCGCCAGCGCCGCGTTGTGCGGGGCGAAATGGGCGGCGAGCTCCGCCCGGACCGACTCGTCCATCGAGCCGCTGCGCCGGTGGTTGTGCGCCTCGTACCGCGTCAGCCGCTGCGCCGGCAGGCCGAGGAACTCCAACACCCGGGCGTGGGTGGCGGCGGGTTCGGCGTAGAGCGTCTCGCTGGGCAGGATCAGCAGCTGCTCCGCCGGGAACAGCTCCAGCCAGGGCTGCAGGTGCTCCAGGTAGCGACCCCGGGCCCGGTAGGTGTACCAGTCGTACGCCTCGCTGACGTACGTCGGGTCGGCGATCAGCCGCTCCCGCTCCCCCGCCGTGCGCTCCGGCTCGGCGGCCAACGCCTCGGCGAAGCCCAGCGGCTCCTTCCCCTCGGTGCGCCGCTCCTTCCAGTGCGAGTACGCCCGCTCCACCGGATCGCGGAGCAGGAAGATCAGTCGTACGTCGGGCATCAGCTCGGCCACCCGCCCCGGCACCAGCGGGTGGAACATGTACAGCGGTGCCGCCTCGCCGACCCGGACCGGCCCGCCGTGCCGCCGTTCCAGGGCCCGACGCTGCCGCTCGGTGGGAAAGTGCGACCGGTACCAGGTCTCGCCCCGACCCCAGTTCTCCTCGAAGTAGTGCGAGGTCTTGGTGTTCCAGGCGGGGAAGAGCCGGGGCACCAGCGGGTGCTCCAGCAGGTACCGCCAGAGCGAGGTGGTGCCGCCGCGCTTGGTGCCGGTGATCAGGAAGTCCGGCAGCGGCCGGCGGTCGGCGGTGTGCTCCCCGTACCGGACCAGGCCGCCGCGGACCCCGGCGCTGACCTGGTGCGGCACCGCCGCCTTGAGCCGGTCCCGGATCGTCATGCTCGTCCTTTCGTCACGCCGGCCTGGGCCGGATCATCGCCACCGCGGAGCGGACCAGCCGGCGGACCCGACCGTCCAGCAGCAGCCCGACGGCGACCGCCGCCAGCACCGCCAGGGCCAGCGCCAGGCCGGCCACCCCGCGCCCGGCCAGCAGCGCGCTCGCCGCCGCCACCGCGCCGGCCACCCCGCCGGCGCCGGCCGCGGCCAGCAGCACCGACCGGGTGAGCAGCGGCTCACCCACCGCCGCCCGGGCGGCCACCGCGGCCAGCACGTTCTCCGCCACCACGCCGGCGGTCCACGCGTACGCGGCCCCGAGCGCACCGTGGCCGGGGATCAGCAGCACGCCCAGCCCGACGGTGAGCGCCAGCCCGGCCAGGGTGGCCTGGAGGTGGCGGCGGCTGTTGCCGCTCATCAGCAGCATGGTCTGCACGATGCCGACCCCGGAGTTGACCATCATCGCGCCGGCCAGCACGGCCAGCGGGCCGGCCCCGGCCGCGAACCCGTCGCCGAACAGGCTCAGGAAGCCCGGCGCGAACACCGCCAGCAGCAGGTACGCCGGCCAGCTCAGCACGACCACCGCGATGGTGACCCGCCGGTAGACCAGCGCCGCGTCGGCCGCCCGACCCTGCCCGAGCAGCCGGGACAGCTGCGGGGCGACCGCCACCCGCAGCCCCTGCATGACCAGCAGCCCGGCCAGCGCGTACCGGCCGGCGGCGGCGAACACGCCGGACTGGGCCGCCCCGGCCAGCGCGGAGGTCAGCAGCACCCCGACCCACATGCCGCTGGCGTCGATCGCGGCGGACACCGCCCGGGGCAGCGCGAAGCCCCAGAGGGTGCGCCAGTCCGCGCCGGTGGGCCGCAGCCGCGCGCCCGCGGTCAGCCCCAGCGGCCGGACCAGCAGGGCGGTGGCGGCCAGCACCGCCAGCGCCACCGGCAGCAGCCAGCCGGCGAAGCCGGTCAGCACGCCCGCACCGGTCGCCACCGCGGCGAGCAGCAGCGCGGGCCGGGCCAGCGGCACCAGGACGTACTGGATGCCGACCACGGCCGTCACCGGCCGGACCGCCCGGACGGCCGCGAGCAGCACGGTCATCGCGACCAGGGCCGGCAATGCCAGGAAGGCCAGCCGCAGCAGCGCGGGCCCGGCCGGGTCGTCGAGCAGCACCGGCGCCAGCCGGCCGGCGGTCGCCGCCCCGACCGCGGCGACCACCGCGCTGAGCAGCAGCGCGGGCAGCACCGCGACCGGCAGCAGCCGAGCGGCGTCCCCGTCGGCGCCGGCCCGCCGGCGGGGCAGCGCCCAGACCAGCGCGGTGTCCGCGCCGGCGCAGCAGACCGCGCCGAGGATGGACACCACGCCGATGGCGGTGAACAGCGCGCCGGAGCCGGCCGCGCCGAAGCCCCGCACGATCACCACGGTGAGGACGAAGCCCAGCAGACCGTTGACCGCCGCGCCGGCCAGCCCGACGGCGCCGTTGCGGGCGCTGCGGCGCACCTCGACCCCGCCCGACGACGGCAGCCGAGCCCCGCCGCCCGGGCCGGCCGGCGGATGTCCGTCGACGCCCGGCGGGGCGGTCTCGACGGCGGGTGGGGCGGCCTGGCGGGGGATCCTGGTGAGCGCCGTCGGCTCCGCGTCGGGTCGGCTCATCGGCGCTCCCCCTCGGCCTTCCGGGTGCCCGGCGGGGTCGGTGACGTGGTCTCGCCGGCGCGGGGGCGCGGGATCGCCGGCGGGCGGGCCGCCACGGCCGGGTCGGTCAGCGGCACCGACGCCGAGGCCACCGCCTTCGGCACGGCGGTGCCGGTGGCGGTCACCCGGGCCGTCGCGACCACCGGTTCGCGGGCCGGCCGGGCCGGCCCGCGAAGGCGGCCGAGGCGGACTCCGGACGCCGGCGTCACCGCCCGGTTGACCGGGCCGCTGACCGCCGCCAGGCCGGCCCCGACGGCGAAGAAGATCACCGACATGTTCGGGTCGATGTAGGAGTACACCGGGATCACCACCACCGCGATCACCGGAATGGTGCTGAGCCAGTGGCCCGCCGGGGAGACCGCGACGGCCAACCGCCGGGTGACCAGGACGATCCACAGCAGAAACGTCAGCAGCGCGGGGATGCCGTGACTGTAGAGCACCTGCCACACCATGCCCTGGGTGCCCAACGGCTCCTCGGCCAGCGTGGTGTCGACGTTGTTCGGCGCGCCGTACCCGAGCAGCGGCGACCGCTGGACCGCCTGCCAGGTACGCAGGTACAGGTCGAGCCGGTCGACGTTGGTGTCGGTGCTGCTCACCCGGTCGGTGATCAGATCCTGCACCGGCACCACCAGGCTGACCACCCAGACCAGCAGGACCAGGCCGACGATCGAGGCGATCAGCCTGGCGTTGCCGCGGACCAGCGCCCGCAGCCCGAGGTAGAGCAGCCCGGCGCCGAGGCCGAGGAACATGCCCCGGTTGAGCGTCAGGAACGCCGGCACCACGGACAGCGGCAGCGACACCATCAGCAGCACCCGGAACCGCCCGGTACGCACCGACGCCAGGTACGCCAGCACCACCGGCACCAGCAGCGCGTACGCCGTACCCCAGTTGTTCGTGTACGGGAACGGCGCGGCGGTGCGGTAGATCGGGTTGCGGGACACCGGGTTGAACTCGTTGGCCCGCACGTGGGTGAGCGCCTGGATGAACCGCTCCCCGGAGATGCCGCCGGGCAGCAGCAGCTCCACCGGGGTGGTCAGCGCGAAACGGGGCATCAGCACGCCCAGCCAGCCGAGCGCCACCAGCCCCAGCCAGAACCAGCCCAGCGGGCGCAGCACCCGGTCCCACGGGACGCCGTCGCGGACCAGGTTGTAGACGTAGACGCCGACCACCAGCGCCGTCACCAGGTAACCGAGGCGCAGCCCGGAGGTGAGGTACGCGGTGCCCCGGTCCAGTCGGGTGGCGCTCAGCAGCACCAGGGCGAGGAAGACCAGCCAGCAGGCGGCGCCGGCGGGCAGCGCGACCCGTCCCCGGGCGACCAGCAGCGCGAGCAGCAGCACCCCGAACACCGACCAGCCGAGGTAGAACGCGCCGAGCGCCCACCAGATCGGCACCAGGCCGAACATGGCCAGCAGCGGCCAGGTCGGCAGGGGCGGGGGCCCGGGCGGCGCCGGGCGGGCACCGGGCCGGTGGTCAGACACCCCGGCCCCGGCGCTGGGCGAG
Organism: Micromonospora sp. NPDC000089; assembly: GCF_042899365.1. NCBI lineage: Bacteria > Bacillati > Actinomycetota > Actinomycetes > Micromonosporales > Micromonosporaceae > Micromonospora > Micromonospora sp. NPDC000089. The sequence goes on from NZ_JBIAZT010000004.1 coordinate 78,109, forward strand.
CCGCAGCACCCGTTCCCCGGACAGCATTCCGAGCACCACCGGCACGGTGACCAGCACCCGCTTCTCCCGCGGGTTGAGCCGGACCACCCGGCCGAGCTCCCGGACGGCCTCCCGGCGGCGCCGCCCGGAGGCCAGCGCGAAGGCGATCTGGCCGTGCAGCCGGGCCAGGCCGGTGCGGCTGCCCGCCAGCTCGGGGTGCTTGTCGAGCAGGTAACGGGTGGCGTCGACGATCATCGCCCAGCGGCCGAAGAAGAAGGAGCCGCCGTGCCAGTCCACCACCACCAGCACCTCGGGGACGAGCGCCACCGGGCCGTGCGCGGCGACCCGCAGCAGCCACTCGTAGTCCTCGCCGTAGCCGCCGGGCAGCTCCTCGTCCACCGGGCCGATCGCGGCCCAGCTGGTACGCCGGACCAGGATCGTGCTGGAGTGCACCTCCATCACCCGGTCTTCGACGAAGTCGGCCAGGGTGACCTCGGGCCGGTCCAGCCGCCGCTCCTTGGCGATGCCGGGCCCCTCCAGCCGGATGCCACAGCTGGCCGCGGCGGCGTCCGGTCGTCGGGCCAGCAGCTCGACCTGGCGGCGCAGCTTGGCCGGCAGCCAGACGTCGTCGTCGTCGCAGAACGCGATGAACTCGCCGGTGGCCACCTCGGCGCCGGTGTTGCGGCCACCGGGCAGCCCCCGCCGGTGGGTGTTGGGCACGTAGCGCAGGGTCCGCCCGGCGGGCACGTCGAGCTCCAGCGGCCGCAGCTCGGTGTGGTCGTACACCACCACGCAGTCGACCGGGCCGGGGTAGTCCTGGTCGAGCACCGCGCGGACCGCCCGCTCCAGCAGGCCGGGCCGGTCCCGGGTGGCCACGACGACGGTCACCGGCGGGTACCCCGTGGTCAGGCCCCCGGGCCGGTCAGTCACGGCCGGCCCCCGTCACCACCAGGCCGAACGGCTCCACCCCGACCGCGCGCAACCGCTCGGCGAGGCGCCCGAGCTGGTCGGTGCGGGTGCGGTCGCGGCCGGCCACCAGCACCGCCCGGCCGTCCCGGGCGGCCCGTACGCCCCGCTCGTCGTGCAGCGCGGACGGCGCGTCGAGCACGGTGAGGCCGTCGCCGGCCGGCGCGTTCAGCTCGACCAGGCGGACCGTGCCGGTCCCGATCCGGACCTGCTCGCCGCCCTCGGCGGGGGCGCCGGTCGCGGACTGGACCGGCCGGACGGGGATCACCTCGGTCTTGTCGGACGTGGTCGTGGTGGTGGACCGGTAGACGCCGCCGTTCTTGGCGTCCGGGGTGGGGAACGGCCGCGGCTTGCGGACCGCCGGCATCACCACGGTGTCCTCGGGCCTGGACGGGGTGGGCTCCGCGCCCGTCGGCGTCGGCGCCGGTCGGGGTCGGGGCGTCCGGGAGCGGGCCGGCTCGACCGCCGGGTGGCGGCGCGCGGCGTCCTGCAGCAGCGGGCGGATCCGCTCCCGGGCCTCGGGCGTGACGCCGAGCCGGACCGTGTGCCCGTCCTGGGCGAGCACCGTGGCGACGCCCGCGGCGACCTGCTCGCGCCCCTCGTCCGCGACGGTGGACAGCAGCACCAGTGGCTTCGGCCGGCTGCCGTCCGCCCAGCTGCCCAGCGCCAGCACCAGATAGCGCAGGTCGGGCTCGTCCAGCATGCCGTGCCGGTCCCGGCCGACCGTGCCGAGCACCGGCACGCCGGCGATCGCACCGGCCTCGGCGGAGGTCCGCACCCGGCGGTCCAGCGACTCGCGGACGAAGGCCACCAGCGCACCCAGCAGCAGCCCCCCGAGCAGCCCGGCGGCCAGGATCAGCGGGGCGGCGTCCCGGCTGGAGGGCACCGGGGAGCGGGCCGCGCTGGTGACCGAGCCGGGGCTCAGGTCGGCCGAGGCAATCTTGGAGCGTTGCTCGGCGAGGGTGGCGAGCTGATCGTTGAGCGCCCGCAGCTGATCGAGCAGGGCGCTCGTGCGTGGGGACGGGTCGGCCGTGTTCTGGTTGGCCGGCAACGACCGCTGGGTCGTGGTGCGCTGGGCGGTGACCAGGGCGATGGTGTCGTCGTAGGACTTGAGCACCGCGGCCCGCTGGGTCTCGTAGATGCCCCGGCGCAGCTCCAGGTAGCCACGGGCGGCGCCGTTCGCGCCGTCGACCGCCTCCCGCTCGTGGTGCGCGGTGTAGCTGAACCGCAGCACCTGGCCGCCGACCGGGGTCTCCACCTCGAGACTGTCGGCCACGTCCTCGGTGTCCCGGCCGGTGATCGCCGAGACCCGGTCGATGACGTCGTTGCTGGCCGCGATGCCGGTCTCCGCGGTCATGTTGACCGCCCGGTCGGCCCCGCCGGACGGCACCGAGAACGGGTCGGTGACCACCGGCCGCACCACCACGGAGGTGGTCGCCGTGTACGACGCCGGCAGCACGAACACGTAGCCGAGCACAGCAAGCAGCACCAGCCCGGCGACGGCGAGCACGGTGCGCCACCGCCGCAGCGGGATGCGCGCCAGCTCGACCAGGCCGACCGGGCGTTGCCGGGCGGGAGCGACGTCGGTCAGGTCCATCAGTCAGGTCCTCGGGTGCTGCTGGTAGGCCGGTGCCCCCGGCGCGCGGGCGGCGCCGGGGGCGGGTGTCGTCTCATTGTCGCCGACCGTTCACCTGTGGTCGACAGCCGTCCGGGCCGCCCCGCCGGGTGCGGGGCGGCCCGACCGGTCAGCGGTTCGTCGACGGGACGCCGACGCGGTTGCGGCTGGTCGCCGAGCCGCTCACGAAGAACAGCGTCGGGCTGGACCAGTTCACGCCGGAGCCGGCCGCCGCGAGCTGCACCGAGGCGGCGCCGTCGACCGCCGTCGCGTCGAACGGTACGGCGCGCAGCGAGCCGTCCGTGTTGCCGTACAGGATCTTGCCGTTGACCCAGGCCATGCCGCGCACCGAACCCCAGGCGACGCCCTGGCTGGGCAGGGTGAACTCGGTGCAGCCGACGATGTAGCCGTCCGGCTCCAGGTAGCGGTAGAACAGCTGGTTGGCGCCCGCCCTGGTGTAGTACATCCGGCCGTCGAGGTAGAACGCCCCGGTCATCGCGGCGGCGTCGAACCAGTTGTTGTAGCCGCTGCTGATCCACGGCGAGCCGACCGCGCCGGCGGAGAAGATCGACACGTCCAGGTAGCTGCCGCTGGGCGCGCTCGCGTCGGTCTTCGACCAGTAGAGCTTGTTGCCGACCGAGAAGGCGGCGCCGGCCCCGGTGAGGCTCGGCTGGCTGGTGGCGACCGGGGTGCCGAGCGTGGTGCCGTTGAACGGCACCATGGTCGCCTTGCCGGACCCGGTGGAGACGTACAGGTTCCCGGAGGCGGTGGCGGGCGCGTTGACGGCCGGGGCGGTCCGCCCGCCGGCCAGCGGGAACAGGCCCATCCGGCCGTGGTACTCGTTGCCCAGGCCGTCGGAGTCGAAGCCGGCGAGCAGTCCGTTGCTGCCGCGCCACAGCTCCCACATGATCGGTCCCCAGGTGGTGGTGCCGGTGGGCGCGCCGGAGCGGGTCGGGTTCCAGTTCAGCGGCAAGCCGTTGATCGGGTCGAGCGCGCCCAGACCGAACCGGTTGATCGCGCCGGCCCCGGCGCTGTCGTTGCCGTTGGCGTTGTTCAGCCAGCGGAAGTGGCCGCCGACGTAGACCACGTTGTCCGCCACCTCGACCGAGGTCACCGAGTCGGTGCCGGTGTAGTTGACCCAGGTGGCGTCCTGGGCGCTGCCGCGGGCCGAGGTCTCGAACCGGGCGATCGCGTCGCAGTACGCCCCGTCGCCCCGCCCGCCGTCGGCGATGATCACGAAGTAGCTGCCGTCGTCGGAGAAGTCGACGTCCCGGGCGTAGAACGGGAAGCCGGAGTAGCAGGGCGCCACGTACCGCTGGGTGCTCCAGTTGGCCACCGCGGGGGTGCCGCTCAGGTCGACCACCACCACCTGGTTGCGCTCCTGCCCGTTCACCGTGGTGAAGTTGCCGACCGCCACCAGGGTCTTCGCGTCCGGTGAGACGGCCAGGCCCCAGACCAGCTCGCTGCTGCTGCGGGCGACGCTCGCGTCGATCTTGAAGCCCTGGTCGATCGCGCCGGTGCTGGCGTCGAGCCGGGCCAGCAGCGAGTGCGCGGTGTCGTTGACGTAGTGGAAGGCGCCGGCGATGTAGAGCTTCCCGCCCGCGACGACCGTCCGCCGCACCAGGCCGCCGTCGCCGCGGCCGACGAAGGAGGCCACCGTGGCGCCGGTGGTCGGTTCGAGCGCGACCAGGTTCTTGCGGGCCGCCCCGTTCACCGTGCCGAAGGCGCCGCCGACGATGAGCTTGCCCTGCGGGCTGACCGCGAGGGCGTGCACCGGGCCGTCGAGCGCCGGGGTGAAGCCGGGCTTCAGCGCGCCGGTGTTCCGGTCGTACGCGAACAGGTAGCGGCGCGCGGTCCAGCCGCTGTCGGCGGCGGCCTTGATCGAGGTGAAGGCGCCACCCACGTAGACCGTGTCGCCGATCTCGGCGAACGCCTTGGTGTCACCGTTCTGCGCGTGCGGGATGTTGTCCGCCGGGTTGGGCGACGTCAACGTGCTGGCGACCGGCGGGAGTCCCTCCGCGCGGGCCGGCGCGGCGAGCAACCCCACGGCGAGGACCGGCGCGACGAGCGCGGCGAGCCACCGCCCCAACACCGGGCGGAACGACGATCTGGACAGCACTGGCGCCCCCAATGACGAAGTGAGATCATGCGTAGCTTGCTGGCGCAGCACGTGCCGCGCCATCGACCGACCGGCCCGGGCCACCCGGCCGGGCATCACGCCGCCCACCGGAACGGAGTGACCGTACCGGTCGAGGCGACCGTCCACGATGCCGCCTCCGCCAGGTCCTCGACCGTGACCGCGTCGGCCTCCCGGGCGAGGACCAGGCCCCGCCGGTCCAGTTCCCGGGCCATCTCGACCTGGTGGTCGTCGACGTGTTCGCCGTGCCCCGTCCGACGGGGCACGTAGACCGCCCGCTTGCCGGCCCGCAGCGCGGCCAGCGCGGACCCGACCCCGGCGTGCGTCACCACGACGTCGGCGTCCCGCATGGCCTGCTGCATCCGCGCGTACGGCACCTGGCGGTGGGCGTCCGGCGGCATCCGATCGACCCGGGTGGCGCCCACCTGCCAGAGGACCTCCGCCTCGGGCGGCAGCACGTCGACCAGCCGGGTCAGCAGCCGGGCGAAGCCGAACCGCTCGTGGGTGCCGAGCGCGACCACGACCCGGGTCACCGGCCGGTCGCGGGCCGACCGGGTGGCCCGGTAACCGTCGAAGATGGAGCCGCCGTACCGCCAGCGACCGTCGGCCCAGCCCGGGTACTGGGTGTAGAGCCGGGTGCGGGGCACCCGGGCGACCAGCCGGCCGGTCAGCGACGGCCCCTCGGTCCGGGTGGCGCTCTCGATGTAGTGGCAGTCCAGCCCGCGTCGGGCGGCGGGCAGGAAGAACGACATGGCGACGCTCGCGCCGGTGCTGATCACCCGGCGGAACCGGCCGCCGCGCAGCACCCGACGGGCGGCGGCGAGGTCCCGCAGCGCGCCGACCGCGTCCCGGCTGGTCGCCGGCGGCACGTGGATGACCTCCTGGCCGGTCAGCAGGGAGCGGCTCTGCGGCGAGTCGAAGGTGACCCAGACGCAGTCGTCCTGCACGCCGAGCCGCGGCGCCAGGTCGTGCAGCTCGGCGAGGTGCCCGCCGGTGGAGGCGACGAGAAGGGTGGTCACGTCGTTGCCCGTCTTCCGTGTCGAGGGGTGTGGTGCGGCGCCGGGCGGGCGCTGGTGAGGGGTGCGCCGCCCGGGGCCGGGGGCTCACCCGCCGGTCATGACGTCCTCCCGGGCCGGCACGGGTCGCCGCCGGGGCGGGCGGAGCCGGCCGTCGACGGTCAGCAGCGTCACGGTCAGCACGCCGAGCAGCAGGGTGCCGAAGATCCACCCGCCGAGCACGTCGGTGAGCCAGTGCTTCTCGGCGTAGATCCGGGTGTATCCCTCGACGGCGGCGAGCACCGCCACCGCCGTGGCCAGGGCGATCCGGCCGCGGCGCGGGATCCGCCAGGTCATCGCGGCGAGCACCGCGACGGTGCCGAGGGTGAGCAGCACCCGGGCGCAGCCGCCGGACGGGTAGGTGCCGAGGTCGGTGGGCGGGTGCCCGCGGTCGACGACCCGGGCGAGGATCTGCTGGGTGTACTGCTCCACCACGAACTGCAGCGGCATCGCCACCAGCGGGATCCACCACCGCCGGCGCCGCCAGGCCACCGCGAGGGCGAGGGCGGCGACCACGGTCACCCACTTCAGCGGGTACCGGTCTCCCATGGCGGTGACGAACGAGGTCAGCTCGGCCCAGCCGGTGACCCGCCGGGCGTGCACGTAGTCGAAGACCGGGTGGTCGACGTGCGGCTCCAGCCGGGACAGCGCCTCGCCGAGCGGCCAGCAGACCGCCACCACCGCCGCCGCACCGGCGAGCAGCACGACGAGCGCGGCGCCGGGCCGGCCGAGCGCGCCGGTCAGCGCCTCGACGGTGGCGCGCAGCCGCTCGGCGGCGCGACCGGAGCGGACGGCCGGCGCGCGGCGGGCCGCCGCCGGGACGGCCACCACCGGCACCAGCACGGCGAGCAACGCGAGCGTGTAGATCAGGGTCACCGGCGGGCACCGCCGTCGTGGCGCACCCGCGCGCCCGCGGCCCGTCCGGTGACGAACGCCGTTGCCATCGGTCTCCCTGCCGTCCCGGCCGACGGCCGGGCCTGTCCCCACACCCCGCGGCCCGCCGGCATCCCCACGCCACCCGGACCGGATCGACTCCGGCCGTCCCCTGGCCGCGTGTCGAGTGGTGCCACCGTAGTGGACGCAGCGGCGGCAACGGTAGCGCCGGCGGGGATTCCGCGGCTTTTCCTCACATTTGCGCGTCGGCAGGCCGACAGTGGCCGGTCAGCGACCGGGCTGCGCCAGCCGGTCGTCCAACACTTGCAGCAGCGCCGGATGCAGCTTCTCGCTCCAGCCACCGCCGCCCGCGGCCAGCTCCGCGGTCCGCAGCCACAGCTCGACCAGGTAGGCGTCCGCCACCAGCCGGCGGCGGACCGGATCGAGGCCGACGGCGGCGCCGTGCCGGTCCAGCACCCCGACCATCGCCGCGGTGGCCTCGGCGGCGGGCCGGCCGTGCAGCGACAGCGCGCACTGGAAGCCCTGGTGGGCGAGGTCGAACCCGACCGGGCGGTCCGTTCCGCTGTTCTCCCAGTCCCAGGCGACCAGCCGGCCGCGGTGGGCGCCGAGGTTCCACGGCACCCAGTCGCCGTGCCAGTCGCCGAACTCCATCGTGGTCGCGCCGTCCCGGGCCAGCAGGGCGGCCAGGGCGGCGTCGACCGCCCCGCCGGCCCGCGCCGAGCGGGCGGTCAGGTCGGCGAGGAACGGCGAGCCGGCCAGCGGTCGCGCCGCCCGTGGCGGGCCGCCCCGCCGGGCCACCGCCAGCATCGCGGCCACCTCGGGCCGCTCCGGTCGGCGCGGCCGGCGCACCCGGGCCGGCATCGGCTCGACCAGGGTCACCGCCAGGTCACCCCAGCTCAGCTCGCGCAGCAGCCGCGGCACGTCGGGGAAGGCGCCGGCGTCGCGGGGCAGCGCCCGCAGCGCGGCGGCCTCCGCGCGGACCATCGCCCGGGTCGCGTCGTTCCAACCGATCTTCGCGTACGCCACAGCGGCGCCCCGGTCGTCGAACAGCTGCAGGGTCGGCTTGTGGTGCGGGTCGGGCGGCCGGACGCCGATCGCCGCGTGCAGCGGCCGGCCCTCAACCCGGCTCAGGTGCTCGGCCAGCAGCAGCTCGGCCGGGTCCGCGCCGGCCGGCACGGCGACGGTCAGCACCGGCATCCCGGCCAGCCGGGTGGCGCCCAGCGCGGCCAGCACGCCGACGGCCAGCCGGTCGGCCCGCACCCGGGGCGGCCGCAGCGCGTTGTACGCCAGCGTCGACGCCGCCCCGACCCGGCGGGACGCCAGCGGCAGCAGGAACCGCGCCCGCTGCACCGACGGCACCACGGCGTACCGGGCGACGACGTGGTGACCGGGCTCGGCCGGCGCTCCCCCGACCTCCAGCCGGAGCCGGGGGTCGCCGAGGACCGCCCGGGTCACCCAGCCCAGCCCGTCGCACCGTTCCCGTGGATCCGCCGCCCGCGTCATCCCCGCCCCCTCCGCCCCGGGGCCGGCCCACCGGCCGGCACCGTGTCGGCGGACACGTTAGGCGGCGCCCACCACGTCACGCATCCCGGGTCAGCGCTGCCAGACGCGTACGTAGTCGACGCGGAAGTCGGCGGGGAACCGGGTGGCCGCGTCCGGGTCGCCGAGCCAGCCGCCGACCTGGAAGTTCAGCCGCAGGTTGAACGGCTTGGCGAAGGCCTGGTCGAACCAGGGCGTGCTGGCGCGGTCGCGCTGCCAGACCTGGCGGCCGTCGACGTACCAGCGGAGCACGCCCGGCTCCCACTCGACGGTGTACGTGTGGAAGCCGTCACCGGGGTAGCCGCCGTTCGGCAGGTACCAGCGCTGGTCCTGCTTGACCGGGGTGTAGTCGTAGAAGATCGACTGGGTGGCCGCCCGGTACCAGTCGGCGCCGCCGGGCAGCTCGACCACGTCGATCTCGCCCTTGCCGCCGTCGTCGGGGCGCAGCCAGAACGCCGGCCAGAGCCCACGGGAGTCGGTCGGCCCGTTGGGCGACTGCGCGCGGATCTCGAAGCGGCCGTACCGGAACGACGCCTTGCCGATGGTGTCCAGGTAGCTCTGGGTGTACTCGCGGGTCCGCGAGCCGCACGCGGTGCTCCGCCGCTCGGCGCGCAGGGTCAGGAAGCCGCCGGAAGTGAACGTGTTGGCCGGGTCGTCCACGTTGCAGCCGCGGTCGATGTCGCGGGCCTCGCCGTTGCGCAGGTTCCACCGGGACCGGTCCACGACCGGCCCGTCGAACTCGTCCGCCCAGGCCAGCCGCCAGCCCGGCAGCTGGGCGTCGGGGTGCGCGGTGGACGCCGGCGCGGGGGCGGTCGTGGGCGCCGTGCTGGTCGGCGGCGGCGTGGGCGCCGTACTGGTCGGCGCCGCGGTGGTGGGGGCGGCGGTGGGGCGGGACGACGGCGTCCGGCCGGGCGTCGGCGCGGGCGGCCGGAGCGTCGGCGGGATCGCGGTGACCGGCGGGCGGGCCGGCGCCCGGCCGTCCCGCCCGTACGTCAGCACCAGCTGGGGCCGGATGGCGGCCTTGGCGTTCTCCCGGGAGGCCCAGTAGATCCGGGTGTTCAAGCTCTCCTGGGCCAGCGCGAGGGTGACCCGCCCGTTGCCGGTGACCGCGGCGCTGACGTCCCAGGAGTTGTAGCCGGGAGTGACCCGGTCGACCGCGGCGAGCGCCGGGCCGAGGGTCGGCCGCTGGTCCCAGGAGCCCGGGCCGGCGGCGGTGCCCTGGGCGGCGTACGCCCGGATCCGGCTGCTGAACGGCTGCCAGGCGTACACCCGCAGGGTGGCGCGCACGTCGGTGGCGTCGGCCGGCAGCCCGGTCACCGCGAACTCCAGCAGCGCGTCGCGCTGGCCATTGCGGTTGCCGTCGCAGAGCCGGGGGCAGCTGGCCAGCGTGGTCTTCACCCCGTTGTCGCCGTCCTGCGGCACCTGGGTGGCGGTGGTGTCCGCGCTCGCGGTCAGCACCAGCGGCGGCACCTCCCCCGCCAGCAGGGGCATAATCGTGGCGACCAGCCCGGCGACCACGCCGGCGCCGAGCACGCCGAGGACGACGGCCTTGCGGCGGCCGCGGGCGGCCGGTGCGACGCGGTGTATACCGTTCCCGCTCAAGGAACACTCCCTGTGTCGGTGGCGCTTACCGGCAGCAGCGTAGCGACGGGCCCGCCAGCCGCCCGGGAGCCACCCGCGCGCCACCAGGACTTAACCAAAGCATAAGAGAGCCCGCCGCTGGTCAGCGGCGGGCCGCCGCCAGCGCCGCCCGCATCGCGTCCACCGGGGCCGGCACGCCGGTGAATCGCTCGAACTGGCCGACGGCCTGGGCCAGCAGCAGGTCCAGGCCGGAGACCACCGGCCGACCGGCGGCCAGCGCGGCGGCGGCCAGCGGGGTGGGCCACGGGTCGTAGAGGGCGTCGAAGAGCACCGTCGACGGTCCCCAGTGGACCGTTCCGACGAGCGGGTCGGCGACCCCCTTCGGCACGGTGGAGACCAGCACGTCCGCGGCGCCGCCCCCGGCGGCCCGGTCCCAGCCGGCGCCGGTCATCGCGACGCCGAGCGCGTCGGCGACCGGCCGCAGCGCCTCGACCGCCGCCGGGCGGCGGGCCACCACGGTCACCGGGCCGGTCCCGAGCCGGGCGCAGGCGGCGAGCGCGGCGCGGGCGGTGCCGCCGGCGCCGAGCACGGTCACCGTGGCGCCCGGCGTCACTCCCGCCGCGGTGAGCACGTCACCCATGCCGTCCACGTCGGTGTTGTCCGCGTACCAGGAGCCGTCCGGGCGGCGTACCAGCGTGTTGGCGGCGCCGACCGCGGCGGCGACCGGCGCGACCTCGTCGGCCACCGCGAGCGCCGCCTCCTTGCCAGGCATGGTCACCGACAGGCCGGCCCACTCCGGGCCCAGGCCGGCGACCAGGCCCGGCAGCTCCGCCGCCCCGCACTCCACCCGGGTGTACGACCACCCGGTCAGCCCGGCGGCGGCGTACCCGGCGTTGTGGATCACCGGCGAGAGCGAGTGCGCGATCGGCCGCCCGAGCACGGCGGCCCGATGCACCGTCACGCCCCTCCCCCGTCGCCCGGCACGCCTAGATGATCCCGGCCTGCTTGGCCTTGGCCTCGTTGCGCTTCTGCTCGGCGTACGTCTCCGCGAAGGCGGAATGGCCCTGCTTGTCGATCGCCACGAAGTAGAACCAGTTGCCGGCGGGCGGCTGCATCGCGCCCTGCATCGCCTGCTTGCCGGGGTTGTTGATCGGGGTCGGGGGCAGCCCCTTGAGCTTCCGGCTGTACGGGTTCTTCTCGTCGGTCAGCTCGTCCTGGGTCATCTGGGCGGACGTCTTGGTCTTCTGCCCGGTCAGCTCCAGGTAGTAGTTGACCGTGACGTCCATCTCCAGGCAGTTGCAGGGGAACTCCTTGTAGACCCGGTTGTAGGCCACCCGGGCGACCTTGCCCAGGTCGTCCTTGTTGCCCGCCTCGGCCTGCGCGAGGGAGCCCACGATCAGCGCCTCGTACGGGCTGACCCCGCCCAGGTTCGACTCCACCGTCTCGACGAACTTGCTCTGGGTGGTGACGTCCAGGAAGTTGGCGACCATGTCCTTGAGGATCACCTCGGCGGTCGCGTTCGGCGGGATCTCGTAAGTGTCCGGGTAGAGGAAACCCTCGATCGACTTGGTGACCGGCTTGCCGTCCTTGCGGGTGAACCACCAGTCGGGCACACCCAGCGCCTCGGGGTCCTTCGCCGCCGCCTCGAACTCCTTGACCGGGATCTTGGTCTTGTCCGAGAGGATCTTGTAGACGTTCTTGGCGGTGCGCCCCTCGGGGATGGTCACCTCGTTGGTGACCTTGTTCTTCCGGTCCAGCATCATGCCCAGCGCCAGCTTGGCGCTCATCTGCTTGCGCAGCTTGTAGAGGCCCGGCTGGATGTTCTTGGACAGCGCGTTGTCCTCCGCCGCATCGACGAAGGCCTTGGTGCTCTTCACCACGTCCGCCGCGACCAGCGCGTCACCCATGTCGGCGATCAGCGCGCCCTGCTTCACCTCGACCAGCGCCTGGCCGGTGCCGGCGCCCTCGTAGTCCGGGGTGACGAAGTGGTTGCGGATCCGGTCGAACCCGACGTAGGCGCCGCCGCCGATCCCGCCCAGCAGGACCAGGGCCATCAGCAGGGCGAAGACCGTCTTGCCCCGACCGCCGCCGGACTTCCCGCCGTTGCGTCGCTCGACGTAGCCGCGCCGGTGCCGGCCCTTCTCGCTCCGGTCCGGCTCGTCGAACCCGAGGTCCAGATCGTCGATCATTCCGTCCGCCTCCGCTGCGCGTCCAGCCAGCTCTGCAGGATCTCGACCGCGGCGGCCTGGTCGACCACCGCGCGTTGGCGCTTCCCCCGGACGCCACGCTCCGCCAGCCTACGAGACGCGACGACCGTCGACATCCTCTCGTCGGTGAGCGTCACCGGGACCGGCGCTATCACATCACGCAAACGGCTCACATACGCCGTAACGTGTTGGGCCGCCGGGCCGTGTCGGCCGGCGAGGTTGACCGGAAGGCCGACCACCACCTCGACCGCCTCGTGCTCCCTGACCAGGTGCGCGAGCTCGGTGAGGTCGGTCGGCACGGCGTCCGGGCCGGTGGTCAGGTCGCGGGCCAGGGTCACCAGCGGGGTGGCCAGCACGCCGTGCGGGTCCGAGCGGGCCACGCCCACGCGCACCTGGCCGACGTCCACGCCCAACCGGACCCCATGGGACGACCCGCTCACCAAGCGTCACCCTTCCCGACGACACACGACAGGGCGGACCAGCCGGTCCGCCCTGTCGTAACACCGTAACCGATCACGCGTCGGCGATCGCCTTCTCGACCGTCAGCAGCAGCTTCGGCGCCTCCGCCGCCGGCAGGCCACCGCCCTGCGCCACGTCCGGGCTGCCGCCGCCGCGGCCGGAGAAGGCCGCCTTCACCAGGTCGTTCGCCGCCAGGCCGCGGCCCCGGGCCGCCGCGTTGACGGCCACCACCAGGGACGCCTTGCCGTTCGACCGGGCCGCCACGGCGACCACCGCCGGCCGAGCCGGGTCGATCTTGCCGCGGATCTCCTGGGCCAGGGTCCGCACGTCGTTGCCGGCCGCGCCCTCCGGCGCCTCGGTCCCGACGTACGCCACCCCGCGGACGTCCTTGGCCTGCCCGGCCAGCGCAGCCGCCCCGCCCAGCACCAGCTGGGCGCGGAGCTTCTCCAGCTCCTTCTCGGCGTCGCGCAGCTGGGTGACGGTCTGCTCCACCCGGTCGGCGACCTGCTCGCCCGGCACCCGGAACAGCTCCGCCAGCCGGGAGACCAGCAGGTGCTCCCGGGCCAGGAAGCCGAAGGCGTCCATCCCGACCAGGGCCTCGATCCGGCGTACGCCGGAACCCACCGAGGCCTCGGAGAGGATCTTCACCAGGCCCAGCTGGGCCGAGCGGGCCACGTGCGTGCCGCCGCACAGCTCGCGGGCGTAGTCGCCGACCTCGACGACCCGGACCCGCTCGCCGTACTTCTCGCCGAACAGCGCCATCGCGCCGATCCGGCGGGCCTCCTCCTGGGTGGTGACGAAGGCGTGCACCTCCAGGTCGGCCAGCAGCACCTCGTTGACCTGCTGCTCCACGTCGTGCAGCACGCTCGGCGCCACCCCGCTGGGGGTGTTGAAGTCGAACCGCAGCCGACCCGGCGCGTTCAGCGAACCGGCCTGGGTGGCCGACTCACCGAGGAAGTTGCGCATGGTCTGGTGCACCAGGTGGGTCGCGGTGTGCGAGCGGGAGATGGCCCGCCGCCGGGTCACGTCGATCTCGGCGTACCCGGTCTCGCCGGCGCGCACCTCGCCGCGCAGCACCCTGGCCCGGTGCACGATCAGGCCCGGCACCGGCTGCTGCACGTCGAAGACCTCGACCTGCCCGCCGCCCACGGTGATCACACCCTGGTCGGGCTGCTGGCCACCGCCCTCGGCGTAGAACGGGGTGGTGTCCAGCACCAGCTCGATCGTGTCGCCCTCGGCCGCCGCGCCGATCGGCGCGCCGCCGGACAGCAGCGCGCGGACCCGCGACTCCCGGTTCAGCTCGGTGTAGCCGGTGAACTCCACCGCGCCGCCGTCGTCCAGCACCGACCGGTACGCCGACACGTCGGTGTGCCCGGTCTTGCGGGCCTGCGCGTCGGCCTTGGCCCGGTTGCGCTGGTCGGCCATCAGCCGGCGGAAGCCCTCGGCGTCCACCTGCAGGCCCTGCTCGCCGGCGATCTCCAGGGTCAGGTCGATCGGAAAGCCGTACGTGTCGTGCAGCTGGAACGCCTTGTCGCCGGAGAGCGCCGGCTTGCCGGCCGACTTCGTCTCGGCGATCGCGGTGTCCAGGATGGTGGTGCCGGCGCGCAGGGTGGAGAGGAAGGCCTCCTCCTCGGCGTACGCGTACTGGGAGATCCGGTCGAACTCCTGCGCCAGCTCCGGGTACGACGGGGACATGCAGTCCCGGGCCACCGGCAGCAGCTCGGGCAGGGCCCGCTCCTGCCAGCCCAGCAGCCGGACCGCCCGGATGGCGCGGCGCATGATCCGGCGCAGCACGTAGCCACGGCCCTCGTTGCTCGGGGTGACCCCGTCGCCGATCAGCATCAGCGCGGTGCGCACGTGGTCGGCGACCACCCGCAGCCGCACGTCGTCCGGGTGGGACTCGCTGGCCACGTGGCCGGAGTGCGCGCCGTAACGCTTGCCGGTCAGCTCGGCCGCCCGGTCCAGGATCGGCCGCACCTCGTCGATCTCGTACAGGTTGTCGACGCCCTGCAGGATGGAGGCCATCCGCTCCAGGCCCATGCCGGTGTCGATGTTCTTGGCCGGCAGCTCCCCGAGGATCGGGAAGTCCTCCTTGCCGGCGCCGGGACCCCGCTCGTACTGCATGAAGACGAGGTTCCAGAACTCCATGTAGCGGTCCTCGTCGACCTCCGGGCCGCCCTCGCGCCCGTACTCCGGGCCGCGGTCGTAGAACAGCTCGGAGCACGGCCCGCACGGGCCGGGGATGCCCATCGACCAGTAGTTGTCCTTCTTGCCGCGGCGCACGATGCGCTCCGCGGGCACCCCGACCGACCGCCAGATCTGGTACGCGTCGTCGTCGTCGAGGTAGACCGTCGGCCAGATCCGCTCCGGGTCGAGGCCGTAGCCGCCCTCGGTGACCGGCTTGGTGACCAGGTCCCAGGCCAGCGGGATTGCCCCGTCCTTGAAGTAGTCACCGAAGGAGAAGTTGCCGTTCATCTGGAAGAACGTGCCGTGCCGGCTGGTCTTGCCGACCTCGTCGATGTCCGGCGTGCGGAGGCACTTCTGCACGCTGACCGCCCGCCGGTACGCCGGGTTCTGCTGGCCCAGGAAGTACGGGACGAACTGCACCATGCCGGCGTTGACGAACAGCAGGTTCGGGTCGCTGATGGCGGGCAGCGGAGCGGACGGCACCACGGTGTGCCCGTTCGCCTCGAAGTGGGCGAGGTACCGCCGCTTGATCTCCGCCGTCTTCATCGCTGGTGCTCCTCCGGAAAGATCTCTCGGTCGCCGATGCGCGGGTCTTCCCGCAGCTCGGCGAACTGGTCGTCGAACGCCTCGCCGCGGGCGAACGCGTCGTGGATCTCCTGCTCGCGCTCGGCCATCCCGAGCCGGACGTCCTCCACGAAGCTACGCAGCTCCTCCAGCAGACCGCCAGCGGATTGCGACAGCCCACCGGCGATGCCGGCCGGGGTGTACGCGTGCGCGGTGCGGGTCACCTTGCGGACCACGAGCACACCCACGGCCACCCCGATGCCGAGCCAGAACAGTCGCCTCATGCCTCGATCCCTCCTGCTCGCCCCGGCGCGGTCAGCGGTTGCCGCGACGCGCGGCGCGACGCTGGGACTTGATGGTGTCGC
Organism: Micromonospora sp. NPDC000089; assembly: GCF_042899365.1. Classification (NCBI taxonomy): domain Bacteria; kingdom Bacillati; phylum Actinomycetota; class Actinomycetes; order Micromonosporales; family Micromonosporaceae; genus Micromonospora; species Micromonospora sp. NPDC000089. The sequence continues at coordinate 93,657 of NZ_JBIAZT010000004.1, forward strand.
GCACCTCGCGCTCGGTCTCCGCGTTGCGGCGGGCCGACGCGGCCCGGCGCAGGCCGTAACCGAAGGCGGTCACCTTGACCAGCGGGTTGGCGGCGGCGGCGGAGACCACGGTCGCCAGGTTGGCGACGTTCGCGGTGACGTTCTGCGCGTGCGTGGTCATGGTGTCGACCTTGGCGAGCTGCAGGTTGACCCCGTCGAGCGAGGTCTGCACCTGCTCCAGCGCGGTGTTGACGTTCTTCACCGTGGTGTTGACGTCGCCCAGCAGCGGGCCGGTGCGGTCGTTCAGCTCGGTGATCATGCGGGTCGTGGCGTCCACGGTGTGTCGCAGCCGCAGGATCGGCACCGCCAGCACGAGCACCAGCATCAGGAACGCGCCGGCCGCGATCAGCGCAGCGATCTGTCCACCATCCACGCATGTCCTCCTCAAACAGGTCCGGGACCCGGCGCCCCGAACGCGCGACCGTTCCTACCCCGCCGCCGCCCGGCCACCCGCAGGTGGCCCGACCCGGTCAGCGGGGCGTGCCAGCCCCAGACCCTACCGTCCGTGATGGAAACCGGCTCACGACGGTGAGCGGGTCAGCTCCCCGAGCGGGTCATCGGTGAACGTCGGGTACGGATCCTCACCGGTCAGCGACGGATCGGTGCTCGGCTGGGGCCGGGTCCGCTCGTCGTCGATCGCGTTACGCACCTTCACCGACACCAACGAGCCGGCGCAGTCGCCCGCAGCGGGCTTGGCCACCGGGGACGGCGGCACGGCCGGCTCGCCGTTGACCGGCGGCGGCACGCAGGTCGGCTGGCGGACCCAGAGATCCAGGGTCAGCTCGTCCCGTCGCCAGCAGGTGTAGCTGCCCTTCTGCTTCTCCTCGGGGCAGCGGGCGACCTGCCACGGCTGCCATCCGTCGGCGGCCAGCGCCTGCTGGTAAACCCGCGCGGTCTCCTCGGGCGCCCGCTCGGATTCCACGGTGCGCTCCCGCAGCCGGCAGTCCTGCAGGCACCACCGGCTGCCGCTGACGTTGTCCACCGTCTTGGTGGCCGCCCAGCCGGGCACCGCCAGCCCGTCCAGGGTGTCGAAGACCGGGTCGTGGCTGAGCGTCCGGACCCCGAAGTAGAGCGGCACCGCGCCGAGCACCACCAGGGTGACCAGCACCAGGACGCCGAGCCGCAGCCGGCGCCGCTCGCGCATCTGTCGGCGCAGCTCGGAGCGGGCGCCGCGCAGTCCGCCCGCGCCCACGGCCTCGCCGGAGTCACCGCCGTCGTCGGTGGGTGGGCCACCCGCCGGCCGGACCACGGCCGCCGCGCGTACCACCGGGGCGTCGTCGCCCGCCCCGGGCGCGCCACCGGCCGGCCCGGGGCGGGTGATCCGACCGGAGTTCTCGTCCTCGCCGGGCCGGGGGCGCGTGAGCCGGCCCGAGT
>NZ_JBIAZT010000004.1:95167-432196 GCF_042899365.1 Micromonospora sp. NPDC000089
TTTCTCGTCGTCACCCGGCCGGGGACGGGCGATCCGGCCCGAGTTCTCGTCGTCACCCGGCCGGGGACGGGCGATCCGGCCCGAGTTCTCGTCGTCACCCGGCCGGGGACGGGCGATCCGGCCCGAGTTCTCGTCGTCGCCGGGCCGGGCCGGCGCGGCGGCCCGGGCGACCGCGGGCGGTCCGGCCACCGCGGCGACGCCGGCGGGCGCGCCGCCGCGCGGTCCGTCCGGAGCCTGCGGCCCGGTGCGCCGCGGGTCGTCGGGCGGCACGGGCCGGGCGGCGCCGGCCGGGCGGGCGGCACCCCGGGCCGGGCCGGGCGCACCGGGCCGCCCCGGGGACGTAGCGACATCGGAGTGCGGGCGGGCGCCGCCACCGTCCCGAAGTGGACCGTTCCCCGCCGCGTCGGTGGCCGAACCGCCGGGTCGTGCGCCGTCGCGTCCCGCGTCGGGGCGTGGCCCGGCATCGGGCCGGCGGGCGTCCGATCCCGGGCCCTCCCGCCGGAGCCCGTCCGGCAGGGGCGTTCCGGGGCGGGCGGCTCCTCGGGCCGGGCCGGTCGCGCCGGGCCGGGGCCCGTCCGTCCGCGGGCCGGCCGTCGCCGCACCCGCTCGCGACGCGGGCGGCTCCGCGCCGGGCCGGGGCGCCGGCGGATCGCCGGCCGCTCGCGGCGCGGGCGGTTCGCCGACCGGGCGCGGCGTCGGCGGCTCGGCGCCCGGACGGGCCCGACCGGTGGGCGCGCTTCCCCTGCTCCTGGCCGGTCCGTCCGCAGCCGGCGGTACGGCGGCGGCGCCGGCCCGCGACGCGGGCCGGTCGATGGCGGGCAGGGCCGGGTCGGTGTGCGAGGTGCGCCCCGCCTGGCGCAGCCAGTCCGCCGGCCGCTCGGGACGATCGCCCCGGGCCCCCCCACCCGTCTCACTGCGGGCGGCCCGACGACCGGTCGTCTCCTCGCCATCCGGCCGCACGGCAGCCCGGCGACCGGTGCTCACCTCCGCGTCCGGCCGCACGGCAGCCCGCCGGCCGGTGGTCTCCTCGGCGCCTGGCCGCACGGCAGCCCGCCGGCCGGTGGTCTCCTCGCCGTCCGGCCGCACGGCGGCGCGGCGACCGGTCGATTCGTCGTCCCCCGCGGCGAGCGGCCCGCGGCGGCCGGTGCCGTCGGGTCTCCCCGCGCCGGGCGGCGGGACGGTGCCCGGCAGCGGCGGGGCGTTTCCGGTCAGCGGCACCACCGGCTCGTCGGGTTCCGCGGCACGGCGCCGACCGGCGCGCCGATCCGCCGCCCCCGGCCCGGGCCGCCGCAGGTCCCCGGAGGGAGCGTCGAACGCCGGGTCACCGGGGGCTGGGCGGGTACGCCCGGTACGCGGCTGCGGGGAGGCCGGGCGCGGGCCACCGCTCACCGGAGCGGACGGCCCTGGCCGGGGCGCGCCGGCGGTCGGGGCCGGCTGCCCGGGATCCACCGGGAAGCCGCCGCGGGCGGTCGCGGGCCCCGTGGAGCCCGGCGGGAGCGGCTGGCCCGGATCGGCCGGGAAACCACCCCGGGCCGGCCGGGCGGGCCCGCCGCGGAACGCGGGATCGGTCCGATCCGCCGGTGGGCGGGAGGCACCCCGACCCGTCGTCGGGCCGGCCGCTGCGCCGGGAGCCGGCCCGGCGCCACCGGAGACAGGTGCGGCGCCACCGGGCGCCGCTCCCGATCCACCGGGCGCGGGTCGGGCACCGCCCGGGGCCGGCCGGGCACCACCGGAGGCCGGTCGGGCCGCACCGGGCCCCGGTGCGCCGGCAGGCGGAGCGGACCGACCGGCCGCCGGAGCCGGACCGGGGGCGGGCGCGCGGCCCGAGCCGGGAGCGCGGGCGGGACCGGCGCCCGACCCGGGCACGACCGGACCGTCCGGCTGGGACCGCTCGGCGCCGGGCGAACCGGGGCGACCGGTGACGGCGGCGCCCGGCCAGACTCCCTCGCCGGGACGGGGGCGCTGCTCGGGGGCGGCCGGCCAGCCGCCGCGTACCGGTGGGGTGGCCTGACCACCGGCGCCGCCGCGGCCGGGGGTCGGGCCGGTCGGGCGCGGCGCGGGACGGGGCGAAGGTGGGCCGTCGGCGCCGGCCGGGGGCCGGCCGGGCGCCTGGTCGGGGCGGGGGCGTCCGGGCACCGGGGCGTCCGGGCGGGGCAGCGGGCCGGTCGTACGCGGGCCCGGCGGGCGTGCGCCGCCGGGCGGCGTGGCGGGGCCGCGACCACCGGACGGCGGCGTGGGCGCACCGGGCGGCGGCCCGGCCGGGTCGCCGCCGGGACCCAGTTCGCCGCGCTGCTGCTTGGCGGTACGCAGGTCGTCGATCCAGCCGAACTCCTCGCCGGAGGGCTCGGGCGGCGGCTCCTCGGCACGCCCGCGACCCCAGCGGCGGCCCTTGCCACGCGGGTCCCGCCGCTCGTCCGGACCGTCCTGCGGTCGCTCCTCACCACGCGAAGTCACAGCTGACCCTCCCCGACGGCGTCAGCGCCGTCCTCCTGCGCGCCGCCGGCGTTCCCCGCGCCCGACGGGTGGCGGCCGTTCACCACCGACTCCGGCCCGTCGGTGCGCGACGGGGCGGACGACCCCCGGACGATCCGGCGCAGCACCGGCAGCCGGGCGGCCACCGACCGCTCGGCGCCGTGCCCGCTGGGCCGGTAGTAGTCGGTCCCCACGAGGTCGTCGGGAGCGTACTGCTGGGTGACCACCCCGCGCTGGTCGTCGTGCGGGTAGCGGTAGCCGCGGCCGTGGCCCAGGCCGCGGGCCCCGGCGTAGTGCGCGTCGCGCAGGCCGCGCGGCACCGAGCCGCCCCGACCGGCCCGTACGTCGGCGATGGCGGCGCCGATCGCGGTGGTGGCCGAGTTCGACTTGGGCGCGGTGGCCAGGTGGATGACGGCCTGGGCGAGGTTGAGCTGGGCCTCGGGCAGCCCGACGTACTCCACCGCGTGGGCGGCGGCGGTGGCCACGCCCAACGCCCCGGGATCGGCCATCCCGACGTCCTCGCTCGCGAAGATCACCAGTCGACGGGCGATGAACCGGGCGTCCTCGCCGGCGACCAGCATCCGGGCCAGCCAGTGCAGCGCGGCGTCCACGTCGGAGCCGCGCATGCTCTTGATGAACGCGCTGGTCACGTCGTAGTGGGCGTCGCCGTCACGGTCGTAGCGGACGGCGGCCACGTCGACCGCCTGCTCGGTGGTGGCCAGGTCGATCCGGTTGGCGCCGAGGGCGGTGGCGGTGGCCGCGGCCGCCTCCAGCGCGGTCAGCGCCTTGCGCACGTCGCCGCCGGCCAGGCGGACCAGGTGGTCCTCGGCCTCGGCTTCGAGGGTGAGGGCGCCGCGCAGGCCGCGCTCGTCGGTGACCGCGCGGCGCAGCAGCCCGCGGACGGCCGCCTCGTCCAGCGGCTGGAGGGTGAGCAGCACGCACCGCGACAGCAGCGGGGAGATCACCGAGAAGTACGGGTTCTCGGTGGTGGCCGCGAGCAGCGTGACCGTGCGGTCCTCCACCGCGGCGAGCAGGGAATCCTGCTGGGTCTTGCTGAACCGGTGCACCTCGTCGATGAAGAGCACGGTCTGCGGCCCGCCGGAGCGCCGCTGGCGGCGGGCGGTGTCGATCACCGCCCGGACGTCCTTGACCCCGGCGGAGAGCGCCGACATGGCCACGAACCGGCGGTCGGTGGCACGGGCCACCAGGTGCGCGATGGTGGTCTTGCCGCTGCCCGGTGGCCCCCAGAGGATCACCGACAGGGCGGCGCCGCCGCCGACCAGCTGGCGCAGCGGCGCGCCGGGCGCCAGCAGATGCTCCTGACCGATCAGCTCGTCGATGCTGGCCGGGCGCATCCGGACCGGCAGCGGGGCGTCCGCGCCGACGGCGGTGAAGCCGTCCACCGCGGGTGAACCCGCGGGAGCGCTGGGCGCTCCGGCAGGTTCACCGAAGGTGAAGAGGGCGTCGGACTCCATCGGGAAGACAGTACCGGGCCCGGCCGACGACGCCGGAATCGCGCCGCGGGCCGGGCCGGCCTGATCGGTTGCGGTCAGCCGCGGCCGGGACGACGGCCCCGGTACCAACGGCCGCCGCCGCCACCGCGCGGGCCGCTGCCGACCCCGGCGAGGTAGAGCGAGAGCAGCAGGAAGCCGATCAGCATCAGCGTCGAGGTGCTGAACAGATCGGGGGCGCCGAGGTTCGTGTTCATGAAGTCGAGCAGCAGCGCGAAGCCGAAGACGATGGCGGCGAGAATGGCGAGCATCCGTGTCCTCCGGTGGGGGTTCCCAGTAGGTCGGCGCCTGATGTACCCAATCGGTCTGTTCGTCAATCTCCATCCTCGACCGGCCGGGGCCGGCGGATTCCGGCCGCCCTTCTCGTACGCTGAACGCGTGATCACTGTCGACCAGGAGCTGGTGGGCCGGGACGCCCTGCTCGCCGCCGTCGACCACCACCCGTACGCCCGGTTCGCCCTCGCCCACGGTTCGCGGGCACGCGGCTGGCGCCGGGACGGGGCGGTCTGCTGGCTGCTGCCGATGGACTGGGGGCTCACGGCCGACTCCCTCGGGCCGGCCGGTCCGGCGCTGGACCTGCTGGCCGCGGTGGTGGCCGACGGGACGTTGCGGGCCGGCCAGTACGTCCGGCTGCCGCGGCTGCCCCGCGCGGAGGTGGCCGACCGGCTACCGGTGGCCCGGCTGGACGAGTGGGACTTCCTCTGGAGCGCCGCCCCGCCGCCCCCGCAGTCCGGCCAGGACCGGGTGGTACGCCTCACCGAGGCCGACCACCCGGCGCTGGCCGAGCTGATCGACCGGGCCTTCCCGAGCACCACGTCCCGGCCCGGCGACCCGAAGATCGTCGACTGGTACGGCATCCGGGACGGCGACCGGCTGGTCGCCTGCGGCGCGGACCGCAGCCGGGGTGGCGTCGGTTACCTCGCCGGCCTGACCGTGGCGCCCGAGCGCCGAGGGCGCGGGCTGGGCGCGGCGCTGACCGCCGGAATGACCCGGGCCCTGGCCGCCCGGCACGACGTGGTGGCGCTCGGGGTGTACACGGCGAACGTCGGCGCGATCCGGTTGTACCGCCGGCTCGGCTACACCGGCACCGAGCCGCGCACCTCCGTCGTGCTGGGCTGAGCCCGGCCGGCCCGCCAGGCCGGCAGGTAGAGCGGCGCGGCCACCGCCAGCGCTCCCGCGCCGACCAGCATCGCGGTGCTGACGCTGGTGGCGTCCGCCAAGGCGGTGAGCGCCACCATGCCGATCGCCCCGCCGGGCTGGGACATCATCGAGTTCAGCGACAGCACGCTGGTCCGGTACGGCCCGTCGACCTGACGGTGCAGCAGCCCCATGTGCAGCGGGTTCGACGCGCCGTGCACGGTGTAGCAGGCCAGGTAGGCGACGAGCACCCCGACCGGCCCGGCGAGCAGGCCCATCCCGACCACCGTGAGGCCCTGGAGGATGCGCAGCAGGGCGGCGGCGGGCGCCGCCCTGAGCCGGCGCAGCAGCAGGGGGGTCAGCGCGGCGCCCGCCGCGTTGGCCAGCCAGGCCGCCGAGGCGGCCGGGCCGAGCAGGGCGGCCGCCCGGTCGGTGTCGCCGACCACCTCGGCCAGCCGGACCGGCAGCAGCGACTCGAAGGTGACCATGCCGAAGCCCCAGAACAGCTCGACGGTGACCAGGGCGAGCAGCACCCGGGAGCGGCGCAGTAGACCCAGGGCCTGCCCGACCATCCGGGGCGCCTCGACCATCGAGGCGCGCAGCGTTCCCGCGCCTCCGGCCGGTCGGGTCTCCCGCAGCAGGACCAGCAGCGCCCCCAGGGACACCGCCTGGAGCACGATCGCGACCAGGACCGGTCCGGTCAGCGCGGAGACCGGGCCGAACGGGCCGAGCGCGATCAGTCCGCCGCTGAGCAGCGCGCCCGCGCCCATGGCGACGCCGCTCGCGGTGCCGGCCCAGCCGAGGCCCCGCTCGTACTCGGCGTCCGGGTCGGCGGCCAGGGTGGCGTCGACGTACCAGGACTCCAGGGGGCCGCTGTCCAGCGCCCGGTAGACGCCCTGCAACGCCCATACCAGGAAGAACAGCCAGAAGGTGTCGGCCACCGCGAACAGCGCCAGGGAGACCAGGCTGACCAGCCAGGCAACCAGCAGCACCGGCTTGCGGCCGAGGGCGTCGGCGAAGCCGCCGGTGGGCAGCTCCAGCGCCAGCACCACCAGGCCCTGCGCGGTGGCGACCAGGCCGATCTGGGCCAGCGACAGGCCACGCTCCTGCATCAGCAGGATCATCACCGGGACCATCAGGCCGCTGGGCAGCCAGCGCAGGCCGTAGAGGGTTAGATAGCGGAACCGGACCCGACGTACGGACAGCGCGCTCACGGCTGCTCCTCGACGGGCGGCGGGACGGGGGCCAGCGGGAAGGCGGCGAGATAGAGCTGCACCATCTCGCCGTCGGGATCGTCCGGGTCGGTCTCGTCCCGGTGCCGCTCGAAGAGCGCGAAGACCTCCGCCTTGATCGCCTCCAGGCGGGCGGCCGGGATCCGTAGGAAGAAGTCGCCCAGGCCGAACGCGTCGCGCCACGCGGCGGACCACTCGTCGCGGCGGGCGGCCCACTGCTCGGCGTGGTGGGTGAAGTAGCGGACGACGTCCGCCTCGATCCACTCGATGGCGGCGCGGGCGTCCGGATCGTCGTCGTAGTCGCTGGCCTCCCAGCTGGTGACGTCGTGCGCGGCCCGCCAGAACCGCTGCCGCCCGGTGCCCAGGTCCAGGTCCTCGATCACCAGGCCGACCTCGGCGAGCTGGCGCAGGTGGTAGCTGGTCGCGCCGGTGTTGGTGCCGAGCAGCTCGGCCAGCCGGGTGGCGGTGGCCGGCCCGTTCACCCGCAGCGCGCCGACCAGGCGCATCCGCAGCGGATGGGCGAGCACGCGCACCTGCCGGTGGTCCAGCCGCACCCGGCGGGACGCGGACCGGGACTGTTCGCTCTCCATGCATGCATGATATCTATGCACACTTTCTGTGCACAATAGTTGTGCACAGAAAGTGTGTGTCGGGAGAGAGGGGATGGTCGGGCCGTCAGGCGGAGAGCAGTTCGGTGACGCCGCGCAAACGGGTGCTGAGCAGGCCGGCGGCGCGGGTGGAGTCGAGGCGTACCTCGGTGGGGCGGACCAGGCCGAGCGCGGCGCCGGCGGTGGTCTTCAACCCGGCCGGGTCGAGCCCCTCGCGCCGGGCCACCAGCAGGCCCAGCTCGGCCCGGCTGACCGCGTCCGGGCCGACCACGTTGAGCACCCCGGCGTACGACACATCGACCAGCTCGAGGACCGCGTCGGCCAGGTCGGTCACATCGATCGGGCAGCGCAGCTCGTCGGTGAAGAGGGTGCCCCGGCCGGCGAGCGCGTCCCGGCAGAGCTGGATCTGCTTGCTGCCCTCCCCCACGATCAGCGAGGTACGCACCAGCACGGCCGACGGGTCGATCGCCCGCACCGCCGTCTCCGCCGCCGCCTTCGCCGCCCCGTAGAAGTGGATCGGGCTGGGCGGCTCGTCGTCGCCGTAAGGCTCGGGCCGGCCGGCGTGCAGCGCGTCGCTGGACAGGTGCACCAGCCGCGCCCCCACCTCGGCGGCGGCGTACGCGATGGTGGCCGCGCCGTCCGCGGTGACCGCCCAGTCGTCGTTGCAGTAGGGCGTGCCGACCACGGCGTCCGGCCGGACGTCGGCGACCAGCCGGCGCACCGCCTCCCGGTCGGTCACGTCCAGCCGCCGTGCCGCGACGCCGGGCAGGTCCACCGGGCTGCGGTGCCAGGTGCCCACCACCGCCCGTCCGGCGGCCACCGCCCGCCGGCACACCTCACCGCCGAGGAATCCGCCCGCCCCCACCACCAGCAGCGTCATCACGTCCCGCCTTTCCGGATACGACGATCGGGAGGTCCGCGTCATCATGACGCAGACCTCCCGATCATGGTGTCCAGGCGGGCCGGTGACCCGGGCAGGTCCGGGCGTACGCGGTCAGACCGGGTCGGCCACCGGGGCCGCCGGGCCGGCGGTGCCGGTGTGCGGGCCGGCCGGCGGCTTCGGCTTGGCGTCGATGCCCGCCTCGGCGCGCTGCTGGCCGGTGATCGGCGTCGGCGCGCCGGTCAGCGGGTCGAAGCCGCCCCGGGTCTTCGGGAACGCGATCACCTCGCGGATCGAGTCCGCGCCGGCGAGCAGCATGCAGACCCGGTCCCAGCCGAACGCGATGCCACCGTGCGGCGGGGCGCCGTACTTGAACGCCTCCAGCAGGAAGCCGAACTTGTCCTGCGCCTCCTCGGGGGTGATCCCGAGCAGGTCGAAGACCCGCTGCTGCACGTCACCCCGGTGGATACGGATCGAGCCGCCGCCGATCTCGTTGCCGTTGCAGACGATGTCGTACGCGTACGCCAGCGCCCGGTCGGGCGCCTCTTCGAACCGGTCCACCCACTCGGCGTTCGGGGAGGTGAACGGGTGGTGCACCGCCGTCCAGCCGCCCTCGTCCGTGCGTTCGAACATCGGTGCGTCGACCACCCAGCAGAACGCCCAGGCACTCTCGTCGATCAGGTTGGCCCGCTTGGCGATCTCGATCCGGGCCGCGCCGAGCAGCTCCTGCGCCTCCCGGGTGTTCGTGCTGGCCGCGAAGAAGACCGCGTCGCCCGGCTTGGCGCCGACCGCGTCGGCCAACCCGGCCAGGTGCGCCTCGGACAGGTTCTTCGCCACCGGGCCGCGCGCCTCGCCGGTCTCCGCGTCGAGCACCACGTACGCCAGGCCCCGGGCGCCGCGCGCCTTGGCCCAGTCCTGCCAGCCGTCCAGCTCCTTACGGGTCTGGCTCGCGCCGCCCGGCATCACCACCGCACCGACGTACCCGCCCGCGTCGATCGCGCCGGCGAACACCCGGAACGCGGTGCCGCGCAGGTATTCGGTCAGCTCGGTCAGCTCCAGGCCGTAGCGCAGGTCCGGCTTGTCCGAGCCGTACCGGGCCATCGCGTCGTGCCAGGTGATCCGCGGGATCGGCCGGGTGATCTCGTGCCCGGCCAGGTCCTTCCAGAGCGCCGAGACGATCGCCTCGCCGAGGTCGATCACGTCGTCCTCGGTGACGAAGGACATCTCGATGTCGAGCTGGGTGAACTCCGGCTGCCGGTCGGCGCGGAAGTCCTCGTCCCGGTAGCAGCGGGCGATCTGGTAGTACCGCTCCATGCCGCCGACCATCAGCAGCTGCTTGAACAGCTGGGGGGACTGCGGCAGGGCGTACCAGCTGCCCGGCTGGAGCCGGACCGGGACCAGGAAGTCGCGGGCGCCCTCGGGGGTGGAGCGGGTCAGCGTCGGGGTCTCGATCTCCAGGAAGTCGCGCTCGTGCAGCACGCCCCGGGCCAGTTGGCTGGCCCGCGAGCGCAGCCGCAGCGCGTTCGCCGGGCCGCTGCGGCGCAGGTCCAGGTAGCGGTACCGGAGCCGGATGTCGTCGCCGGCCTCGATCTGGTCGTCGACCGGCAGCGGCAGCGGCGCGGCCTCGGAGAGCACCTCCAGCTCGCGGGCGGTCACCTCGACCTCGCCGGTGGGCAGCTCCGGGTTCTCGTTGCCCTCGGGGCGGCGGGTCACCTCGCCGGTGACCTTGACGCAGAACTCGTTGCGCAGCGCGTGCGCGTCCTCCTCGCGGAACACCACCTGGACCACGCCGGAGCCGTCGCGCAGGTCGACGAAGATGACACCGCCGTGGTCGCGCCGGCGGGCCACCCACCCGGCGAGCGTCACCGTGGTGCCGGCGTCCGTCGCGCGCAGGCTGCCGGCGTCATGGGTACGGATCACGACTTGCGTCTCCTCATCTGCGGTACACCTCTGCTCCTCGCATTCTGTCAGGGTGACCCCGGGCGGGCTGGCACCGGGCGCGGATGCGGCGGCCCGGCCGCCCGGCGCGCCGGCCGCAGGGGGCTGCGTACCGTGTGCCGGATGCGTCCCGTACCCCGGTGGGCCCTGGTCTCCGCCGCCCTGGCCCCGATCCTGCTGATCGGCGGTTGGATGCTGGCCGCGGCCCGGCAGCCCGGCGGCTTCGACCAGGTCTCCGGGACGATCAGCGCGCTGGCCGCGCGGGACGCCGCCGACCGGTGGGTGATGACGCTCGCCCTGGCCGGTCTCGGCCTGTGCCACTGCGTGACCGCGGCCGGACTGCGACCGGTGCGGTCGCCGGGCCGGCTGCTGCTGGCTCTGGGCGGGATCGCCACGATCGCGGTGGCGGCCTCTCCGTTGCCGAGCGGGGGCGGCTCGTCGACCGCGCACGGGGTCGCCGCGGCCGTCGCGTTCGGCGCGCTGGCCCTCTGGCCGGCGCTCGCCGGGCCCGCCCGCCGCCCGGCCGGGACCGCCGCGCCGGCTTCCCCGGGTACGACCACCGGCTCCTCCCCCGGCCCGGGCGCGGCGGGCCGGGGGCGCGCCGCCGGTCACGCCCTGGCCGCGCTCCTGCTGATCCTGGTGGGCTGGTTCGTGGTGGAGCTGACCGGCGGCGGTGGGTGGATCGGGCTGACCGAGCGGCTGACCGCCGGCGCGGAGGCGGTCGCGCCGCTGCTGGTGGTGGCCGTGCTCAGTCGGCCGGATCGGCCGGCAGCGGGTGGTTCACCCGCACCGGCCCCTCGGTGAGCGCCCGGGCGCGCTCCTCGACGCTCTGGGCGTCGGGGACGTCGACCAGCAGCCGACGCACGCCGGAAGGCGGGCCACCGGTCGCCCGGTGGCCCGCCCCTGGTCGGTCGATCAGTAGACGCTGACGCCGTAGACGCTCAGCGGCTCGGTGACCGGCTGGAAGAAGGTGGTGCCGCCGGAGGAGCAGTTGCCGCTGCCGCCGGAGGTCAGGCCCAGCGCGGTCGAGCCGGCGAAGAGCGAGCCGCCGCTGTCGCCGCCCTCGGCGCAGACCGTGGTTCGGATCAGGCCGGAGACGGAGCCCTCGGCGTAGTTGACCGTCGCGTTGAGCGCGGTGACGCTGCCGCCGCGCAGGCCCGTGGTGCTGCCGCTGCGCTGGACGGACTGGCCGACGTACGCGTTGCCGGCAGCGGTGATGTCCTGGTAGCTGCCGTTGTAGAGGTAGACGTTGCCGGGCGGCGTGGTGCCGTTGGTGTAGCGCACGATGCCGTAGTCGTTGCCCGGGAAGCTGGTGCCGGCCCGGGTGCCCAGCACGGTGCTCTGGCTGGAGTTGGAGTACCAGGTCGTGCCGAGGTTGGTGCAGTGCCCGGCGGTGAGGAAGTAGTAGGTGCTGCCGCTGCGGACGTTGAAGCCGAGCGAGCAGCGGTAGCCGCCGGTGTAGATGGCCTGGCCGCCGGAGAGCCGCTTGCTGTAGACGCCGGGCTCGCTCTCGACCCGGACGGTGCCGTTCAGCCGGTTGGCCGCGGCCTTGACCCGGGCCAGCTTGGCGCCGGTGACGGTCCGGTCGACGGAGACGACGACCTGGTTGGTGGCCGCGTCGGTCCACCACGCGGTGCCGGGGACCTTCGCCGACCGCTCCAGCTCGGAGGTGGCGGCCCGCAGGGTGGCGGCACCCCGGGTGACGAGCTTCGGGGTGGCGCCGGCGGCGCGCACCTGGCGGGCGGCCGCGGCGTCGGTGACCGCGACGACCATCTTGCCGCTGGCGTCGGCGTACGCGCCGGCGGCCCGGTCGCCGAGGTTGGCGGCGAGACCGGCGGCGGCGTCGGGGGAGGCGGGAGAGGCGGGGGCCGCCTGGGCGGGCGCGCCCAGCAGCGCGCCGGTGACCAGGGTGCCGGCCATGGCGACGGCGGCGACGCGGCGGAGCGAGGACCTCGTGGGTCGCATGCAAGAACCTCCTGCGAGGGAGCGACGGGCGGCGACGGGGGTGACGCGCCCGAGGACAACCCGGCCGACCTGGGGAAACCGTCCGGGTTACTGAAGTATTCACATATTTAAGATCGTGTGCAAGGCATCGCTTTGCCCGACTTCATCCGGCCGCGTCCGGCAACCGGTCCGCAACACGGCGGACACAGCGGGCCACCCCTCAAGGCACGGCGACCGGGGCGGATGCGAACCGTGGCCGCGGATGCCAGACTGCGAGGCGGGCCCGACCGGCCACGGACCGGGCCCGTACGTCGGGGAGGACATCATGGGTGACCAGGTCGAGCCGCAGGCGACGGCGGCGATCGATCCGGCCGTGCCGCCGAGCGGCCCGGGCTGCGCGGACTGCGAATCCGCCGGCGGCTGGTGGTTCCACCTGCGCCGCTGCGCGGCCTGCGGACACGTCGGCTGCTGCGACTCCTCACCGAGCCGGCACGCGACCGCCCACGCCACGGCCAGCGGTCACCCGGTGGTGCAGAGCTTCGAGCCCGGCGAGTCGTGGTTCTGGGACTACGCCACCGAGACGCTGTACGACGACGGGCCGGAGCTGACCGAGCCACGGTCGCGCCCCGCCGACCAGCCCGTCCCCGGCCCCCGCGGTCGGGTGCCGCAGGACTGGCGTACCCGACTGCACTGAGCCGACCGCCGCGGCGGCGAGCCGTCAGGCGACGCGGCGGCGGGCTCCGGGGCCGGGGCGCGGCACCACGTCGCGTGGCTCGGTGACCGGATGACCGGCGGTGCAGCGCAGTTCGGCGTGCACCTCGGCGCCGCAGTCGCGGTGCCCGACGCTCAGCGGCGAGCCGTCCGGGTCGGCCAGGTAGCGGTCGCCCCAGCCGAGCACCGCCACCAGCACCGGCCAGAGGTCGAGCCCCTTGGCGGTGAGCCGGTACTCGTGACGCACCCGGCTGCCGGGCTCCCGGTACGGCTCCCGGCGCAGCACCCCCTGCCCGACCAGCGTGCTCAGCCGGTTGGTGAGCACCTGGCGCGGCACGCCGGTGCGGACCCGCATGTCGTCGAAGCGGCGGACGCCGTTGAACACCTCGCGCAGCACCACCAGCGTCCACCGCTCGCCCAGGATCTCCATCGCGCGGGCGATGGTGCAGTTCTCCACCGACCAGTCCAGCGCCGCGGGTCTCATGACGACCAGGCTAGGTCTGATTGACAGACTCAGCAACGCGCTGCCAGGCTGAGTCCATGACTCAGACGCAGGATCCGACGCGGAGCCGCACCTTCTCCTGGTCCGACCCGGTGGCCGGCGCCGCGCACGTCGGCCGGCGCGGCGGCCTGGAGCTGCTGCGGGCGATGATCGCCGGCGAGCTGGCCGGGCCGCCGATCTTCCACCTGATGGACATGGCCCGGATGGAGGCCGACGAGGGCCGGGTCGCGGTCGAGCTGGTGCCGCAGGAGTTCCACTACAACCCGCTCGGCACCGTCCACGGTGGAGTCATCTCCACCCTGCTGGACACCGCCGCGGCGTGCGCCGTGCACACCACCCTGCCGGCCGGCGTCGGCTACACCTCGCTCGACCTGAACGTGAAGTTCCTCCGCCCGGTCACGGTGGCCAGCGGCACCCTGCGCTGCGAGGGAACCGTCCTGCAACGCGGCCGCCGCACCGCCCTGGCCGAGGCGAAACTGACCGACGCCCAGTCCCGCCTCATCGCCCACGCCACCTCAACCTGCCTCCTCCTCCCCCTCGACCAACCCGCCCGACCCGCAACTCCCGCCTGACCCGCAACTCCGGCGATCTTGCACTTATGGCCCGCGAGATGCGGCTCATGCCCCTTTTGCCGGGGGCAACAAGTGCAAGATCGCCGGGAGCGGGGGCGGGAGGGGGCGGGAGGGGGCGGGTTAGGCGCGGGCGGCGAGGCGGGTTGCGCGGGTTGCGCGCTTCTCCTCGAAGCGGGTGGCGGTGCGGTCCAGGTCGTCGAGGTGGGTGGCGATCTGGTCGCGGGCGACCTCGCCGTCGGCGTCCAGGCCGGTGACGGTGAAGACGTCCCACTGGCGCAGCACCGGGACGACCACCTCGTCGCGGTGCTGCCGCAGGTCGTAGATGCCGGCCAGGGCGATCGCCACCGACTTGCGGGCGAACCCGTCGATGCCGACCCCCGGCATCTGGAAGTCGGCCAGCACGTCGGCGACCGCCCGCATCGCCTGGCTGGGCGCCAGCTCGAACGCCGCGGCCAGCAGGTTCCGGTAGAAGACCATGTGCAGGTTCTCGTCCGCGGCGACCCGGGCCAGCAGCGCCTCGCACGCGGGGTCGCCGGTGGCCCGGCCGGTGTTGCGGTGCGAGATCCGGGTGGCCAGCTCCTGGAACGACACGTACGCCAGCGAGTGCAGCACCTCGTCGCCGTGCACGTTGTGGTAACCGGCGGACATGTGGGTCATCCGGGCCCGCTCCAACGCCACCGGGTCCACCGCCCGGGTCACCGTCAGGTAGTCGCGGATCGCGGTGCCGTGCCGGCCCTCCTCCGCCGTCCACCGGTGCACCCAGGTCCCCCAGGCGCCGTCCCGGCCGAACAGCGTGGCGATCTCATGGTGGTACGAGGGCAGGTTGTCCTCGGTGAGCAGGTTGACGATCAGCGCGGTGCGCGCCACGTCCGGGATCGCCGAGTCGGTCTCCGCCCACGCCTCGCCACCGAGCGGTCCGTCGAAGGTCCGCCCCTGGCTCCACGGCACGTACTCGTGCGGGAACCACTCCTTGGCCATCGACAGGTGGCGGTCCAGGTTGCTGGCCACGACGGGCTCGAGCTCCAGCAGCAGCGCGGTCTGGCTCAGTGCGGTCACGACGATCTCCCTACGGTGGCGTAACTTACGCCACCGTAGGTCCGATCGGCCGTACGCGCCAGTAATGAGCTCAGCCCACCAGCGGCTTCAGGTCCGCCCGGGGCGGCGTCCACTCCCCCGCCGCCGCGGCGACCTGCTCACCGGAGCGGATGTCCTTCACCTCGTCCGAGGCGCCCTCAGCGCCCGGGAACCAGACGTACGGGATGCCCCGCCGCTCGGCGTACCGGATCTGCTTGCCGAACTTCGCCGCGGACGGCGACACCTCGGTCGGTACGCCCCGCGAGCGCAGCGCCGCCGCCACCGCGTTGCTCGCCGGGCGGTCCTCCTCAGCGGTCACCGCGACCAGCACGCAGGTCGGCACGCTGCGGCTGACCGTCAACGCCTCGGCGCCGAAGAGCAGGCCGAGCAGCCGGGTCACCCCGATCGAGATGCCCACCCCGGGGAACGAGACGGCGCCCGACGTGGCCAGGTTGTCGTACCGGCCGCCGGAGCAGATCGAGCCGAACCGCTCGTACCCGGCCAGCTGCGTCTCGTAGACGGTGCCGGTGTAGTAGTCCAGGCCGCGGGCGATCCGCAGGTCGGCCACGCAGAGGCCGGGCGAGTGCGCGGCGGCCGTGTCCATCACCGCGGTCAGCTCGGCCAGCCCCTCGTCGAGCAGCGGGTCGCTGACCCCGAGGCCGCGCACCGCGTCGGCGAAGGAGGCGTCCGGCGCCGAGATCTCCGCCAGCGCCAGCGCGGCCTTCGCCTGGGCCTCGGTCGCCCCGGCCGTCTCGGCCAGCAGCTCGGCCACCTTCGCCGGCCCGATCTTGTCCAGCTTGTCCACCGCGCGCAGCGCCGCCGCCGGGTCGTCGATGCCGACCCCCCGATAGAAGCCCTCACAGATCTTGCGGTTGTTGACCTGGATGGTCACCGGCGGGATCGGCAGCGAGCGCAGCGCGTCGCCGATCACCAGCGGCAGCTCGGCCTCGTAGTGCGGCGGCAGGGTGTCCCGGTCGACGATGTCGATGTCGGCCTGGAGGAACTCGCGGTAGCGGCCCTCCTGCGGGCGCTCCCCCCGCCACACCTTCTGGATCTGGTAGCGGCGGAACGGGAACTGCAGCTTGCCGGCGTTCTCCAGCACGTACCGGGCGAACGGCACGGTCAGGTCGAAGTGCAGGCCGAGCGCGTCGTCGCCGGCCGGGCCGTCGGTGTCGGCCTGCAACCGGCGCAGCAGGTAGACCTCCTTGGACGTCTCGCCCTTGCGCAGCAGCTGGTCCAGCGGCTCGACCGAGCGGGTCTCCAGCGGGGCGAAGCCGTACAGCTCGAAGGTGGCGCGGATCCGGTCGAGGACGTACTGCTCGATCATCCGCTGGGCGGGCGTCCACTCCGGGAAGCCGGAGATGGGCGTGGGCTTGCTCATGGCGTACTCCTTGGGATCCCGCGCTTCGGCGCGGGCGCGGGTCTAGAGGCCTCGGGTGGGTGTGGCCGGGCGCGCGTCGCCGTCGTCCGCCACCTCGACGAGGTACGGGTTGGTCGCGCGCTCGCGGCCGATGGTGGTCGCGGGGCCGTGGCCGGGCAGGACGACCGTGTCGTCGGCCAGCGGAAGGACCTTCTCCCGCAGGCTGGACAGCATCCGGGGCATGCTGCCGCCCGGCAGGTCGGTGCGGCCGATCGAGCCGGCGAAGAGCACGTCACCGGAGAGGCAGATCTGCTCCGCCTCCCAGGGCGAGCCGGCGCCGGGCAGCCGGAACAGCACCGACCCGCCGGTATGGCCCGGGGCGTGGTCGACGGTGATCTCCAGCCCGGCCAGGGCCAGCGTCGCGCCGTCGGTCAGCTCGGCCACGTCGTCCGGCTCCGCGTACGGCAGCCGGCCGCCGAAGAGCTGGGTGAGGTCCATCGAGAGCGCCTTGGCCGGGTCGGCCAGCAGCTCCCGGTCGTCCGGGTGCACGTACGCCGGAATGCCGCGCGCGCCGCAGACCGGCGCGACGGAGAAGGTGTGGTCCAGGTGGCCGTGGGTGAGCAGCACGGCGGCCGGGTGCAGGCGGTGCTCGGCGAGCACGGCGTCGAGCCGGTCGAGCACCCCGATGCCGGGGTCGACCACCACGCACTGCTCCCCCGGCGCGGTCGCCACCACGTAGCAGTTGGTGCCGAAGGCGTCCGCGGGAAAGCCGGCCACGAGCACGTCCGCTCCCCTTCCGTTTCCGATCGTCGTCCCTGAGGGCAGCCTAGCCGCAGGGACGAGCGGATATCCCGGGCCCACCCGTCCCGTCCGCCCCGCCCGGCACAGTGATGCACTCCGATAAACGCAGCCCCGACCTGGTACCCCACTTTCACAGCAGGTACCCGTACACTCTGGCGGGCGTGTGGCGTGGCGCACCTGCGGACGCGACGGGCGTGAGCCGCCCGGACCGCCGGTGACGACCAGGTAGAGGAGGGGGAGCACCTGTGGCTTCCAGCAGGGACCGGCAGCGCAAGCTGGCACGGGAGAAGCTCGACCGGCAGCAGGCCCGACGGGCCGCCGCCACCCGGCGACGCCGGCAGATCCAGGCGGGCGTCGGCGCCGCGCTGGTGCTGGTGCTGGTGGTGGTCGGCGCGGCCTGGGGGCTGGGCGCCTTCGACCGCGACCCGGAGCGCAAGGCCGCCGAGGACGTCTGCCTCTGGACCCCGCAGGACTCCGGCGGCAACGCCAACCTCAAGGACGTCGGCACCCCG
Source organism: Micromonospora sp. NPDC000089 (assembly GCF_042899365.1). Lineage (NCBI taxonomy): Bacteria > Bacillati > Actinomycetota > Actinomycetes > Micromonosporales > Micromonosporaceae > Micromonospora > Micromonospora sp. NPDC000089. The sequence continues at coordinate 112,422 of NZ_JBIAZT010000004.1, forward strand.
CCGACGAAGGACCTGCCGACCGCCGGCACCCGCGCCATGACCCTCACCACCAACCAGGGCGGCCCGGTCACCGCCGAGCTGGACCTCGCCGGCGCGCCCTGCGCCGCGGCCAGCATCGCCCACCTGTCCAGCCGCGGGTTCTACGACAACACCAAGTGCCACGAGATCACCGCCGAGGGCGCGCTGCGCTGCGGCGACCCGAGCGGCACCGGGCTCGGCGGCCCCACCTACACGTTCTACGACGAGAACGTCCCGGCGGTGCCGGAGACCACCCCGTCGGCCAGCCCGGCCCCCGGCCAGGCGCCGGCGTACCCGAAGGGCACGGTCGCGATGATCGCCAACCCGCCGGGCGCCAACGGCAGCCAGTTCCTGGTCTTCTTCAAGGACTTCAACCCGGCGAAGCCGGCGTACCCGGTGATCGGCCGGGTCACCGGCGGGCTGAACGTGATCGAGAAGATCGGTGCCCTGCCGACCGTGGACAATGGGACGGGGGCCAAGGTCAAGCCGAAGACCGACGTGGTGCTCCAGAAGCTCACCGTCGGCGAGCCCCAGACGGCACCGGCGCCGGCCTCGGCCGCCCCGACGGCCAGCCCCAGCGCCGGCTGAACCGGACAGACCACCCGTACCGTGCGGCAGCGACCGCGCCAGCAAGCCCAGGAGGAGTGAGGCGTGACGTCCACGAGAGAGCGGCAGCGCGCGGCGGCGCGGGCCCGACTGGAGCGGGAGATGGCCGAGCGCTCGGCCAAGGCCCGCAAGCGCCGGCAGACGCAGGCGATCGTCGGAGCGGGCGCGGTCCTGCTGCTCGTGGTCGCCGGCACGATCTGGTTGGCGAGCAGCCTCGGCGGCGACGACAAGCAGCAGGCCGCAGCCGGCGCGGAGGGCGGGTTCGCCGAGTGCGCCTACACCGAGATGCCGAAGGAGGGCCGACCCAAGCAGATCAAGGACGTCGGCCTGCCGGAGGCGAAGCAGCAGAGCACCGGCACCCAGACCATGACGATCGACACCAACCTGGGCCCGATCACCGCCAAGATCGACCGGTCCAAGGTGCCCTGCACCGCGGGCAGCTTCACCCACCTGGCCAGCAAGGGCTTCTTCGACAACTCCAAGTGCCACCGGCTGGTGACCGAGGGCATCAAGGTGCTGCAGTGCGGTGACCCGAGCGCGACCGGCAAGGGCTGGCGGGAGACCGACGGCACCGGCGGCCCGACCTACAAGCTGACCGAGGAGAACCTGCCGACCGACAAGCGCCCCGCGTACCCGGACGGCGTCATCGCGATGGCCAACTCCGGCCAGCCGGGCAGCACCGGCAGCCAGTTCTTCATCGTGTACGGCGACTCGCAGCTCGACCCGAACTACACCGTGCTCGGCACGGTCACCGGCGGGATGGACCTGGTCAAGCAGGTCGCCGCGGCCGGTGACGACGGGGCGTTCGCCAAGCAGGCCGGCGGCGGTCACCCCAAGAAGGAGATCACCATCACCAAGCTGAGCATGAGCGACATCCAGGGCTGACCCGCCCCGCGTACGACGAAGCGCCCGCCGGCACCGCCGGCGGGCGCTTTCTCGTCGGTGCCTCAGGCGCCCGAGGTGACCCGGTACGCGTCGAAGACGCCGTCCACCTTGCGGACGGTGGCCAGCAGGTGGCCCAGGTGCTTGGGGTCGGCCATCTCGAAGCTGAACCGGCTGACCGCCACCCGGTCCCGGGTGGTGGTGACGGTGGCGGAGAGGATGTTGACCCGCTCGTCGGAGAGCACCCGGGTGACGTCGGCCAGCAGCTTGTGCCGGTCCAGCGCCTCGACCTGGATGGCGACCAGGAACGTCGAGGCGGAGGTGAGCTTCCAGCTGACCTCGACCACCCGCTCGCTCTGCGCGCGCAGGTCCTCGGCGTTGGCGCAGTCGTCCCGGTGCACGCTCACCCCGCCGGAGCGGGTGACGAACCCGAACACCGAGTCGGGCGGGACCGGGGTGCAGCAGCGGGCCAGCTTGATCCACACGTCGCTGACGCCGCGGACCACCACGCCGGGATCGCTGCTGTTCTGCCGGCTACGCGGCGGCCGGGTGGCGACGGCGGTCTCGGCGATGTCCTCCGCCGCGCCCTCCTCGCCGCCGTAGGTGGCCATCAGCTTCTGCACCACCGACTGGGCGGAGACCTGGCTGTCGCCGACGGCCGCGTAGAGCGACGCGACGTCGGCCAGGTGCAGGTCCCGGGCGATCGCCATCAGGTTGTCGGAGGTGAGCATCCGCTGCAGCGGCATGCCCTGCTTGCGCATCGCCTTGACGATCGCGTCCTTGCCGGCCTCGATCGCCTCCTCGCGCCGCTCCTTGTTGAAGTACTGGCGGATCTTGGTGCGGGCCCGCGGGCTCTTGACGAAGCCCAGCCAGTCCTGCGTCGGGCCGGCGGTGTCGGACTTAGAGGTGAAGATCTCGATCACGTCGCCGTTGGAGAGCGTCGACTCCAACGGCACCAGCTTGCCGTTGACCCGGGCGCCGATGCACTTGTGCCCGACCTCGGTGTGCACCGCGTACGCGAAGTCCACCGGTGTGGAGCCGGTCGGCAGCGGGATGACGTCGCCCTTCGGGGTGAAGACGTACACCTCCTGGCTGGACAGGTCGAAGCGCAGCGCGTCCAGGAACTCGCTCGGGTCGGCCGCCTCCCGCTGCCAGTCCAGCAGCTGCCGCAGCCAGGTCATCTCGTCGATGTGCGCCGGCGGGCCGACGATCTGGGTGCCCTTGTGCTCCTTGTACTTCCAGTGCGCGGCGATGCCGAACTCGGCGGTGCGGTGCATCGCGTAGGTGCGGATCTGCATCTCCACCGGCTTGCCGGTGGGCCCGATGACCGTCGTGTGCAACGACTGGTACATGTTGAACTTGGGCATCGCGATGTAGTCCTTGAACCGGCCCGGCACCGGCTGCCAGTTCGCGTGGATCACGCCCAGCGCCGCGTAGCAGTCCCGCACCGTGTCGACCAGGATCCGCACCCCGACCAGGTCGTAGATGTCGTTGAAGTCGCGCCCCCGCACGATCATCTTCTGGTAGATCGAGTAGAGGTGCTTCGGCCGGCCGGTGGTCTCCGCCTTGATCTTGGCGGCCTTGAGGTCGGTGCCGACCTTCTGGGTGACCTGCTTGAGCAGCGACTCCCGCTGCGGCTGGTGCTCCCCGATCAGCCGGTTGATCTCCTCGTACCGCTTCGGGAACAGGGTGCCGAAGGCGAGGTCCTCCAGCTCCCACTTGATCGTGTTCATGCCGAGGCGGTGCGCCAGCGGGGCCAGGATCTCCAGCGTCTCCTTGGCCTTCTGCTCCTGCTTGGGGCGGGGCAGGAAGGTCAGGGTGCGCATGTTGTGCAGCCGGTCGGCCAGCTTGATCACCAGCACCCGCGGGTCCTTGGCCATCGCCACGACCATCTTGCGGATCGTCTCCGCCTTGGCCGCGTCGCCCAGCTTGACCTTGTCGAGCTTGGTCACCCCGTCGACCAGGAGCGTCACCTCGGGCCCGAAGTCGGCCCGCATCTGGTCAAGGGTGTACTCGGTGTCCTCGATGGTGTCGTGCAGCAGCGCCGCCACCAGCGTGGTGGTGTCCATCCCCAGGTTGCCCAGGATGGTGGCCACCGCCAGCGGGTGGGTGATGTACGGGTCACCGGACTTGCGGTACTGACCGGAGTGCCAGCGGGCGGCGGTGTCGAAGGCGCGCTGCAGCAGCCGCGCGTCGGCCTTGGGGTGGGCGTCCCGGTGGGACGAGATCAGCGGCTCGAGCACCTCGCTGACCTGGGAGCTCTGCCAGGGGGCGTTGAACCGGGCCAACCGGGCCCGCACCCGGCGGCCGGTGGGCGCGTTGGACAGCGCGAAGCCGCCGCTCGGCGAGGAGTCCTCGTCGAGCGGGAACGGCGCCACGACGGTCTCGTCGGGCTGACCGGCGGTCTCGGCGGCGACGCCGTCACCGGCGTCCGCCACCGCGGGCGGCGGGGTGGTCTTCCGGTCGGTCACCGAGCCGTCAGTATCGCCTGTCGGGTGCACCGTGCCCTCCACCGGAGGAACGACATCGTGGGACACCGGCCTCCTCACCGCTCGCCGGGAAAACGCCGACCGTGCGGTCGACGTCCTCTTCAACCGGCCGAGGGGCCGGCATTGTTCCGCTCCCGGCCGGTCTCACCGGCTGGTCGCCCTGCCGACGGGCGGATCTCCACCCGCTCAGCAAAGGGCAATCCTACCCGTACGGAGGGTGCCCCGCCGCTCCGCCGGACGGCCCCCGTCGAGGGCGCGCGCCGGCCGCCGGATCAAACGGTCAGCAGGGCATGGACCGGACGCCCGGCCAGCCGCTCGCGCCCCTTGAGGAAGCTCAGCTCGAGCAGCACGGTGAAGCCGGAGACCGTGCCGCCGGCCCGCTCGACCAGATCCAAGGTGGCCTCGGCGGTGCCTCCGGTGGCCAGCACATCGTCCACCACCAGCACCCGGTGCCCGGCGGTGAACGCGTCCTGGTGCACCTCCAGGGTGGCCTCCCCGTACTCCAGCGCGTACGAGGCCGAGTACGCCGGCCGGGGCAGCTTGCCCGCCTTGCGCACCGGCACCACGCCCACCCCGGTGGCGTACGCGATGGCCGCGGCGATCACGAAGCCGCGGGCCTCGATGCCGACCACCGCGTCGAACGAGTCGCGCCCGTGGTACCCGATGATCCCGTCGATCACCTCACGGAACACGTCGCCGTCGGCGAAGAGCGGCATCAGGTCCTTGAACATCACGCCCGGCTTGGGGAAGTCCGGCACGTCCAGCACCCGGCTGGCGACCAGCTGGGCGACCTGCGGGCCGCTGTCTCCCCGTACCCCGGTGCTGTGGGTCTCCGTCACGGTGGCTCCGCTTCCCTTCGGTACGACGACGGCGTCCGGCACGCTGCTCGCACAGCATGGCGGACGCCGTCGGATCGATCTCTACCGGGTGTCGGCGGGTCAGCGCCGCTTGGCGCCACCCGGCCGGCTGCCCCCGCCGCCGCTGGGGCGACCGCCCCGGGCGCCGGTCGGCCGCTTGCCGGCCGGCCGGGCGCCGACCTTCGGGGCGCTGCCGGCCAGCGCCGCCGACTCCGGGTCGATCGGCTCGTCGTCGGCCGTGCCCTCGACGCGTCGGGCGGCGCCGCGCGGAACGATCTCGCCCCGGGCGATCGCGCCCCGGCGGGCCAGCACCCGCTTGTGGTGCGCGTTGATCCGCGGGTCCTTGTTCTTCAGCCAGACCAGCAGCGGGGTGGCCAGCAGGATCGAGGTCAGGAACGCCACCGCCATACCGACGAAGAGCACCAGGCCGAGGTCCTTCAGGGTGCCCGCGCCGAGCAGGAACGCGCCGATGAACAGCAGGCCGCCGACCGGGAGCAGCGCCACCACCGAGGTGTTCAGCGACCGCATCAGCGACTGGTTCAACGCCAGGTTGGCCGCCTCGCCGTACGTCTGATTGTTGTTCGCGGTGATGCCCCGGGTGTTCTCCTGGACCTTGTCGAAGACCACCACCACGTCGTAGAGCGCGAAGCCCAGGATGGTGAGGAAACCGATGATCGTCGACGGGGTGACGTCGAGGCCCACCAGCGAGTAGATGCCCGAGGTGAGCACCAGGTTCATCAGCAGTGAGGCCAGCGCGGCGGCCGCCATCCGCCACTCGAACCGGACGATCAGGTAGAGCGCCACCACGACCAGGAAGATGATCAGACCGAGCACCGCGCGCTCGGTCACCTGGCTGCCGAAGGACGCGCTGACCTGGTTTCCGCCGACCTGGTTGAGCGGCACGCCGAACTCCTGCGCGATCGCCGCCTTCACCGCGCTGTCCTGCGCGGGCGTCAGCTCCGAGGTGCGCATCTCGTACGACTCGCCGTTGCTGCCCCCGACCTGCTGGGCGGTGGCCACCTCGGCGCCGCCACCCTTGGTCTTCAGGATGTCATTCACCCGCTGCTCGGTGTCGTCGATCGTGCCGACACTGGCCGGCACGATCAGCGAGTTGCCGCCGGCGAACTCGATGCCCAGGTTGAAACCGCGCAGGGCGAAGCTCAGCACCGCGACCAGCGCCAGCGCGGCGGCGACACTGAACCAGAGCTTGCGCCGGCCGACGATGTTGAGGTCGGCCTCGCCCCGGTACAGCCGGGACGCCAGACCATTCCTAGCCATCTCAGGCCTCCTTGACGCGCGAGGTGCGGGGGTTGGCCTGCTCGGCCGACCGGGACGGCAGGGCCCGGCCCAGGCCGCTGACCCGCGGGGACAGGAACGCCTTGGTGTTGGCGAACATCGTCATGATCGGGTGGCGGAACAGGAAGACCACCACCAGGTCGAGCACGGTGGCCAGGCCGAGGGCGAAGGCGAAGCCCTTGACCGTGCCGATCGAGACGATGTAGAGCACCACCGCGGACATCAGCGTGATCGCGTTCGCCGAGACGATCGTCCGACGGGCGCGGACCCAGGCGCGCGGCACCGCGCTGCGCGGGCTGCGGCCCTCGCGGATCTCGTCCTTGAGCCGCTCGAAGTAGATGACGAACGAGTCCGCCGCCACACCGAGTGACACGATCATGCCGGCGATGCCGGCGAGGGTGAGGGTGAAGCCGATCTGCCGGCCGAGCACCACCAGGGCGCCGAAGACCAGCAGCCCGGAGAGCACCAGGCTCAGGAAGATCACCGAGCCGAGTAGCCGGTAGTAGAAGAACGAGTAGATGATGACCAGCAGCATGCCGATGCCGGCGGCGAGCAGGCCGGCGCGCAGCTGGGTGTCGCCCAGGGTGGCGGTGACGTTCTGCGCCTCCTGCTGGTTGAAGGTCACCGGCAGCGCGCCGTAGCGGAGCTGGCTGGCCAGGTCGTTCGCCGACTTGCTGTTGAAGCTGCCGCTGATCTGCGAGTCACCGGTCAGCACGCCCTGGATCTCCGGCGCGGAGACGATCTCGTTGTCCAGCACGACCGCCACCCGGCAGTTGCCGTCCTGGCCGAGCGCGGTCTGCTCGCAGGTGCCGCCCTTGTTCTGGTACGACTCCCGGGTCAGCTCGGTCCACTTGCTCTGGCCCTCGCCGCTGAAGTTCAGGCTGACCACCCAGGAGCTGGCCTGGTCGAGCACCGCGTTGGCGTCCTTGACGTCGGTGCCGAGCACCTTCGCCTTGTCGAGCAGGTACTTCGCGGCGCCGCCCTCGCAGGCCACCGCCTGCTGGTTCTCGTCCTTGATCGAGGCGGCCGGTCGCTTGTCCAGCTGGGCGCAGGTGATCGTCGGGACGTTGAACTGCATCTGCGGCGCCAGCACCGCGATCTCCTGCGGGGAGAGCGTGCCGAACGGCTTGAACTTCGTCGCCAGCGATGGGTCGCTGGCCAGGTCGGCCGGGGCCTGCAGCGCGCTCGCGGCGGCCCAGGCGGCCGGGCCGACCTTCTGCTCGACGGCCTTGCGCTGCTGCTCGATGCTCTGCGACACCGGGGCCGGACTGGCACTCGGCGCGGCGGCCGGCGCGCTCGGCGAGGCCGACGCGGCCGGGGTGGCGCTGGCGCTCGGCGCCGGGGCGCCACCGCCCTGACCCCCGGACGGGGCGGCCGACACCTTGGGCTCGGCGCTCGCGGACGGCTTGGGCGCGGCGCTGCCGGACGGCTTCGGCGCGGCGCTGCCCGAGGGCTTCGGGGCGGCGCTGCCGGACGGGGCCGGGGTCGCCGCCGGCGGCGGGGTGACCGCGCCGCTGCCGTCGGCCGCCTTGAGCACCTTGCGGAAGCGCAGCTCGGCCGCGCTGCCGATGCCGGTCAGGTTGCGGTTCTCGCCGGGCAGGGAGATCACGATGTTCCGGTTGCCCTCGGTGACCACCTCGGCCTCGGCCACGCCGTAGCCGTTGACCCGGTTCTCGATGATCTGGCGGGCCTCCTCGAGGTTCGCCGCGGTCGGCGCCTTGCCGTCGAGGCTGTTGGTGGCCTCCAGCGTGACCCGGGTCCCGCCGATGAGGTCCAGACCGAGCCGAGGGTGCAGCCGGTCCTTCCAGCCACCGTGGGCGCCGGCGAAGAACACCAAAGAATAGAGGACCACGAAGATGAGCCCGAGCGCGGCGAGCTGCCGCCCGGGGTGCATCTGTCCCTGAGGTGGTGCCACGGCTGTCCTGTCTCCCTGTAACGGTCGCGCCGCCGACGCGGCGGCGGCGAGGTCGGACCCGGTGGTCCGGGCCGACGTGCTCTCCACAGGCCGGCGCCCGTCGCGCGGCACGGCGTACCGCCGCCGGCTGGGGGCGCCGGTCGGTGCGGGACGCGTGCCGGCCAACGGAGGCCGGCCCACCTGTTCAGTTGTCCTGCAGGCCCCGCCCGTCGCCGGGCGGGGACGACTCACTCCTTGATCGCGTCCGCGTCCTCGGCGATCGGCTCCTCGACCTGCTCGGCCTTGGTCACCACACGGGCGATGGCCGGGCGGGCGTAGCGGGTCTGCACGCCGGGGGCCACCTCGAGCAGCACGGTGTCGTCCTCCACCCCGGTGACCGTGCCGTAGAGGCCGCCGATGGTTACCACCTCGTCGCCGATCCCGAGGGTGGACTGCATGGACTCGGCCTCGCGGCGGCGCTTCTGCTGCGGGCGGATCATCATGAAGTACATGACGCCGAAGAGCAGGGCGATCATGATGATCGGCGTGAGACCGCCGGCGCCTCCGCCGGCAGCTGCTGCGTAGAGCACGGTGTGCGACCTTCCCATTGGCCTCCGGACCGGGCGCCGAGGCGCCGGAGCGGAGGCGGATTCTCACATCCTGTACAGACCGCGGCGAGTCTAGTCCCTACACCTGAGAACACCGAATGCGGTACAGATCACGTTCCCGTCACGCCTGATCGGGGGCGGAGGAGAACAGATCGGGCACCGGACCGGCATCCATGCCAAATGTACCATTTGGTGGATTGCGCCCCAGATGCCGCCAGGCCGCCTCGGTCGCCACCCGCCCCCGGGGCGTACGCGCCAGCAGGCCCGCCCGGACCAGGAACGGCTCGCAGACCTCCTCCACCGTGTCCGGCTGCTCCCCCACCGCCACGGCCAGCGTGGACAGGCCCACCGGCCCGCCCCGGAACGAGTCGACCAGCGCGGTCAGCACCGCCCGGTCCAGCCGGTCCAGGCCGAGCGCGTCCACGTCGTACACGGTGAGCGCCGCCCGGGCGGTCTCCAGGGTGACCACGCCGTCGGCCCGCACCTCGGCGTAGTCGCGGACCCGGCGCAGCAGCCGGTTGGCGATCCGGGGTGTGCCCCGGGAGCGGCCGGCGATCTCCACCGCGCCCTCGTCGGTGATCGGCACGCCGAGGATCCGGGCCGAGCGGTGCAGCAACGCCTCCAGGTCGGCCGGGGCGTAGAAGTCCAGGTGCGCGACGAAGCCGAACCGGTCGCGCATCGGCCCGGTCAGCAGGCCGGACCGGGTGGTCGCGCCGACCAGCGTGAACGGCTCCACGTCCAGCGGGATGGCCGTGGCGCCCGGCCCCTTGCCGACCACCACGTCGACCCGGAAGTCCTCCATCGCGCTGTAGAGCAGCTCCTCGGCCGGTTTGGCGATCCGGTGGATCTCGTCGATGAACAGCACGTCGCCCTCGGCGAGGCTGGTCAGGATGGCCGCCAGATCACCGGAGCGCTCGATCGCCGGGCCGCTGGTCACCCGGATGCCCGCGCCCAGCTCGGCCGCCACGATATTGGCCAGGGTGGTCTTACCCAAGCCAGGAGGCCCTGACAGGAGGATGTGGTCGGGCGGGCTGCCGCGCCGCATCGCGCCCTGCAGCAGCAGGTCGAGCTGGTCGCGGACCCGGTGCTGGGCGATGAACTCGTCCAGCCGCTTCGGCCGGACGGTGGCCTCCGCGTCCAGGTCACCGTCGGCCACGTACGCCGAGACCAGGTTGTCGCCGCTCACGCGTCTACCCCCGGCTCACTCCCCGCGCTCATCGCGTTCGGCCGAGCAGTCGGATGGCCTGCTTGAGCAGCACCGGCACCGGGGGCGTCTCACCGTCGACGGTCTCCGCCACCGCGGCCACCGCCTGGTCTGCCTGCCCGGCCGTCCAGCCCAACCCGACCAGCGCCTGGCGCACCTGCTCCGGCCAGGCGCCGCCGGTCACCCCGGCCGCCCCGTCCGCGCCGACCGGCACCGGGCCGATCCGGTCGCGCAGCTCCAGCACCAGGCGCTCGGCGCCCTTCTTGCCGATCCCCGGCACCCGGGTCAGGGCGGCGACGTCGGCGTTGGCGATCGCCTTGCGGACCGCGTCCGGGGTGTGCACCGCGAGCACCGCCTGGGCCAGCCGGGGACCCACCCCACTGGCGGTCTGCAGCAGCTCGAACAGCTGCTTGGCGTCGTCGTCGGCGAAGCCGTAGAGGGTGAGTGAGTCCTCCCGGACCACCAGGCTGGTGGCGAGCCGGGCGGACTGGCCGACCCGCAGGTCGGCCAGCGTGCCGGGGGCGCACTGCACCGCCAGGCCGATCCCGCCGACCTCCACCACCGCGTGATCCGGACCGGTCGCGGTCACCGTGCCGCGCACGCTGGCGATCATCCTGCTCCTCCTCGTCGTACCCGATCCGCGGCGGCGGCCAGCTTGGACCGGGTGCCGCCCCGCCAGACGTGGCAGATGGCCAGGGCCAGCGCGTCGGCGGCGTCGGCCGGCTTCGGCGGCTCGGCCAGCCGCAGCAGCCGGGTCACCATGGTCGTCATCTGCTTCTTGTCCGCCTGACCGGAACCGGTCACCGCCGCCTTCACCTCGCTGGGCGTGTACGTCTGCACGGGCAGCCCGGCGCGCGCGCCGGCGAGCACCGCGATCCCGCTGGCCTGGGCGGTGCCCATCACCGTACGCACGTTGTGCTGGCTGAACACCCGCTCGACGGCCACCGCATCCGGCCGGTGCTCGGCCACCAGGTCGGTCAGCGAGCGGTCCAGGTGCAGCAGGCGCAGCGGCAGGTCGTCACCGGGATCGGTGTAGACGACGTAGTAGGCGATCAGCGTGCAGGGCCGCCCGGGCACGCCCTCGACCACGCCGACCCCGCACCGGGTCAGCCCCGGATCGACGCCCAGCACCCGCACGCCGCCTCCTCCCCCACCGCCAGCAGTACGTGTGTTCGACACCCTACTGGCCCGCCCGGACCACCCGCCGGGCGGACACGCCGACGCCCGGGCCACCACACAGTCCGGCCCCCGAGTATGTGTCCCCGAACCATGTGCGGCCGGCCACCCGGCTCGTAACTTCTTGCGCCATGACGGTAGAACCCGTGGCGGTCCCCCACGTCGTACGCGTCGACCTCTCCGGTCGCAGCGCCCTGGTGACCGGTGGTGGCGGCGGCATCGGCCGGGCCTGCGCGCTGCGGCTGGCGGCGGCGGGCGCGACGGTGCTGGTGGTGGACCGCAACGTCGAGGCGGCCAGGGCGGTGGCCGCGGAGACGGGTGGCCGGGCCGAGGGGGTCGACCTGGCCGACCCGGCCGCCGTGGACCGGCTCGACGCCGACGTGGACATCGTGGTGAACAACGCCGGCCTGCAGCACGTCGCGCAGCTGCCCGACTTCCCGCCCGAGCGCTTCGCCCACCTGCAGCGGGTGATGGTGGAGGCGCCGTTCCGGCTGATCCGCCGCGCGCTGCCGCACATGTACGCGCGGGGCTGGGGGCGGATCGTGAACATCTCCTCGGTGCACGGGCTGCGCGCCTCGCCGTACAAGGCGGCGTACGTGGCGGCCAAGCACGGGCTGGAAGGACTGTCCAAGGTGGTCGCGCTGGAGGGTGCCGCGCACGGCGTGACCAGCAACTGCATCAACCCGGCGTACGTGCGCACCGCGCTGGTGCAGAGCCAGATCGCCGACCAGGCGGCCAGTCACGGCATCGGCGAGGACGAGGTGGTCGAGCAGGTGATGCTGACCCGGGCGGCGATCAAGCGGCTGATCGAGCCGGAGGAGGTCGCCGAGCTGCTGGCGTACCTCTGCTCACCGCCGGCGGCCTTCATCACCGGCGCCTCGATCGCCCTCGACGGGGGCTGGACGGCGAGCTAGTGGTCCCGCGCACAATGGCGCTCATGTCGTCACCGGTGGAGTTCCTCGAACTGCTCGCCCGGGAGGCGGCCGCGGTCGAGTTCGAGGGACCGCTGGTGGCGGCCCGGGCCGCCGGGCTGCCCGCCGAGCGGCTGGCCGAGCTGGAGCAGGCGAAGCTGGTCGCGCTGCGGGTGCGCGGGTTGCTGGAGCGGCGCCGGCGGCGGGAGGTCGAGCTGTCCGGCCTGTACGACACCGCGGGCGACCTGGCCGGCCTGCGCGACCTGGACGACGTGCTGCGGGCCATCGCGCATCGGGCCCGGCACCTGCTCGGCGCGGACGTGGCGTACATGACGCTCAACGACGACGAGCGCGGCGACACCTACATGCGGGTCACCGACGGGTCGGTCTCGGCCCGCTTCCAGCGGTTACGGCTGGAGCTGGGCGACGGGCTCGGCGGGCTGGTGGCGCAGACCGGCACCCCGTACGTGACCGCGAACTACGCCGAGGACGAGCGCTTCCACCACACCGGGGAGATCGACTCGGGGGTCGGCGAGGAGGGCCTGGTGGCCATCCTCGGGGTGCCGCTGCGGCTCGGCTCCAGCGTGATCGGGGTGCTGTACGCGGCGAACCGGTCGGCCCGGCCGTTCGCCCGCGAGGAGGTGGCCCTGCTGGTGTCGCTGGCGGCGCACGCGGCGGTGGCCATCGACACCGCCCGGCTGCTCGCCGAGACCCGCTCGGCGCTGGCCGAGCTCTCCGCGGCGAACACCACCATCCGGGCGCACAGCAGCTCGGTGGAGCGGGCCGCGGCGGCGCACGACCGGATGACCGCGCTGGTGCTGCGCGGCGGCGGGATGCAGGACGTGGCGGCGGCGGTCACCGAGGTGCTCGGCGGGGCGCTGCTGGCGTTGGACGCACAGGGGCGGCTGCTGGCCCGGGTCGGCGCGATCGAGGAGCCCGACCGGGCGGACCTGGTGGAGGCGGTGGCGGCGTCCCGTACCGAGGGGCGCAGCGTGCGGCGCGGCCCGCTCTGGTACGCCGCGGTGGTCGCCGGCACGGAGAACCTGGGCGCGCTGCTGCTGCGCCCGGACGACGAGCTGGTCGACGCCGACCAGCGGATCCTGGAGCGCGCCGCGCTGGTGACCGCGCTGCTGCTGCTGTTCCGCCGGACGGTGGCCGACGCCGAGGGGCGGGTGCGGGGCGAGCTGCTGGACGACCTGATCGCCCGGCCGCTGCGGGACACCGACGCGCTGCGCGGCCGGGCCCGCCGGCTCGGGGTGGACCTGGACGCGCCGCACGTGCTGGTGGCGGTCGGCGACGACGCCATCGCCGCCACCGGTTCCGCCCGGCAGCGGGTGCTGTCCTGGGCCACCACGTACGCCTCGACCCGGGGCGGCCTGGCGGCGGCGCGGGACGGCCGGGTGGTGCTGATGCTCCCCGGTCGGGACGCCGGCGGCAGTGCCCGGGCGGTGGCCCGGGACCTGTCCCGGGTGACCGGCCGGCGGGTGACCGCCGGGGCGAGTGGCCCGGCGACCGGGCCGACCGGGTTGGCCGCGACGTTCACCGAGGCGGCGCGCTGCCTGACCGCGCTCGGCGCGCTGGGCCGCACCGGCGAGGGGGCGAGCACCGCCGAGCTGGGCTTCGTCGGGCTGCTGCTGGGCACGGTCGGCGACCAGGGCGAGCGGGACGTGGCCCGGTTCCTGGGCGCCACAGTGGGGCCGGTGGTCGACTACGACGCCCGGCGGGGCACGGCGCTGGTGAAGACGCTGGAGGCGTACTTCGGGGTGGGCGGCAGCCTGGCCCGGGCCGCGGAGCTGCTGCACGTGCACGTCAACACGGTGACCCAGCGGCTGGAGCGGGTGGGCCAGCTGCTCGGGGCCGACTGGCAGCGCCCGGAGCGGGCGCTGGAGGTACAGCTGGCGCTGCGCCTGCACCGGCTGCGCACCCCGGCAGCCTGACCGGTCAGCGGGCCCGGATGCCGTCCAGGACGGCGTCGACGACCCGCTCGGGCAGGATCGTGTCGTCCAGCTCCGGATGCCAGCGCAGCATCCGCTGCACCAGCATCGGGCCGGTGAGCAGCGCCATCGTCACCTCGACGTCGATCTCGGCGCGCAGCTCACCGTTCCGGATCCCCCGGTGCAGCACCTCGCGCATCAGCATGCGCCGCGGCTCGATGATGTTCTGGTAGAGCTGGAAGTGGTCCGGGCTACGGTTCACCTCGGGCACCAGGCACGGCATGATCTTCGTCGCCCGCGGGTCGGTGTTCTGCCCGATCGCGCCGGTCAGCAGGACCAGGTCGTCGCGGACGGAGTCCCCGGCCGGCTGCGGCAGGACGCCCTTGAGCCGGCGCAGCGCGTCGAGCAGCAGCGCTTCCTTGCCCGGCCAGCGCCGGTAGATGGTGGCCTTGCCGACGCCGGCCCGGGAGGCGATGGCCTCGATCGAGAGCGCCTCGATCGTGCTGCCCTCGGCGAGCAGGTCGAGGGTGGCCTCGATGATGGCCTCGTCCGCGCGGGTGCTCCGCGGTCGCCCGGGCGACCGCGGAGCATCGGCGGTGGAAGTCATGTCAGACATTGTTCCCGAACCTATGCGGTTCCGGCCATCTCCGGTTCGCCGGCCGACGGTGCGGCGGTCGGGCGGGCGCCGTCGTCGGTGCGGCCGGGCATCCAGCGGAGCACGATCAGGATGCCCAGGGCGGCGACCACCCCGGAGAGCGCCGCCGCCCAGTGCATGGCCGAGACGAAGGCGTCGTTGGCCGCCGCGATCAGCTTCGGCGCCGCCGGCCCCAACTGACCCGCCGCGGCGTACGCCCCGGAGACCGACTCGTTCGCCGCCTCGCGGGCCGGGGCGGGCAGCCCGTCGAGCGCCGAGGCGATGTCCTCCCGGTAGACGGCCGAGAGGACCGAGCCGAGCACGGCCACCCCCAGCGCGCCGGAGACCTGCCGGACCGTGTTGCTGATCGCGGAGCCGACGCCGGCCTTCTCCCGCGGCAGCGCCGACATGATCGACTCGGTGGCCGGCGGCATGATGTTGGCCATTCCGGTGCCCTGGAGGAGGTAGGCCACCAGCACCACCCAGATCGGGGTGGCCGCGTCGATGAAGGCGAAGGACGCCAGCGCGACGGTGGTCAGCCCGAGACCGACAGTGGCGACTGCCCGGCCGCCGTACCGGCGGACCATCGCCGCACTGCGCGGCGCGAAGATCAGCTGGGCGCCGGCGAACGGCAGGAACAGCAGGCCGGTCTCGAGCGGGCTGTAACCGCGGACCAGTTGCAGGTAGAACGAGCTGAAGAACAGGACGCCCATGGCGGCGAAGAAGACCAGGCCGACGATCGCCACCGGGGCGGCGAAGCGCGGCACCCGGAACAGCCGGACGTCCAGCGAGGGGTGGTCGCTGCGCCGCTCGTGGTTGATGAACCAGGCCAGCACCGCCAGGCCGCCGACGATCGAGGCCCACACCACCGGACGGTCGAAGCCGTGCTCGCCGCCGTCGATGATCCCGTACGTGAGGGCGATCAGGCCGACCACCGAGAGCGCCACGCCGAGCACGTCGACCCGGCCGGGGTTGGGATCGCGGGACTCCGGCACCAGCACCGCCACCAGGACAACGCCGGCCACCACCACCGGCAC
The DNA here is from genome assembly GCF_042899365.1 of Micromonospora sp. NPDC000089. NCBI lineage: Bacteria > Bacillati > Actinomycetota > Actinomycetes > Micromonosporales > Micromonosporaceae > Micromonospora > Micromonospora sp. NPDC000089. Next base: position 127,968 of record NZ_JBIAZT010000004.1, read on the forward strand.
GTTGATCAGGAAGACGGAACCCCACCAGTAGTGCTCCAGCAGCGCGCCGCCGAGGATCGGGCCGATCGCCACGGCGAGGCCGACCGCGCCGGCCCAGATCCCGATCGCCCGGCCCCGCTCCCGGGGGTCGAAGACGTTCGAGATGATCGAGAGGGTGACCGGCATGATCGCCGCGCCCCCGATGCCCATCAGGGCGCGGGTTGCGATCAGCTGGCCCGGGTCCTGCGCGTACGCGGACAGCAGCGAGGCCAGACCGAAGAGCACCAGCCCGGTCAGCAGGAACCGGCGCCGGCCGAAGCGGTCGCCGAGCACGCCGAAGGTGAAGAGCAGTCCGGCGAAGACCAGCGTGTAGGAGTTGATCGCCCACTCCAGCTCGCCCTGGCTGGCCCCGAGGCCGTGCACCGGGTCGGCCAGGGTGCGCAGGGCGACGTTGAGGATCGTGTTGTCGAGGACGACGACGAGGAGGCTGATCACCAGCACTCCGAGGATCGCCCACCGCCTCGGATGCCCGGTGTTCTCGTGCGGTTCCATGTAGCCCGGTTCTCCCCCCGGCTAACCCGCGTCGCGATACGATACGGGGCAGACTCGTAACGGTCAGAGCGTAGGACGCGCGGTTTCGATACGGAACCGAATCGTATCGTTTGTGGCGGGCGTCACTCGACCATTCCCGGAACTCCTCCCGACCCGCCGCGACACTTTCGGGTGCGCCGCCCGGCCCACTCGCCGCCCGGCCCACTCGCCGCCCGGCCACTCGCCGCCCGTCCCGCCGGGCTCGCCCGCTCGGCGACAACTCCGACCGCTGCTTTCACCGTCGCGGGAAGAGGCCCGGCGGACCCAGTTCCCGGTGCCGCCGGGAGCCCGGGCCGATGGCCGGGCCCATCGGCCGGCGGCTGAACGCTTTACGGGTGCAGTTGTTGTTGCCCGGACGACAACAAACGCACCCGATCCCCCGATGCGCCACCCGAGGCCCCACGGTCGGCCCGCAGTCGCCAGGCAGATCCGAGTCGAATGTCCGGTCTCGGATGGCCGGCCCGTGGCGGTGTCGGCACCCCCGGGCCGTCGCCTGAAGGCCCGCACGGAAGGCCACCACCCCGCCACCCACCCCGTTGATCATGTGTTTGACGGCAACGGAAGAGCGGCGGGGTCAAGGGGTGAGTGCAATCGTCAGGCGGCGATGAGGTGAGCCAGACGCTGGGCTGGGGTGTTCCAGCCCAGCGTTTCGCGGGGTCGGGTGTTGAGTTGGTGGGCGACGTCGTCCAGGCCGTTCTGGTCGATGGTGCGGAAGTCATAGCTGCTTTTGGGGAAGTACTGGCGCAGGAGCCCGTTGGTGTTCTCGTTGGTGCCGCGTTGCCAGGGGCTGTGGGGGTCGCAGAAGTAGACCGGGCAGCCGGTGGCGACGGTGAAAACCGGGTGGGTGGCCATCTCCACACCTTGGTCCCAGGTCAGCGACCGGCGCAGGTGTGCCGGCATGCGGGCGGCCAGGGCGGTGAGGACACCGATGACGGCTGCGCTGTCGCGGCCGTGGGGCAGAGCGCCGAGCATCACGTAACGGGTGGCTCGTTCCACCAGGGTCACGATCGCTGAGGCTCCGGCCTTGCCGATGACCAGGTCACCTTCCCAGTGCCCGGGCACCGCCCGGTCGGTGGCCTCCGCGGGCCGGTGACTGATGTGCAGGTCCCCGATCCAGGGACGCCGACTACGGGCGGCTCCCGCGGCACGTGACTGCGGGCGCCGCTGGGTGCGACCCGAGCGCAGCGCCACCTGCCGGGTCAACTCCGCCCGCAGGTTCCCCCGCGACTGCACATAGATCGCCTGGTAGATCGTCTCGTGGGACACCTGCAACTCCGGCCGGTCGGCGAACGTGGCCCGCAACCACGCGGCGATCTGCTTCGGAGACCACCTACGGGCCAGTTTCCCCGCCACCACCTGCCGCAGCCGCGTACCCACCGCCAGCTTCGAGGTCACCGGCCGCCGCCGAGCCGCGTCAGCCCGCCGCTGCGCCCACTGCGCCTGATACCCCCACCGATACGGATGCCGAGCCCGCCCAGACGGCAGCGACCGCCCGAGCGGGTTCTTCGTCCCATGCCGCGCACTGTTGTTCCGCGCCACCTCCCGCGACACCGTGCACACCGGCACCCCGAGAACCTCCGCGATCTGCGAGATCGTCCGACCCGAAGCCCACAAATGCTCCAACACCTGCCGATGCCCGAACGTCAACACACCCGGCCTCGCCACCAGCACCTCCAGCCCAACCAAGATCAGTTGCACTGAAGCCTAGAAACCGCCAGCTCCACACCGCCGCTAGCCTCATGATCAACAGGGTGGGGCCGCCGACGGGACGCACGGGGGCGGGGTGGGGTGGGGTCAGCCGGGTGGGCGGCGGCAGGCGGAGAGGGCGGCGGCGAAGCTGGTCAGCCGGATCGACGGGGGCGGCACGGGCTCGATCCAACCCGGGCCGGCGCCGAGCACGCGTACCCCCGGGAAGTCCCGGCCGAAGCGGACCAGGCGGTACGCGCGGCCGGTGAGCGGGGTCTGCGACCAGACCAGCACGGTGTGCGGGCGGACCCGGTGCACGGCGGACCCGAGCGCCGCCCAGGGCAGCGCCGGGCCCAGGTGCAGGCAGCCGCGGCCCTCCTCGCGCAACGCGGCGGCGAGGGCGTGCAGCCCCAGGCAGTGCGCCTCGTGTTCGGCGCCGGCCAGCATCACCCCGCCCGGCGGGAGCTGCCGGCCGGGCTGGCGGCGGTGCACGTCCAGGCCGATCCGTACGCCCTCGGAGAGCGCGTGCTCGACGGCGATCTCGGCGGCGTCCTGCCCGCGCAGCGCCGCCAGCAGCGGCACGCAGACCCGCTCCCAGACCGACGCCACGCCCAGCTCGTCGGCCGACTCCAGCAGGGCGGCGGCGACCTGGTTGGCGTCGAGGTCCTCGGCGGCGGCCGAGAGCCGCTTGCGGGCCGTCTCGACGGCCGGTTCTGACAACACCAGACGTACTCCCGGGTAGGTGGTTCCTACCAGGGGATTCGGTGCGCGGGCCCGGTTCGGATGCGCCGGGCCGGCAGATTCACCGGCGTCGAGCGGCCAGCAGGCGCAGCACGTACGCCGCCACGGTGCCCCAGACCCCGCGCCGGAACAGCAGCACGACCAGGACGAAGATGCCGCCGGTGACCAGGCCGATCGCCTCGAAGCCGGAGAACGACAGCCAGTCCTCCAGCCGGACCACGATCGCCGCGCCGAGCACCCCGCCCCAGAGCGTGCCGATACCACCGAGGACCACCACGATGACCGCCTTGCCGGAGGTGGTCCAGTGCAGCACGTCCAGGGAGACGAACCGGTGACCGACCGCGAACAGCCCGCCGCCCAGCCCGGCGATGAAGCCGGAGAGCACGAAGGCGGTCAGCTTGTACCGGTGCACCGGGTAGCCGAGCGCCCGGGCCCGGGCCGGGTTGTCCCGGATGCCGACCAGCACCCGGCCGAACGGCGAGTGCACGATCCGCCAGGCCGCGGCCAGGCCGAGCAGCACGATCGGCAGGATCGCGTAGTAGAAGTAGTAGTCGTCGCTGAGATCCGCTCCGAAGAGCGAGCGGGGCACCCCCTGCAGGCCGTTCTCGCCCCGGGTCACCGAGCGCCACTCGTTGGCCACGTAGTAGACCAGCTGCGCGAAGGCCAGGGTGACCATCGCGAAGTAGATGCCGGTCCGCTTCACCGCCAGGTAGCCGATCGGCAGCGCCAGCGCCGCGGCGGCCAGCGCCCCGGCCAGCACCGCGGCCGGGAAGGGCAGGCCGGCGTGGATCGCCACCAGACCGGTGACGTACGCCGAGGTGCCCCAGAACGCGGCGTGCCCGAAGGACATCAGCCCGGTGAAGCCGAGCAGCAGGTCCACCGAGACGGCGAGCAGCGCCCAGCAGAGGATGTCCACCGCTACCGCCGGGTAGAGCCCGTTCGGCAGCCAGAGCGCGGCGGCCAGGCCGGCGGCGAGCAGCGCGTAGCGGACCCAGCCGGGCGCCCGGGCGACGGTGAGCAGGCCGGAGCGGGCCGGAGCCGCCTCGGTGTCCACGGTGGCGGTCATGCCGAGCTGACCGGGCATGCCCTCACGGCCCTCGCTCCGCTCGGTGCGTTCGGTCATGCCGAGCCGACCGGGCATGCCCTCACGGCCCTCGCTCCGCTCGGTGCGTTCGGTCATGCCGAGCCGACCGGGCATGTCCTCACGGCCCTCGCTCCGCTCGGTGCGTTCGGTCATGCCGGTGCCTCCTCACGGCCGAACAGCCCCGTCGGCCGCCACAGCAGCACGGCGGCCATCACCACGAACACGACGGTCTGGGACACGATCGGGTAGTCGGACAGGTACGCCTCGGCCCACGCCTGGACCAGGCCGATGCCGAAGCCGGCGGCCACCGAGCCGAAGATCGAGCCCAGTCCGCCGATCACCACCACCGCGAAGACCACGATGATCAGGTCGGCGCCCATCAGCGGGTTGACCGCGCGCATCGGCGCGGCGAGCACCCCGGCCAGCCCGGCCAGGGCGATGCCGAAGCCGAACACCGGGGTCACCCAGCGCCCGACGTCGATGCCGAGCGCCCGGGTCAGCTCGGGCCGCTCGGTCGACGCCCGGACCACCGTGCCGACCCGGGTGCGGGTCAGCACCCACCAGACCGCCCCGCAGAGCAGCACCGCGAAGCCGAGGATGAAGACCCGGTACGTCGGGAAGTCGAACAGCCCGAAGTCGACCGAGCCGCCCAGCGCGGCGGGGGTGGCGTACGGGCTGGACTGCACGCCGTACCGGGTCTTCACCAGATCCTGAAGGATCAGCGTGAGGCCGAAGGTGAGCAGGAAGTTGTAGAGCGGGTCGAGCCGGGTCAGCCGGTGGATGAGCGTCCGCTCCAGCAGCATGCCGAGCAGGCCCAGCCCGACCGGCATGATCACCAGGGCCGCCCAGAACGTCACGTCCGCCTCGGTGAGCAGCACGTACGCCCCGTAGGCGCCGAGCATGTAGAACGCGCCGTGGGCGAAGTTGACCACCCGGAGCATGCCGAAGATGACCGCCAGCCCGAGGGCGAGCAGGGCGTAGAACGCCCCGCTCACCAGCCCGTTGAAGGTGTTCTGCAGGAAGCCGGCCATGGTCAGAGCTTGCAGTCGGCCGAGGGCGCACGGAACGCCTCCGCCGCCGGGATGGTCTTGAGCACCTTGACGTAGTCCCACGGCTCGGTGACCTCGGCCTGCGGCTTGACCTGGGCCAGGTACGCGTCGTGGATCACCCGGTGGTCCTCCGCGCGGATCTTGCCGTTACGCAGGAAGACGTCGTCGACGGTCTTGCCTTCGAGCCCCTTGACCACCGTGTCCGCGTCGTCGGTGCCGGCGGCCTGCACCGCCTCGAGATACTGCGTCGCGGCCGAGTAGTTGGCCGCGTGCGCGAACGACGGCCGGGTGCCCGTCTCGGACTGGAACCGGTCGGCCCAGTCCCGGTTCTGCTTGTCGAAGTTCCAGTACCAGGCGTCGGTGTAGGTGGTGCCGGCCAGCGCCGCCGGGGTGAGCGAGTGGATGTCGGTGATGAACATCAGGCCGACCGCCAGCCCGATCCCCTTGTCCCGCAGCTTGAACTCGTTGTACTGCTTGACCACGTTGACCAGCTCCGCGCCGGCCTGCATGGTGCCGAGCACCTGCGGCTTCGGGTTCATCCCGGCGGCCTTGAGCAGGAACGACGAGTAGTCGCCGGAGGTGTTCGGGAACGGCGCCCCGTCCTTGCCGATCACCTGCCCGCCGGCCTGGGCGATCGCGGCGGAGAAGCTCTTCTCCATGTCCTGGCCGAAGGCGTAGTTCGGGTAGAGGATGTACCAGTTCCTGCCCACCTGCTCGGTGGTGGTCCTCCCGGTGCCGTTGGCCAGCATGTACGTGTCGTACGCGTAGTGGAACGTGTACTTGTTGCAGCTCTTGCCGGTCAGCTCGGTGGTGGCCGCGCCGATGTTGAAGTAGAGCTTCTTCTTCTCCTTCGCCACGTCGGCGACCTTCAGCGCGGCCGACGAGGTCGGCACGTCGAGGATCAGGTCGACGCCCCGGCGGTCGTACATCTCACTCGCCTTGGCGTTGGCGACGTCCGGCTTGTTCTGGTGGTCGGCGGTCTCCACGGTGATGTCCTTGGTCACCGCCTTGTCGCCGTACTTCGCCTTGAAGTCGGCGATGGCCATCTCCACGGCCTTGACCGAGTTCTTCCCGGACAGCTCCGAGTAGGCCCCGGACTGGTCGTTGAGCACCCCCAGCACGATCTTGTCGCCGGTCAGCTTCTGGTCCCCGCCGGACGCCGGACCACCGCCGCCACACCCGGCCGCCACCAGCGCCACCGCCGCCGACGCGGCGGCCACCCCCACGCTCCTACGCATGTCCGTCCCTTCGTACCGCGCGGTCCGCGCGGGTCAGCCGTCGAATTCAGATCCCGAGGTACGCCAGCAGCTCGCGCTCCCGCGAGCGCACCTCGGAGTTGTCCATCGCCTCCACCACGCGCCCCTCGGCCAGCAGGTAGTGCCGGTCGGCGACGCCGGTGGCGAAGTGCAGGTTCTGCTCGACCAGCAGCACGGTCACCCCGTGCCGCTTGGCCTCCCGCAGCAGGTCGCCGACCTGCCGCACGAGCAGCGGCGAGAGCCCCTCGGTGGGCTCGTCGCAGAGCAGCAGCCGGGCGCCCATCCGCAGCACCCGGGCCAGCGCGAGCATCTGCTGCTCACCGCCGGAGAGCGTGGTGGCCGCCGAGTCGCGCCGGTCGTACAGCGCGGGAAACGCCTCGTACACCCGCGACAGCGGCCACGGGTCGGGGCCGACCCGGGGCGGCAGGGTCAGGTTCTCGGTGACGGTGAGGGTCGCGTACGCGCCCCGGTCGTCGGGCACCCAGCCGAGCCCGAGCCGCGCCCGTTTGTGCGCCGGCAGCCGGGTCAGGTCCCGGCCGTCCAGCGCCACCGTGCCGCGCTGGCCGGGGTGCAGCCCCATCACGCAGCGCAGCAGGGTGGACTTGCCGGCGCCGTTGCGGCCGACCAGGGTGACCACCTCGCCGGCGGCGACGTCCAGGCTCACCTCCCGCAGCACCCGCGCCTCGCCGTACGAGGCCGACAGGTTCTCAACGCGCAGCATCGGCGGCTCCCAGGTAGGCGGTGACGACCCGCTCGTCGGCGCGGACCTGCTCGTACGGGCCCTCGACCAGGACCCGGCCGGCCTGCAGGACGGTGACGGTGTCCGCCAGCCGGCCGACGACGCTCATGTTGTGCTCGACCAGCACCACGGTCCGGCCGGCGCGGACCGTCGCGATCAGCTCCACCGTGCGGTCGACGTCCTCCAGGCCCATCCCGGCGGTCGGCTCGTCCAGCAACAGCACCTTCGGGTCCAGGGCGAGCGCGATGGCCAGCTCCAAGGCCCGCTTGCGCCCGTACGCCAGGGCCTCGGACGGCGCCTCGGCCAGCTCGGCCAGGCCGACCAGGGCCAACAGCTCGACGGCCCGGTCCCGGTAGCGGTCCATCAGCTTCGCCGACCGCCAGAACCGCCAGCCCAGCCCGCTCGGGCCCTGTAGCGCCAGCTCCACGTGCTCCCGGGCGGTCAGCTGCGGAAAGAGGCTGGTGATCTGGAACGACCGGGCCACCCCCAGCCGGGCGACCCGCTCCGGTGGCAGGCCGGTGAGGTCCCGGCCGGCCAGCTCGATCCGCCCGGCGGTCGGCGGCAGGAAGCCGGTGAGCAGGTTGAACAGCGTGGTCTTGCCGGCGCCGTTCGGGCCGACCAGGGCGTGCACGCTCTCCGGCGCGACGGCCAGGTCGACGTGGTCGACCGCGCGGAAGCCCCGGAAGTCGCGGGTCAGCCCGTGCGCCGACAGGAGCGCTTGCTCGGCCATCGCCTTCTCCTCCGCGGGTCCCCGGCGACGACCGGGTCGGTGACCTGGGTCACCTGGCCGTCGCGTGCAGGAAACCTACGGCCGGCCGCAGGAGTCGAACCATGTCGATCCCCCACACATTCCGGCCGGTCGACGCGTCGCCGCCGGACATGGCCGCCCCGGTCGGCGCCGCCGAAGCGACATCGACCGGGGTCGGTGACGGTCGACCGGCAGCGCTCCCATGTGGACCGGCCACCTGCCGTACCGACCGTCATCCCGCCGGGGCGTACTCCGGCAGGGTGAGGCCGTCGGCCTTGGCGAAGAACGCCCGGCGGGCCAGCGGCCGCAGCGGGCGGGAGGTGATCGCCCGGATCGAGAAGTCCCGCATCCGGATCGCCGCCGCGCGGGCCGGCAGGAACCCGGAGATCCCGCCGCCGGGCAGCTGCTGGCAGCGCCGAACGTGCCCGCGCAGCGCCGCCTCGTACCGGGCGAAGGCGGTGGCGTGGTCGCCGGGCGCGGCGGCCAGCTCCCCCGCGAGCAGGTAGGCCCCGACCAGGGCGAGGCTGGTGCCCTGCCCGGTGAGCGGGGACGGGCACCAGGCGGCGTCGCCGAGCAGCGCCACCCGGCCCCGGCTCCACCGGTCCATCCGCACCTGCGCGTACAGGTCGAAGTAGAAGTCGGGCGCGTCGGCCAGCGCGGTCAGCAGCTCGGGCGCCCGCCACCCGACATCGGCGAACCGGTCGGCGAGCACCCGCCGCTGCCCGGCGACATCGCCCCGGGCCAGGTCGAGCGGCGCAGAGACGAAGCTGAACAGGGCGGTGACCCGGCCGTGCCGGTTGGGGCGGGTGCCCACCACCCGGCCGCCCGGGACGTTGTGCAGCAGGAACCAGCCGTCCTCGTCCGGGTACGGGGTGGTGAAGGAGGCCAGGTACGCGCCGAGGGGGTGCAGGTACTCCGTCGCCGGCCCGAAGGCCAGCGCCCGGGTGCGGGAGTGCACGCCGTCCGCGCCCACCACCAGCTCCACCGTGCGGGGCGCGGCCCGCTCGAAGGTGACCCGCACCCCGTCCCCGGTCTCGGTCAGGCCCACGATCGAGTCGTCGTGCAGGTACTCCACCCCGTCGCGGGTGGCCTCGTACAGCAGCCGGGCCAGGTCGCCGCGGGCGATCTCCAGGTCGGCCACGATGCCTTCGCCGTCGAAGACGTGCACCGGCATCTCGGCCCGGCGCACCCCGTCGGCGGAGACGTACGCCATCCCCCGCTCGGCGACGCACTCGGCGCGTACCCGTTCGGTGAGGCCCATCCGGTCGACCACCCGGCGGGCGGCGCCCCGGATGTCGACGGCCTGCCCGCCGGGGCGCGGGCCGGCGACCCGCTCGACCACCACCGGCCGCAGGCCGTACCGGCGCAGCCAGAAGGCGAGGGCCGGCCCGGCGATGCCGGCGCCGGAGATGAGCACGGTCCTGTCGTCCACGGATCCCCCTGCGTACGTCGTCCGCCCGGCCGCGCCGGTGGCGGGCGGAGCCGACCGCTCCGCGCCTCGGACGCTAGGCGCGACGTGCAGTCCGGGCCGGCTGCGTACTAGTACGCTGCCCGGCGAGAGGGGCCGGGCCGGCTCCTCGTCCTAGAACGCTCCGCCCGGAGGTGCGCCGTGCCCGCCGCCGAACCGCCGTACCGCCGGATCGCCGCCGAGATCCGCCGGCGGATCGACGGCGGCCAGTTGCGACCGGGTGACCCGGTGCCGTCGGCTCGGCAGCTCACCCGCGAGCACCAGGTGGCGCTGGCCACCGCGAGCCGGGTGCTGGCGGTGCTGCGCGAGGAGGGCGTGGTGCTGACCCGGCCCGGCGCCGGCACGGTGGTGGCGCCGCGCCGGGCGGCCCGGCCGGTGCCCGACCCGCGGCTGAGCCGCGACCGGGTGGTCGGCACGGCGATCGCCCTCGCCGACGCGGGCGGCCTGGCCGCGGTCTCGATGAGGGCGGTGGCCGCGCAGCTCGGGGTGGCGACCATGTCGCTGTACCGGCACGTCCGCGGCCGGGGCGAGCTGGTCGGCCTGATGGCCGACGCCGCGCTCGCGGACCTGTTGCCGCCGACCCGGCCCGCCGGCTGGCGGGCCCAGCTGGAGCTGCTGGCCCGCGTCCAGTGGGCCGCCTACCGGCGACACCGCTGGTTGCCGCACGTCATCTCGATGACCCGGCCGCAGCCACTGCCCCGGGCGATGGCGCACACCGAGTGGGCGCTGCGCGCCACCGCCGGGCTCGGCCTCGACCGGCACACCCGGTGGCACCTGGCGATCACCCTGATGGCCTTCGTCCGGGGGGCCGCCACCGGCCTGGAGGCGGAGGCCCAGGCGGAGCAGGACACCGGCCTGACCGACGAGGAGTGGGTGGAGTCGCACGAGCCGGCGCTGCGCCGGATGATGCCCGGCCGCTACCCGACGCTCGCCACCCTCGCCGAGGAGGGCGACGTCGACCTCACCCTGGACGGCATCGTCGAGTTCGGACTGGCCCGGCTGCTGGACGGCTACGCGGCGGTGATCGGCCGGGCCGGGCACTGACCTCGCGCCCGGCAGGTCCGCACCGGTCAGGGGAAGGTGACCACCCAGCGGGCGCCCTCACCCCGGGCCAGCCGGCCGAACGCGGCGGGCGCCTCGTCCAGCCCGACCAGGCCGCTGATCAGCGGGTCGAGGTCGAGGCTGCCGTCGGCCACCTGGCGGGCCAGGACGGGGACCTCCCGGTCCGGGTCGGACGAGCCGTACATCGAGGAGCGCAGCGTGCGGGCGGAGTGGAAGATCTCCAGCGCGGACAGCTCCAGCACGTCGTCCCGGCCGCCCATGCCTACCACGGTCACCGCTCCCCCGCGCCGGGTCGACCGCCAGGCGGCGCGGATGGTGGCCGCCCGGCCCACGCACTCGAAGGCGTGGTCGACGCCGCGCCCGTCGGTCAGCCCGCGTACCTCCCGGGACAGCCGGTCGTCGGCGAGCAGGAAGTGGGTGGCGCCGGCGGCCAGGGCCGGGGCGCGCTTGGCCTCGGCCACGTCGACCGCGATGATCGGGCCGGCGCCGGCGGCCCGGGCGGCGGTGAGGGCCGACAAGCCGACGCCGCCCAGGCCGATCACCGCGACCGACTCGCCGGCCGCCACCCGGGCGGTGTTGCGCACCGCGCCGGTGCCGGTGAGCACCGCGCAGCCCAGCAGCGCGGCCCGCTCCGGCGGCAGCTCGACGGGGAGTGGCACCACCGCCGTCTCGGGGACGACCACCTCCTCGGCGAACGCCCCGAGGCCGAGCGCGACGTGCAGCGGGGCGCCGTCGGCGGTCTCGCCGCGAGGCACCGTGGAGGCGGTATTGGCGGCGCAGAGCCACGGCTCGCCCTGCCGGCAGAACCAGCAGCGCCGGCAGGCGGGCGACCAGTTCAGCACCACCTGGGCGCCGACCGGCACCCGGGCGCCGGGGCCGGCCTCGGCCACCACGCCGGCGGCCTCGTGCCCGAGCACCACCGGGTACGCCGGGTCCAGCGCCCCGTTGAGCATGGACAGGTCCGAGTGGCAGACCCCGGCAGCGCGGATGCGCACCCGCAGCTGGCCCGGGCCGGGCGCGGGCAGGCGTACCCGCTCGACCCGGGGTGGCGCGCCGGCGGCCCGGGCGACGAGCGCCCTCATCGTCGGCGGACCGGGGACGCGAGGGGCGCGACGGCGAGGTCCATGTCGTCCTTCCCGGGTCGGTGGCTGGCCGACCAGACTAGCAGTGGGAGTTTTACGGCCGGACCAGGCGGGCGTCGGCGACCGGTGGCGCGGCCACGCGGGCGTGCTCGGCGACCAGGCCGTGCAGCAGGGCGTCCAGGCCGAGCGCGAAGGCGCCCTCGTCCACGCTGCGCTGGTGCTCCGCCAGCCGGTGCGCCTGGCCCAGGTGCGGGTAGTGGGCGGCGTACAGCTCCGGGTCCTCGACGAAGCCACGGGCGAACGATCCCAGCGCCGAGCCGGCGACGAAGTAGCGCAGCGCGGCGCCCACGTGGGTGGCCCGGGCGGGCGGCCAGCCGGCCTTGACCAGCGCGCCGTAGACGGCGTCCGCCATGGCCAGCGCGGCCGGCCGCCGCCGAGGCCCCTGGGCCAGGTACGGCACGACGTGCGGGTGCGCGGTGAGCGCCCGCCGGTACGACCACGCCCACCGGCGCAACGCCTCCGGCCACTCGTGCCGGCCGAAGGCGCCGGTGTCCACCGTGGCGGTGACGCTGTCGGCCACCGCGTCCAGGATCGCCTCCCGGTTGGCGAAGTGGTTGTAGAGCGACGGCCCGGCCACGCCCAGCGCGGCGGCCAGCCGCCGGGTGGAGAACGCGGCCAGCCCGCCGTCGTCGATCAGCGCCAGGGCGGCGGCGACGATCCGCTCCCGGGAGAGCACGGGTTGCCGCGGTCGGGGCACGGGCCCTCCTGAGGGTCTGGACGCCGGAAAACTTGCACCGCTAGTTTAGGCGGCGACGACACCGCGACGACGGAGGGACCGGCATGGACTTCTCACTGTCCGACGAGGAACGGGCGATCCGGGACACCGTCCGGTCGTTCGTCACCCGCGAGGTGATGCCGCTGGAGCAGGAGGTGCTGCGCAGGGAGCGCGCGCACCAGCCCGGCGTCACCCGCGACGAGCTGCGGGAGCTGCAGCAGAAGGCGAAGGCGTTCGGCTTCTGGGGGCTGGCCACCCCAGAGGAGTACGGCGGGATGGACCTGCCGGCGGTCATGCAGTCGCTGATCTGGACCGAGCTGGGGCGTACCTTCGTGCCGTTCCGCTTCGGCGGCGAGGCGGACAACATCCTCTTCCACGCCACGCCCGAGCAGCAGAAGGAGTTCCTGCTGCCGACCATCGCCGGCGAGCGGATCTCCTGCTTCGCGATCACCGAGCCGGGCGCCGGGTCGGACGCGGCGAACATCAGGCTGTCGGCCCGCCGTGACGGCGACGACTGGGTGCTCGACGGCGAGAAGACGTTCATCACCAACGGCAACGACGCGGACTTCGCCATCGTGGTGGCGGTGACCGACCGGGACAAGGGCGCCCGCAACGGCGGCGCCACCGCGTTCCTGGTGGACCGGGCGATGGGCTGGCGCTCGGAGTTCATCCAGACCATGGGCGAGGGCGGGCCCGCGTCGCTGGTCTTCGACGGCGTACGGGTGCCGCACCGCAACATCCTGGGCGAGGTCGGGCAGGGCTTCGCGCTGGGCATGGAGTGGATCGGCAAGGGCCGCTACACCATCCCCTCGCACGCGCTGGGCATCGCCGAGCGGGTGCTGCAGATGGCGATCGACCACGCCAACACCCGGGAGACCTTCGGCACGAAGATCGGCGCCAACCAGGCCATCCAGTGGATGATCGCCGACTCGGAGACCGAGCTGGAGGCGGCTCGCTGGCTGGTGCTGCGCTCCGCGTGGACGGTGGACCAGGGCCTGGACCCGCGGCACGCGTCGTCGATGGGCAAGCTCTACGGCGCCGGCATGGTCAACCGGGTGGTGGACCGGGCACTGCAGATCCACGGCGGGATGGGCTACACCCGGGAGCTGCCGATCGAGCGGTGGTACCGGCAGGTGCGGCTCTACCGGATCTTCGAGGGCACCGACGAGATGCAGCGCCTGATCATCTCTCGGGACCTGCTGCGCGGGTACACGAAGATCGGCGGCCACCTGGCCTGAGCGCCGCCGCCCGAGCGAGATCTTGGCGAGTTGTGGTTCGCTCCGAACCACAACTCACCAAGATCTGCACCGCAGTCAGTCCGCCAGGGCGGACAGGGCCAGATCGACGTCCGCCTGGGTGGTGTAGAGGTGGAACGAGGCGCGGACCCGCCCGGCGCGGACCGCCGCCCGTACCCCGGCGCGGGCCAGTTTCTCCTGGGCGTCGGGCACGTCCACCGAGACGATGGCGCTCTCCCCCGGCGGCCGACCCAGCCCCGCGAGGAACCGGTTGGCCAACGCCACGTCATGCGCGTACACGGCGGCCGGTCCGATCTCGGCGAGCAGCTCCAGGGCCGGGGCGGCGCCCACGTAGCTGAACCAGGCCGGGGAGATGTCGAACCGCCGGGCGTCGTCGGCCAGTCGCAGCGGCGGGCCGTAGTAGGAGGCGTGCGGGTCGGCACCGGCGTACCAGTTGGCGGCATCGGGGCGCATCCGCGAGCGCAGCTCCGGCGCCAGGTAGGCGAAGGCCGTGCCGCGCGGGCACATCAACCACTTGTACGCCGATACCACGACCGCGTCGGCCAGCGAGGCGTCGAAGGGCAGCCAGCCGCAGGCCTGGGTGGCGTCCACCACGACGAGGGCGCCATGGGCGCGAGCCGCCGCGACCACCTTGTCGTACGGGGCGAGCGCGCCGTCGGCCGACTGCACCAGGCTGAACGCGACCAGGTCGGTGCCGGCGTCGATGGCGTCGACCAGCCCGGCAAGCGGCACGGTGCGGACCCGTACGCCGCGCTCCTGCTGCACCAGCCACGGGAAGAGGTTGGAGGTGAACTCCACCTCGGGCACCACCACGGTGGCGCCCGGGGGCAGCGCGGCGGCCACCGGGGCGAGCAGCTGCGAGGTGGTGGCGCCGGCCGCCACGTCCGACGGCGCCACCCCGACCAGACCGGCGAAGGCCACCCGTGCCCGGGTGGTCGACTCCGACCAGCCCTCCCAGGACATCCGTCCCGCCCGCCAGCCCGCCAGCGCCTCCTGCAACGCCGTCCACGCCGGGTCGGGTGGCAGCCCGTAGGTGGCGGTGTTCAACCAGCCGGGCTCCGGCTGCCACAGCTTCTGTGCCTGCTCCAGTTCCATGCCATCGAGGCTAGGGACCGCGTCCGCCGAGGGTCAGCGCCAATCCCGTGGTGGTGGCCCCACCGTCCGGCGGCCGGCGTTGACAGGCTGCCTTACGTTGATGATCCACACAGTGACGCACCCTGGAAGGGGAGGCCCGTGCCGATCGGCTTCACGCTCGCCGTCATTCTCGGAGTCGGGCTGGTGATCGCCGGCGCCGTGGCGGCCGCCGCCCGGAACCGGGGCGTCAAGCAGCTGTCCGCGTTGATCGCGCTCGGCTGCCTCGTCGGGACGCTGATCTTCACGGTGGCGGCCAGCGCGCACTCGGTGCCGATCCGCTCCGTCGGGATCGTGACCAGCTTCAACAAGCCCACCGGCAAGATCACCGGCTCCGGCCTGAAGTGGGTCGCCCCCTGGCAGAAGGTGGGCGAGTGGGACGCCGGCCGGCAGAAGTACGACCACATCGGCGGCGACCGCTGCGTCCGGGTGCGCACCGGCACCCTCGCCGACGCCTGCGTGGAGGTGCTGGTCGAGTGGCAGGTCAAGCCCGAGAACGCGCCGAAACAGTTCATGGACTACAAGGGCGACTTCGAGAGCTTCCGGGGCCAGCGGGTCGGGGTGCAGCTGGACAGCGCCGTCAACGACGCCTTCGCCTCGTACAACCCGCTGGAGCGGATCGACGCCCGGACCGGCAACCTGAACGTCGACCTCAAGCCGTTCGCCGAGGGCATCCGGGGCAACGCCGAGACCCGGCTCTCCGGGGACGTCGACATCCTCTCGGTCACCATCACCCGGGTGAACCACGACGACAAGACCGAGGGCAACATCAAGGCCTTCCAGGACAAGCTCG
The DNA here is from genome assembly GCF_042899365.1 of Micromonospora sp. NPDC000089. Classification (NCBI taxonomy): domain Bacteria; kingdom Bacillati; phylum Actinomycetota; class Actinomycetes; order Micromonosporales; family Micromonosporaceae; genus Micromonospora; species Micromonospora sp. NPDC000089. The sequence continues at coordinate 143,408 of NZ_JBIAZT010000004.1, forward strand.
CGCAGACCCGCAACCTGGAGCAGGACCGCAAGAACGCCGACATCCAGAAGCAGATCACCGAGACCAACGCCAAGGTCGACAAGGTGTCCCGCTGCCTGGAGATCGCCGAGAAGAACGGCAGCAGCCCCGGCCTGTGCATCAACCCGGGCATCGTGACCGGGGGCAAGTGAGGTCCGCCCCGGTGACCGTCAGCGGATGTTTCCGGTGTGGCCCAGCGAGTAGCGGCCGGGCTGAGGCCAGACGGTGAGGCCGTGCGGGCCCTTGCCGACCGGGATCCGGGCCAGCAGCTTGCCGGTCGCGGTGCTCAACGCGTACACCTCGTCGGTGAACCGCCCGGAGAGCCACAGCACCTTGCCGTCGGCGGACAGGCCGCCCATGTCGGGGCTGCCGGTCGGGATCCGCCAGGTCGCGGTGCTCTTCAGGCTCGCCAGGTCGAGCACGGTCACCGTGCCCTCCTCCCGGTTGGTGACGTAAGCCTGTCGGGCGTCCCGGCTGAAGTAGATGCCGTGCGCGCCCCGGCCGGTGGGGATGAACGCGGTCTGCCGGGTGGCCTGGCCGTCGAAGACGTAGACCCCGTTGGCGCGCATGTCGGCGACCAGGAAGTGCTGCCCGTCCGGGGTCAGCCGGGTGTCCTGCGGCATCCCGTCGGGCGTCCGGGTGAGGCGGAACTCACGCACCTTGCGCAGGGAGGCGGTGTCCAGCACCAGCATCCGGTTGGCGAACTCGCAACTGAACAGCATGGTCCGGCCGTCGGCGGAGTAGTCCATGTGGTTGACGCCGCCGCACTCGGGGAACCGCACCGAGCGCACCCGCTGCCAGCTGGCCAGGTCGTAGAAGTCCAGTCGCTGGTACTCCTCGGCGACCACGATCGCCTGCTTGCCGTCCGGGGTGAAGTAGAGGTTGTAGACGTCCTCGAGGTTGCGGAACTCGCCCGGCTCACCGGTCCGCGCGTCGATCGGGATCAGACCACCCCGCGGAGACTGACTGGACGCCACGTAGAGCGTCCGCAGGTCGTAGGAGGGGACGACGTGCTGGGGCTCCGGGCCTCCGGGGAACTTCCCCACCACCTGGTACGTTCCCGGGTCGATCAACCAGACGTCGTTGCTCTTGGTGTTCGGCACGTACACCATCGACCGGTCACCGCGTACCGCCTCGGTCAGCTGGTCGGGGCCGGCGGCGGCGTAGACGTTGCCGGCCGCCGGATAGGTCGGCATGCCCGCGACCAGCGGGCCGAAGGCGCTCGCCGACGGCCCGGCCGCGGTCGGCCGGACCGACGCGGGCCCGGTCGAGCTCGGTCCGGCCGGGGTCGGCCCGGCATCGGCCTTGTCGGTGGGCGGCCGGTCGGTGCAGGACGCGAGGCCGGCCACCAGCGCCAGGGCGGGGACCACGGCCCGGAGGCGACGACACGACATCATCCACCGACAATAAGCGACATTCCGCCCCATATCGGCCGATCTCACACGGCGGACCGGGTCAACTGACGTTGGCCGGGCCGAGCACGCTCTTCAGGTCACCCATCAGCGCGGTGGTGGCGGCCACCCGGAACGGCCCGAGTCGCAGCGTGGTGGTCTTACCGCCGTTGAGCAGCTTGACGTGCACCTCGGTGTCGCCCGGGTGCAGCACCAGCGTCTCCTTGAGCCGCTCCACCAACGGCGGCGTGCACCGGTGCACCGGGATGGTCAGGGTGACCGGCTTGCTGCCCGGGTTGCTGCTGACGTCCGGCATCGACATGTCCATCGCCATGATCCGCGGGGTGTCGTCGCGGCGGTCCACCCGCCCCTTGACCACCACGATGGCGTCCTCGGCGATGTACTGGCCGATCACCTCGTAGGTGTTCGGGAAGAAGAGCGTCTCCACCCCGCCGGCCAGGTCCTCCAGGGTGGCCGAGGCCCAGGCCCGGCCCTGCTTGGTGACCCGGCGCTGCACCCCGGAGAGGATGCCGGCCAGGGTGACCACCGCGCCGTCCGGCACGGTGCCCTCCTCCGACAGCGCTGCGATGGTGGTGTCAGCCGCCGCGCCGAGCACGTGCTCCAGGCCGAACAGCGGGTGGTCGGAGACGTACAGGCCGAGCATCTCGCGCTCGAAGGCGAGCTTGTCCCGCTTGTCCCACTCGCTGTCGGAGATGACCGGCATCACCGTGGTGCTGCCGCCGGTGTCCGCGTCGCCGAAGCCGGCGCCGAACAGGTCGTACTGGCCGACGGCCTCCTTGCGCTTGACGTCGGCGTACGCGTCGATCGCGTCGGCGTGCACCGCGAGCAGCCCCTTGCGGGGGTGCCCCAGCGAGTCGAACGCGCCGGCCTTGATCAGCGATTCGATGGTCTTCTTGTTGCAGACCACCGCGTCGACCTTGGACAGGAAGTCGTAGAAGTCGGCGTACTCGCCCTTCTCCTCCCGGCAGCGCATGATCGAGGCGACCACGTTCGCGCCGACGTTGCGCACCGCCGCCAGGCCGAAGCGGATGTCCTTGCCCACCGGGGTGAACGGACCGGCCGAGGTGTTCACGTCCGGCGGCAGCACCTGGATGCGCATCCGGCGGCACTCCGACAGGTAGAGCGCCATCTTGTCCTTGTCGTCGCCCACCGAGGTGAGCAGCCCGGCCATGTACTCGGCCGGGTAGTGCGCCTTGAGGTACGCCGTCCAGTACGACACCAGCCCGTACGCGGCGGAGTGCGCCTTGTTGAAGGCGTACCCGGCGAACGGCACCAGCACGTCCCAGACCGCCTGGATGGCGTCGTCGGGGTAACCGTTGGCTCGGCAGCCGTCCCGGAAGGGGATGAACTCCTTGTCGAGGATCTCCTTCTTCTTCTTGCCCATCGCTCGGCGCAGCAGGTCGGCCTGGCCGAGGGTGTAGCCGGCGAGGATCTGCGCGGCGCGCTGCACCTGCTCCTGGTAGACGATCAGGCCGTGGGTGGGGGCCAGGATCTCCCGCAGCGGCTCCTCCAGGGCCGGGTGGATCGGGGTGATCTCCTGGAGGCCGTTCTTGCGCAGCGCGTAGTTGGTGTGCGAGTCGACGCCCATCGGGCCGGGCCGGTAGAGCGCCAGGACGGCGGAGATGTCCTCGAAGTTGTCCGGCTTCATCAGCCGCAGCAGCGAGCGCATCGGCCCGCCGTCGAGCTGGAACACGCCCAGCGTGTCGCCCCGGGCCAGCAGCTCGTAGGCGGCCTTGTCGTCCAGCGGCAGGGCCAGCAGGTCGAGCTTCTCGCCGTGGTTGAGCTCGATGTTCTTGACCGCGTCGTCGATGATCGTCAGGTTGCGCAGGCCGAGGAAGTCCATCTTCAACAGCCCGAGCGACTCGCACGTCGGGTAGTCGAACTGGGTGATGATCGCCCCGTCGGCGTCCCGGCGCATCAGCGGGATGTGCTCGATGATCGGCTCGGCGGACATGATGACGCCGGCCGCGTGCACGCCGGTCTGCCGGATCAGCCCCTCGATGCCCTTGGCGGTGTCGATCACCTTGCGCACGTCCGGGTCGGACTCGTACAGGCCACGGATCTCGCCGGCCTCGGCGTAGCGCGGGTGCTGTGGGTCGAAGATGCCGGTGAGCGGGATGTCCTTGCCCATCACCGCCGGGGGCATGGCCTTGGTGATCCGGTCGCCGACCGCGTACGGGTAGCCGAGGACCCGGGCCGAGTCCTTGATCGCGGCCTTCGCCTTGATCGTGCCGAAGGTGGCGATCTGGGCGACCTTGTCCTCACCCCACTTGTCGGTGACGTACTTGATCACCTCACCGCGCCGACGCTCGTCGAAGTCGATGTCGACATCGGGCATCGAGACCCGCTCGGGGTTGAGGAACCGCTCGAAGATCAGCCCGTGCGGGATCGGGTCCAGGTCGGTGATGCCCAGGGCGTACGCGACCAGCGAGCCGGCGGCCGAGCCACGGCCCGGGCCCACCGCGATGCCCTGGCTCTTGGCCCACTGGATGAAGTCGGCGACCACGAGGAAGTACGACGGGAAGCCCATCTGGTTGATGACGCCCAGCTCGTACTCGGCCTGCACCACGTGCCCCTGCGGGATGCCGTTCGGGTAGCGGCGGGCCAGGCCGGCGAAGGTCTCCTTGCGGAACCAGGACTCCTCGGTCTCCCCCTCGGGGACCGGGAAGCGCGGCATCAGGTTGTGGAACTCGAACATCCCGGTCGGGTCGACCTTCTCGGCGACCAGCAGGGTGTTGCGGCAGCCGGCCTGCCACAGCTCGGACGAGTCGACCGCGCGCATCTGGTCGGCGGACTTGATGAAGTAGCCGCCGCCCTCGAAGCGGAACCGGTTCGGGTCGTCGACGTTGCTGCCGGTCTGTACGCAGAGCAGCACGTCGTGCGCGGTGGCCTGGGCCTCGTGGGTGTAGTGCGAGTCGTTGGTGACCACCGGCGGGATGTCCAGCTTGCGGGAGATCTCGGTGAGCCCGTCGCGGACCCGGCGCTCGATCTCGATGCCGTGGTCCATGATCTCCAGGAAGTAGTTCTCCTTGCCGAAGATGTCCTGGTAGCTGGCGGCGACCTTGAGCGCCTCGTCGAACTGACCCAGCCGCAGCCGGGTCTGCACCGCGCCGGACGGGCAGCCGGTGGTGGCCATGATCCCCTCGGCGTGCTCGGCGATCAGCTCCATGTCCATCCGCGGCCACTTGACGTAGTGGCCCTCCATGGAGGCGCGCGAGTTGAGGGTGAACAGGTTCTTCAGGCCCTGGGCGTTGCGCGCCCACATGGTCTTGTGAGTGATCGCGCCGTTTCCGGAGATGTCGTCGCGCTTCTGCTCCGGCCGACCCCACTTGACCCGCGCCTTGTGGTAGCGCGACTCCGGCGCCACGTACGCCTCGACACCGAGGATCGGGGTGACGCCGGCGGCCATCGCCTGGTTGTAGAAGTCGTTCGCGCCGTGCATGTTGCCGTGGTCGGTGATCGCCACCGCCGGCATGCCGAGCCGCTTGGCCTCGGCGAAGAGGTCCTTGAGCCGGGCCGCCCCGTCGAGCATCGAGTACTCCGTGTGCACGTGCAGATGCGCGAACGAGTCGGCCATGCGTGGCGCCCCCCGGGGTGTTGATCAAGCTGCGTCGGAGTCGACCGGCCCACCCTACCGAGGCCGCTCGCGCGGCTCCACCGTCCGCGCCGAGGGTGGCCACCGTCTCCCTCGGAACACGTCCGGACGGACACATTGCTGTCCGCGCTGGCAATAGTGTGTGGCATACAGTATGGTGTGACGCATGGGCAGCGACGAGATCCTCCGAACCCACCTCCAGGAGCTGCGCCGCGGCACCGTCGTGGTGGCCAGCCTGGTCGCGCTGCGCCAACCGGGCTACGGCTACGCGCTGCTGCAACGGCTCACCGACCACGGCTTCCCGGTCGACGCCAACACGCTCTATCCGCTGCTGCGCCGCCTGGAGGACCAGGGGCTGCTGACCAGCGAGTGGAACACCGACCAGAGCCGGCCGCGCAAGTTCTACCGGACCAGCGCCGAGGGCGAGACGGTGCTGACCCGGCTGCTCGACGACCTCGCCGCCGTGCAGGCCTCCGTCACCGGGCTGATCGAAGGAGTGGACCGATGAACACCCTGACCGACCGCTATCTCGCCGCGACCCTGCGCACCGTGCCGCCGCAGCGGCGCGAGGAGATCGCCGGCGAGCTGCGCGCCTCGATCCGGGACATGGTCGAGGACCGGGCCGGCGCCGGGCAGGACCCGGCGACCGCCGAGCGCGAGGTGCTCACCGAGCTGGGGGCGCCCGAGCTGCTCGCCGCCCGCTACACCGACCGGGTGCTGCACCTGATCGGCCCCACCTACTACCTGATCTGGTGGAACCTGCTGCGCCGGCTGCTCACCTACATCCCGGCCACGGTGGGGGTGATCGTTGGCGTGGTCCACGCGGCGACCTCCGACGCGCCCGGCGGCGCGGTGGGCGCCGGGATCAGTGCCGCCATCCAGGCCGCCGTGCAGATCGCCTTCTGGACCACTCTGGTCTTCGCCGTCCTGGAGCGCACCCGCACCCCGTTGGAGCTGCCCGCCTGGACGCCGGACAAGCTCCCCGAGGCTCCGGTCGAGCGGGACACCCGGCTGCCGGAGACCTGCGCCGGCGTGGTGATGCTGGTGCTGCTCGGCGGCTTCCTGGTGTGGCAGCACTTCCGCTCCTGGGTCCCCGGGCCCGACGGGCGGGACATCCCGCTGCTCGACCCGGCGCTGTGGAACGACTGGCTGCCGGTGCTGCTGGCCGTGCTGCTGCTCGGCGCGCTCTTCGAGATCGTCAAGTACCGGATCGGGCGGTGGACCTGGCCGCTGTTCGGCGCGCGGGTCGCCCTCGACCTGGCCTTCTGGCTGCCAGTGGTGTGGCTGCTGCGCTCCGACCAGCTGCTCAACCCGGCGCTGCTCGACCGGGTCGAGTGGCTGCGCGACCCGGGCAACCTCGACACCGTGATCACCATCGCCACCGCCGGGGCGGCCCTGGTGCTGATCTGGGGGATGGTCGAGGCGGCGATCAAGACGTACCGCGCGAACCGTTGACCCGCGACCGGCCCGGCGCACACGAGGGCGCCGGGCCGGTCGCGCCTACGTCGGGCCGGCGGTTGCCCGCCATTCCCGGGCCAGTACGGCGTAGACCAGCTCGTCGGTCCACTCCCCCTTGACGAACTCGTTCTCCCGCAGGTGCGCCTCGCGGCGCATGCCGAGCCGCTCCAGGACCCGGGCCGAGGCGGTGTTGCGGGCATCCAGCCGGCCGGCGATCCGGTGCAGGCCGAGGCCGTCGAAGCCGAGCCGCAGCATCGCCCGGGCCGCCTCGGTCGCGTACCCGTGGCCGGCATGGTCGGGGTGGAACACGTAGCCGATCTCGCCCTGCCGGTGCGCGGCGCTGGTCCAGACCAGGATCACGTCCCCGATCACCGCGCCGGTCTCCCGCAGCACCACGGCCAGGTTCAGCACGTCGCCCTCGGCCCGCAGCGCGTCGCGGCTCCGCTTGCGCTCCAGCGCCCGTCGACTGCCCTCCAGGTCGTTCGGCTCGAAGTAGAGGTAACGGGTGACGTCCGCGCGGGACTGGTAGGAGTGCAGGACATCGAGGTCGCCCTCGCCGAACAGGCGCAGGTCTAGCCGGTCGGTCCGGATCGGCAGGTCGGGGATCAACATCCGCGGAGGGTACGTCCCCAGCGCCGCCCCGCCCAGCGGTTTCCGCCCGTCAGGCCGGCCGCCGCCGGCCGGCTCGGCGATGGGCGCGGAGCACCTCGCGCGCCCAGTCGAGCATGTCGCACCGAGCGTCGCGGCACTGTGCGCAGCGACCGGTGGCCCGGTGCGCGTTCGGCGGCTCGCGGTGCTGCGTCACCACCCGCTGGGCCGTCCAGATCACCAGGGCGGGCGTGATCGGCCCGTCGTCCATCGGCACGTCTGGTCCCTCCGTAACGGCAGGTCCGGGCACCGATCCCCGATCAGGCACCCGGACCGCTCACCGACGGCCCGCACGATCACTTCGCCGGCCGAACCCGGCCTCAGGATAAGCCTGTACGAGCATGTACGTCTAGATACGTAGCTAGAGCAACCGTGTCGTGCCTGCTCAACTAGCGTCGGTCTCATGATCGACCCTGACGGCCCGGTGCCGGTCTACCGGCAGGTGGCGGACATTGTGGCCGAGCGAATCGCCACCGGAGCCCTCGCGCCCCATCGGCCGATCCCGAGCGAGTCGGCGCTGGTGCAGGAGTTCGGCATCGCCCGGGGCACAGCGCGGCGGGTGGTGGCGGAACTGCGGGACCGCGGGCTGGTCTACACGGTCCCCCAGCGGGGCACGTACGTCGGTCAGCCGGAAAGCTGACTTCGCGGCGGCCAGGACCCCCGGCAATGCGAGGTGATCAGCTGAGCACGCAGCGGACGGCCCGCCCCACCGGCGCGAGCCGCCCGCCGAAGCGCGCGAATCAGCAGGGCACGCTCTCCCAGCCGGTCGGCAGCCGGGGCGCGGCCCAGGACGGGTCCGGTCGCCAGCGGGCCCAACCTTCGTCCCACCAGCACCGACCGGCGTCCAACAGGGCCGCGATCCGGTCTCCCTCGGCGCGGATCGCGTCCGCCATCCCCGGGTAGCGCCCCTCGGCCAGACGCTCGGCGAACAACTCGACGTCCTTCCAGACGTAGCGGTCGGCGTCGACCGCCCACCACAGGTCCAGCTCGTGGTCGAGGGTGTCCACCCCGATAGGGGTACGCCGGAACGGATCCTGGAGGTTGAAGTACCAGCCGGCGAAGGCACGGTCCGGACCGGTCCAGAAGATGTCGACCGAGTGGGCCTCACCCGGCCGCTGGAGCATCAGCTTGCCGTGCCCCGACCAGGCGGTGTGCCCGGCCACCTGCCAGGGGTGCCGGCCGCAGGGAAAGCCGCCCTGTTCGGGAAAGCCGAACTCGGCGCCCGGCGGCAGATAGAGCGCGAGCAGGTCGGTGGAATCCTCGACGCAGATGGTCGGACAGCCGAACCAGACCTCACCGCGCAGTATTTCCCGCCGGACGACCAGGTCGCCCGGCGGGAACCGGGGTGGCGTCACGGCGCTCAGGCGTCGACCGCCTCCATGACCTCGTCGGAGACGTCGAAGTTCGCGTAGACGTTCTGCACGTCGTCGCAGTCCTCCAGCACGTCGATCAGCTTGAAGATCTTGCGCGCGCCCTCCTCGTCCAGCGGCACGTTCATGCTGGGGATGAGCGAGGACTCGGCCGACTCGTACTCGATGCCGGCGTCCTGCAGGGCGGTGCGGACCGCGATCAGGTCGGTCGGCTCGGAGACCACCTCGTACGCCTCACCGAGGTCGTTGACCTCCTCGGCGCCGGCGTCGAGGACCGCCATCATCACGTCGTCCTCGCTGGTGCCGCCCTTGGGGACGATCACCACGCCCTTGCGGGAGAACATGTACGACACCGAACCGGCGTCGGCGAGCGAGCCGCCGTTGCGGGTGAGCGCGGTGCGCACCTCGGTGGCGGCGCGGTTGCGGTTGTCGGTGAGGCACTCGATCAGCATGGCCACGCCGTTCGGGCCGTACCCCTCGTACATGATCGTCTGCCAGTCGGCGCCGCCGGCCTCCAGGCCGGAGCCCCGCTTGACCGCGCGATCGATGTTGTCGTTCGGGACCGAGCTCTTCTTGGCCTTCTGGATGGCGTCGAAGAGGGTCGGGTTACCGGCCGGGTCGCCGCCGCCGGTCCGCGCCGCGACCTCGACGTTCTTGATCAGCTTGGCGAACATCTTGCCGCGCTTGGCGTCGATGACCGCCTTCTTGTGCTTGGTCGTCGCCCACTTTGAGTGGCCGGACATCTGTTACCTCCGTTGCTACCCGCCGTCTGCATCGACCGCACCGCGCCCGGCCCCCGAACGGCGCACGCGGACGGTGCCGGTCAGCCCTGAAGGAAGCCGTGGCGGGCAGCTGGCCCTGCCGAATCCCGGCAATCCTACCGGCGTCCGGCGGGCCGCTGTCACGCACCGCGCGCCCGGCACCGTCCCACCGGGCACGAAACCCACCAAACCTGGCGTACGACCCGTCAGCCGGTCGCCCGGACCAGCTCCACGAAGTACGCGTGCAGTCGCCGGTCCCCGGTCAGCTCCGGGTGGAACGAGGTGGCCACCAGGTTGCCCTGCCGGACCGCCACGATCCGCCCGGCGGCCGGCCCCTCATCCACCCGGCCCAGCACCTCGACATCCGCGCCGACCCGCTCGACCCAGGGCGCCCGGATGAAGACCGCGTGGAACGGCTCGCCGTCGACCCCGGCGATCCGCACCGGCGCCTCGAACGAGTCGACCTGCCGGCCGAACGCGTTGCGCCGCACGGTCATCTCGATGCCGGCGAAACCGCGCTGGTCGGGGCGGCCGTCCAGCACCTCGGTGGCCAGCATGATCATGCCGGCGCAGGAGCCGTAGACGGGCATCCCGCCGGCGATCCGCTTGTCGATCGGCTCGCGCAGCTCGAAGATGTCGGCCAGCTTGCTGATGGTGGTGGACTCGCCGCCCGGGATCACCAGCCCGTCGACCGCGTCCAGCTCGGCCGGACGGCGGACCGGGCGGGCGTCCGCGCCGGCCGCGGCCAGGGCGGCGACGTGCTCGCGGACGTCCCCCTGCAGGGCGAGCACCCCGATGACGGGCGTGGCCACGTCGGCTCCTCTCCGAAGGTGGCGCGGGGGCCCTCGACGGGGCCCCCCCGCGTCAGGTCACCAGCCGCGCTCGGCCAGCCGGTGCGGCTGCGGAATCTCGTCGACGTTGATGCCGACCATCGCCTCGCCGAGGCCCCGGGAGACCTTGGCCAGCACGTCCGGGTCGTCGTGGAAGGTGGTGGCCTTGACGATCGCGGCGGCCCGCTGCGCCGGGTTGCCGGACTTGAAGATGCCCGAGCCGACGAAGACGCCCTCGGCGCCGAGCTGCATCATCATCGCCGCGTCGGCCGGGGTGGCGATGCCGCCCGCGGTGAACAGCACCACCGGCAGCTTGCCGGTCTCGGCGATCTCCTTGACCAGCTCGTACGGCGCCTGCAGCTCCTTGGCCGCGACGAACAGCTCGTCGGCCGGCAGCGAGCTGAGCCGGCGGATCTCCTGCCGGATCCTCCGCATGTGGGTGGTGGCGTTGGAGACGTCGCCGGTGCCGGCCTCGCCCTTGGAGCGGATCATCGCCGCGCCCTCGGTGATCCGGCGCAGCGCCTCGCCCAGGTTGGTCGCGCCGCAGACGAACGGCACCGTGTACGCCCACTTGTCGATGTGGTTGGCGTAGTCGGCCGGGGTCAGCACCTCGGACTCGTCGATGTAGTCGACGCCCAGCGACTGCAGGATCTGCGCCTCGACGAAGTGACCGATGCGTACCTTGGCCATCACCGGGATCGAGACGGCGGCGATGATGCTCTCGATCATGTCGGGGTCGCTCATCCGGGACACGCCGCCCTGGGCGCGGATGTCGGCCGGCACCCGCTCCAGCGCCATCACGGCGACCGCGCCGGCGTCCTCGGCGATCTTCGCCTGCTCGGCGGTGACCACGTCCATGATCACGCCGCCCTTGAGCATCTCGGCCATGCCCCGCTTCACGCGGGCGGTGCCGACGACGGGCGTGGCGGTGGCGTCGGCGTTCGGGGAGGTGGAATCGGACACGGGTCATCGCTCCTTGGACGTCTGGCGGTGGCTGCCCGAATGCTATGCCGGCTCCGGCGCCGGTCCGACAGCCAATCGCACCCCTGGTGGCCTGCACTGTGTCGGCCGTCACCGGCCGTGGCGGCTGCCCGCTCAGCTCGCGCGGACGTCGTCCGGCAGGGTCAGGGTGGGGTCGTCGACGTCGAAGTAGCGGGGCCACGGGTGCCGGCGGCTCATCCCCAGCATCCGCACCAGCGGGCGGCTCCGCGCCGACCGGGCGTCCCGGACCAGGTCGGTGTGCACCTGCCGGGCCAGCCCCAACCGGCGGCTGGCCGCGATCACCGCCTCGCACGCCGGGTCCGTCGGGTCCAGCCGCACGGTGCGCAGCTGCCGGGTGAGGTCGTTCTCGGCGGCCTCCCGCTCCTCGGGCACCGCGTCCAGCGCGATCCGCGCCGCGGCGTACAGCTCGACGCCGTACCGTCGCTCGGCCAGCACCGCGGCGGCGGCGGCGCGGCGCAGCAGGTGCGCGTCGAGCGCCCGGGCCGCCGACTCCGCCCGGGTCTGCAGCCGCTCCACCCGGCCGGCCGTCCAGATCAGGTACGCCCCGACCAGCCCGGCGACCACCGCCGCGACCACCACCCACCACATGTGCGGCATCGTAGTGGTCACGCCGTCCCGCCCAGCCCCACCCACTCCTGGTCCATCACCCGGCCGTCGGTGGCCTCGATGGCCGCCGCGTAGACCTCCACCACCCGGCGGGCCACCACCGGCCAGTCGTAGTGGGCCACCACCAGGTCGCCGCAGGCGGTCAGCGCGGCCCGCTGCGCCGGGTCGTCGAGCAGCTCGGCGAGGGCCGCGCGCAACCCGGCGGCGTCACCGGTCGGGAAGAGGCGGCCGGCCCGCCCGCCGTCCAGCACCCGGCGGAACGCGTCCAGGTCGCTGGCCACCACGGTGGTGCCGGCCGCCAGCGCCTCGGTGAGGATCATGCCGAACGACTCGCCGCCGGTGTTCGGCGCGACGTACAGGTGCGCGCTGCGCAGCATGCGGGCCTTGTCCGCCTCGGAGACCAGGCCGAGGAAGGTGACCCGGTCGCGCAGCTCGGCCGGGAACCGCCCGAGCAGGTCGTCCGGGTCGCCCGGCCCGGCCACCAGCAGCCGCAGCCCCGGCCGTCGCGGGGCCAGCGCCACGAACGCGTCCCGCAGGATCGGGAAGCCCTTGCGCGGCTCGGTGAAGCGGCCCAGGAAACCGAGCGTGCCGCCGCTGCCCGGCGCGCACTCCCCCGGCCAGCCCGGCAGCGGCGGCACGCCGGCGAACTTCGCCACCGCCACCCCGTTGGGGATCTCCACCGCCCCACCGTCCAGGTGCTCGACCTGGACCTTGCGGGCGAGCGCGCTGACCGCGATCCGGGCGGTGATCCGCTCCAGCAGGATCTGCAGCACCCCCTGCGCGGCGGAGAGCACCCGGGACCGGGTCATCGCGGTGTGGAAGGTGGCCACCACCGGGCCACGCGCGCAGAGCACCGCCAGCATCGACAGGCTCGGGGTCAGCGGCTCGTGCACGTGCAGCACGTCGAAGTCGCCCCGGTTGATCCAGCGTCGCACCCGGGCCACCGACACCGGGCCGAACGCGATCCGGGCCACCGAGCCGTTGTACGGCAGCGGCACCGCCCGACCGGCCGACACCACGTACGGCGGCAGTGCCGAGTCCTCGTCCGCCGGGGCCAGCACGCTCACCCGGTGGCCCAGCCCGATCAGCGCCTCGGCCAGATCCATCACATGGTTCTGCACGCCGCCGGGCACGTCGAACGAGTACGGGCACACGATGCCGATCCGCACGTCACTGCCTTTCGTTCGCGACTGCGGGGCTCCGCTGCGCTGCACTCCTCGCGCTCACCGGAGCCCGCCTTTCGTTCGCGACTGCGGGGCTCCGCTGCGCTGCACTCCTCGCGCTCACCGGTGAGCCTCCCCGTTTCAGGCCGAGTCGGCGGCGGGGGCGGTGACCGGCTGGTCGCGCCACATCCGCTGCAACATGTGCCAGTCTTCCGGATGCCGGGCGATGCCCGCCGCCAGACCGTCGGCGATCCGCTGGGTAACCTGGCGGACCCGCTCGTCCAGCGGCGCGGAGTCCGGATCCGGCAGGGTCAGCGGTCCCTCGATCGAGGCGCACGCGGCGTCCGGTTCGTACCAGAGTGAGGCGACGTAGAGCGGGGCGCCGGTGCGGATCGCCAGCAGCGCCGGGCCGGCGGGCATCCGGGTCCGACCGCCGAAGAAGTCGACCTCGATGCCGCGGGCGGAGAGGTCCCGGTCGGCCAGCAGCGGCACCACCGCGCCGGCGGCCAGCCGGTCGAGCAGCACGTCGAAGGCGGGGCGCGGGCCGCCGTGGGTGGGCAGGATCTCCATCCCCAGCCCCGCCCGGAACGCGACGAACCGCTCGTAGATCCCCTCCGGCTTGAGCCGCTCCATCACCGTGGTGATCGGCCAGCCGGTGGCTGCCACCCAGGCGCCCGCGGCGTCCCAGTTGGCGGCGTGCGGCAGCGCGACCACCGCGCCCCGGCCGGCGGCCACGTCGGCCGCGAGCAGGTCGACCGAGGCGGGCTCCAGCCGGAAGCCGGCGAGGATCTGCTCCCGGCTCAGCGTGGAGAGCCGGAACGCCTCCATCCAGTACCGGGCGTACGAGCGCAGGCCCCGCCGGACCAGGGCGTCCAGCTCCGCCTCGGGCAGCTCGGGGCCGACCACCCGGCGCAGGTTGGCACGCAGTCGGGCCGTACCCCCGCCGGGGCGGCGGGCGGCGCGGTCGGCGCCCGCCCGGAAGGCCGCCGCGACCAGCGGCCGGGGTAGCGCCCCGGCCAGCCGCCAGCCGGCGGCGTAGCCCAGCTCGGTGAGGTTCACTCCCGGCCGGCCGGTTGCGCCTGCCGGTACACGTGGACCATCCGCTGGCCGACCGTGAAGATCGACACGGCGGCGAGCAGCCAGAGCGAGACCTCCAGGGCGCGGTCGATCCCGAGCCCGGTGAGCACGCCACCCACCCCGACGATCAGCAGCCGCTCGGTGCGCTCGGCGACGCCCACGTTCGCGGTCATCCCGAGCCCCTCGGCGCGGGCCTTGACGTACGAGACCAGGCCGCCGGCGGCCAGGCAGACCAGCGCGGCGGCCACGCCGGAGTACTCGTGCCGGGTGGCCAGCCAGTAGGCGACCGCGCCGAAGACCGCGCTGTCGGCCACCCGGTCCATGCTCGAGTCGAGGAAGGCCCCGAACTTCGTGGAGCCGCCGCTCATCCGGGCCATCGTGCCGTCGAGCAGGTCGGTGAGCGCGAAGAACGTCACGATCACCGCCCCGGCGACGAGGTGACCGCGGGCGCCGAAGCCGAGGGCGCCGACGAGCACGCCGAGGGTGCCGGTCACGGTGACCGCGTTGGGGGACACACCGGCGCGGAGCAGACCGCGCGCGACCGGCTCCACGACGCGGGTCATCCCCGCGCGGGCCGTCACTTGGAAGATCTTCGCCATGGCGGTCCCACGATAACGGCCGGCCCCACCGCCCGGTACGGCCGGGCGGCCGACCGGCGCGGAAGGCTTGTGTCGGGCTCGCGACGGGTGTGAGATCGGAAGTGGGGAGGTGAGCCAGCTCACCCGCCCGCCCGTCCCCGTGTCCGTCCTCGAGGAGAGCACCGGAAGATATCGCCGCGGCACCCGCCCGGGCCCGCTCCCCCGTCGCGTGCGGCGGTCGCCACCAACCACCGGCTGAGGGAGGTGCGCCGCGATGGCGCAGAAGAACCAGGAGAAGGGTGTCACCGGCGGCGCGCCGGTGGTGACCGAGCCCGACAGGGTTCGCAACGTGGTGCTCGTGGGGCACTCCGGCGCGGGCAAGACGACCCTGGTCGAGGCGCTGCTCGCGGCCTCCGGCACGATCGGCCGGGCCGGCTCGGTGGTCGACGGCACCACGGTCTGCGACCATGACCCGGCGGCCGTCCGTCAGCAGCGCTCGGTCAGCCTGGCCTGCGCCCCGCTGCTGCACCGGGACGTCAAGGTCAACCTCCTGGACACCCCCGGCTACGGCGACTTCGTCGGTGAGCTGCGCGCCGGCCTGCGGGCCGCGGACGCCGCGCTGTTCGTCGTCTCGGCGGCCGGCGGGATGGACGCCGCCACCGTCGCCCTCTGGGAGGAGTGCGCCGCGGTGGACCTGCCGCGCGCCGTCGCGGTGACCCGGCTGGACCACCCGCGCGCCGACTTCGACGAGGCGGTGGCGCTCAGCCAACGGCTCTTCGGCGACAACGTCGTCCCGCTGTACCTGCCGATGCTCGGCGACGACGGCGAGTCGGTCGCCGGCCTGCTGGGGCTGATCACCCGGCGGGTGTACGACTACTCCGACGGCCTGCCCCCGGCGGTCCGCGAACCGGACCCGCAGCACCTGCCGGCCATCGCCGAGTCCCGCGACGAGCTGATCGAGGGGATCATCGCGGAGAGCGAGGACGAGACCCTGATGGACCGCTACCTCGGCGGCGAGGAGATCGACACCGAGGTGCTGACCACCGACCTGGAGAAGGCGGTCGCCCGCGGGCACTTCTACCCGGTGGTGCCGGTCTGCGCGGCGACCGGGGTCGGCGTGGACGCGCTGCTGGACGGCCTGGTGTCGGCGTTCCCCTCCCCGCTGGAGCACGAGCTGCCCGCGGTCACCGGGCTGGACGGCTCGCCGCGGCCGCCGCTGACCTGCGACCCGGACGGGCCGCTGATCGCCGAGGTGGTCAAGACCACCGTCGACCGGCACGTCGGGCGGGTCTCCCTGGTCCGGGTCTTCTCCGGCACGCTCCGCCCCGACCTGGTGGCGCACGTGGCCGGGCACGGCCTGGCCGAGCGCGGGCACCCCGACCACGACGCGGACGAGCGGGTCGGGCACCTCTACAGCCCGCTCGGCGCCGCCCTGCGCGAGGTGCCGCTCTGCGTCGCCGGCGACCTGTGCGCGATCACCAAGTCGGGCAGCGCGGAGACCGGCGACACCATCTCCACCCGGGACGAGCCGCTGCTGATCGCCCCCTGGGAGATGCCCGAACCGCTGCTGCCGGTGGCCATCGTGGCGCGCAGCCGGGCCGACGAGGACGCCCTCGCCCGCAACCTGGCCCGGCTGGTCGCCGGCGACCCGACGCTGCGGCTGGAACGCAACCCGGAGACCCACCAGCTGGTGCTGTGGTGCATGGGCGAGGCGCACGCCGACGTGGTGCTCGACCGGCTGCGCGGCGGCGGCGTCGAGCTGGACACCGAGCCGGTCCGGGTGGCGCTGCGCGAGACGCTGACCGCCCCGGCCCGCGGTCACGGCCGGCACGTCAAGCAGTCCGGCGGCCACGGCCAGTACGCGGTCTGCGACGTCGAGGTGGAGCCGCTGCCCCGCGGCGCCGGCTTCGAGTTCGTCGACAAGGTCGTCGGCGGGGCGGTGCCGCACCACTACATCCCGTCGGTGGAGAAGGGCGTGCGGGCCCAGCTGGACCGCGGCCTGGTCGCCGGGTTCCCGGTGGTGGACCTGCGGGTCACCCTGTTCGACGGCAAGGCGCACAGCGTCGACTCCTCCGACGCGGCCTTCCAGACCGCCGGCGCGCTCGCCCTGCGGGACGCGGCGGAGAAGGCGCAGCCGGCGCTGCTGGAACCGGTCGACGAGGTGGTGATCCGGGTCGCCGACTCCTCGGTCGGCGCGGTGCTGGGCGACCTGTCCGGCCGGCGCGGCCGGGTGCTCGGCACCGAGCCCGACCCGGACGCCGAGGGCCGCAGCCTGGTCCGCGCCGAGGTGCCCGCCACCGAACTGCTCCGGTACGCGGTCGAGCTGCGCGCGATGACCGCCGGCACCGGCACCTTCCGCCGGGAGTTCGCCCGCTACGAGCCGATGCCCGCGCACCTGGCCGACCAGGCCCGCAAGGAGCACGCCACCCGCTCGTGACCCGCCCTCTCGCACGCCCGCCGTTTCCCGGAAAGGGGGGCCATTCCGGGCGCGTAGGCCACGCTTTCCAAGAAACAGCGGGAACGGGGTGGGCGGGGTCAGGGGCGGGCGCTGGGGATCGGGGGCATCGGCCAGTGCGGGCGGTCGGCGTCCCGCAGCGCGGCGCTGCGCAGCGCGGCGAGCTGCCGCTCGACCTCGGCGAACTGGTCGGGGTCGAGCGGGCCGCGGGCGAGCGCGGCGGCGTTCTCCTCCACCTGGGCGACCGTCCGGCAGCCGGGGATGGGCACGGTGCGCCCGCTGCGGGCCCACAGCCAGCCCAGCGCGCCCTGGGCGAGGGTGCGGCCGTCGGCGGTCAGCGCGCCCCGCACGGCGGCCACCCGGCGCAGCCACTCCGGCGCCGGCCGGCCGCCCCGGAACCACTCCAGCCAGGTCGGGGCGGTGCCGCGCACGTCGTCCCGGGGCAGCGTCGAGCCGGCGGTGAACTTGCCGGTGAGCAGCCCCATCCCGAGCGGCCCTCGGTTGACGCTGGCCAGGTCGTGCTTGTCGCAGGTGGCCAGCATGACCGGGGCGTCCCGCAGCACGGAGAGGGTGTGCTGCACCGCGGTGGCGTGCGGCGCCGCCTCGGCGAAGGCCGCCGCCCGGTCGGCCCGGTCGGTGCTCCACCCGTACGCCCGGACCAGTCCGTCGGCGACCAGCTGCTCCAGCGTGCCGACCAACGCCTCCACCCGGGGCAGCGGCAGGTCGCCCAGGTGCAGCTGGTAGAGGTCGATCCGGTCGGTGCCCAGCCGGCGCAGCGAGTCGGTCACCGCCCGGCGCAGGTACGCCGGCGAGCTGTCCTCCCCGGTGGCCTGCCGGGCCCGCTCGTCGAAGGTGTAACCCCACTTGGTGGCGATCACCGCCTCGTCCCGCCGGCCGGCGAGCGCCCGCCCGAGCACCCGCTCACCGTGCCCGGCGCCGTACGTGTCAGCGGTGTCGAACAGCGTCACCCCGAGGTCCAACGCCCGGCGGACGGCCCGGAGGGACTCCTCGTCGTCCACCGCGCCCCAACCCAGCGGGCGCTCCCCCTCGGCCCAGGGGCCGCCGATCGCCCAGCACCCCATGCCGAGGGCGCTGACCTGGATGCCGCTGCGACCCAACGTCCGCGTCGTTGCTGCCATCGCCGCATCCTGCCACCCCGCCCCGGCCCGGGGGCGCCGAAGTCGCCGATCGTGCATGATCGACCACATGCGACGACTGGGCGTGGATGTCGGCGGGGTCATCATCGAGCGCAGCGAGGGCGACGAGGACACCTCGTTCTTCGGCCCGAACTACCTGCGTACGCCGCCGGTGCCGGGGGTCTTCGAGGCGCTGGCGCAGCTGGTCGGTGGCTTCGACGAGACGTACGTGGTGTCGAAGTGCGAGGAGCCGACCGAGCGGCGAACCCGCGACTGGCTGGCCCACCACGACTTCCACGCCCGCACCGGGATCGGCCCGGACCGGCTGCACTTCTGCCGGACCCGGCCGGAGAAGGGGCCGATCGCCGAACGGCTGGGGCTGACCCACTTCGTCGACGACAAGCTGGAGGTGCTGGGCCACCTGGCCAACGTGGGGCACCGGTACCTGTTCCGACCCCGCCAGCAGGAGGTCGACGCGCACGCGGCGCAGCTGCCCGGCGTACACCGGGTGGAGAGCTGGCCGGAGCTGGTGGCCCTGCTGACCGCGGACAGCACCGGGCCGCGGTGAAGCGGCGGTCAGCGGCGGAAGGCGTACGCCAGCGGCACCGGGGTCGGCTGCCCCGGCCAGCTGCCGGTCAGCGCGACCCCCGCCGGGCCGGCGTCGATCGACGCGGCCCGGACCGACGCGGGGTCGGTCGGCCGGCGGAGCACCACTAGCTCGACGGTGTCGGTGCGGATCAGTGCCGGGTCGGCGTCGACCACCCGCCGGGGCGTACCCACCTCGGGCAGCCCGGTGTCACCGGCGGCGGCGCTGGTGACCGTCATCGTGGGCGCCCGCTCCTCCCGCCCACCGTCGACCTCGACGTACTCCACCGCCTGGCCGGCGCCGCCGAGGATGGCGGCGGCCAGCGCGGCGGCGTAGACCGGGTCGCCACAGGCGTCGTAGACCCAGCGGCGGCCAAGCACCGAGTGCTCGGTGGTGCCGACCAGCCAGCCGTCGGCCCCGTCGAGCGGCGTGCCGCGGTAGGTCAGCGGGACCTGGTGGACCGGCCCGTCACCGGCGCTGACCAGCATCGTCTCGATGCCGACCGCCCCGGCCGGGTCGTCGAACCGGTAGGCCGCGACGCGCACCACCTCGGCGCCGGCCGGACCGTGGTACCAACCGCGGCCGGGCAGCCAGTCGGCCAGCAGTTCGAGCTTGGTGGGGCGCAGCGTGGCGCGGTGCAGCAGGGCCATGGGCGAGATCATAGGGGTGCCGCCCGCGCCACGTGGTTTCGTGATCTCGTCCGGGAGGCACTACAGCGGCCGGAGGGCGGAATGAGTGTGACGGCGGATCAGATCGAGCGGGCGACCGAGGTACGACCGGCGCCCCGCTGGGTGGCGCCCACCTTCGCGGTGCTGGCACTGCTCACCCTGCCCTGGATCGGCTACCTCGCGGTGACCCTGCCCCGGCACGCGGTGACCGTGCACTACCGGGCCGCCTGGGTGGGCTTCGACCTCGGGCTGGTGGCGATGCTGGCGCTGACCGCGCTGTACGCCTACCGGGGTCACCGGCAGGTGGTGATCGCGGCCAGCGGCACCGCCACCATGCTGCTGGTGGACGCCTGGTTCGACGTCACCACCACCCCGGCCGGCCCGGACCTGCTGCTGTCGGTGCTGCTGGCCGCGCTGGTCGAGCTGCCGCTGGCCGCGGTCTGCCTGTGGATCGCCCGGCACGGCGACCGGATGGTGGAGCGCCGGCTGCGCCAGCTCGCCGTCCGGGCCCGGCTGGCCGCCGACCGGGCCGAGGCCGCGGAGCGGACCGCCACCGACACCCGCCGCCGGCTGATCCGCCTGCGGAACCGCTGAGCCGAGCGCGGGTCAGGCCGGCCAGGCGCGGGCGAGCAGCTCGCGGGTGTCGGCGAGCAGCTGCGGCAGCACCTTCGTCCGGCCGATCACCGGCATGAAGTTGGCGTCGCCGCCCCAGCGCGGCACCACGTGCTGGTGCAGGTGCGCGGCGATGCCGGCCCCGGCCACGCCGCCCTGGTTCATCCCCAGGTTGAACCCGTGGGCGCTGCTGACCTGGCGGACCACCCGCATCGCGTGCTGGGTGAACGCGCCCAGCTCGACGGTCTCCGCCGGGTCGAGATCGGTGTAGTCGGCGACGTGCCGGTACGGGCAGACCAGCAGGTGACCCGGGTTGTACGGGTACAGGTTGAGCACCACGAACACGTGCTCGCCCCGGGCCACCACCAGGCTCTCCTCCGGCGGCCGGCCGGGGGCCAGGCAGAACGGGCAACCGGTCGGTTTCTCGTACCCGCCGTCCGGCCGGTCCTCGCCGGAGATGTAGGTCATCCGGTGCGGCGTCCAGAGCCGGTCCAGCCCGTCCGCCAGGCCGTCGTGCAGGTCCTCGTCGACGTGCCGCTCCACCCCAGTCACGCCGCCGATCCTACGGTGACCACCGCCGGTCAGCTCGCCGCGGAGGGGCCGGAGTTGGTCCGCGAGCCGACCACGTCCAGCACGTGGCTGACCGCCTCGGCGACCGGCACCCCGTTGCGCTGGGAGCCGTCCCGGTAGCGGAAGGAGACCGTGCCGGCGGCCACGTCGTCGTCGCCGGCGATCACCATGAACGGGATCTTCTGCTGCTGCGCGGTGCGGATCTTCTTCTGCATCCGGTCGTCGCCCGCGTCGACCTGGGCCCGGATCCCCTCGGCGCGCAGCGCCGCGACGAAGCCGTGCAGGTAGTCGGTGTGGTCCTCGCGGATCGGGATGCCGACCACCTGCACCGGCGCCAGCCAGGCCGGGAACGCGCCCGCGTAGTGCTCGGTGAGCACGCCGAAGAAGCGCTCGATCGAGCCGAAGAGCGCCCGGTGGATCATCACCGGCCGCTGCCGGCTGCCGTCGGCGGCCTGGAACTCCAGGCCGAACCGCTCGGGCAGGTTGAAGTCGACCTGGATGGTGGACATCTGCCAGGTCCGGCCGATCGCGTCCTTGGCCTGCACGGAGATCTTCGGGCCGTAGAAGGCCGCGCCGCCCGGATCCGGCACCAGGTCGAGGCCGGACTCCTGGGCCGCCGAGCGCAGCGCCTCGGTGGCCCGCTCCCAGTTCTCGTCGGTGCCGACGGACTTCTCCGGGTTACGGGTGGACAGCTCCAGGTAGAAGTCGTCCAGGCCGTAGTCGCGCAGCAGCTCCAGCACGAAGGCGAGCAGCGACTTCAGCTCGCCGGCCATCTGCTCCTCGGTGCAGAAGATGTGCGCGTCGTCCTGGGTCATGCCGCGCACCCGGGTCAGGCCGTGCACCACGCCGGACTTCTCGTACCGGTAGACCGTGCCGAACTCGAACATCCGCAGCGGCAGCTCGCGGTAGGACCGCCCGCGGGACCGGAAGATCAGGTCGTGCATCGGGCAGTTCATCGGCTTGAGGTAGTAGTTCGCGCCCTCGACCTCCATGGGCGGGAACATGCCGTCGGCGTACCAGTCGAGGTGCCCGGAGACCTCGTACAGGTGGCCCTTGGTGATGTGCGGGGTGTTGACGAACGCGTAGCCGGCCTGCTCGTGCTTGATCCGGGAGTAGTTCTCCATCTCCCGGCGGATGATGCCGCCCTTGGGGTGGAAGACCGCCAGGCCGGAGCCGAGCTCGTCGGGGAAGCTGAACAGGTCGAGGTCGACGCCGAGCTTGCGGTGGTCGCGCCGGGCGGCCTCCTCCAACAGCTTCAGGTACGCCTTGAGCTCGTCCCGGGTCGGCCAGGCGGTGCCGTAGACCCGCTGCAGCTGCGGGTTCTTCTCCGACCCGCGCCAGTACGCGGCGGCCGAGCGCATCAGCTTGAACGCGCCGATCAGCCGGGTGTTCGGCAGGTGCGGGCCGCGGCACAGGTCCGACCAGCAGACCTTGTCCTCGTTGGCGGCGAGGTTGTCGTAGATGGTCAGCTCGCCGCCGCCCACCTCCATCACCTCGGCGGTGTCCAGCCCCTCGCCCTTGACGTCGATCAGCTCCAGCTTGAACGGCTCGGCGGCCAGCTCGGCCTTCGCCTCGTCCAGGCTGTCGAAGCGCCGCCGGCGGAACCGCTGGCCGGACTTGACGATCTCCTGCATCCGCTTCTCGAGCTTCGCCAGGTCGTCCGGCTGGAACGGCTTGTCGACCGCGAAGTCGTAGTAGAAGCCGTTCTCGATGGGCGGGCCGATGCCGAGCTTCGCCTCGGGGAAGACGTCCTGCACGGCTTGGGCGAGCACGTGCGCGGTGGAGTGGCGCAGCACGTTTAGGCCGTCCGGCGAGTCGAGGGTGACCGGCTCGACGGTGGTCTCCTCCGCCGGCGCCCAGTCCAGGTCGCGCAGCTGGCCCTGCGGGTCGCGGACCACCACGACGGCCTTCGGGCCGGCGGCGGGCAGCCCGGCCGCGGCCACCGCGTCGGCCGCCGTGGTCCCGGCGGCGACGACGACGGGGTCGGCCACGACGGGGGTACGGGGTGCGGACACGGTGACTCCTCAACGGCAGACGGTACGGATGGGCCGGTAAACCGACCCCCTGCGATGCTATCGGGCACCCCGGACCGGCCCGGCCGTGGGGAATGGAAGGCCGGGCCGGGTCCCGCCGGCCGGGATTCGTCGCGGCGCGATTGAACCTTTCCGGCCTCCCGTCCGAACTACCCGGTGTGGCCGGAGCCGGTGCCGGCCGCCGGAAGCGGATGGGGGCAGGGATGACGACGACCCGGAGCGGCAGCCGTCGGCGCCGCGGCGCGCTCGTCCTGGCCGCGGCGGTGGCCGGGGCGTTGGGTTGGGCCGGGCCGGCCCTGGCCGACGGGGTGACGGCCACGCCGAGCGAGGCGGCCCGGGGCGACGCGGTGGAGCTGCACCTGGTGGTGCCGGAGGAACGACCCGGCGCGCGCACCGAGAAGATCGAGTTCCGGCTGCCCGCCGACGCGCCGATCGGCGAGGTCTACCCGCTGTCGGTGCCTGGCTGGGCGCCGCTGATCACCACCCGCAAGCCCACCACCCGGGTGGAGGGCATCCACGGCTACAGCGTCGACACGGTGACCGCCTCGGTGATCTGGACCCGGGCCGCCGGTAGGCCGGTGCCCGGCCCGGCCCGGCTCTCGATCGCGATGGGCCCGATGCCGGAGGTGGACCGGGTCGCCTTCGAGGTGGTGCAGACGTACTCGGACGGGTCGGTGGTGCGCTGGGCCGACCCGGCGGGCGGCGCGCACCCGGCCCCGGCGCTGGCCCTGCGGCCGGCGCCGCCCGGCGCCGCGACCGGGCACGAGCACGGCGGGGTCGCCGATCCTCAGGTGGCGGCCGGCCCCGGCACGGCGGCCGGCGGCGCCGCGCCGGGCGGTGCGCCGGCCGACGACCCGGCGCCGAACGCGGACGTGCTGCTCGGCGGCGGCCTGCTGGCCGGCCTCGGCGGCGGCGCGGTGGTCGGCTGGGCGGTGAGTCGCCGGCGGCGGTCCGGCCCGACCACCCCCGACCGGGGCGACGCCCCCGACACCGACGAGCCGGCCGAGGCGCGGGGGTGGAAATTCGACGGCCGTACCCCGCCGTCGACCCCCGCCGACTCCGCCGCGGCCGACGAGGGCGAGACCGGGGCGCCGGCCGACCCGGCACCGGGCCGGGCCGAGCAGGCGGTGGGTTCGCGCTGAGGTCAGCCCAGCCAGGCCGGCAGCCGCTCCCGGGCGGCCAGCCAGCCGTCGGGCACGCCACCCGGGGTGCCGACCCCGGTGTACGCGGCCACGACCGAACCGACGATCGCGCCCGTGGTGTCCACGTCGCCACCCGCCTCGACACAGGCCTGGATCGCCCGCGGGTAGTCGTCGAGGCGGGAGGCGGCCAGCCAGAGGGTGAAGCCGACGGTGTCCTGGGCGGTCACCCGGGAGCCGTTGCCGAGCACCTCCACCGCCTCGGCGAGCGGGCGGCCGAGCAGGCCGACCGCGCGGCGTACCCGGCGGTGCACCTCGGTGGCGGGGTCGAGCGCGGCGGCCACGGCGGCCAGCAGGCGGGCCGGGTCGGGGCGTACCCCGTCGAGGCGGGCGCGGGCGGCCAGCGCGGCGGCCACCGCGACCGCGACGGCGCCCGCGACCCCCTCGGGATGCGCGTGGGTGATCTCGGCGCTGGCCCGGGCCTGGGCCGCCGCCATGCTGACCGAGTCGGCGAACCAGGCGCCCAGCGGACCGACCCGCATCGCCGCGCCGTTGCCGCAGGAGCCCTGCCCGTCGAACGCCGCGGCGGCGGCCACCGGCCACGGCGTGCCGGTGCGGATCAGCCGCAGGATGGTCACCGCGCCCGGGCCGTATCCGCGGTAGGGCTCGCAGCGTTCGGCGAAGGCGAGCGCCAGCCGGTCGCGGTCGATCTCGCCGTGGGCGAGCAGCTCGGCCAGCACCGAACAGGCCATCTCGGTGTCGTCGGTCCACTGCCAGGTCGGCGGCGGGAGCGTGCCGGCGGCGACGTCGCTCCGGTGGTGACCGGGTACGAAGAACTGGGAGCCGAGCGCGTCGCCGACGGAGAGGCCGGCGAGGCTGTCGCGGGCCAGTGCCTCCCGCGCGTCGGCAAAGAGGGTGAAGGTCATCGCCGTACCAGCTTGCCCGGTTCGGGGGCCCGCCGCAACGCGATCGACTTGCCACGGGCAGTACGGTGCTGAGGTGGCCACCGTACTCCTGGTCGAAGACGACCACGTCGTACGCGGCGCGATGCTGCGTTCCCTCAGCGACCGGGGGCACGCCGTGCACGCCGTCGGCACCGCGCTGGACGCGCTGCGCCGGGTCGCCGCCGAGACCCCGGACCTGGTCGTGCTGGACCTGGGCCTGCCCGACCTGGACGGCTCGGACGCGCTGCGCATGCTGCGCGGCATCACCGACGTGCCGATCATCATCGCCACCGCCCGGGACGACGAGCAGTCGGTGGTCCGGCTGCTGCGCGCCGGCGCCGACGACTACATGGTCAAGCCGTTCACCGGCGCGCACCTGGACGCCCGGATCACCACCGTGCTGCGCCGGGTCGGCCGGGCCAGCCGGACGGTGCAGCCCGCCGTGCACACCGTGGGCGGCCTGCGGGTGGACGTCGGCGAGCGCAGCGCGGTGCTCGACGGGGAGCCGCTCGCGCTGACCCGCAAGGAATTCGACCTGCTGGCGTATCTCGCCGCCCGACCCGGCCGGGTAGTGTCCCGGCGGGAGCTTTTGGAGGAGGTATGGCGGCAGCCGTCGGTCGGCGAGGACCAGACCATCGACGTGCACCTGTACTGGTTGCGCCGGAAGATGGGCGAGTCCGCCGCGAAGCCACGCTACCTGCGCACCGTGCGGGGGGTGGGCTTCCGGCTGGTGGCCCCGGACTGAGGCTGGCGCTGGCCTACCTCACGGCCGGCATGTGCGCGCTGGTGGCCCTGGCGTTCCTCGTCCCGCTCGGCATCAGCCTGCGCGACGAGGTGCGCGAGGAGGCGCTGTCCGACGCGGCCCGCCGGGCCGGGATGGTCACCGGGGCGCTGGCGGTCAGCACCGAGCCCGCCGCGCTGCGCCGCGCCGTCGAGGCCACCGGTGACGACCCGGCCACCCGGCCGGTGGTGCACGGCCTGGGTGGCGCGGAACCGGTCGGCCGCGCCGACCCGGCCGACCTGGAGCGGGCCCGTACGGCCGGGAAGTCGATGGTCGTCGACGTGGACGACGGCGTGGTGCGGCTGGACCCGGTGGTGCTCGGCAACCGGACGGCCGTGGTGGAGGTCTTCGTTCCGCGCTCCGCCCTGGACGAGGGCGCGGGCGGCACCTGGCTGCTGCTGACCGGGGTCGCGCTGGCCCTGGTGGGCGCCGCGGTGATCGTGGTGGACCGGGTGGCGGCCCGCGCGGTCGACTCGACCCGCGGGCTGGTCAAGGCCGCCCTGGCCGTCGGCGACGGAGACCTCGGCGTCCGGGTGGAGCCGAGCGGCCCGCGCGAGCTGGCCGAGGCCGGGTACGCGTTCAACCGGATGGCGGACCGCCTGGTCGCCGCCCGGACCGACGAGCGGGAGCTGGTCGCCGACCTGTCGCACCGGCTGCGTACCCCGCTGACCGTGCTGCGGCTGGACGCCGAGGGGCTGGACTCCGACGACACCAGCGTCGGCTCGTTCACCCCGGCGGAGCTGGACCGCCGGCGGACCATCCGGCGGATCCGGCAGGCCATCGTCACCCTCGAGGGCGAGATCGACGTCCTGATCAAGACGACCCGCAAGGCGGTCGCCCACGAGGTCGGGCCGGCCGAGTGCGACGTCAGCGAGGTGGTCCGGGACCGGATGGTGTTCTGGGCGGCGCTGGCCGGTGACCAGAACCGCCCGCACCGGGTGATCGGCGCCCAGCTGCGCATCCCGGCGCCGGTGCCCCGGGCGGAGCTGGCGGCTGCGCTCGATGCGGTGATCGGCAACGTGTTCCGCTACACCCCGCAGGGGACCGCGTTCGAGGTGGCGGTGTCGCGCCGGGACGGGTACGTGGCGATCCGGATCGACGACGCCGGGCCGGGCATCGCCAACCCCGACCGGGCGCTGCGCCGGGGCGCCAGCGACCAGGGCTCGACCGGCCTGGGCCTGGACATCGCCAAGCGGGTCGCGTTGCAGGCCAACGGCTCGGTCAGCATCGACCGGGCCCGGCTCGGCGGCGCCAGCGTGGTGATGCTGCTGGCCGACCCGGAGGCGATGCCCCGGCAGGTCAACCGGTTCGGGCTGGTCGGGCGGATGGCCCGGGAGCAGAAGACCGGCGGCCGGCGCTGGCCCCGGCCCCGGCCCACCGACGACTGAGCGGGCCCGGGCCGTCGACGCAGTGGGCCGACCACGGGCCGGGCTGTGGGCGGCCGCAAGTCTTCCTTAGATCCGGGTTAACGGTGCCGGCGCGACCGGTTCCGGCTGGCACGATTCCCGCAGTACCCATCAGCTCCGCCGGCCTGTCGCCCCTGACAACCTGCCGGCCGGCGGAGCCCGTGCGCGCGGCGGGGGCATGGTCCCCCCACACCCGCCCCCGCCGCGCGCGCACCCCTCACCCGCAGCCCGCCCGTCGCCGTCGTGAGGTGAGCAGATGAACGTTTCCCGACCGCCCTGCCCGACGTTCGTGATTGGCATCGGCGTGCCGTCGTCGTACGCCCGGGCCCTGGTGCTCGCGCTGGTCGCCGTCCTCGGCCGGCCGCTGACCCTGCCGGCGCGGCCGCACCCGCCGGTGGCCGCCCTCGGCCCGCTGCTGGCCGCCCGGCGACCGCGCCGGATCGTCCGGCCGGGCCGGGCGCGGCCGGTCAGCGCGTCGCGGCCGCCGAACAGGCGTCGATCTCGGCGCTGATCCGCGCCTTGTCGGCCGGCTCCATGAACGAGGCGGTCACCGCGTCGCGGGCCAGCGCGGCGAGCCGCTGCGGGCCGGCGTCGAGCAGCCGGGCCGCCACCGCGTACTCGTCGTTGAGGGTGGTGCCGAACATCGGCGGGTCGTCGGAGTTGATGCTGACCAGCACGCCCGCGTCGACCAACTGCCGCAGCGGGTGCTCCTCGATGGTCGGCACCGCCCGGGTGCGCACGTTGGAGGTCGGGCAGACCTCCAGGGCGATCCGGTGCTCGGCCAGGTACGCCAGCAGCTCCGGGTCTCCGGCGGCGGAGATGCCGTGCCCGATCCGCTCGGCGCCCAGGTCGCGCAGCGCGTCCCAGATCGTCTGCGGGCCGGTGGTCTCGCCGGCGTGCGGTACCGAGCGCAGCCCTGCCGCCCGGGCCTGGTCGAAGTACGGCTTGAACTGCGGTCGGGGCACGCCGATCTCCGGGCCGCCGAGACCGAAGCTGATCAGCCCGTCGGGGCGCTCGTCCAGCGCGATCCGCAGGGTCTCCTCGGCGGCCGGCAGCCCGGCCTCCCCGGGGATGTCGAAGCACCAGCGCAGCGCGATGCCGAAGTCCGCCTCGGCGCGCTTGCGGGCGTCCTCGATCGCCTCGCAGAACGCCGGGGCGGGGATGCCCCGGTGCACGTGCGAGTACGGGGTGACGGTCAGCTCGGCGTACCGGACCTGCTGGCGGGCCAGCTCGCGGGCCACCTCGTGGGTGAGCATCCAGACGTCGTCCGGGTCCCGGATCAGGTCCACCACGCTCAGGTAGACCTCGACGAAGTGGGCGAAGTCGCGGAAGGCGAAGTAGTCGGCGAGCGCGTCCGGGTCGGCCGGCACCGGGCTGCGTCCCTCGTGCCGGGCGGCCAGCTCGGACACGATGCGCGGCGAGGCGGAGCCGACGTGGTGCACGTGCAGCTCCACCTTGGGCAGCGCGGCGATGAAGGCGGGCAGGTCGGTCACGGTAACTCCTCAAGCACGGGCGCCGGTGCGGGCGACCACGAAGATCCGGCGGAACGGGAACCGCACCCGACCCTGCCGCACCGGGTACGCCTCGGCGAGCCGATATTCCAGCTCGGCGCGGAAGGCGGCCCAGCCGGCGGCGTCCAGCACGGCCCGGACGGGGCGCAGCGCGGTCCCCTCCATCCAGGCGAGCACGGGGTGGTCGGCGCCGGTGCGGGCGGGAAGCAGGTGCACGTAGGTAGTCTCCCAGGCGTCCACGGCGCAGCCGGCGTCGGCCAGCAGCGTGGCGTAGTCGCTCGCGTCGCCGACCGGGGCCTCGCGCAGCACCGGCGCCGCGGTGGCCGACCAGCGGTCCCGGCCGGCGACCGCGCGCAGCGCCCGGTGCGAGGGCGCGGCGAAGTTGCCCGGCACCTGGAACGCCAGCCAGGCGCCGGCCGGCAGCTCGCCGGCCCACCGGACGAGCAGGTCGCGGTGGTCGGGGACCCACTGCAGCACCGCGTTGCAGACCAGCACGTCGACCTCCGGGCCAGGCCGCCAGTCCCGGACGTCACCGACGGCGAAGTCGACCGGCGCGGCCAGCGCGATGGCCCGTTCGATCATCGGTGCGGAGCTGTCGATGCCGGTGATCCGGGCGGCCGGCCAGCGGGCGGCCAGCCCGGCGGTCAGGGTGCCCGGGCCGCAGCCCAGGTCGACCACCGCGCGCGGCCGGTCGGCGGGCACCCGGGCCAGGAGGTCGTGGAAGGGCCGGGAGCGTTCGTCGTCGTAGCGCAGGTAGGTCGTCGGATCCCACATCCCAGCCTCCAAACCGTACGCCCGTACTGCTGAACTGTACGGCCCACCGTGCGGCAGCGCAACGAGGTCACTAGGGTGGTCGGGATGGAACAGCGCAGCTTCGACCGGCTCGGCCGGCAGGTGGGTGTGGTCGGCCTCGGCGCCTGGCAGCTCGGCGCCGACTGGGGTCGGGTCGACGAGGACGACGCGCTCGCCGTGGTCGCCGCCGCGGTGGACGCCGGAGTGACCTTCCTGGACACCGCCGACGTCTACGGCGACGGCCGCAGCGAGCGGCTGATCGGCCGGTTCCTGCGCGAGCACCCCGGCCACGGGCTGACCGTCGCCACCAAGATGGGCCGCCGGGTCGAGCAGACGCCCGAGGCGTACACCATGGACAACTTCCGCGCCTGGACCGACCGGTCCCGGGCCAACCTGGGCGTGGACACTCTGGACCTGGTCCAGCTGCACTGCCCACCCACCGCCGTCTTCGCCGACGACCGGGTCTTCGACGCCCTGGACACCCTGGTCGCCGAGCGGCGGGTGGCCGGGTACGGCGTCAGCGTCGAGACCTGCGACCAGGCGCTCACCGCCATCGCCCGACCGAACGTGGCGAGCGTGCAGATCATCCTCAACGCGGTCCGGCTCAAGCCGCTGGACCAGGTCCTGCCGGCCGCCGCCGCGGCCGGGGTGGGCGTCATCGCCCGGGTTCCGCTGGCCAGCGGCCTGCTCTCCGGCCGGTACGACGAGCACACCACCTTCGCCGCCGACGACCACCGCACCTTCAACCGGCACGGCGAGAGCTTCGACGTCGGCGAGACCTTCTCCGGAGTGGACTACGACCTCGGCCTGGAGGTGGTCCGCCGGCTCGCCCCGTCGGTCCGCGACGACCGCACCACGGCCCAGTTCGCGCTGCGCTGGATCATCGACCAGCCGGGCGTCACCGTGGTCATCCCCGGCGCCCGCACCCCCGAGCAGGCCCGGGGCAATGCCGCCGCCGCGCAGGTGCCGCCGCTGACCGACGCCGAGCGGGCGACCGTGCGCTCCGTCTACGACGAACTGGTCCGCCCCCGGGTCCACGACCGGTGGTGAGCACGGCGGTGCTCGCGTCCGGCCCCAACCGGCGGCATGCTGGCGGTGCGGCCGCCGACCCCGGCGCGCGAAGGAGGGATCGATGAGAGGCTGGCTCACGCTCACCCTCGGCCTGCTGGCCGTGGTGGTCGGCGCCGTCTGGACGGTGCAGGGCCTCGGTTACGTCAGCGGCAGCCTGATGACCGGCCAGCGGATCTGGGCGGTGCTCGGTCCGCTGCTGGTGCTGGTCGGGCTCGTCGTGCTCTGGCGCGGCCTGCGCTCGCGCCGGCGCACCTGATCGGTCCGCCAACCCGACCTGTCCGCCGGACGGCCCGCGCGCCGTGGCGGCGCTTCGGACCCGGACACGCGGAAAGCCCCGCGTCCCAGCGGGGACACGGGGCTCGTCGATCCGGGGTGCCGGATCACCCGGGCCGGCTGCGCCGGCCGGCACTGCTCAGATGGGGCGGACCTGCTCGGCCTGCGGACCCTTCTGACCCTGGGCGATCTCGAACTCCACCCGCTGGTTCTCCTCCAGCGTGCGGTAACCGCTGGTCTGGATGGCCGAGAAGTGGACGAACACGTCAGCACCCCCGCCGTCGACGGTGATGAAGCCGAAGCCCTTGTCAGCGTTGAACCACTTCACGGTTCCCTGCGCCATGTGTATCTCCTTCTAAAACTGGCGGCCGAGCACGCCGTGCGGCCGATTGGCCGTTTTCGAGCAGCAGCGACTGAGGCGGCCCCCACCAAGGAGACTTCTCTCAACCCACGCCGTCTCTCAACAGCGGGGACCAGCAAACCACGTACGCAAAACTCTGCACAGCCCACTCGACGAAGTTTTCCGACATGTGACCTGACGGATGCCTGAGATCCGCTGGAGGGCTCGTCGGGACCGCGCGAACGGCCCCCACCCGTCGATGCGGGAGGGGGCCGGAACGCCTGTCGGATCGAGTCTGGTCAGTCGGGCCAGCGACCGGTGAGCCGCCGTACGCCGACCGCCCCGCCCCGGTCCACCGCGGCCCGGACGACCGCGAAGATGGCGCCCTGCAGGGCCGCCGCGGCGAGGATCTCGCCCCACCGGCGGTCCTCGTCGGTCGGGTCCGGCGCCTCGCCGTCACCGGCGGTCACCTTCCAGACCTGCTTGAAGATCACCCCGGCGACCGTGCCCGCGGCCAACCCGAGCAGCACCCCGACGGGCCGGTACGCGGCCTTACCGATCCTCGTGCTCACCTGCGCCTCCCCCGAACGATCAACAGCACCAGAACGGTCGCCACGGCGCCGGCCGCGACCGCGGCCCACGGCGCCGGCGAGCGCCCGAACGTCTCGCCGTACCCCTGCGACCGCACCTGGTCGGCCTTCAGCGCCGCCTGCCCGCGCACCCGGGACACGGTCAGCGCGGCCTGCTCGCGCACCCGCTCCTTCGCCTGCCCGGCGGATTCCCGCAGCCGGGCCTTGACGTCGGCCTTGGCGGCCAACAGCTCCATCGTCTCGCCCAACTCCACCCGGGTGCGCCGGATCTCCTCGCGCAGCGCCTCGGTGTCGCCGGTGCCGTTGCCCGTCATGCCCGTCCCCTGTCCTTCACCGCGGCGGTGACGGTGTCCACGTCCGCCCGGACGCTGCGCACCGTCGCCTCCGGCATCGGCGGGACGGCACGGCTGACCTGCTTCTTGCCCACCAGGGCGAGCACCCCGGCGATCAGGAAGAGCACCACCGCCACGATCAGCGCGGCCGCCCACGCGGGCAGCACCAGGGCCAGCAGCAGGATCGCCGTGGCGACCAGGGCGCCGGTGCCGTACAGGGCCATCACCCCGCCGCCACCGAACAGACCGATCCCGATCCCGGCGTGCTTGCCCTTCTCGGTCAGTTCGGCCCGGGCCAGCGCCAGTTCGTCCCGGACCAGCCGGGACACCTGCTCGGTGGCCCGCTGCACCAACTCGGCGGTGGACGGCTCGGTCCCCGTGCGGGACGTGTGGTGGTTCGTGACGTCAGCCATGCTGTCCTCCTTTCATCATCACCGCGCTGTATGCCCGGAGCCGCCGCCCGCCAATCCTGCGCGCAGTACCCCGCTCATCATCTGACCTCAGCCGGGGGTGGGACGTACGGCGAAACGCGGAAGCCGGCACGACGAAGCCCCCGGAACGCTCGGTTCCGGGGGCTTCGGGAGGCGTCGGGCCTGCGGCCGCTCTCAGCGGCGGGCGTCCACCGGTTCCTCCGGGCGCGGCTCGGGGCGGCCCTCGCGGGCCTCGCCGTCCTCGGCCGGGCCGACGAAGGCCTCGCTGCGGGCGTCGCCGTCGTCGCTGCCGCCGAAGACCCGGGCGTCGTCCGGCACGTCGGCGTCCCGGGGCCGGGGCGAGGGACGCGTCGCCGGCCGGGTCCGCACCCACTGCCAGGGCAGCGCGCCGGAGGAGTCACCGATCTCGGTGCGGGTGCGCGGCAGCGCCGTCGGCCGGTGGTCCCGCACCCAGGCGGCGAGGTGTTCGCGCACCAGGCAGCGCAGGTCCCACAGGCTGCCGGCGTCGGCGGCGCTGACCAGCGCCCGGACCGTCAGCGTGCCGCCGGTCGCGTCGGTCACCTGCAGGACGCAGACCCGGCCGTCCCACAGCTCGGTGCCCTCGCACAGCCGGCGCAACTCCTCGCGCATCGCCTGCACCGGGATCGCCCAGTCCACCTCGAACTCGGCGGTGCCCAGCACGGCGGCCTCCGTCCGGGTCCAGTTCTGGAACGGGGTGCTGGTGAAGTACGACGTGGGCAGGATCAGCCGCCGGTCGTCCCAGATCTGCACCACCACGTAGCTGAGGGTGAGCTCTTCGATCCGGCCCCACTCCCCCTCGACCACCACCACGTCGTCCAGGCGTACCGCGTCGCTGAAGGCGAGCTGCAGGCCGGCGATCACGTTGCCGAGCAGGCTCTGCGCGGCCAGCGCGGCCACCACACCGACCAGACCGGCGCTGGTCAGCACGCCGGCGCCGACGCCCCGGACGGCGGGGAAGGTCATCAGCGACACCCCGACCGCCAGGATCACGATCATCGCGATGGTCAGCCGGCGCAGCAGCACCACCTGGGTCCGCACCCGCCGGGCGTGCCGGTTGTTCGGCACGTCGGTGCGGAACCGGGCCAGCGCGGTGTCCTCCACCACGACCAGCAGCGAGGCCACCAGCCAGGCCAGCGCGGCGACCACGGCGAGCACCAGGGTGTGCAGCACCACCTGCCGCCAGGCGGTGCCGACGGCGTACCCGGTGGTGAGCCGGACGGCGAACTGGACGGCGAGCACCGTGGCGGCCACCTGGAAGGAGCGGTGGGCGTGCTCGGTGAGCTCCGTCATCAGCAGCGACCGCCGGCCGAGCCGGCGGACCACACGGTGCACCACCTCGACGATCAGCAGGGCGATCGCCGCCGCGGCGGCCGCGGCGGCAAACGTCTCGAGGTAGTCCTGCACGGGCTGTTCTCCCTCCGGCGGGTTGATCGGTTCCCGGGCAAAAGCTCCATGGTGCCCCGGGATCGCCGAGTCGACCAGCTCAGACCTTCCGGAACCGGGACTGCAGGAAGCAGTAGACGCCGAACGCGGCGATGCCCAGCGCCATCAGCGCCAGGATGACCGGGCCCCAGGGCTGGTCACGCATGGTGCGCAGGGCGGCGTCCAGACCGCGGGCCTTCTGCGGGTCGTACGTGACGGCGGCCACCACCACCAGCACGCCGGCCACGGCGAAGACGGCGCCCCGGGCCATGTAGCCGGCCATGCCGAGCCGCCGGGTGACCTTGTGGATCTTCGGGCTCATCTCGCCGGTCTTGAGGTTGCGCTCGAACTTCTTCTTGAAGCCGTAGATCACCATGCCGATGCCCACCGCGGCGAGCACCAGGCCGGCCAGCCCGACCAGCCACCGGCCACCACCGGAGGCCATCAGCTTCTCCGACAGCTGCTGCTGCTGGTTCGAGGCGTTCGCGCTGGCCTCCTGGAAGACCCGCACGGCGGTCCACGCCAGCCAGAGGAAGACGATGGTGCGGACCACCGAGGCGATCCGCTCGAACAGGCGCTCCTTGCCCTGCCGGGACCGGTGCCCGACGGCCGCCTCCAGGGCCTGCCAGATGGCCATGGCGACCAGGCCGACCGCGATGGCGATCAGCAGGAACTTGCCCAGCGGCTGCTCGCCGATGGTGCGCAGCGCACCGTTCTGGTTGCCCTCCTCGCTCGACGAGCCGAAGGCGATCTGCAGGATGAGCCAGGCGAAGAGCAGGTGGATGATCCCGTAGCCGATGAAGCCGGCCCGGGCCAGGATTTCCAGCCAGCGGCTGTCCGCGGTGCGGGCTGCGGTGGCTTCGGCGTTCCGGGTGAGTGACATGGCGCCACAATCTCCGGATGCGAAGATCCCCAAACGTGGTTTGGGCGGCTACGGGGCCCGTCAGCTGCCCGAACTGCGGGCCACCTGGATCTTGACCTGCTGGTCGGTGACGCTGTCCAGGGTCACCGCGAAGCCGCCCACCTCGGCGGCCTGCTGGCCGGTGGTCAGCGACAGCTGCTCGCCGGCGACCTCCACGGTCACCTGGTCGCCCTGGGCGCCGACCAGCTTCGCCTCCACGCCGAGGATGGTGGCCCGGGCGTCCACGCCCCGGTCGAAGGTGACGGTGCAGGCGTCCAGGCCGCAGTCGGTGTCGGCGCCGTCGGAGCTGCACCCGGCCAGGACGGCCACGCCGAGGGCCAGCCCGGCGAGCAGGCCGGCGGCGCGGCGGGGGGAGGACGGCGAGGGGGATCGGTTCGTCACCCGACCCAGGGTACGAGACACCCGCCCACCGGTCACCTCCCGATGATCATCGTCCGGCGCGGGTTAGGGTCCCGGCATGCCGTTCGACATCGCCCGGACCCGGGCCGCCTACCCCGCCCTGACCGAGGGTTTCGCCCACTTCGACGGTGCCGGCGGCACCCAGACGCCGCAGTCGGTGATCGACGCGGTCGCCGGCGCGATGCGGACCGCGTTGGGCAACCGGACCACCGCGTTCACGCCGGGCCGGCGGTCGCTGGAGCTGGTCGCGGCCGCCCGCGCGGCCGTGGCCGACCTGCTGGGCGCCGCTCCGGACGGGGTGGTCCTCGGGCCGAGCGCCACCGTGCTGACGTACACCCTGGCCCGGGCGCTCGGGGACACCTGGCGGCCCGGCGACGAGGTGGTGGTCTCCCGGCTGGACCACGACGCGAACGTCCGGCCCTGGGTGCAGGCGGCCGAGGCCGCCGGGGTCACCGTCCGCTGGGCCGAGTTCGACCCGGCCACCGGCGAGCTGCCGGCCGGGCAGTACGCCGAGCTGGTCGGGCCGCGCACCCGGCTGGTCGCGGTGACCGCCGGCAGCAACGCGATCGGCACCGTGCCGGACGTCGCCGCGATCGCCAAGACCGCCCACGAGTCGGGCGCGCTGGTCTGCGTGGACGGGGTGCACTCGGTGCCGCACGGCCCGACCGACGTCGCCTCGCTGGGCGCCGACTTCCTGGTCACCAGCGCGTACAAGTGGTCCGGCCCGCACCTGGCGGCGCTGGTGGCCGACCCGGCCCGGCTGGCGCAGCTGCACCCGGCCAAGCTGCTGCCCTCGTCCGACGCGGTGCCGGACCGGTTCGAGGCCGGCACACCCAGCTTCCCGCTGCTGGCCGGGGTGGCCGCCGCGGTGGACCACCTGGCCGGGCTGGACCCGGCCGCGACCGGCCACCGTAGGGAGCGGGTACGCGCCGGCCTGGCCGCCGCCCAGGCGTACGAGGAGTCGCTGTTCGAGCGGCTGCTCGCCGGCCTGACCGCGCGCCCCGCGGTGACGGTGTACGGCGCGGCCGCCCGGCGCTGCCCGACGGTGTCGTTCCGGCTGGCCGGCTGGTCGCCGGCCGGGCTGGCCGCCGCGCTGGGTGAGGCGGGGCTGTGCCTGTCGGCCGGCGACTACTACGCCTACGAGTACTTCCAGGCGATGGGCCTGCGGGATTCCGGCGGCGCGGTGCGGGCCAGCGTCTACCACTACAACACGGTGCAAGAGGTGGACCGGTTGCTGGCCGAACTGGACACGCTGGCCGACCGGGGGGAGAGAATGGCCCGGTGAGCTTCCTGGTCGAGGAGAACCCCGCCAAGCACCGCTTCGAGATCCTGGTGGACGACGCGCTGGCCGGCTTCACCGCGTACCTGCCGCGCGGCGAGGTACGGATCTTCACCCACACCGAGGTGCGCCCCGAGTTCCAGGACATGGGGGTGGGCGGCGCGCTGATGAAGGCCACCCTGGACCAGGTCCGGGAGCAGGGCGGCCGGGTGGTGCCGCAGTGCCCGTTCATGCGGGCCTGGATCGAGCGGCATCCCGACTACGCCGACCTGGTCGTCGAGCCGGCCTGAGCCGGCCGCGCCGACGCCGGAGCGGCCCGGGCCGGCGCCTGGTGGCGCGCCCCGGGGCGGTCAGTGGTGGCCGGCGAGCAGCTCGGCGGCGGCCCGCGCGCTCGCCCGGGTGGCGCCGTGGGTGGCCAGGTGCGCCCGCCCGGTGACCAGCTCGGGCAGGCCCAGCTCGACCACCACGGCGTCGGGTCGGGCGGCCAGCGCCCGGGCGACCGCGGCCCGCATCCAGGCGTGCCGGTGCAGGTCGCGGACGACCAGCACGACCGGCCGCCCGCCGGCACCGGCGACCGGGTCGGCCGGCGGGTCGGTCTCGGCGAGCCGCACGGTCGTCGTACCGGGGAGCAGCCCGGCCAGCGGGGCGCCGATCCCCCACGGCGTCTCCGACCCGATGGCGATGTTGCGCGGCGCGACGAACTCCACCACGTGCGGGGGGCCGGCCAGCGGCAGGGCCGCCCGGTCGCCGCGGACGCGGACCGCCCGGCGGGCCGCGAGCAGCCCGATCGCCGAGTCGCCGGTCGACGCGAGCCCCCGCGCCGGGCGGGCGGCGCGGGCGGAGACCGCCCAGGCGGCGAGCTGACCGACCCGCTTGGCGGCCTCGGCGAGCCGCTCCTCGGGCAGCGTGCCGTCGCGCACGGCGGCGACGATCGCGTCCCGCAGCTGGCCGGCGGCGGCCTCGTCGGCCCGTTCCCCGCCGACGCAGATCGCGTCCGCGCCGGCGGCCAGGGCCCGCACGGCGGCGCCGCGGAAGCCGTACCGGTCGGCCACCGCGCGCATCTCGACCGCGTCGGTCACCACCACCCCGGAGAAACCGAGCTCGTCGCGGAGCAGGTCGCCGAGGATCCACCGGCTGAGGGTGGCCGGCAGCTCCGGGTCGAGGGCGGGCACCAGCAGGTGGCCGGTCATCACCGCCTGCACGCCGGCGGCGACGGCGGCCCGGAACGGCGCCAGCTCACCGGCGTCGAGGGCGGCCCGGTCGGCGGTTATCCGGGGCAGCTCGTGGTGCGAGTCGACCCGGGTGTCCCCGTGACCGGGGAAGTGCTTGGCGCAGGCCGCGACGCCGGCCGACTGCAGGCCGCGTACCCAGGCGGCGGTGTGCCGGGCCACCAGGCCCGGGTCGGCGCCGAAGGACCGTACGCCGATCACCGGGTTGGCGGGGTTGTTGTTGACGTCGGCGTCCGGGGCGTAGTTCAGTGTGACGCCCAGCGCGGCCAGCTCGGCGCCGAGGTCGCGGGCGACCTCCTCGGTCAGCCCGGGGTCGTCGACCGCGCCGAGGGCGAGGTTGCCCGGGCGGGAGCTGCCCCGGGCCGACTCGATCCGGGTGACGTCACCGGCCTCCTCGTCGATGGCGACCAGCACGTCGGGGCGTTCCGCGCGCAGCGTGGCGGTGAGCGCGGCGAGCTGGCCGGGGTCGACGATGTTGCGGGCGAACAGCACCACGCCGCCGAGGCCGTCGGCGAGCCAGCGGCGCACCCAGTCGGGCGGTGTGGCGCCGACGAACCCGGGTTGCAGCACGGCGGCGGCCAGCCCGGCCAGGTGCCGGTCGGTGGCACCGCCGGCCCGGTGCGGCGCGGTGCGGTCCTCGGCGACGGTTGGTTCGCTCATCGCGTTCCGGCACCCCCCGTTGTGGCCCGGACGGCCCGTCGCCGTCGCGGTCCTGACATGGTTCCATCCGCTCGGCGGAACAGTCAATAAACCTTACTGTTGGCGTCCTGGCGCCGCCCGGAGCGCCGTGCGAGAGTGCGGAGCATGGATCTGGTACCGCTCGCCGACGCCACCTCCCCCGCCGACATCCCCGGGGTGCGGCTGCTCGGCCTGGTGCTCGGCGGCCTGCTGCTGCTCGCCGCGATCCGGGCGATGTTCGGCCGCCGCTGAGCGTGAGCCGGGCCGCTCGGGGTACGGCTTCCCCCAGGCCGACCCGGCGCACCCCGGCGCCGGGCGGCGGCACGAGGGGGCACGATGAAGATCGGTTACTTCCTGTCCAGTGAGGAGTACGGCCCGGCCGAGCTGCTGGAGCAGGCGCGCGGCGCCGAGCGCGCCGGCTTCCAGGCACTGTGGATCTCGGACCACTACCACCCGTGGACGGACGCGCAGGGGCAGAGCCCGTTCGTCTGGTCCACCATCGGCGCGCTGAGCCAGGTCTGCTCGCTGCCGGTCACCACCGCGGTCACCTGCCCCACCGTCCGGATCCACCCGGCAGTGCTCGCCCAGGCCGCGGCCACCAGCGCGGTGCTGCACGGCGGCCGGTTCGTGCTCGGCGTGGGCACCGGCGAGGCGCTCAACGAGCACATCCTCGGCGACGCGTGGCCGCAGACCGACGTCCGGCTGGAGATGCTGGAGGAGGCGGTCGAGGTCATGCGCGAGCTGTGGCGCGGCGGGTTCGTCAACCACCACGGCAGGCACTACACGGTGGAGCACGCCCGGGTCTACACGCTGCCCGACACGCCGCCGCCGGTCTACGTCTCCGGCTTCGGCCCCAAGGCCGTCGAGCTGGCCGCCCGGATCGGCGACGGCTACGTCAGCACCATGCCGGACGGTGACCTGGTGCGCCGGTTCCGCGAGGGCGGTGGCGGCGACAAGCCGTGCCAGGCCGGCTTCAAGGCGGCGTACGCCGACAGCGTGGACGCCGGCGCCCGGATCGCGTACGAGAAGTGGCCGAACGCCGGGGTGCCGGGCGAGCTGTCCCAGGTGCTGCCCTCGCCGCGGCACTTCGAGCAGGCCGCCGAGCTGGTCACGCCGGAGATGATGAAGGAGGCGTTCGTCTGCGGCAACGACGCCGACGCCCACCTGGAGATGATCGACCGGTACGCCAAGGCCGGCTTCGACGAGATCTACGTGGCGAACACCGGCCCGCACACCCGGAAGCTGTTCGACCTGTACCAGCGCGAGGTGCTCCCCCGGCTGCGCTGACCGGATCGGGGCGGATCGGACGGTGCCCGGGGTTTCGGTGCTGATCAACTCGGGTACCTCCGGCCCTCGATGAACCTGTCGACTCACTCCACGACGCTGCGCCGCGCGGCGAAGAGCCTCTTCGGCTGGACGGCCCTGCGGCCCAACCAGCTCGCCGCCATGCGGGCGGTGATGAAGCGCCGCGACGCCCTGGTGGTCCTGCCCACGGGCGCCGGCAAGTCGGCGATCTACCAGATCCCGGCCAGCCTGATCCCCGGCCCGACCGTGGTGATCTCGCCCCTGCTGGCGCTCCAGCAGGACCAGATCGCCGCGCTCAACGAACGCCAGCGGGCCGAGCTGCGGGCCGTCCGAATCAGCTCCGACGAGTCCGCGGCCCAGCAGGCCCAGGCGATCGTGGAGATCCGGGAGGGCCGGGCCGAGTTCCTCTTCATCACCCCGGAGGCGCTGGCCAACCCGGACCGGATGGCCGAGGTGCGGTCGCTGAAGCCGGCGCTGGTCGCGATCGACGAGGCGCACTGCATCTCCGCCTGGGGGCACGACTTCCGCCCCGACTACCTGGCGCTGGGCCACCTGATCGAGGGCATCGGCCGGCCGCCGGTGGTCGCGCTGACCGCGACCGCCTCGCCGCCGGTCCGCGACGACATCATCGCCCGGCTGCGCCTGCACGACCCCGAGGTGGTGGTCTCCGGGCTGGACCGGCCCAACCTCTACCTTGAGGTCGCCTACTGCCCGGACGACGACTACCGGTGGCGGCGGCTGGTCGCCCTGCTGCGCGACGACGAACGCCCCGGCATCATCTACGTGCCGACCCGGCGCGCGGCGGAGGAGCTGGCCCAGCGGCTCACCGACGCCGGCTTCCCGTCGAAGTTCTACCACGGCGGGATGCCCACCAACGCCCGGCACGAGCTGCACGAGGCCTTCCTCGCCGACCAGGTGCCGATCATGGTGGCCACCTCGGCGTTCGGCATGGGCATCGACAAGCCGAACATCGCCTGGGTGGTGCACATGGCGCTGCCCGACTCGCCGGACAGCTACTTCCAGGAGATCGGCCGCGCCGGCCGCGACGGCCAACCCGCCCGGGTGCTGCTGCTCTGGCGCGCCGAGGACGTCGGGTTGCAGCGCTACTTCAGCGGCGGCCTGCCCAACGAGGCCGAGCTGCGCGACCTGGCCGCGGTGGTGCGCAAGAAGGCCGCCACCAAGAAGGAGCTGCGCGAGACCACCGGCCTGGGCACCCGCAAGCTCGGCCAGTACCTCTCCCTGCTGGAGCACATCGGCGCCGCCGAGCCGCGGGCCAGGCAGCAGATCGGCGCGCCGCGCTACGCCCCGAAGCCGGTCGAGGCCGCCGCCGCGGCGCTGGCCGAGGCGGAGCGCCAGCAGGCCGTCACCCGGTCTCGCACCGACATGATGCGGGCCTTCGCCGAGACCACCGGCTGCCGGATGCAGGCCCTGCTGGCCTACTTCGGCGAGCAGATGTCCAAGGTCTGCGGGCACTGCGACAACTGCCACGCCGGCACCAGCGTCGCCGCCTCCGGCGCGGTCGGTCCGTTCCCCGTGCACAGCCAGGTGCGCCACCCCGAGTGGGGGCCGGGCCTGGTGCTCAACTACGAGGACGACCGGATGACCGTGCTCTTCGACGAGGTCGGCTACAAGACGCTCTCCGTACGCGTGGTCTCCGAGCAGGGACTGCTCACGCTCGACTAGCCTGAGCGGCGCGCGACACCAACCGGCACCAAGAATGGGGGCTCAGTCGTGATCGAACAACCGGCGTACACCCGGTTCGGCTTCTCCGACGAGGAGTGGGGGCTGCTCGTCGGCCTGCCGCAGTCGGTGCTGACCGCGGCCAGCGCCGCCGAGCCCGACGGCGCCCGGCGCACCCGGGCGGAGAACGCCGCCGGGATGGAGACCATCTCCGCCGGCCGCGAGTCGGCCAACCCGCTGGTCGCCGCCGTCGCCGGGGAGCTGGTGTCCCGGGTCGGCGACCCGGAGGCCGGCGAGGAGCTGCCGGTCATCGCGCCGGCCGACCCGCAGGCGCTGATCGACGACGTGCTGGCCCGGGCCGGGCAGGCGAGCGCCCTGCTGGCCGCGAAGGTCGACGAGGGCGAGGCCGGGGCGTACCGGCACTGGCTGGTGGAGATCGCCGACCAGGTGGTCGGCGCGGCCTCCAGCGGCGGCATCCTCGGCATCGGCGGGGACCAGGTCAGCGACTCGGAGCGGCGCTTCCGCGACCGGCTCTCCCAGGTGCTGAACGACTGACGACGTGCGATCCGAACCGCGCGGGCGCCGGCGCCCGCGCGGTTCGTCGTCTCCGCGCCCCTGTGCCGCCGTCGCGCGGTTGGCCGACAATGGCACGGGGACGACCGACCGAGGGGAGGCCGGGATGCTGGACCGCGACGTCATCGACACCGAGCTGGTCCCGCCGGGCGAACGGTTCGGGATGTGGCTGGACGCGGTGGCCCGGACCGCCTCGCCGCTACTGATGCGCACCGCGCACGCGGACGACTTCCGGGCCCGGGCCGAGATCATCAGGCTCGGCTCGCTCCAGCTGGTCCGCTACCGCTACCCATCGCTCGACGCGGTCAGCACCGCCAAGCTGGCCCGGCGCACCGAGGTCGACCACTTCCTGCTCGCGCTCACCACCACTGGCACCGGCACCTCAGGGCAGGGCGGGCAGCACAGTGTGATCGGGCCCGGGGAGTTCACCTTCTACGACGGTTCGCGCCCGCACGAGGTCGGCCA
Source organism: Micromonospora sp. NPDC000089 (assembly GCF_042899365.1). Classification (NCBI taxonomy): domain Bacteria; kingdom Bacillati; phylum Actinomycetota; class Actinomycetes; order Micromonosporales; family Micromonosporaceae; genus Micromonospora; species Micromonospora sp. NPDC000089. Next base: position 185,569 of record NZ_JBIAZT010000004.1, read on the forward strand.
CGAGGGCGACGACCACGGGCGGTCGGCCGCCGGGTCGGTGGTGGCGCTCATCCCGTACGACGCGCTGCCGCTGAGCCGGGACCGGCTCACCCCGCTGCTGGCCGGCCGGATGTCCGGCACCGAGGGCGTCGGCGGCCTGCTCGCCCACCACATCACGCAGCTGAGCGCGCATCCCGAGCAGTACCACGCCGCGGACGCCGAACGACTCGGCACGGTCACCCTGGACCTGATCGCCACCCTGCTCGGCCGGCACCTGGTGGCCGAGGACGAGGTTCCCCGGGAGGTGCGCCGACGGGCGCTGCTCGCCCAGGTACGCGGGTACGTCCAGCGCCACCTGGGCGACGCCGCGCTGGATCCGCAGCAGGTGGCCGACGCGCACCACGTCTCGGTGCGCACCCTGCACCGGCTCTTCGAGCAGGAGGAGACCACCATGGCGGCGTACGTGCGCCAGCTGCGGTTGGAGCGGTGCCGGCGCGACCTCGCCGACCCGACGCTGGCGCACCGGCCGGTGCACGCCCTGGCCGGCCGCTGGGGGTTCCGCGACAAGGCCCACTTCAGCCGGGCGTTCCGGGCCGCGTACGGCACCACCCCGCAGGCGTACCGGGAGGCTCAGCGGTAGCGGCACGGATGGTCAACCGCCCGGCAGCCATGGTCAACTCGCCGCCGGCAGACTGGTGGCGGGCCGGTTTCCGGCCCAAGTAACGGGGGGCCGCGGTGTGGCGTCCGTGAGAGCACCTGTCACGGACGGCCACCCCGGTGCCGTGCCACGTGGCTCAGGCGTCCTCCAGCAGCGCCAGCACCGACCGTTCCGCCTCGGTGCGCGGCGCCTCCGGCGCCACCGGGGCGACCACCCCGCCGTGGTAGAGGTCCACCACCCGCGGGTCCACGTAGGACGTCCGCGCCACCGTCGGGGTGTTGCCGAGCAGCTCCGCGACCTCCCTCATCACCCCGGCGACCGCCCGCCTGCGGGCCGCCACCGACCGCTGCACCCCGACCGAGGCCAGCTCGGTGGCCGCCAGCACGGTGGCGTGCCAGGTGCGGAAGTCCTTCGCCGTCATCTCCCCACCGCTGGCGTCGCGCAGGTACCCGTTGACCTCGTCGCTGCGCACGTCCCGCCAGGAGCGGCCGTCCCAGTAACCGAACAGGCGCTCCTGCGTCCGCCGGCGCCGGCGCAGGTTGGTCAGCACCCGGCACAGCTCCGCATCCTCGATCCGGCGCACCTGTTCGATCCCGCCCTTGGCCTTGAACTCGAAGACCACGCAGCCACCCCGGGACCGGGCGTGCTCGGGGCGCAGGGTGGAGACGCCGAACGTGGCGTCGTCGCCGACGGCGTACTGGTCGTTGCCGACCCGGAACATCCCCATGTCCAGCAGCCGGGCGACGGTGGCGAGCACCCGGTCCCGGTTCAGCCCCCGGCCGTCCAGGTCGTGCGCGATCCGCTCGCGCAGCGTCGGTAACCGGTGGGCGACCTCCAGGACGTGGTCGAACTTCGCCTCGTCCCGCTTGCGCCGCCACTCGGGGTGGTAGAGGTACTGCTTGCGGCCGGCCGCGTCCACCCCGGTGGCCTGGATGTGCCCGTTCGGGTACGGCGAGATCCAGACGTCCTGCCAGGCCGGCGGGATGACCAGGTCGTCCAGCCGGGACCGCACGTCCGGGTCGTCGACGGGCTCGCCCTGGGGATCGAGGTACGTCCAGCCGTCGCCTCGCCGGCGGCGCCCGTAGCCCGCCCGCCCCGGATCACTACGCCGCAACCGCACCGGAGACCCGCACCGCCTCTGCCACCCGATCCACGGCGGCCAGCACCTCGTCCACGGACAGGGCCGCCAACGTCGGATGCGTTCCTGACCCGGTCCACCCCGACCAACCGCCCTCTCCCGCCCAGAGCACCCGGTGCCAGGGGCGGTCGGCCGGCGGGCCCCACTCCGACGGCGGCACCGGGCCGAACAGCAGCACCGACGGGGTCCCGTACCCGGTGGCCAGGTGACCCACCCCGGTGTCGCCGCAGACCACCAGGCGGGCCCCGGCCACCAGCCCGGCCAGCTCACCCAGGTCGGTGCGTCCGGCGAGCACGGCCGCGTCCGGCAGCCCGGCGGCGGCGGCCACCCGGCCGGCGAGCTCCCGCTCCGCCGGTGACCCGGTCACCACCACCCGGTGGCCCCGCCCGGCCAGCGCCCGGGCCACCGCGGCGAACCGCTCGGCCGGCCAGCGCTTCTGCGCCAGCTTGGTGCCGGGGTGCACCACCGTCACGCCGGTGGGGGCTGCGCCGGCGGGCGGGCGGCGCAGGGCCAGGTCGCCCGCGTCGGCGGAGATGCCGTACCAGCGCAGCAGCCGGCACCAGCGGTCCACCTCGTGCTCGTCGTCGCGCCACGGCGGGCCGTCCGGGTGGCCGGCCGCCGGGCAGGCGAAGGCGAGCAGCCGCCCGGCGCCGGCCAGCATCCGGTGCGACTGCGGGCCACGCCCGTGCAGGTTGACCGCGACCGGCGGGGGTGGCCACGGGGGCGCGCCGAGGCCGTCGGTGGGCAGCAACCGGTCCACCCCGCCGACCAGGTCCACCAGCGGGGCCAGCCAGGCCGGCGCGGCCAGCGCCAGCTGGCCACCGGGATGTCCGGCGCGCAGCGCGCGCAGCGCCGGCACCGCCGTGGCCAGGTCGCCCACGCCGAGCGCCCGCAGCACCAGGATCACGGGTAGGAGGTCTCCTGTTCGGCGCAGACCACCAGCTCACGTACCGCGCAGCCGGCCGGCTGGGAGAGCGCGAACATGACCGCGGCGGCGGTGTCGGCCGGGTCGTTGAGCTGCGCGTCCGGGCCGGGCCGGTATCGCACGTCGCGCTCGTCGAAGAACGCGGTCCGCATGCCGCCGGGGATCAGCAGGGTCACGCCCACCCGGCCGGCCAGCTCGGCGGCGAGCGCCCGGGTGAAGCCGACCACCCCGAACTTCGCCGCGCAGTACGCGGTGGCGTCGGCGACCGCCTTGACGCCCAGCGTGGACGCGACCGTCACCACGGTCCCCCGGGACGCCTCCAGGAAGGGCAGCGCGGCCCGGACCACCGCCGCCGTGGCGAGCAGGTCGACCACGACGATCCGCTCCCAGGTCTCCCGGGGCACGTCGGCCAGCGCGCCGGGCACGTCCATGCCGGCGGCGGTCACCACCGCGTCCAGCCCGCCGACGCGCTCGGCCAGCTCGCGGGTGGCCTCCTCGGCGGCCCGGGTGTCGGCCAGGTCGCACTCCACCCAGGGCACCCCGTCGCCCGGCGGCCGCCGGTCCAGCACCAGGGGCCGGCCGCCGACCCGGGCCACCGCGGTCACCACCGCCGCGCCCAGCCCGCTGGACCCGCCGGTGACCAGGACGGTCGAGCCGGGTGTGCCGCTGGTCATCGCGCCCCCTCGGTCGGGACCGCACCCGGGTGCCGGGCGTCGGCCGGCACGACCGGCCGGCGCTCGCCGCGAGCCGCCGCGATCAGGTCGGTGGTCGAGCGCCCGTCCAGGTACGGCACCACCACCGCGTTGCCGCCCCACCGGCGCAGCACCTCGGCCTCGGGCAGGCCCGGCGCGTCGCCGCCGGTGGCGTAGTCGCCGCCCTTGACCCAGACGTCCGGCCGCAGCCAGCTCAGCGCCGCGTCGGGGGTCGGCTCGTCGAAGACCAGCACCGCGTCCACGCAGCTCAGCGCGGCGAGCAGGCGGCTACGGTCGCCCTCGGGGGTGACCGGCCGGTCCGGGCCCTTCAGCCCGGTGACGCTGCGATCGGAGTTCAGGCAGACGATCAGGCAGTCGCCGAGCTGGCGGGCGGCCTGCAGGGTGGCGACGTGCCCGGCGTGCAGCAGGTCGAAGCAGCCGCCGGTGGCGACCACGGTGCCCCCGGCGGCGCGCACCTCGGCCAGCACGGCGCCGACCGCGGCCGGGCCGATCCGCTCCCCGCCGCCGCCGACCCGGATCGGCGCCGGGGGCTGGACGGGCGGCGGCAGGGCGGCCGCCACTCCCCCGCCGGCCACGTACGCCGAGGCCTCGGTGACCGCCGCCTGCACGGCCTCGGAGACCAGCGCGCCGCGGGAGAGCGCGATGGCCGCGGCGGAGGCGAATCGGTCGCCGGCCCCGCAGGTGTCGCCCTCGGCGTCGACCGGCGCGGAGACCACCAGCGGCGTGCCACCGGCGTGGCAGAGCAGCGCACCGTCGCCGCCCAGGGTGACCGCCACCGCCGCCGCCCGCCACCGGTCCCGTAGGCGCTGCGCGGCGCCGGTGGCGGCGCCCAGCCGCGAACCGCCGGGCGGCGCCTTGGCCAGATCCCGCGCCTCCGCCTCGTTGGGGGTGGCCAGCCGCACGCCGGGCACCACGGCCGGACCGCGCGGGTGCGGGTCCCAGACCACCGGCGCCCGGGTGGCGGCCAGCGCGGCCCGCAGCGCCGGCTGGCCGGCCACCCCGCGGCCGTAGTCGCTGACCAGCACGGCGGACGCGCCGGCGATCAGCCGCAGCACGGCGTCGTGCGGCGCACCGGGGCCGCCGGACGCACCGCCGCGGTCGTGCCGCAGCAGCACCCGGCCGCGCGCCCGCAGCCGCACCTTCTCCGGGGTGGCCCCGGCCAGCGGCAGGGCGTACACCCGCACGCCGGCGGCGGTGAGCAGCGCGCTGAGCCGGGCCCCGCCGGCGTCGTCGGCGAGCGCGGTGACCAGCGCCACCTCGGCGCCCTGGGCGGCGGCGAAGACCGCGGCGAGGCCGGCACCGCCGGGGCGGTCGAGGTACGCCGTCTCGTCCAGCACCGGCACGGGCGAGTCCGGGCAGAGCCGGTTCACCACGCCCTCCACGTCCCGGTCCAGCAGGGTGTCGCCGATGACCACCAGGGGACCTCTCACGCCACGCCTCCTCGTTCCGCACCCGACCGCCGGCCGTCGACGACCACCTCGACCCCGGCCCGGACCGGTCCGGGGTCCGCCACCGGCGCCGCGCCCTCCACCACCACCGACTCGTCACCCGGCGCCGCCTCGTCGGCCGGCACGGCGGCGTCGGCAGGCCGGGGCGGGGCGACGGTGACCGGTACGCCTGCCGACTGGCCCGCGGCGAGCACTGCGGGCAGCTCCCGATCGACGTACTCGCAGAGCACGTGGGTGGCGACCAGGTGCAGCTCCTGCACCACCTGGCTCTCCCCGGACGCCACCGCGACGGCCTCGTGACAGGCGCCGGCGAGCGGGTTCGGCGCCGGCCCGGTGAACGCCCAGCAGCGCAGCCCGGCCGCCCGGCCGGCGCCCGCGGCGGCCAGCAGGTTCGCGCTGGCCCCGCTGGTGGACATCAGCAGCAGCACGTCGCCCGGGCGGCCGTGCGCCCGGACCTGCCGGGCGAAGACCTCGTGGTAGCCGTAGTCGTTGGCGATCGCGGTGACCGCGGAGGTCTCGGCGTGCAGCGCGATCGCGGCCAGCGGCACCCGGTCGTCGCGGAGCTTGCCGACCAGTTCGGCGGTGAGGTGCTGGGCCTCCGCGGCGCTGCCGCCGTTGCCGGCGACCAGCAGCCGACCGCCGCCGGCCAGCACCGTGGCCAGCTCCCGCCCCCATCGGGCCAGCTGCGGCTGCGCCGAGCGGAACGCCGGCAGCGCGTCGGCCAGCAACCGCAGGTGGGCGTCGAGCAGGCCGGCGGCCGGTGCCATCAGGCGACCACCCGGGTCGGTCGGCGCACCGCGGCCACCTCGCCGTACAGCTCCGCCAGCCGCTGGGCGGAGGTCGCCCAGGAGTACCGCTCGCGGGCCCGCCGCAGCGCCGCCGTGGCGTACCCGAAGCGGCGGATCCGGTCGTCGAGCAGCTCCCGGACGGCGGCGCCGAGGGCCTGCGGGTCGCGGGCCGGCACCAGGTCGCCGGTGATGCCGTCCTGCACGGTGTCCTTGATCCCACCGACGGCGGTGCCCACCACCGGCACCCCGCAGGCCATCGCCTCCAGCGGGGTGAGCCCGAACGGCTCGTACCAGGGGGCGGCGACCAGCAGGTCCGCCGACCGGTACCAGCGGCCCATCTCCTCGCGCGGCACCGCGCCGACCAGCCGCACCCGGTCGGCCACCCCGCAGGTGCGCGCCAGCGCCCGCAACCGCCGGGCGTACGGGTCGGTCTCCAGCAGCCCGGCGGGCGGCCCGCCCACCACCACGCACTCGGCGTCCGGCACCAGGGCCATCGCCCGGATCACCGTCTGGAAGCCCTTGCGCTCGACCAGCCGCCCGACGGTGAGGATCCGGGCCCGGTCGGGTTCCCGGGCGGCGGCCGGCCCGAGCGGGGCGAAGGTGGCCAGGTTGACCCCGGACGGGACGACCGTGATCCGGGACCGGGGCACGCCCAGCCGGACCAGCTCGCCCACCTCGTCCCGGCACTGGGCCACCACCCGGTCGACCGCGCAGCCGAGCTCCCGCTCGTACCCGATCCGCCGGGCCGGGCTGGTGTCCTGGACGCCCTGGTGACGCCGCTTCACCGTGCCCAGCGCGTGGTACGTCTGCACCACCGGCACCCCGGTCAGCCGCCCGGCGGTCAGCGCCGCCAGGCCGCTCATCCAGAAGTGGGCGTGGATCACCTCGGGCGCCCAGTCGCCGCCCCGCCACTGCTCGACCAGCCAGTGGCTGAACGGCTTCATGTGCGGCAGCAGCTCGTCCTTCGGCAGCGGCTCGGCGGGACCGGCCGGTACGTGCACCACGTCGTACCCGTCCGGGGCGTGGACGCTGACCGGCAGGTCGACCGCGTCCCGGCGGGTGTAGACGCGCACGTCGTGCCCGGCGTCCACCAGCGCGGCGGAGAGCTCCGCGACGTGCGTGTTCTGCCCGCCGGCGTCCTCACCACCCAGGACGGCGAGGGGGCTGGCGTGCTCGGAGATCATCGCGATGCGCATACTTCCTCCTCCAGCAGGCGGTCCCAGTCGGTGAGGAATCGGTCCAGGCCGTAGCGGGCCCGGGCGGTGGCGCGGGCCTCGCCGCCGGCGCGACGGGCCTCTGCGGGGTCGGTCAGGAACCGCTCGGCGGCGGCCACCAGCGCGTCGGCCCGGGTGGAGAGCGCGCCGGCCCCCGGCGGTACGGCGAGCACGGCCTCGGTGGTGGCCAGCGCGACCACCGGCATGCCCATGGTCATCGCCTCGATCAGGCTCAGCCCCAGCGAGGTCCACCGGCACAGGTGCAGGTACGCCCGCCGCCGGGCCAGCTCGGCGTGCATCCGGTGCTGCGGCACGTCGTCGTGGCTGGTCAGCCGGTCCTCGGGCAGCCCGAGGTGGGCGGCCAGCCCGGCCACCTTCATGCCGTACACGTCCAGCGGGGCGAGCTCGGCGAACCGGGGCAGCAGGTCGGTGCCGGTGACCCGCCAGCGGCGGACCGGCTCGTTGATCACCACGGCCAACCGGTCGAGTTCGCCCGTCCACTCCACCGCCGGCGCGACCACCCCGTGCTCCACCACGGCGGTGCGGGTGGCGCCGTTGTCCCAGAACAGCTCGTTGAAGTGGGTGACGTGGGTGAGCAGCAGGTCGTCGCGGTCGGCCATCGGGTGGCGGGTGTTCGGCACGTCGCCCTTGGGCGTGTTGTGCTCGACGTAGATCGCCGGCACGTCCCGGCCGGCCCGCCGGCCCAGCCAGTCGCAGGCCAGGTCGAACTCCTCCGGCCGCTGCAGCACCACCAGGTCGACGTCCTCCCGGCGCAGCTGCTGCGGGGTCACCTCCACGGCGCTGTCCGGCCACGGGTAGGTGCGCGCCCGACCCAGCCCGTACGGGCCGCGGTCCGGGGTCACCGGCACCAGGTAGCGGTGCTTGCCGTGCACGAACGAGGTGGTCCACGAGCCGTGTACGTGCCACACCAGGATGTTCATCGGGCGCACCCGCCGCCGGCGGCCAACGCCGTCACGCCCCGCCCAGCCGCCCCCGGCACCCCGCCGGCCGCCGGGCCATCCCGGGGCGGCGCCCCGGTCGGCGGGACGCCGAGCAGCCGGATCGCGGCCAGCACCCGGGCCGGGTCGACGGTGGACAGGCAGGGGTGGCCGGGCACCGGGCAGGCGGTGGCGCGGGTGTCCCGGCAGGCCGCACCGGCGTCGCCGAGGCGTACCGCCGGCACCCGGTAGGGGCCCCACTGTCCGTACGGGACGGTCGGCGCGAAGAGGCTGACCACCGGCACGCCCAGCGCGGCGGCCAGGTGCGCCGGGCCGGTGTTGCCGACCACCAACGCGCCGGCGCCGGCGAGCACCCCGGCCAGCTCGGCCAGGCCGGTCCGGCCGCCCAGGTCGATGCCGGTGTCCCCGGCCACCCGGGCGGTCAGCGCGGTCTCGCCCGGGCCGCCGGTGACCGCCACCCGGTGCCCGGCGGCGGTGAGCCCCCGGACGATCCGGGCGGCCAGGTCGGGCGGGCAGGCCCGGGTGGGCACGGCCGATCCGGGGTGCAGCACCACGTACCCCGGGTCGCCGAGCCCGGGCGGGGCGGGCGGCACAAGGTCGGGGCGGATCCGCAGGCGGGGGTCGTCGTGGCCGGGCAGCGCGTAGCCGGCGGCGGCGGCGAGGGAGAGGGCGCGTTCGGGCTCGGGTACGCCGACCGGCGCCCGGTGCCGGACGTCGAGGAGGGCGCCGGGGTAGTCGTCGCTGATCGCGCTGATCCGGGGCACTCCGGCCAGCCGCAGCAGCAGGGCCAGCGGCAGCGGGGACTGGTGGAACGAGGTGAAGACAACCGCCTCGTCGACGGCGAGCGCGGCGAGCCGGTCGGTCAGCGCGCGCATGTCGTCCGCGGCGACGGGGCCCGGGCTCCCGTCGATCCACGGCAGGGCCCACTCGACGCGCTGGTCGACGCCGGGGAGCAGGGCGGCGGCGTCCCGCCCACGGGGGCCGTGCAGCAGCACCACCCGGTCGGCGCCCGCGGCGACCGCCCGGATCGCCGGGCCGGTGACCAGGACGTCACCGGCGGAGTCGGCGCGGACCACCAGCACCGTTCCGCCCCGGCGGGCGGGGCCGGCGGGGCGCAGGGCGTCCCGCCGGCGGAGGATCTCCTCCACCGCGCCCGGCAGGTCGGTGGCGACGTGCGGGGCGGCGGCCACCTCCTCGCCCCGGGTGGCCGGGGTGGGCACCAGGATCGCGGTCGCGCCGGCGGCCAGCGCGGCGGTCACGTCCGCCCCGATGTCGCCGACCATGACGCACCGGTCCGCGGTGGTGCCCAGGTCGCGGGCGGCGGCGCGCACCAGCCCGGGCGCGGGCTTGCGGCAGCCGCAGCCGGCCGCCTCGTCGTGCGGGCAGACCTGCCAGGTGTCGAACGGGCCGAGCAGCGCCTCCACCCGGGCGTTGACCGCGGCCAACTCATCGGCGGTGAACAGGCCCCGGGCCAGCCCGGACTGGTTGCTGACCACACCGAGCCGCAGTCCGGCCGCGCGCAACCGGTCCAGCGCCGCGCGCGCCCCGGGCACCGGCCGCACCTTCTCCGGGTCGCCGTTGTACGGCACGTCCTCGATCAACGTCCCGTCCCGGTCCAGCAGCACCGCGTGGAACGGGGCGCGGCGGGCAGCAGCCCGGCCAGCTGCCGGTTCGACCCGGCCTGACCTGCGCTGATCCGGCTCCTGCTGGTCCCGTCGCACGGGCGGCGCGTTCCCGGGGCCCGGAGAGGTAAACATCATCTACCCGGCGGTACGGCGCATCGCCCGGCGGCCCGGCACGGGTCACCGCAGCCGCCTTACCCGTCGCCCCGGAGAAGCTAACGCGGGCCGGTTACCGAGCGGGCGCCCGGGTACAGAGTCGTGGTGGCGATTGTGGAAAGAGTGATCGATGCTCCCCCTGAGCAGGTCTTCACGGTGCTCGCGGACGGGTGGACGTACAGCGACTGGGTGGTCGGCACGGTGCACGTGCGGGACGTCGACGACGCCTGGCCCCGGGTGGGCGCGCAGCTGCACCACAAGGCGGGCCCCTGGCCGTTCTCGCTGCAGGACACCTCGACCGTGCTGGTCAGCGAGCCGCCCCGGAAGCTGGTGCTGAAGGCCGGGCTGTGGCCGGCCGGCGAGGCGACCGTGGTGTTCACGCTGGAACCGGTCGGCGACGGCGCCACCCGGGTGCGCATCGGCGAGGACTTCGCGGCCGGCCCGCTGCGCTGGGTCCGCAACAAGCTCAACGACCTGGTGCTGCACCAGCGCAACAAGGAGACGCTGCGCCGGCTGGCCGACATCGCCACCCGGCAGAAGGCGGACGAACGCGCGGAGGGCTGACCGAGCCGTCGGGGAACCTCGCCGGCAGGCGCGGTGCGGCCCTTGGCTACCCTCAGGGGAGACAGCTGTCCGCCGACCGAGGATGTACCTGATGATCGAACCCGTGGAGCTGCCGTCGCCGTGGCGGGACGCGCGCCTGACCGTCGTGGTCCCCACCTACAACGAGGCGGGCAACCTCCCGGTGCTGGTCGAACGGCTCCTCGCGCTGCCGCTGCCCGGCCTGAAGGTGCTGGTGGCCGACGACAACTCGCCGGACGGCACCGGCGAGGTGGCCGACAAGCTGGCCATCGAGCACCCCGACCGGGTCGAGGTCGCGCACCGCGCCGGCAAGGAGGGCCTGGGTCGGGCGTACGTCGACGGCATCGGTCGGGCGCTGGACGGCGGCGCGGACTACGTCGCGCAGATGGACGCCGACCTGTCGCACCCGCCGGAGGCGCTGCCCGGCATGCTCGGCGCCCTGCTCTCCACCCAGGCGGGCGTGGTGATCGGCTCCCGGTACGTGCCGGGCGGCCAGCTCGACGAGAACTGGCCGCTCTACCGCCGCGCGCTCAGCGGCTGGGCCAACCTCTACGTGCACACCCTGCTGCGGGTGCGGATCCGCGACCTGACCGCCGGGTTCAAGATCTGGCGGGCGGACGCGCTGCGCGACATCGGCCTGCAGCGGGTGCAGTCGAACGGCTACAGCTTCCAGGTGGAGATGCACTACCTGGCCACCAAGCTCGGCCACACCATCCTCGAGGTGCCGATCCGCTTCGAGGAGCGCCGCGACGGCGCCTCGAAGATGACCACGGCCACCAAGGTGGAGAGCGCGCTGATGCCGTTCAAGCTGCGCGCGAAGCACCGCAACCTCGACGCCTGAGTCACTCCCGCGTCAGCGGTAGACCGTGCGGTGCGCGGCCTCGATCGCCCCAGCGTAGAGGCCACCGGTGACCGCCCGGTCCCGGGCCAGCGCGGCGCGGGCGGCGTTCGCGCCGGGCGCGCCGTGCACCCCGCCGCCGGGATGGGCGGAGGAGCTGGCCAGGTAGAGCCGGTCCACCGGGGTGTCCGCCCGGCCCAGGCCGGGGATCGGGCGCAGGAACAGCTGCTGGTACGCCGCCGCCGTGCCGCCGCCCAACGCCCCACCGACCAGGCTCGGGTCGCCCTTCTCCAGGTCGGCGGGGGCGGCCACGTGCCGGCCCACGATCAGTGAGCGGAAGCCCGGGGCGGCCGCCTCCAGCACCTCCTCCATCCGGTCGACGTGCGCGGCCATCTCCTCGGCCCGCCAGTGCCGACGGAACGGCAGGTGGGTGTACGACCAGAGCGACTCGGTGCCCGCCGGCGAGTGCGTCGGGTCGGCCGTGGTCATCTGCCCGACCAGCAGGAACGGGTCGCGCGGCACCTCGCCCCGGGCCAGCTCGGCGGCGTACGTGGTGAGCCCGTTCAGGTCCGCGCCCAGGTGCACGGTGCCGGCGGTGGCCACCGACCGGTTGGTCCACGGCACCGGCCCGGACAGCGCCCAGTCGACCTTCAGCGTGGAGCCGTCCCACTTGAAGTGGGCCAGGTCCTCCACCAGCCGCGGTGGCAGCTGGGCGGCGCCGACCAGGTCGAGGTAGAGCGCCGGGGCGGGCACGTCGGCCAGTACCGCGCGGCGGGCCCGCCAGGCGGCGCCGCCGACGGTGCGTACCCCCATGGCCCGGCCGCGGGCGGTCAGCACCCGGTCCACCCGGGCGCCGTAGACGATCCGGCCGCCCCGGGCGACCAGCCGGTCGACCAGCGCGTCGGTGATCTTCTGCGCGCCGCCGACCGGCACCGGCCAGCCGACCTGCTGGCCGAGCATGACCAGCAGCCAGCCGTAGACGCCGGAGCCGGCCTCCTCGGGCGACAGGTCGGTGTGCAGCGCGCAGCCGGCCAGCAGCGCCGGGCCGCCCTCGCCGGCGAACAGCTCGTCGCCCAGCTTGCGGACCGGCACGACCAGCCGCCGGGCCAGCCGCAGCGCGCCGCCGACCCGCAGCCGGCGCAGCAGGCCGAGCCCGCCGCGCACCGGGGGGAAGGGCGCGGTGATCACGTCGAGCATCGGCTCGGACACCTGGCGCCAGTCGTCGTACGCGTGCCGCCAGCGCTCCCCGTCGCCGGGCGCGAACGCCTCCAGCGAGGCGGCCGTGCGGTCCAGGTCGCGATTGACCACCGCGGCCCGCCCGTCGGGCAGCAGGTGGGCCAACACGTCGGGGGCGTGCGTCCACTCCAGGCCGTACCGGCCCAGGTCGAGGTCGCGCAGCACCGGGGACGCGTACCCGAGGGGGTAGAAGGAGCTGTAGAGATCGCTGAGGTAACCGGGAGCGGTCACCTCGGCCGAGCGCACCGCCCCGCCGGGCGACTCGGTGGCCTCCAACACCAGCACGTCCCAGCCGGCGTCGGCCAGCAGGTTGGCGGCCACCAACCCGTTGTGCCCGGCACCCACCACCACGGCGTCGGCGGTCTCCGTACCCGATGTGATCACCCGATCCGGCTACCCGGCGCGCAACCGGGCGAAACGCGTTTGTCCCCGCCGGACCGGGGCATCCACCGCCGCATGTACAGGGTCGAACAACTCATCGGCGGGGTGTGGGGAGCGGGTGGCGCGGGCGGCGAGCTGACCGTGCACGACCCGGCGGACGGCACGCCGGTCAGCACCGTGCCGGTGGCCACGGCGGACGAGGTGGCCAAGGCGGTCGAGGCGGCCCGCGCGGTGGCCGCCGAGTGGGCGGCGACGGCGGCGGCGGAGCGGGCCGCGGCCCTGCACCGGGCCGCCGACGCGCTGGCCGGCGCGGCGGACGAGCTGGCCGCCGCGGTCACCGCGGAGATGGGCAAGCCGCTGGGCGACGCCCGGGGCGGGGTCGAGGCGGGCGTCGGCACGCTGCGCCAGTACGCCGAGCTGGGCCCGCTGCGCGGCGGCCGGACGCTGCACGGCGGTGCCGACGCGATCGACTTCATGGCGCCCGAGCCGCGCGGCGTGGTCGCCGCGATCACCCCGTGGAACGACCCGGTGGCGGTCTCCTGCGGCCTGCTCGGCGCGGCCCTGGTCACCGGCAACGTGGTGCTGTACAAGCCCAGCGAGCGCACCCCGGCGACCGGCTGGCTGCTGGCGAAGCTGCTCGACGAGGCCCTGCCGGCCGGGGTGCTCTCGCTGCTCACCGGCGGCGGCGAGGTGGGCGCCGCGCTGGCCGGCCAGGCGGTGGACGTGGTGGCCCACGTGGGCTCCACCGCCACCGGCCGGGCGATCGCCGCGGCCTGCGCCCGGACGGGCGCGAAGGCGCTGCTGGAGAACGGCGGCAGCGACCCGCTGATCGTGGACGCCGGGGTCGACCCGGTCTGGGCGGCCGGCCAGGCGGCGCTCGGCGCGTTCGCCAACGCGGGCCAGATCTGCGTGGCGGTGGAACGGATCTACGTGCACCGGGACGTGGCCGAGGACTTCGTCGACGCGCTGGTCGAGCGGGCCGGCGCGCTGCGGGTCGGGCCCGGCCGCGACCCGGAGACCGCGCTCGGCCCGCTGGTCGACCGGCGGCACCGCGACCACGTGCACGGCCAGGTGACCGCGGCGGTGGCCGAGGGGGCGACGCTGCGGGCCGGCGGCACGGTGCCGGACGGGCCGGGCGCGTTCTACCCGGCGACGGTGGTCACCGGCTGCCGGCACGAGATGGCGCTGGTCCGCGAGGAGACCTTCGGGCCGGTGGCGCCCGTGGTGGTGGTGGACTCGTTCAGCGAGGCGCTGCGCTGCGCCGCCGACTCGCCGTACGGGCTGGCCGGCACGGTGTTGACCGGGTCGATGAGCCACGCCCAGCGGGCCTGGCGCGAGCTGCCGGTGGGCACGGTCAAGGTCAACGCGGTCTTCGGCGGCGCACCGGGCGGTGCCGCGCAGCCGCGCCGCGGCAGCGGCCAGGGCTTCGGGTACGGCCCGGAGCTGCTGGACGAGTTCAGCACGGTCAAGACCGTCCACCTCGAGGCCCCCGGCGGCGGCCACTGGTGACGTCGGCGTACCGGAGCCCGGGACCGCACCGGTCCCGGGCTCCGTGCGTCCCCGGCTATCTGACGGGCCGGCGGGTCAGCGACCGCCGCGCGCCTTGCGGGTGGCGTTGGTGTTGGCCTTCTCGATGGCCTTGACCAGCTCCGGCTTGGTCATCCGGGACCGGCCCGGCACGTCGAGCTTCTTCGCCACCTGCATCAGGTGCTCCTTCGGGGCGTTCGCGTCCACTCCCCCGGCGGTGGGCGCCCGCCTGGCCGGCCCGCCGCCCGCGGCCTGCCGGTCGCTGGGCCCCCGGCGTCCCTTGGGCTCCCAGTGGTCGCCGACCTTCTCGAACTCGTGCTTGACCGCGGCGAACGCCACCCGGTGCGCCCGCTGCCCCTCGCCGTACGTCTGCACCGCCGAGTCGTGCGTCTCCGCCCAGGTGCGCTGCGCCTTCTCCGGGGATCGTCGCAGCGTGCTGGGCAGTACCTCGCGCCCGGGCATCCCGTTCCTCCTCCGCCTCGACCTGCTCTGGCTCGCCGCTTCCCCGCGCTCCCCGGGCGGCAAACACCGGGCGGGTTTGTCGATTTCCGGGTCCGGGTACCGCCGGGTCCAGGCGAGGCCGGGGACCCGGCGGCCGGGGGGAGCGGGCATGACGGCGACGACGGAGCCCTCGGCGGTGACCGGCGGCCGGCGGGGGCTGCGGCTGCCCCGGCGGATGCGCCAGCTGAGCTGGTCGACCTGGCGCGGGGTGGTGTGGCGCAGCGCGAAGGGCTTCGTGGACGACAACTGCTCGGACTGGGCCGCCGCGCTGACCTATTACGGGGTGCTGGCCGTCTTCCCGTCCACGGTCGTGGTGGTGGCCCTGGTCGGCCTGGTCTCCGAGGGCGACCGGACGGTGGACACCGTGCTCGACCTGGCGCGCGAGATCGGCGCCGGCTCGGTGGTCGGCAACGAGGGCTTCGTCTCGGTGGTCCGCACCGTGCTGGATCAGCGCAGCGGCACGAAGGTCCTGCTCAGTTTCGGTCTGCTCGGCGCGCTCTGGTCCGCCTCCGGGTTCATCGGCGCGTTCACCCGGGCGTCCAACGCGATCTACGGGGTGCAGGAGGGCCGACCGTTCTACCGGCTGCGGCCGCTGCAGATCGGGATGGCGGGCCTGACCCTGGTGCTGCTCGCCGTGGTGGCCGTCGGGCTGATCGTCAGCGGTCCGGTCGCCGACGCGGTGGGCGGCCTGGTGGGAGCCGGCGGGCTGGCCCTCACGCTGTGGAAGATCGCGAAGTGGCCGGTGCTGGCGATGGTGATGATGGCCCTGCTGTCGCTGCTGTTCTGGATCGCCCCGAACGTCCGGCAGCCGCGGTTCCGCTGGCTCACCCCCGGCGGCGCGGTGGCGTTGCTGGCCTGGGTGCTCGCCTCGTTCGGCTTCGGGCTTTACGTGGCGAACTTCGGCTCGTACGACGTCACGTACGGCAGCCTGGGCGCGGTGATCGCCTTCCTGGTCTGGCTCTACCTGTCCAACTGCGCGCTGATGTTCGGCGTGGAGATCAACGCCGAGCTGCAGCGCGGCCGGGCCATCCAGGGCGGGGCGGACGACCCGGGCGATCCGGTGCTGCCGCCGAAGGCCGCCGCCGATTCGTGACCGGGTGCCGGGTTCGGCGTTTCCGCCCGGGCGCTTCGGGTAGCACACACGGCATGGAACGTGGCAGCAGCAAGCACGGACCGAGGA
Organism: Micromonospora sp. NPDC000089; assembly: GCF_042899365.1. Taxonomy (NCBI): domain Bacteria; kingdom Bacillati; phylum Actinomycetota; class Actinomycetes; order Micromonosporales; family Micromonosporaceae; genus Micromonospora; species Micromonospora sp. NPDC000089. The sequence goes on from NZ_JBIAZT010000004.1 coordinate 201,414, forward strand.
TCGACGACCAGATGAGCCAGGAGGTCAGCGGCCTCGTGCAGGGGCCGGGGACCGGTGGCTCGCGGGTCGAGGAGTTCCGCGAGGCGGAGCCGGCCGGCGAGGACCAGCCGGGGGCGACCACCGCCCCGGCGGGCGACCTGCGCACCGGCACGCCGCAGGGGATGAGCTCGGAGGACGTGGAGCGACGCAGCCAGCTCGGGCGGTTCATCACCATGGCGGCGCTGCCGGGCGATCGGGAGGCGTTACTGGCCAACGCCCGGTCGAACGAGGCGCCCGACGCGGTGATCGCCGAGCTGGAGCGGCTGCCCGACGGTACGCGGTACCAGACGGTTTCCGAGGTGTGGGCCGCACTCGGGCACAGGAACGAGACGACGCGCTGGTGAGGCGGATCGGCCCACGATCCGGACGACCCCCAGCGGCACAGGAGGAGCTTTCGTGAGCGGAGTTGTCGAGCACGTGGATGTCGCCGTCCCGATCCGGACGGCGTACGACCAGTGGACCCAGTTCGAGGAGTTCCCGCACTTCATGGACGGGGTGCAGGAGGTCCGGCAGCTGTCGGACACGATGACCCACTGGACGGTGGAGATCGCCGGGGTGAAGCGGGAGTTCGACGCGGAGATCACCGAGCAGCTCCCCGACGAGCGGGTGGCCTGGAAGTCGACCGGCGGCACCCAGCAGGCCGGCGTGGTGACCTTCCACCGGCTGGACGAGGGACACACCCGGGTGACCCTGCAGATGGACTTCGAGCCGCACGGTGTGGTCGAGTCGGCCGCCGACAAGCTGGGCGTGGTCGACCGTCGGGCCAAGGGCGACCTGGAGCGTTTCAAGCAGTTCATCGAGCGGCGCGGTCAGGAGACCGGCGCGTGGCGCGGCGCGGTCGACCGCCCGCAGCCCTGACCCCTCCCCCGCACACGTCCCGATGGCCGCCGGCACCCGCCGGCGGCCATCGCCGTACGGCGGCACCGGCGGCCGTTTGCGATCACCGCCGTCGGGTACCGCGTGGGGATGACGGACAACGACGATCACGTGTGGCGGGACGAGCAGAAGACCCCGCTGGAGGAGTTGGACAAGGCGATCGCCCGGTCCCCCATCGACGGGCAGGCCGACGACGTCACCGGCAACGACGCGGGCGAGGAGGCCGCCTTCGGCCACGGGCCCGAGGCGGTGGACCGGGGCGCCGGGCCGGCGGCGGAGCGGCGGGAGCTGACCGACGCGGAGCGGGCGTACCGGCCCTCGACGACCGGACGGACCGGCCCGGACAGCATGTGACCCCGCCCCGGACCGCCACGGCGCGAGCATCCCGGTCGTCCCGGGGTGCTCGCGCCGCCAGCGGGACGGTCAGCCCACCGGACGGACCGCGCTCGACCGGGCGGACAGGGCGTGCAGGCCCAGCAGCGCCAGCGTCAGCACGGTGAGCGCCGGGCCGAGCAGCTCGGCCGAGGTGGCGCCGATCAGCACGCCGAGCCCGGCCGGCAGCAATCCGCCCAGCCCGGCGGCGCCGATCTGGACGCCGATGGTCCGGTCGGCGTGGGCCGCGCCGACCCGGTCGGCGGTGGTCAGGGTCAGCAGCGGAAAGACCGGCGCGGCGGCGAAGCCGATCAGGAACAGCCCGGCCACCGCCACCCAGGCGGGCGCGGGCAGGGCCACCAGCGCCGCGCCGAGCACCATTCCGACCAGGCTGCCGCGCAGCACCCGCCCGGCGCCCAGCCGCTCGGCGACGATCCCCTGCACGACCCGCCCGACAAAGAGGCTGGCCCAGTAGCCGGAGACACACACACCGGCGACCGCCACGGAGAGCCCGCGCTCCTCGGTCAGCAGCAGGAACGCGAAGAGCCCGGCGGACACCTCGACGGCCACGTAGACGGCGAAGGCGAGCGCCCCCGTCCAGACCGCCGGCAGGCGCAGCGTCTCCCGTACCGGCATCCGGTCCCGAGGCGCCGCCTCCCGGTCACCCGCGCCGGCACCCGGCCCACCCGCGGCCGGGCCATCGCCGCCCGGGGCGACGGCAGCCGCCGGTACGGTCGTCGGGGCGGGTCGGTCGCGCCAGGCCCGGATGGTCAGCGCGAACGCCGTGGCGAGGGCCAGTTGGGCGGCCGCCGCGGCGCCGTACCCCCACCGCCAGCTCAACCCGGCGCCCAGCACCGCGGTCATCACCAGCGGACCGATCGCCACACCGAGGCCGAAGAACGCGTGCATCCAGTTCATGTGCCGGGGGCCGAAGGCGCCGGCCGCGTACGCGTTGAGGCCGGAGTCGATCGCCCCGGAGCCGAGGCCGAGCGCCAGCGCGCAGCACAGCAGGACGGTCAGCGCGGGCGCGACGGCGTACCCGGTGAGCGCCAGGCTGACCAGCAGGGTGCTGGCGGCGAGCAGTCGGCCGACGCCGAGCCGGGCCAAGGTGAACCCGGCCAGCACGCTGGAGGTCAGGTAGCCGGCGGTGCCGGCTGTCAGCACCAGGCCGACCGCGCCGGTGGGCACGTCGAAGTCGGCGCGTACGGACGGCCAGCCGACGCCGAGCAGGCCGTCGGGCAGGCCGAGGCTGACGAAGGCGAGATAGGCGAGCAGGAGCAGGGAGGCGCGCGGCGGGGTGGTCGGCACGGGTGCCCATCCTGCCGCATCGGTTGAGAACACCTGATGCGGCCGGCGACCTCAGCCGAACCGGCGGACTTCTACGGCCGAATGGTCAAGAATCCGGACAGGCCATGCAGTTTCCGCCGTTCGGCCGACGGCAACCAGGGTCAGTCGCGCAAGACTTTCGGAATGCAACAGGGCTCCGGAATCTTCACTCCTCGTCAGCGCCGGCTGGCCTGGCTCGGCTTCCTGCTCGCCGCGCTCCAGGCCCCGGTCTCCGCGAAGTTCACCTCCGACGACTCCTGGCTGTTCAGCCTCTGTGTCGCGCTGATGGTGGCGACACTGATCATCGTCGACGACGCGGGGCGGCGTCGCCCCGCCTCCTCCACGGACTGACGTCAGCGCGAGGGACGGGCCTCCTGCCCGTCCCTCCCCCGGGTCCGCCGCCGCTCTTCAGCCGGTCTCCAGCGCCTCGCTGAGCTTGCCCAGCGCGGCCACCGTCTCGTCGGTCACCCCGGCCGGTCGGCGGTGCTGCTGGTCGGGGCCGTCCACGTGCTGTCCCATCCGTCCCTCCACGGTGCCGGTCGCGCCCGTACGCGCGCGGTTCTCCTTCTGCCCGCCGCTGGGCGGGTCAATCCCCACGGAGGAGGGCCGACCGGCCGGAGGAGGGGACGGACACGGCCCGCGCGGAGGAGGTGGCCGGCGGCGTCGGCTGACTAGCCTCGGTCACCATGCGTGTCCCGTACTCCCAGGTCGGGGCCCGGACCGCCGCGAGCGCCGCGCGGTCCGCGCTGGCCCTGCTCACCGCCACCGTCGGCGCCCCCGGGCTGGCCGCCGCCCGGGTCCGTCCCGGCCTGCTCGCGCTGGTCGACCAGCACGCCGCCGCCGTGCGCGACAGCCTGGCCGGCGACCGTCGCCCGCTGACCCCCGCCGCGCTCGCCGGGTACGCCGAGGGGCTGCGCGCCGCGGCCGGCGAGCACGGCCTGCTGCCGTCCGCCGACCCGGCCGACTGGCAGCAGCCGGACTGGCTGCTCACCCGGCTGCTGGCGGTCTGCGCGCTGGCCCGCACCCTCGACCCACGGCACCTCGAACCGGCCTGACCGCCCGCGGCCGAGCCCGGACGTGACCGGACGTGACCGGAGGGAGCCCGCGCCGCGCGCGGACCCCCTCCGGGTGATGGAACCCCTCCGCTCAGCCGTTCGGGCGGCCGAACTGCTGGGTCTCGTCGCCGGCGGACTGGTACGTCCCCCGGCCCCCGGACATCGCCCGGGACTCCTCGGCCCGGGCCATGGTCTGGGTGCGGTCGCCGCCCCGATCGGCCATCTGCCGGTTCATGTCGCCCTGGCCGGCGGCCCGGGCCCGACGGTGCTCCTGGATCGCCCGCGACTCCTCGGCCGCGCGGTCCAGCCAGCCGTCCCAACGGCTCTGCATCGGCTTCACCAGACCACCGCCGACACCGACGATCAGGATGCCGGCCACCGTGGCGAGCACCGCGATCAGGACCGGCGTGGTGACGGTGGTGGCGATGCCCACCTGGTTCAGCGCGGCGATCACGCCGAGCGCCAGGATGAAGACCGCCGTCAGGTCGGCCAGCACCTTGCCGTACGACAGGCCACCGAGGGCCCCGGTGATCAGGTCCCGCACCGCGTTGGCGATGGCGGCGGCGACGACCACGATGACGATCGCCACGAACGCCCGCGGCAGCCACCCCACGACGCCCCGGATCAGGTCGCTGATCGCGTTGGGGCCCCACACCCCGAACGCGAACTGCAGCGTGAACAGCAGCACGGCGTAGTACGCCAGTTTCGCCAGGATGTCACTGGCGTCGTACTTGGTGCGTTCCAGCGCGCGCTTGATCCCGCCCCGTTCGACCCATCTGTCGAAGCCCACCCGTTCCAGCGCCGCGTCGACGATCTTGAGGACCGCTCGGGCGATCAGCCAACCCACCACGAGGATGGCGATGAACGCGATGGCCCGCGGAATGAAGAGCAGCACCGACCTCCACGCATCAGTCACTGCGGCACCGATGTCGGCCTGCCCGGCCGCGAGGGTTCTAGGCATGACGTCCCTCCTGTCCTATGGATTGCGCCGGCCGCTTACCCCCTCCCCCCGGTGGCACGCCGCGACGACCGCCCCCAATTTTCCGACATCGCCCACCAACGGCCCCTGACCTGCCCCGATGTCCCCACTGATCGGCGGCCAGCGGCGACCGGCGGCATGATCGGAACGGCCGCTACCCGCCGCCGGATAGGCTGCGGGCATGCCAGGCACGGTCGGGCGAGTGCCCACTCCACCCGAGGCCACCCCCGGACCGCGACCGGTTCCGCAGGGAGCGGCCGAGGTGCTCGCGCACCCCTGGGCGGCCACCGCGCTGGGCGACCCCCGGCGCTGGGACCCGGCGGTCCGCGCCCTGGTGGACGCCGTCCTCGCCTCGCCCGTGCCGATGGCGCTCTACTACGGCGACGACCTGGTGATGCTCTACAACCAGGGGTACGCCGAGCTGATCGGCGACCGGCACCCGGCGGCCCTGGGCCGGCCGGCCCCGCAGGTGTACGACGACCTGTGGCACCAGCCCGGCGTCGGCGACGTGATCGAGCGCGCCTACCGGGAGGGCGAGTCGTTCCTGCAGCGCGAGTCGGTGCTGCCGGTGGACCGGCACCTGGCCGGCACCGGCGACCAGCCCGTGTTCACCCGCGGGCACTCCCCGCTGCGGGACAGCACCGGCCGGATCGTCGGCGTGCTGACCATCGCCGCGCAGACCACCCAGGTCACCCAGCAGTTGCAGAGCCTCAGCGACTTCGCCGCCGCGCTCTCCGGCACGCTCACCCTCGACGACGTGGCCCGGGTGACCCTGCGCTACGCGCTGCACTCGTTCGACGCCGACCGGGTGGCGCTGACGGTCGACGACGGGCCGACCTGGCGGACGGTCCGGCGGGTCCGCGGCGAGCTGCTCGACGAGGCCGACGAGCGGCTGCCGCCGCTGTGGCGGCCGGCCGCGGCGGACTCGGCGGCCCCGCTGGTGAAGACGGCCCGCAGCGGGGTGCCCTACTTCACCGGCGACGGCCAGCCGCTGCGCGACAGCGCGGTGGACCGGCACGACGAGAAGATCCGCGCGCTGGCCACCCTGCCGTTGCGCTCGGCGGTCATCCGGGGCGGGCTGGCCGTCGGTTACCAGAGCCCGCACGGCTGGTCGGCGGCGGAGCGGGCGCTGCTGGCCGCCTCGGCGGAGCTGGTCGGGCAGGCGGCCGAGCGGGCCCGCCGGTTCGAGACCCAGCACGGCACCGCCCAGCTGCTGCAGCGCAGCATGCTGCCGGAGCAGCTGCCGGCGCTGCCCCGGCTGCGGATCGCCGCGCGCTACGACCCCGGCGTGGACGGCAACGCCGCCGGCGGCGACTTCTACGATGCGTTCCTGCTGCCCACCGGGGGGCTGGGCGTGGTGCTCGGCGACGTGGCGGGGCACGACGTGCAGGCCGCGGCCCGGATGGGGCAGGTCCGCGCGGCGCTGCGGGCGCTGGCGCTCGCCGACCCGCACCCGGACGCGGTGCTCGCCGGGCTGGACCGGCTGGTGGCCAGCCTCGGCACCGAGACCGGCACCCAGGAGCTCTTCGTGACCGTGGTCTTCGGCGTGGTGGACGCCGACCGGGGGCAGCTCACCCTGGCCAGCGCCGGGCACCCGCCGCCGCTGATCCGCCGGGGCACCACCGACGGCGAGGTCACCGCGGGGTACGTGGACGTGCCGCCGAGCGCCCCGCTCGGGCTGGGCTGCCGGCCGCGCACCACCACCGTGCCGTTCCGCCCGGGCGACACCCTGCTGATGTTCAGCGACGGGGTGGTCGAGCGGCGGCGGCAGAGCCTCTCCGCGGGGCTGGACGGGCTGGCGGACGCCGTCGCCGCGGCGGCCAGCGGCGACCCGCGGGCACTCTGCGCGGTGGCCACCGCCGCCGTCGCCGGCGCCACCGAGGACGACGTGGCGGTGCTGGCGGTGGAGCACGCCCTGCGGCCGAGCCGGTCGGCGAGCATGGAAATGCCGGCCGAGCCGACCGCGCCCAGCCGGGTACGCCACTGGATGACCGCGCAGCTCACCGAGTGGCGGGTGCCGGAGGCGGTGATCGGCGCGGCGGTGCTGTGCACCAGCGAGCTGACCACCAACGCGCTGCTGCACGCCGGCACCGCCGCCCGGGTGGTGATCGACCTGAGCCCCGAGCGGCTGCTCGTCTCGGTCGCCGACTCGGGCACCCGGGGGGCGGTGACCCGCGCCCAGACCGACACGCTGAGCAGCCGGGGCCGCGGGCTGGGCCTGATCGAGCAGCTCAGCGACGCCTGGGGCACCGACCCGACCGTACGCGGCTCGACCGTCTGGTTCGAGATCCTCGTCCCCTCCGACTGAGGTCGCCGGGCCGGGGCGCGTCATTCCGGTCCGGAGCGGGTAGGAGGGCGGCATGAGGAGAGAACCGCCCACCGGGGTCCTGTTCGACGTCGACGGCACGCTGGTCGACACCACCTATCTGCACACCGTGAGCTGGTGGGAGGCGCTGCGTCAGGCCGGTCACCCGGTGCCGATGGCGCGGGTCCACCGGTCCATCGGCATGGGGTCGGACAAGCTGCTGGACCACCTGCTCGGCGACGAGCGGGACCGGGACGCCGACGAGCAGCTGCGGGCCGCCCACGACGGCTTCTTCGGCGAGTACTGGGAGCGGTTGATCCCGCTGCCCGGGGCCGCTGACCTGCTGCGCGCCTGCGCCGACCGGGGCCTGACGGTGGTGCTCGCCACCTCGGCCTCGGAGCGCGAGCTGACCGCGTTGCGGGCGGCGCTGGACGCGGACGACGTGATCGACACCGTCACCTCCTCGGCCGACGCGAAGCGGAGCAAGCCGTCGCCGGACATCCTGGTGGCCGCCCTGGAGCAGTCCGGCCTGGACGCCGAACGGGTGGTGTTCGTCGGCGACTCCGTCTGGGACGTCGCCGCGGCCGGCCGCCTGGGCATCCCCTGCACGGGCCTGACCTGCGGCGGGACCAGCGGGGCCGAGCTGCTGGACGCCGGCGCGGTGGCCGTCTACGACGAGCCGGCCGACCTGCTGGCCGCGCTCGCCGACTCCCCGCTCGCGGGCGCGGGACCAAGCTCACCCCGGAACAGGGCGGGGATCGAGGCTTAGCCGACCGGATCACGGGGCACAGTCCCCCCGCTCGCCCGCGCCGCGCGGCCGAGGTGCGGAAGGTGGTGCCGTGGAGCCGGTCGACGTCGCGTTCGCGCTGGTGGGTGTGGGAGCCCTGCTGGCCGGAATCCTGCCCCGGGTGCTGGATCGCCGCCCGCTGTCCATGCCGATCGCGTTCCTCGGCCTCGGCATGCTGATCTTCCTGCTGCCGACCGGCCTGCCCACGCCGGACCCGCTGGCCTACCCCGAGGTGACCACCCACCTGACCGAGATAGGGGTGATCGTCGCGCTGATGGGCGCCGGGCTGAAGATCGACCGGCCGCTCAGCTGGCGCCGCTGGTCGTCCACCTGGCGGCTGCTGGCGATCGCCATGCCGCTGTGCATCGCGGCGGTCACGCTGCTCGGCTGGTGGTGGGCCGGCCTGGTGCCGGCGGCCGCGCTGCTGCTGGGCGCGGCGCTCGCCCCGACCGACCCGGTGCTGGCCGCAGACGTCCAGGTGGGCGAGCCGACCGACGCGGAGGACTCCGAGGACGAGGTGCGCTTCGCGCTCACCTCCGAGGCCGGCCTGAACGACGGGCTCGCCTTCCCGTTCGTCTACGCCGCCATCGCCATCGCCAGCACCAGCCTCGCCCCGGCGGACTGGTTCGCCGACTGGTTCACCGTCGACGTGCTCTACAAGCTCGCCGCCGGGGTCGGCGGCGGACTGCTGGTCGGCTGGCTGCTCGGCAAGCTGTTCTTCCGCGCGCCGAGCGAGCTGCGGCTGGCCCGGCACGCCGAGGGCTTCCTGGCCCTGGCCGCCACCTTCCTGACCTACGGGCTGGTCGAGGTAGTCGGCGGGTACGGCTTCCTGGGCGTGTTCGTCGCCGCCCGGGCGATCCGGGCCGCCGAGCGGACCCACGAGTTCCACAGCGTGCTGCACGACTTCGCCGAGCAGATCGAGCGGCTGCTCACCGTACTGCTGCTGCTGCTGTTCGGCGGCGCGGTGATCGGCGGCCTGCTGGCCCCGCTGACCTGGCAGGCGGCGGGTGTCGGGCTGGCCCTGGTGTTCGTCGTCCGGCCGCTGTTCGGCTGGCTGTCGCTGCGCGGCGCGCCCGGCCGGCCGGCGGAGCACTGGGTGATCTCACTGTTCGGCATCCGCGGCGTCGGCTCGCTCTACTACCTGGCGTACGCCACCACGAAGGTCGACTTCCCACAGGCCGACCTGGTGTGGGCCACGGTGGGGCTGGTGGTGATCGTCTCGGTGGTGGTGCACGGGGTCGCGGCCACCCCGGTGATGCAGCTGCTGGACCGGGCCGGCGAGCGCACCGAGGACGAGTCGGAGCGGCGGGGCGAGCGGCAGCGGGCCGCCGCCGGCGCCACCGGCTGAGCTGGGCTCTCCCGCCGGGTCGGCGCCGGCTGAGCGGTCCCGGGCTGCCCGCCCGGGACCGGCGCGCTCCGGCGGATCGCGGGCGGGCCGGGACCGGCGGCGGGGTCAGCCGGCCCGTAGCTGGTCGGCCAGGGCCCGGCCGAGGTCCCGGCCGGACCGCCAGGCGCTCTGCACCCGCGGCTTGCCGAAGGCGTCGCCGGCCAGCCCGACCCGGTCGGCGTCGAGGTGGTACGTCCGGTCGTCGTGCGCAGGCGCCGGCTTGGCGTACGTCCAGCGGTGCACGTGCGTCAGCTCGGCCGGCTCGGGCAGCGCGAGCAGGTCGCGGACGGCCTGCTCGACCGCGGGGCCGGCCGCGCTCGGCTGGGCCAGGTGGCCGGCGGCGAACTCCGGTGTGGTGTGCGCGACCAGCACCGGCGCGCCGTCGCCGCGCCGGTCGCCGTCGTCGCAGACCAGCGCCAGCACCGGATGGTCGTTGACGAAGGCGCCGCGAAAGTGCGGCCAGCGGCGGGTCGGGAACCGCAGCACCACCGCCAGGGACGACGACCAGCGCTGTGCCAGCGCGGCCCGGGTGGCCGCGGCCAGCGCCGGGTCGAGCAGCAGCGCCGCCTGCGGGCCGGGCATGCACAACGCCACCGCCGCGCACGGCTCGCCGTCCACCACCGGGCCGGGCTCCACCGACATCACCAGCCGGTCGACGGTCACCGGCAGGTCGCGGGCCAGCTCCTCGACCAGCGAGCGCAGCCCGCGCGGGGCCGCCCAGCGGGTCGGCCCGGGCACCTCGCGCCGGCCGTCGTTTCCGTACGCCACGAAGGTGTCGGTCCACTCCCGGATCAGGCCGGCGGCGCGCCAGCGGTCGACCACCGCCAGGAAGTCGGGGTCGTCGGCGGTCAGGTACGCCGCCCCGGTGTCGGCGGGCCGGCCGTCGAACCGGCGGCTGGCCATCCGGCCACCGGGCACCCGGCCGCGCTCCCGTACCCGCACCGGCACACCCGCCCGGACCAGCTCGCCGGCGCACGCCATTCCGGCGATGCCGGCTCCCACCACCGTCACACCCGTGTCCACCCGATGATCCTAGGCGGCGCTGCCCGCTCAGGCATGAAGGACCGACCGCGGGGGTAGTGATACACCTGTTCGAGGAGAGGATGACCGTCATGAGCGACCGCAACCGCCAGCAGCAGCCCGACCCGCAGGGTGCCATCAAGGATCCGGACGAGTGGGTCACCGGCGAGGAGCCGCCGACCGCCGCGCAGGAGTCCTACCTGCACACGCTGGCCCGGGAAGCCGGCGAGGAGGTGCCGGGCGACCTCACCAAGGCCGAGGCGTCCCGGCGGATCGACGAGCTGCAGGAGGAGACCGGCCGGGGCCGGTGACGTCAGCGCGGGGGCAGGCGGTGCAGCTCGACGGCGTCGAGCCGCCCCGCCGCCACCCGGGCGGTCATCCAGGTCGCGTACGGCTGGGCCCGGCGGTCGGTGGGCGAGCCGGGATTCAGCAGCCGCAGCCCGTTCGGGGCGACGGTGTCCCACGGGATGTGCGAGTGACCGAAGACGAGCAGGTCGGCGTTGGGGAAGCGGGCGGCGCAGCGTTCCTCCCGCCGGGTCTTCGGGCCGGTCTCGTGCACCACCGCCACCCGCAGCCCGGCCAGCTCGCCCCGGGCCACCTCGGGCAGCCGGGCGCGTAGGTCCGGGCCGTCGTTGTTGCCGTACACCCCGACCAGCCGGCGGGACCGGGCCTCGACCGCGTCCAGCAGGGCGGCGTCCACCCAGTCCCCGGCGTGCAGCACCACGTCGGCGGCCTCGATCGCCGCCCAGACCGGCGCCGGCAGGTCGCGGGCCCGCTTCGGCACGTGCGTGTCGGCGATCAGGGTCAGGCGCATCCGGCCATCCTGCCCCACCGGGGCCGGCCGACGCGCCGCCCGCGGAGGGTCGGCGCGCCGGTGGCCGAGCCGTCAGGCGCCCTGACCCTGGTTCTGCATCAGGCCACCGTCCATGAAGTACGTCGACCCGGTGACGTACTCGGCGTCGTCGCTGGCCAGGAAGACCGCCAGCTTGGCGATCTCCTGCGGCTCGGCGGCCCGCTTCCACGGAATGCTCTGCACCTGCTCCTGCAGGTACTGCGGGTCGTCGATGGCCTTCTGGTTGAACGGGGTGAGCACCATGCCGGGTCCGATGTTGTTGACGTTCATCTTCATCGGGGCGACCTCCAGGGCGAGGCTCTTGGCCAGCTCCAGCATGCCGCCCTTGCTGGAGTCGTAGTCCGCGCCGCCGGCCCGGGCCACCTCCTGGTGGATCGAGGTGACGTTGATGATCTTTCCGTGGCCGCCCTGGTCGCGGCGGTGCCGGACGAACCGGCGGGCACAGAAGAACATCCCGTACAGATTGGTGCGGATGCACCGGTCCCAGGTCTCGGTGTCCAGGTCGGCGACCGGGATGCCGGAGGCGTCCACCCCGGCGTCGTTCATCAGGATGTCCAACCGGCCGAACTCGGCCAGCGCCTCGTCGAACATCGCCTCGACCTGGTGCTCGACGCTGATGTCGCCCTGCACCACGACGGCCCGCTGGCCGGCCTTCTCGATCTCGGCCTTGGTGTGGTTCGCCCCCGCGTGGTCCTCCAGGTAGTGCACCACCACGTCGGCGCCCTCCTGCCCGAACGCGATGGCGCTGGCCTGCCCGATACCCGAATCCGATCCCGTGACCATCGCGGTCCGGCCGGTCAGTCGTCCGGTCATCAGCGTGCTCCCTCCTCGGCGCCCGCGCCGGTCGGCACGGGCTGACGGTGGTGCGCGACGGGCTCCGCCCCGGCCTCGGTGAGCCGGCCGGCGGCGTTGATCAGACCGATGTGCGAGAACGCCTGGGGGAAGTTGCCCAACTGCTCCCCGGTGGCCTGGTCCAGCTGCTCCGCGTAGAGCCCGAGGTCGTTCACCCGGCCGGCGAGATCCGCGAACAGCCGGACCGCGCGGTCCTTCTGCCCGGCCATGGCCAGGCAGCTGACCAGCCAGAACGAGCAGATGACGAAGCCGGCGGGGTCGCCGTCCCAGCGGCGCAACAGGCCGTCGTGGGACAGCCGGCGCTCCACCACGTCCATCGTGGACAACATCCGCGGGTCATCCGCCGGCAGGAACCCGACCAGCGGCATGATCAGCACCGAGGCGTCCAGGTTGTCGGAGTCGAAGGCCCCGGTGTACGCGCCGAGCCGCTCGTTCCAGCCGCGGGTCAGCACCGCCTCCCGCACCTCGTCCCGGGCGGCCGCCCAGCGGGCCACGTCGTCCCGGTCGCCCAGCCGCGGGCCGAAGCGCACCGCCCGGTCGAGCGCGGTCCAGCACTGCACCTTGGACGACACGTAGTGCCGCTCGGCGTCCCGCGCCTCCCACATCCCGGCGTCCGGCCGGCGCCAGTCGGTCACCGCCTGCTCGGCCAGCGCGCGCAGCAGGTGGTGCACGTCGGGCGTCATCGGGTCCAGGTAGTGCCGCATCAGCCAGGCGGCGTCCAGGATCTCGCCGAGCACGTCGGTCTGCCGCTGCTTCCAGGCGTCGTTGCCGACGAAGACCGGCCGGCTGTCGGCGTACCCGGGGAGGTGGTCGAGGGTGTGCTCGGTGAGGTCCCGCTCCCCCTCGACGCCGTACATGATGGGCACCGGGGCGTCCTCGATCCGGCCCATCGCCCGGGACACCCAGGCGAACTGCCGGTTCGCCTCGTCCGGGCAGGCCGCCCGCCAGAGCGCCTGCAGGGTGAGGCTGAAGTCGCGCACCCAGACGAAGCGGTAGTCGTAGTTGCGGTCGCCGCCGAGCTGCTCGGGCAGCGAGGTGCTGGCCGCAGCGACGATCGCGCCGCTGGGTTGGTAGGTCATCCCCTGCACGATCATCGCGCTGCGCCGCACCTCGTCGCGGAACACGCCGCGATACTGGTCGCGGTGCAGGTCGGCCCAGGACCGCCAGCCGGCCACCGCGTCCGCGACCGCCCGGTCGGCGGCCGGCAGCTCAGGTGCCCGCCCGCCGTAGGTCGGGGCGTACCCGAGGGTGAAGCCGTGGCGTTGCCCGGCGCGGACGGTGAAGCCGCCGGTGGCGTTGCCCTCGGCGCACTCCAGCGGCACGTCGGCGCGCAGGCTGAGCCGGCAGGCGCCGGCCGTCGCGTCGATCACCCCGTCGGCGGCGGGCATCAGGTACGCGGTGACCCGCCCGTACTCGAACCGGGGCTGGTAGTCGACCCGCATCTCCACCTCGCCGGAGATGCCCTCCACCAGCCGGGCCAGCACCCGGGGTGAGCGCAGCCCGATGTCGTGGCCGCGCGCGCCGGGCTCCAGGGCCAGCGCGTCGGTGACCGCCACCACGCCGCCGGCGGTGGTGAAGACGGTCCGCAGCACCAGCGTCTCGTCCAGATAGGACCGCTTCGAGGTGTACCGGCCGTCGGGCCGGATCGACCAGTGCCCCGCCCGGTCGCCGAGCAACCGGCCGAAGACCGACGGTCCGTCGAACCGGGCCGGGCACCACCAGTTGACCGAGCCGTCCCGGTCCACCAGGACGGCGCTGCGTCCGTCCGCCAGGAAGCCGTGTTCGCTGATCCGTCCGCTGTCCACGCCGGGGTCTACCCGATGGGTCCGGCGGCATTCCTCAGGGTCGGTCGGCGTTACCGGCGGGCGTGGGCGGGAACGCCGCGGGTTGACGAAGGAGGATGCTCATGACCAGACCCTCGAACCAGACCGCCACCTGGCGGCCCGGTGCGCCGGGCGGCGACAACCTCCCGTCCGGTCCGGCCGGGCGGCCGGTGGCACCCAGCGGGGACGGCCACGGCCCGCAGGCCGGCCCGCCGACGGTGACGATCGGGTCGTACCCGGACTATCCCTCCGCCCAGCGGGTGGTGGACTACCTGGCGGACAACCGGTTCCCGGTGGAGCACACGGCGATCGTCGGCACCAACCTGACGTTGGTGGAGACGGTGCTGGGGAGGCTCACCACCGGCCGGGCCGCGCTGCTCGGGGCGGGCACCGGCGCCTGGTTCGGCCTCTTCATCGGCTTGCTGTTCGGCATCTTCACCGCCGGCAACTGGGTGGCGGTGATCCTGGTCGGGCTGGTGATCGGGGCGATCTGGGGTGCGGTGTTCGGCGCGGTGGCGCACGCGATGTCCGGTGGGCAGCGCGACTTCACCTCGGCGAGCTTGTTGCGTGCCGGCCAGTACGCGGTGACCGTGGACGCCAACCTGGCCGACCAGGCCCGGCAGCTGCTGGGCCGGATGCACCTGACACCGGGCGGCGCCGTCGCGCGCTGACCCCCCTGTCACCCCACGCCCCGGCGCCGTCCGCGCCGGGGCGTGGTCGCGCTTCAGCGGTGGTACGCCAGCTCGCCGGCCCGGATCGGCGCCTCCACCCGGTTCTCCGGGGGCGCCAGCGGGCAGGCCCACCGGTCGTCGTACGCGCAGCTCGGGTTGTAGAGGTAGTTGGCGTCCAGCCGGACCCGCCCGCCGGGCAGCACGGTCAGCCCGCGGCCGAAGGTGCCCTTCACGGTGTCGGTGAGGTAGCGCCCGCCGCCGTAGCTGTCGGTGCCGCACGTGCCGTCGCGCAGCGGGACGAACAACCCGCCCCCGTACGCCTCGATCCACCACAGGGTGAGCGGCCCCCAGGGCGTCTCGGCGACGGCCACCCGGCGGTAGCGGACCACCCCGTCCGGGCCACCGGTGTCGATGCTCTCCTCGCCGGAGGCGGGGCGCAGCGGCGCCTCGACGATCGCGTCCGGATTCGGGGGGAACCAGCCCAGCCCGGCGAAGCCGGGCCGGTCGGCGGGCGGGACCGGGCTGCTCGGGTGGGTGCCGAACAGCTCGTCCCGGGCGGCGCGGAACCCGGCCAGGTCGAGGTCGGACAGGTAGAGCCGGGCCACCCGCTCCCGCCAGTCGAGCACGTCGAGATCGTCCACGCCCCGACCCTAGCCCGCCGGCGACGGGTCGGTGACGAGCCGGGCGTGCAGGTGCTCGTCGTACCGCCGGCCGTCGCCGTAGGTGTACGACTCGCGCAGGGTGCCCTCGACCGGGTAGCCGGTCCGGGCGGCCACCCGGCAGGAGGCCGGATTGGCCACCGCGTGGCACAGCTCGATCCGGTGCAGCGGCAGCCGGTCGAAGGCCCAGGTGGTGAGGGCGGCCACGGCGCCGGAGGCGACGCCCCGGCCGCGGGCGGCGGCGACCGTCCAGTAGCCGATCGCGGCGTCCCCGTGGTGGATCCGGTTGAGCGACACGGAACCGAGCAGGGTGTCGTCGTCGGGGCCGGCCACGGCCAGTGAGACATGGTCGCCCGCCGACCAGTCCGCCCGCAGCCGGACCCACTCGCGGGCGCCTTCCAGGTCGGCGCAGAGCCGCGACGGGTTCCACTGGGCGACGGCCGGCTCACGCATGGCGGCGAGGACGGCCGGGGCGTCCCGGTCCCGCCAGGGCCGCAGCCGCAGGCCGGGCGGGGTCAACTCGAAGGGCTCCACGAGGGGCGAGTCTGGCACCCACGGGCCACTCCGCGCTCGCTCTTTTCCGGCATCGTCCTTCAAATCTCCACAAGAGTCCGATTCGCGCTTCGATCACGCCTTCCACGCGCGCAAGAACTCTTGTTGAAATTTTAAATAGTGCTATCGTAGGGGCATGACGGAGAGCCTGGACCCGAAGCGGATGGCCGCCTGGCGGGCGTACATCGAGTCGAGCCAGCGACTGTTCACCCGGCTCGAGGACGACCTGCGCGCCGACAGCGAGCTGAGCTTCGCCGACTACCACGTGCTGGTCCTGCTCTCCGAGGCGCCGGGGCAGCGACTGCGGATGGGCGAGCTGGCCGGCCGGCTGGTCTTCTCCCCCAGCCGCCTGACCTACCAGATCTCCGTGATGCAGAAGCGCGGCCTGGTGGCCAAGCAGTCCTGCGCGCAGGACGGCCGGGGCAGCGAGGCCGTGCTCACCGCCGCCGGGCTGCTGGCCCTGCGCGAGGCCGCGCCGCACCACCTGGCGTCGGTCCGCCGGCATCTGATGGACGACCTCGACGACGCCGAGGTCGCCTGCCTCACCCGGGTCTTCGAGCGGATCGGCCGGCGGTTGCGCGCCGACCGCGACCCGTCGTCCACCCACCACGACAACTGAAGGAGCCCGAGATGCCCGCCATCACCGTCGACGACGTCCTCGTCCTGCCCCGCCTGCCCCGGCTGGACGAGTCCACCAGCTACCGGCCGGTCCGCCGCATGATCACCGCTCCGAGCGGCTACGAGGGCGAGGGCTTCCCGGTCCGCCGCGCCTTCGCCGGGGTGCCGATGAGCGAGCTGGACCCGTTCATCCACCTCGACCAGATGGGCGAGGTCGACTACGCCCCCGGCGAGCCGAAGGGCACCCCGTGGCACCCGCACCGCGGCTTCGAGACGGTCACCTACATGATCGACGGGATCATGGACCACCAGGACACCCTCGGTGGCGGTGGCACCATCACCGACGGCGACACCCAGTGGATGACCGCCGGCAGCGGCCTGCTGCACATCGAGGCTCCGCCGGAGCACCTGGTGACCAGCGGCGGCCTCTTCCACGGCCTGCAGCTCTGGGTCAACCTGCCCCGGGTGGCCAAGATGATGGCCCCGCGCTACCAGGACATCCGGGGCCGGGAGTCCGCCCTGCTCACCACGCCGGACGGCGGCGCGCTGATCCGGGTGATCGCCGGCGAGGTGGCCGGGCACCAGGGCCCGGGCTCGACCCACACGCCGATCACCATCGCCCACGTCACGCTGCAGCCCGGCGCCGAGCTGAGCCTGCCCTGGCGGCCGGACTTCAACGCGCTGGTCTACGCGCTGGGCGGGCGGGGCACGGTCGGCACCGACCAGCGGCCGTTCGCCACCGGTCAGCTGGCGGTGCACGGGCCGGGCGACGCGCTGCGGGTCACCGCGGACGCGAAGCAGGACGCCAACACCCCGGCGCTGGACCTCTACATCATGGGCGGCCAGCCCATCCGGGAGCCGGTGGCGCACTACGGCCCGTTCGTGATGAACACCCGCGCCGAGCTGATGCAGGCCTTCGAGGACTTCCAGGCCGGCCGCCTCGGCGTGGTCCCCGCCGAGCGGCTGCCGCACACCGACGGCCAGGGCGAGCGTCCCTGATCACGGGTGGGGCGCCCCGGTCCGCCGGGGCGCCCGGGCGCGGCGTCAGGAGACGGCGAAGATGCCGGCCACCCCCAGGATCACCATGAGCAGCACCGCCAGGACCGCGCCTCGTTCGCTCTCGACCGCCTGCGGGCGGTACTCGGACGCGGTGTGGGTGGTGTCGGCGGGCATACCGGTGGCCTCCTCGGCTTCGGGTGGACGGGGTGTGCGGTGGGCCTCACCCGGGCGATGTCGGCCGGAGCCGGCGTGCGCGCCCGGTGATCGGGCCCTACCGTGAGGACGTCGCCGACCTCGGGAGGGCTGGAACGTGGCCATGCGGGACTGGTTCCTGACCGCTGAGGAACGTGCCAACCCGGTCTCGGGTTTACCCGTCTGGACCAGCGGAAACGTGGCAGAGCCGTTAATTCACGGCGCCGCCTACTTCGACCGCCTGGTGACCGAGGTCGAGGCGCTCAAGGCCGGCGACCACCTCTTCTTCACCGACTGGCGGGGCGACCCGGACGAGCGGATGCGCCCGGACGGCCCCACGGTCGTGCAGATCTTCGCGCAGGCCGCCCAGCGCGGGGTGGTGGTCAAGGGGCTGCTCTGGCGCTCCCACCTCGACGCGCTGTCGTACAGCGAGGCGGAGAACCGCAGCCTGAGCGAGGCGATCCGCGCCGCCGGCGGTGAGGTGCTGCTCGACCAGCGGGTCCGCCGGGGCGGCTCGCACCACCAGAAGCTGGTCGTGCTGCGCCATCCCGGCGCGCCGGAGCGGGACGTCGCGTTCGCCGGCGGCATCGACCTGTGCCACAGCCGGCGGGACGACGCCGCGCACCACGGCGACCCGCAGCCGCTGGCCATGAACGCGCGGTACGGCCCGAACCCGCCCTGGCACGACGTGCAGCTGGCGCTGCGCGGGCCGGTGGTCGGCGCGCTGGACACCACCTTCCGGGAGCGCTGGACCGACCCGATGCCGCTGGACTCGGAGAACCCGCTGGCGTACCTGCGGGACCGGCTGCGTGGCTCCGACCTCACCCCCGACCCGCTGCCCGAGCAGCCGGCCGACCCGCCGCCCTGCGGCCCGCACCACATCCAGGTGCTGCGCACCTACCCGGCGGTCCGCCCCCGCTACTCGTTCGCCCCGGACGGCGAGCGCACCGTGGCGCGCGGCTACACCAAGGCGGTACGCCGGGCCCGCCGGCTGATCTACCTGGAGGACCAGTACCTCTGGTCCAAGGAGGTGGCCGAGCTGTTCGCCGCGGCGCTGCGCGCCCAACCCGACCTGCACCTGGTGGCGGTGGTCCCCCGCCACCCGGACGTGGACGGCGCGCTGGCGCTGCCGCCGAACATGGTGGGTCGGGAGCAGGCGCTGTCGCTGTGCCAAAAGGCCGCCCCGGAGCGGGTGCACGTCTTCGACGTGGAGAACCACGCCGGCACACCGGTCTACGTGCACGCCAAGGTGTGCGTGATCGACGACGTGTGGGCCAGCGTGGGCAGCGACAACTTCAACCGCCGGTCCTGGACGCACGACAGCGAGCTGTCCTGCGCGGTATTCGACGAGACCCGTGACGAGCGGGCGCCAGCCGACCCGGCGGGCCTGGGCGACGGCGCCCGGGTCTACCCCCGCGAGCTGCGGCTGCGGCTGTGGCGGGAGCACCTGGACCGGGACCCGGACGGCGGCGAGGACGACGACCTGCTCGACCCGGCCGACGCGGTACGCGCGATCACCGCGGCCGCCGACGCGCTGCAGCGGTGGCACGACGGGGGGCGGCAGGGTCCCCGCCCGCCGGGCCGGCTGCGCCCGCACCGGCCGGAGCGGCTGCCCTGGCGGACCCGGCTCTGGGCGCTGCCGGCGTACCGGCTGGTCTACGACCCGGACGGCAGGCCGCTGCGGGCCCGGCGCGACGGCACCTGGTGACCGGAACGCTCGTTGCCGGGCCGGGGCGCGGGCGGGGCCGGGTAGCGGGCGAGGCCGCCCGGATAGGCGAACGAGGTACGCGGTGAGTAGAAGCCCCAGGCGATCAGCAGCGGGTTCTCCGGGCGCAGCGCGTAGCAGGGGTGCCCGGGCTGAAGGAACTCCACCGACTCGATCTCGAAGGGCGTGACCGGCTCGGCGACGAACGGGTAGAGGGAGCTGTAGAGCTGCCCGTCCCGCCGGGTGAAGTAGCGGCGGTGGCCGGCGCTCACCCGCTGGCCGGTCTGCCCGACCCGGGCGCGGGCCCGGATCAGCGGCACCCCGTCCGCCTCGGTCTCGGCGACCAGCTCGTCGCCGCGGCTGGCGATGGTGGTGCGGCCGGCCACCACCGGCGCGCCGCGCGCCTCGGCGTAGGCCCGCACGGTGGGGCTGGACGCCACGTAGTGGGTCCACCAGCCGCCGGGCGTCACGCCGTCCGGCGCGTCCACCCCGGCCAGGGCCACCCCGAGGTAGGTCAGCGAGTACGCGCCGAAGCCGGAGGTCTGGGCGTCGTCCTCGACCACGTACTGGTTCATGAAGACCTGGCCGTCCGGGCGGGGTCGCAACCCGGGCGGCACCAGGGCGGCGGCCGCGTCGGGGTCCGCCGGCAGCCAGCTGAAGTGCAGCGTACGGCTGTCGACGACGATCTGCGGATCCGCGGGATCGAGCACGGCGCCTCCGGGACAGGGGTCTCACCGCCGACGCTACGGGCCGTCTCGTCGGCGGTACAACGACGGAAAGCCGACAGAGAACGTCGCGTGTCGGGTTCTGACTTGACCGCCGATCCCTCCCTCCGTCCGGTCGGATCGTCCGAGGCGAACGTCCGATGGCGCGGCCGAACCGGGCGGTGGGGCGGGCATCGGACGCACGGTGCGACCCGGATCGGCCGACCCGACCGGTAACCGTGATCACAAACTCGCAGGTTTGCCGCCGATTCGCCCGTTTCATGCCCGGAAATAACGTAAGTACATCAGCCTTTCGGCTAGCTTTCGGTTCGACGATCAGGCTAAGGTGACTCCCGAACGGACCAACTGAAGCTAAACCTAAGCGTCACGTCTTTTTGTCCGCGGACGAGGTGCAGGGAGGACCACCAATGACCGCGTCAACGATGAGCGAGCAGGCGACCACAACGCCGTCCACCGAGAAGTTGGACCCGCGCGCCCTGACCGACAGCGCCGCCGACCTGCTGAACGCGATGGCCGCGCTGCCGGCCGGCCACCCGTCCCGGGCCAGCCTGCGGGACCGGGCCATCGAGGCCTGGCTGCCGCTGGCCAACCACCTGGCGCACCGCTACAGCGGTCGCGGCGAGCCCACCGACGACCTGGCCCAGACCGCCGCGGTCGGCCTGATCAAGGCGATCGACAAGTTCGACCCGACCCGCGGCGTCGACTTCGCCGGCTACGCGATCCCGACCATCATCGGCGAGCTCAAGCGGCACTTCCGCGACCGCACCTGGGACATCCGGGTGCCCCGCCGGCTGCAGGAGCTGCGGCTGGCGATCTCCGACGCGAACAGCTCCCTGCTGCAGACCCTCGGCCGCTCGCCGACGGTCGCCGACATCGCCGCCCACCTCAAGCTCACCGAGGAAGAGGTGCTGGAGGGCCTGGAGGGCGCCCGCGCCTACAACGCGGTCTCGCTGTCCACCCCGACCGGTGACGGCGACCGCGCCACCGAGCTGGGCGACATGCTCGGCGGCGACGACAACGAGTTCGAGCTGGCCGAGCTGCGGGTCGCCCTCGGCCCGGCGCTGGCCACCCTCGACGAGCGCGAGCAGAAGATTCTCACCCTGCGCTTCTACGGCAACCTGACCCAGTCGCAGATCGCCGACCAGATCGGCGTCTCGCAGATGCACGTGTCCCGGCTGCTGGCCCGGGCGCTGACCAAGCTGCGGGGTCAGCTCGACGGCACCTACTGAGGTGCGGTGACGACGGCCCACCCGGCCGCCACGAACCACGGAGCCCGGTCGGCGATTCGCCGACCGGGCTCTTCCTTGTGCCGGGGCTCCTGGGCCGCTGCTCACCGAGCGGCGGGGGCCCGCCACATGGGGTGGAACGGGGTGCCGTCGGGTAGCCGGAAGGGCTCGGACGGGACGTAGCCGTGCCGGGCGTACAGCGCCCGGCTGCCGTCGCTGCTGGCCTCCAGGTAGCCGGGCAACCCCTCGGCGTCCAACGCGGCGTGGTGGTGGCGCAGCAGCGCCGTGCCGGTGCCCCGGCCCTGGCGCCCCGGCGCGACCGCCAGGAACGCCAGGTGGTGGTGCGGGGCGTGCGGGTGGTTGGCCTCGAAGAGCTCGTCGAGGAGCCGGAACCGGGGCGTCCACTCGCCGCAGGCGGCGGCCACCCGCTCGTCGTAGTCGGCCGGGAGCGGCGCCGGCTCGCCGACCTGGGGCAGCCAGACGGCCACCCCGGACCGGTCGGCGGTGCCGTGCACGACGCCGTGCCGCATGGCGTGCTCGACCAGGATCTCGAAGTCGTCGGCCAGCACCGCCCGCCGCTTCGCGTCGTCCGGCACCAGCCAGGCGGTGACCGCGAGCGGCTCGAACGCCGCCGCGATCAGCTCGGCCACCGCCCGCGTCTCGCCCGCGTCCAGCCGTTCGACCGGTACGCCCGTCACCGCGCCGCCTCCGCCTCGCTCGCGGTCGGGGCGACCGGGGTCGCCGCGCTCTCGGCGCCCCGCCCGATCCGGGCGTACACCTCGGGTTTGTTGCCGCGCAGCGCGAGCCCCCACAGGGCGCCGAGCACCGCGGCGACCGGGTAGACCGCCGGGATGATCCAGCGCAGCGGGGAGTCCGGCGCGACGCCGAGCAGGGTGGCGAAGTTGGCCACCGCCACCACGATGATGACGAAGAGCGCGACCGCGGCGATGCCCGGCGCGACCAGCCGCCGCCAGGCGCTCTCCGCGACGCCGGAGCGGGCGAAGAACGCGATCACCGCGACCGAGGTGGCGGCGATCAGCAGCAGCACGCCGAAGCCGCCACCGGTGCCGCCCCAGAAGAACAGCTTCACCAGCGGGTCCCAGCCGGCCACCGCGTACAGGACGATCACCGCGAGGCCGAGGACGCTCTGCGCCACCGACGCGACCCGCGGCGCGCCGGTCCGCGGCGAGGTCTGCCCGAAGACCGCGGGCAGCACCCGCTCCCGACCCAGGGCGAAGGTGTACCGGGCGGTGGTGTTGTGGAACGAGATCATCGCGGCGAGCAGCGAGGTGAGGAAGAGCGCCTGCCCGATGTTCACCGCCGTCTCGCCGAGGTGCTCGCCGGCCAGCCCGAAGATCAGCCCGGTGCTCTGCTCCCGGGACGCGTCGACGATCTTGTCCGGCCCGGTGGCCACCGTCATGGTCCAGGCGGAGAAGGCGTACAGGGCGGCGATGATCCCCACCGACAGGTAGGTGGCCAGCGGCACCGTGCGGCGCGGGTCCTTGCTCTCCTCGCTGAACACCACGGCCGACTCGAAGCCGGTGAAGCCGGTGGCGGCGAGGACCAGGACGGCGCCGACGCCGGGCACGAAGAGGTTCTCCGGCGACAGGGTGGTGAAGCTGACCGAGCCGTCCGCCGGGTGGGTCACCTGGGCCAGGTCGAAGACCAGGATCACGGTGATCTCGGCGACCAGCAGCACCGCCAGCACCAGGCCGTTGATGTCCACCCGGAGCACGCCGAGCGCGGCGACCAGCGCCCAGGCGACCAGCGCCACCACCCACCAGGACGCGCTGACGCCGAACAGCTGGGCCAGCACCGGTTCGGCCGCGGCGCCGACCGCGCCGTACAGGCCGATCTGCAGGGCGTTGTACGCGATCAGCGCCACCCAGGCGGCGCCCACCCCGGCCGGGCGGCCGAGCCCGCGGGCGATGTACGCGTAGAAGGCGCCGGCGTTCTCCACCCGCCGGGCCATCGCCACGTATCCGACGGAGAACAGCGCCAGCACGGCGGCCACCACCAGGAAGGCCAGCGGAATGCCGGTGACACCGGTGACCGCGTAGCCGGTGGTGACCACGCCGGCGACCACCGTCAGCGGGGCGGCGGCGGAGAGCACGAAGAAGATGATCGAGGGGACGCCGAGCCGGCCACGGGCCAGGGCGTCGGAGACGTTGCTGGGACGGTCCAGCGTTGCTGTCGGGGGCATCGGGGCTGCTCCGGTTCCAGGGGAGGGACGAGGGGATGTCGGCGGAGTCAGGGGGCGCCGCGTAGCACCGCCGCGCCGACGGCGGCCTCGGTGTGCGCGGCCAGTTCCTTCAGCGGGGGCGGCAGCGACTGGGTCAGCACGCCGAGCCGGTGCTGCGCCCGGGGGCCGGCGTTCCAGAGCACCTCGCGGTGCAGCCCGGTGGCGGAGACCAGGCCCAGCAGCGCCCCGTCGGCCACCGACGGCGGGTCGGCCCGCTCCAGCACCGCCCGCAGCCGGATGGCCGGCCACGCGGCGGCGTTCAGGTCGATCGGTACGTAGCTGACGCTGGCCCGCAGCAGCCGCCGGGTCTCCTGCCGGCGCAGCACGCCGGCGCGGGACAGCCGCTCCCCCACCGACCCGGTCGAGGACTGGGCCAGGAAGCTGAGCCAGGTGCGGAGCTCCTGGTGCTGGGGTTCGCCGACCAGTTGGTCCAGCACGGTGTGCGCCAGCGCGTCGGGCGGTGGGCGCCGGTCGACGATCGTCACCAGGCCGTTCGCCACGGTGATCCGCCCGAACAGGACCAGCTCGCCCAGCAGGGCGCCGGCCAGGCCGAGCCCGGTGGCGCCGGCGTGCAACTTGGCCTTGCCGCGGCTGTCGTTGTGGGCGATCAGGAAGAACTCGTCGGCGATGAGCACACGAGCCTCCTATGCGGATTGTCCACAGGTGATCGACGCCGGGTGACAGGATGCCCGCACCGTGCCGTCGATGCAACTCCCGTTTTCGGCAGTTGCACTCCGTGCTCGGGCGACCTGCGGATCTTGTCGTGACAGACTCGGAGGGTGACCACCAGCCCCACCCTCCGCCGCCGCCGCATCGCCCGGGAACTCCGCCAGCTGCGCGAACAGGCAGGGATGACCCTCGATGTCGCCGCCCGCCGGCTCGACATGTCCAAGAGCAACCTCTCCCGGATCGAGAACGCCCAGATCGGTATCCGCCCGCGCGACGTCCGCGCCGCGCTGGCGCTCTACCAGGTCACCGGCCCGGACGCCGAGGTGCTCATCGAGATCGCCCGGGACGCCCGACAGCGCGGCTGGTGGCAGAGCTACGGCGACGTGCTGCCCGAGTGGTTCGAGTTCTACGTCGGGCTGGAGGCGGAGGCGACCACGCTGCGGACGTACGAGTCGGAGGCGGTGCCGGGCCTGCTGCAGACCGAGGCGTACGCCCGGGAGGTGTTCCGGCGCACCGCCGGCGCGGACGGCCTGGAGCGCAAGGTGGCCGCCCGGCTGCGCCGGCAGGAGGTGCTGACCCGACCGTCCCCGGTGGAGTTGTCGGTGGTGCTCAACGAGGCGGTGCTGCGCCGCCCGGTGGGCGGGCCGGCCGTGATGGCCGCCCAGCTGCGCCACCTCGCCACCGCAGCCCAATTACCGAACGTGACCATTCAGGTGCTGCCCTTCGACACCGGCGGCCACCCGGCGATGAGCGCCCCGTACGTCATCATGGGCTTCCCCGACGCCGCCGACGCCCCGGTGGTCTACCTGGACAATCTCACCATGGGGCTGGCACTGGAGGAGGCCGGCCAGGTGCGCGGGTATAGCCTGGTGCACGAGGAGCTGTGCCGGACGGCGCTCGGGCCGGCGGACTCGTTGGCCCGCCTGATTGAGGCTGCTCGTCACTTTGCGTGACCGCTTGGTCGGCACGCCACGGGGAACGTGAGGGACCGCGATGATCGCGTTCGACCTGACCGGGGCGGCCTGGCGTACCAGCAGCCGGAGCATCGGCAACGGCAACTGCGTCGAGGTGGCCGCGATCGATCGTGCGGTGGCCGTCCGGGACAGCAAGGACCGGGCCGGCGGGGCGCTGGTCTTCTCCCCCGCCGCCTGGCGGTCCTTCGTGGCCGGCGTCGACGCGGTCCGCGCCGGCTGAGCCGTGCTCTCCGACGTACCCGTCGACCTGCCGGTCCGGCCGGTGCTGCCGGCGCTGGTCCGAGCCCTGGCCGGCGCGGGCGCCGCGGTCCTGGTCGCCCCGCCGGGCACCGGCAAGACCAGCCTGGCGCCGCTGGCGGTCGCCGACGAGGTGCCCGGCCGGGTGCTGGTCGCCCAGCCCCGGCGGGTGGCCGCCCGGGCGGCGGCCCGCCGGATGGCCGAGCTGCTCGGCGAGCGGGTCGGCGACCGGGTCGGGTACGCGGTGCGCGGCGAGCGGCGGAGCGGGCCGGCTACCCGGATCGAGGTGGTCACCACCGGATTACTGGTCCGCCGGCTCCAGCACGACCCGGAGCTGCCGGGCGTCGGCGCGGTGCTGCTCGACGAGTGCCACGAGCGACAGTTGGACGCGGACCTGGCGCTCGCCTTCGCGGTGGAGGCCCGCGCGGCACTACGCCCCGACCTGTGGCTGCTGGCCATGTCGGCGACCCCGGAGGCGGACCGGTTCGCCGCGCTGCTCGGTGGCGACCAGCCGGCGCCGGTGGTCCGGGCCGAGGCGGCGCTGCACCCGGTGACCCGGATCTGGGCGCCGCCGTCGCGACCGGTGCCGCCGCCGGGCGCGGGTCGGGTCGACCCGGCGCTGCTGGACCACGTGGCCGCCACGATCCGCCGGGCCCTGGCCGAGCAGGTGGGGGACGTGCTGGTCTTCCTGCCGGGGGCCGGCGAGATCGCCGGGGTCGCCCGCCGGCTCGCCGACCGCGCCGACGCCGCGGTGCTGCCGCTGCACGGTCGGCTGCCCGGCGCCGCGCAGGACGCCGCGCTGCGCCCGGCCGACCGGCGCCGGGTGGTGCTGGCCACCTCGGTGGCCGAGAGCAGCCTGACCGTGCCCGGGGTCCGGGTGGTGGTGGACGCCGGGCTGAGCCGGGTGGCCCGCACCGACCTGGCCCGCGGGCTGGGCGCGCTGGTCACCGTGCCGGTGTCCCGGGCCGCCGCCACCCAGCGGGCCGGCCGGGCCGGGCGGGAGGCGCCGGGGTACGTCTACCGGTGCTGGTCGGCGGCCACCCACGAGCGGCTGGCCGCGCAGCCGGAGCCGGAGATAGCCACCGCCGACCTGACCGGCTTCGCGCTGGACCTGGCCGCCTGGGGCAGCCCGGACGGCGCCGGGCTGGCGCTGCCGGATCCGCCGCCGGCCGCGGCGCTGACCGTGGCCCGGGAGACCCTGACCGTGCTCGGGGCGGTGGACGGCGAGGGTCGGATCACCGCCCGGGGCCGGGCGATCGCGGCGGCCGGCGCGCATCCCCGGCTGGGCCGGGCGCTGCTCGACGGCGCCCGCCGGGTCGGCGCCGGCCGGGCCGCCGAGCTGGTGGCGCTGCTGGCCGAGGACGGCCTGACCGGCCGGGCCGACGACCTGGTCGCGGCCTGGCGGCGGCTGCGCGCCGACGCCGACCCCGGCGCCACCGCCCGCTGGCGCGCCGAGGTGCGCCGGCTGCGCGCCGCCCTGCCCGACCGGCCCGCCGCCGACCCCGGCCGCACCCCCGGCGGTACGACCGGGAACCACCTGCCCGACGATCTGGCCGCCGGGTTGCTGGTCGGGTTGGCGTACCCGGAGCGGCTGGCCCGGGCGCGCCGGGCCGGCGGGACGGCGTACCTGATGGCCGGCGGGACCGCGGCGGAGCTGGCGGCGGGGTCGGGGCTGGCGGGCGTCGACTGGCTGGCGGTGGCGGTGGCCGACCGGTCCCCCGGCGCGCCGGCCGCCCGGGTCCGGCTGGCCGCCGCGCTGGACGAGGCGACCGCCCGGGAGGCCGCCGGCCCGCTGCTGCGCGAGCAGCGGCAGGTCGGCTGGGTCGACGGCGACGTGGTGGCCCGGGAGGTGCTCCGGCTGGGCGCGATCGAGCTGGTGGACCGGCCGCTGCACCGGCCCGACCGGGCGGAGCTGGCCGCGGCGCTGCGCGAGGGGCTGCGTCGGGAGGGGCTGGCGCTGCTGACCTGGACGCCGGCCGCCCGGGCGCTGCGCGCGCGGCTGGCCTGCGCCCGGCACGCGCTCGGCGGCGACTGGCCCGACGTGGCCGACGAGGCGCTGCTCGCCGCGGCCGACGACTGGCTGGGCCCGGAGCTGGCCGCCGGCCGGCGGCGGGCGGACCTGGCCCGGGTGGACGTGGCGGGTGCGCTGCGCCGGCTGCTGCCCTGGCGGGAGGCGGCCCGGCTGGACGAGGTGGTGCCCGAGCGGATCGAGGTGCCCAGCGGCTCCAAGATCCGGCTGGACTACGCCGACCCGGCCGCGCCGGTGCTCGCGGTGAAGCTGCAGGAGACGTTCGGCTGGCGGGCGGCGCCGCGGGTCGCCGACGGGCGGGTGCCGGTGCTGCTGCACCTGCTCTCCCCGGCCGGTCGGCCGGTCGCGGTCACCGCCGACCTGGCGTCGTTCTGGCGGAGCGGCTATCCGCAGGTGCGCGCCGAGCTGCGCGGACGGTATCCGCGCCACCCGTGGCCGGAGGACCCGACCACGGCCGCGCCGACCCGGCACACCACGCACCGGCGACACTGAGGCCGGCTCACTCCTCGACGATGTCGGCGATCACCACGGTGACGTTGTCCGGGCCGCCGGCGCGCAGGGCCAGGTCGATCAGCCGCCGGGCGCACGCCTCCGGATCCGGCGTCTCCCTCAGCACCTCGGCGAGCGTGTCGGCCCGGACGACGTTCGACAGGCCGTCGCTGCACAGCAGCCAGCGGTCGCCCGCCCAGGGCACCATGGTGGCGTACGCCGGGGAGACCTCGTCGCCCTGCAACGCCTGGGTGACCACCGCCCGGCGCGGGTGGCTGACCGCCTCCTCGGCGCTGATCAGCCCCTGGTCGACCAGCATCTGGACGAAGGTGTCGTCCCGGGTGACCTGCTTGAGGGTGCCCTCGCGGAACAGGTACGCCCGGGAGTCGCCGACGTGCGCCAGGGCCAGGCAGCTGCCGGTGCGGGAGAACAGCAGGGCGGTCAGCGTGGTGCCCATGCCCTGCCGCTCGGCGTCCTCGGCGACCGCCTGCCGGATCCGCTCGGTGGCCAGCTCGATGCCGCCCTGCAGGGCGGCCACCAGCGCGTCCTCGGGGGTCTCCACGTCCAGGGGCGCGACCGCGTCGATGGTGAGCCGGCTGGCCAGGTCGCCGGCCGCCATTCCGCCCATGCCGTCGGCGACGGCGACGAGCCAGGCACCGGCGTGCAGGGCGTCCTGGTTTCCGCTGCGGATCAGCCCACGGTCGCTCGTCCCGACGGAACGAAGCTTCAGGGTCATGGGTGGCAGCCTGCCAGGCGAAGGGTGCTGTTGTCTCTAGGAGATCAGGACGACGCCGCGTGGCGCGTCGAATCTCACTGTCGACCCGCGCGCCGCCGACCGTCTCGCCGCCCGCCTCGCCGCCCGTGGAAGGTCGGCCGGGCCGATCGATTGACAGGAATGGAACGCGCTGGAAACATCGAACCGTTATTGGGAGCGCTCCCAATCCACCACCACTCCCCGCCCGGAAGGGAATCCCCCGTGATCCTGATCCGACGCCACCGGCGCCGCCTCGCGGTAGTGGCGGCGACCGCCCTGGTCCTCACCGGCGTCCGCGCCGGCGTGGCCCACGCCGAGGTCCCGCCCGACGCCCCCGAACAGATCAGCAACGGCGACTTCAGCGAGGGCGTCAGCCCCTGGTTCTCGTACGGCACCGGCGCGCTGGACGCCACCGGCGGCCGGCTCTGCACCACCGTCCCGGGCGGGCTGGCGAACCCGTGGGACGCCGGCATCGGCCACGACGGCGTACGGCTCGTCGCCGGCGCCGAGTACCGGCTCGGCTTCGACGTCTCGGCCACCCCCGGCCTCGCCGTCAAGGCCGTCCTCCAGCTGGGCAGCGCCCCCTACACCACGTACGCCAGCGTGGACGCCACCGCCGCGCCGGACGGCACGCACGCCGAGCAGACGTTCACCGTGCCGGACGACAACGACAGCGCCCAGCTGGTCTTCCAAGTCGGCGGGGGCACCGGCGAGCAGCGGATCTGCCTGGACAACGTCTCGCTGCGCGGCGGCGAGGCGGCCCCGCCGTACGTGCCGGACACCGGCCCCCGGGTGCGGGTCAACCAGACCGGCTACCTGCCCGGCGGCCCGAAGAACGCCACCGTGGTCACCGACGCCACCGACCCGGTCAATTGGCAGCTGAAGTCCGCCGCCGGCGCGGTGGTGGCCACCGGCACGGCCACCCCGCGCGGGCTGGACGCCGCCTCCGGGCAGCACGTGCAGACCATCGACTTCTCCGCGGTGAAGACCCCCGGCACCGGCTACACCCTGGTCGCCGACGGCGAGACCAGCCACTCGTTCGACATCTCCGGCACCCTCTACGACGGGCTGCGCGCCGACTCGCTGCAGTTCTTCTACGCCCAGCGCAGCGGCATCGCGATCGACGGCGACCTGATCGGCGCGCAGTACGCCCGCCCGGCCGGGCACCTGGGCGTCGCGCCCAACCAGGGCGACACCGACGTGCCCTGCCAGCCCGGCGTCTGCGACTACCGGCTGGACGTGCGCGGCGGCTGGTACGACGCCGGCGACCACGGCAAGTACGTGGTCAACGGCGGTATCGCCACCTACCAGCTGCTGAACGCGTTCGAGCGGACCAAGACCGCCCAGAGCGCCGGCTTCGGCGCGGCGCTCGGCGACTCCACCCTGCGGGTGCCCGAGCGGGGCAACAAGGTGCCCGACATCCTCGACGAGGCACGCTGGGAGCTGGAGTTCCTGCTGCGCATGCAGGTGCCGGCGGGCAAGCCGCTGGCCGGCATGGTGCACCACAAGGTGCACGACAAGGCGTGGACCGGCCTGCCGCTCGCCCCGCAGGACGACCCGCAGCCGCGCGAGCTGCACCCGCCGTCCACCGCGGCCACCCTCAACCTGGCCGCCGTCGCCGCCCAGTGCGCGCGGCTGTTCGCCCCGTACGACGCCGCGTTCGCGGCCCGCTGCGGCGCCGCCGCGAAGACCGCGTACGCGGCGGCCAAGGCGCACCCGGCGATCTACGCGTCGGCCGCCGACGGCACCGGCGGCGGGGCGTACGAGGACGACAACGTCACCGACGAGTTCTACTGGGCGGCCACCGAGCTGTACCTGACCACCGGCGACGCCGCCTATCGCACCGACCTGACCGCGTCACCGCTGCACACGGCCGCCGACGTGTTCGCCCCGGCCGGCGCGTTCGGCTGGCAGAGCGTCGGCGCGCTGGGCCGGCTCGACCTAGCCACCGTGCCGAACGGCCTGCCCGCGGCCGACCTGGCCCGGGTCCGCGCCTCGGTGACCACCGCCGCCGACCACTACCTGGCCGCGCTACGCGCCCAGGCGTACGGGCTGCCGCTGCCCGGCGACGCCGCCAGCTACGTCTGGGGCAGCAACAGCAACGTGATCAACAACGCGGTGGTGCTGGCCGTCGCGTACGACCTGACCCGGGACGCGAAGTACCGGGACGGCGCGGTGCAGGCCGCCGACTACCTGCTCGGCCGCAACGCGCTGAACATCTCGTACGTGACCGGCTGGGGCGAGCGGTCGGCGCAGAACCAGCACAGCCGGATCTTCGGCCACCAGCTCGACCCGAAGCTGCCGCACCCGCCCGCCGGGTCGCTCGCCGGTGGCCCGAACGCCGGCCTCCAGGACCCGTACGCCGCCCAGCTGCTCAAGGGTTGCCAGCCGATGTTCTGCTACGTGGACGACATCAACTCGTACTCGACCAACGAGGTGGCGATCAACTGGAACTCGGCGCTGGCCTGGCTGGCGTCGTTCCTCGCCGACCAGGGCGCCGCCGACCCGGTGCCGGCGCCGACCTGTGCGGTGAGCTACCAGAACCACGGCGGCTGGCCGGACGGCTTCACCACCCAGGTCACCGTGCGCAACACCGGCACGGCGGCGGTGAACGGCTGGACGCTGCGCTGGGCGTTCCTCGGCGACCAGAAGGTGACCCACTCCTGGTCGACCGAGCTCACCCAGGCCGGCGCCACGGTCACCGCGAAGAACCTGTCGTGGAACGCGACGATCGCCCCCGGCGCGTCGGTCACCTTCGGCCTGAACGGCGCCACGGCCGGCGGCCCCAACCCGATCCCCGGGCTGGTCACCCTGAACGGCCACACCTGCACCACGTCCTGACCCTGCTCGTCCTGACCCTGCTCTGCGCCCACCCACGCAACACGCGGCGGGCATGACAGCGCTCGTTCCCTGAACCAGGGGCCTCTCCCGATCGCCGGGAGGCCCCTGGTTCCGTTCGAGGGGGCGATCTTGCACTTTCTGCCCGTACAAATCTGGCATTAGCCACGAAACAAAGGCCACAACTGCAAGATCGGCCCTGTTCGAGCGTGATCATGACGCGAGCCGCCACGGACCACCCGCCACCGGCCACGGGCGACGCGCATGATCGTGCTCGTTCCTGGATGTAGTGGCCTCGCCTCGATTCGGATGCCACTACATCCAGGATCGAGCGTGATCATGGCAGGTGTCCGCCGGGAGCGGCTGGGGGGACAGGGCCTGGCGGGTCCGCACCTCGGGCGCGGGCCCAGGCGAGGAACCGGTCCACCAGATCCGCCGGGCGAGCGTGTCCGTTGAGCTGGGCTAGTTGGTCGCCCGCCTCCTGCATCAGGGTGCCGAGGTAGACCAGCAGCGCCGTCCGGTCGTCGCGGTACTCGACGAGCAGCGCCAGCCGCGCCGGCTGGCACGGCCACTCCGCGCCGCACGCCCGGCACCGCCACAAGGGCCGCATGGGTACGTGCGGACGCGCCGGCCGGCTCACCGCTGCTCCCCGTACGGTCGGTCCGGGTTGCGCCGCCACCCACCGGCCCGCCAGCGCTGCGCGGGCGTCAGGTTGCCGGCCCGGCCCGGTTCCATGGTGGGCAGCACCCGGGTCGGGGCGTTCTCCCACGACACCCGGGGACGCGGCACCGGTGACGGCGGTGGCGGCACGGGCGCGCGCCGGCGGAGCCAGCGCAGTGGATCGCGCGTACGCGATGGCGGATCGGCGGCGCGGCGGCGGAAGCGGATCGGCACGGCGGGTCTCCTTCGCGGTCGTGGAAGGGCCGCCCGGACACCTCCGACGCGGTCGGCCGACTCCGGTGGGGAGTCGAGTTCCCGCGTCCGGTACGCCGGGCGGCCCGCGGTCCCGCCGACGGTTCGGGCCACGGCAGCGGTTCCGCTGCGGGAAACTCTGCCGCGCGTCGCGCGACGGCCACACCGCGTGACGATAGGGTCAGCGGACGTCCGGAACGTCCTTCGTGGAGGCAGTCGTGAACGACGCGCTGCGGATCGCCATGGCCGAGGCCGGCGAGACGGCAGAATCGCTGGCCGACCAGGTCGGGGTGGACCCGAAGACGGCCGCCCGCTGGGTGACCCCGGGCCGGGTGCCGCACCCCCGGCACCGGGCGGCGGTCTGCGCCACGCTGGGCCGCGAGGTCGGCGACCTGTGGCCGGACGTGGTCCGCCCCCGCGAGCCGGTCTGGTTCCTACCCTGGGCCGAGGTGGAACGCCGGGCCGACACCCTCCGCTCATTCGAGCCGTCGGTGCTGCCGGGTCTGTTGCAAACTGAGGCGTACGCGCACGCGGTGCTGTCCAGCGGCCCGCTCGCCGGCGACGAGGTGGAGGGTTACGTGGCGGCCCGGCTGGCCCGGCAGGCCGACGTGTTCGAACGGCCCCGGCCGCCGCTGACCGTCTTCGTGATCGACGAGGCGGCGCTGCGCCGGGGCGACCAGGAGATCATGGAACCGCAGCTCGACCACCTGGTGGCGATGGCCCGGCGACCCCGGGTGCTGCTGCACGTGCTGCCGCTGCGCGCCGGCTTCCACCCCGGCCAGGCCGGGGCGTTCGTCCTGGCCGACACCGACGACGGCGAGGAGGTCGCCTACATCGACGACCAGGCCGCCGGACGGACGACAAAGGACGTTGCCCCCCTCCGGCAGGTCTGGGACACTCTCAGGTCGGTGGCGCTGCCGCGCGACCAGACGATCGAGCTCCTGACGAGGCGAGCATGGTTGACCTGACCGGCGCCCGCTGGCGCACCAGCACCCGCAGCAGTTCCAACGGTGGCAACTGCGTCGAGGTCGCCGACAACCTGCCCAGCGTGGTCGCCGTCCGCGACTCCAAGAACCGCGACGGCGGCGTCCTCACCTTCGTGCCCGACGCCTGGCGAACGTTCGTCGACGCCGTCCGGCAGCCCGCCCACCGCTGACCGCCTACGCACCTGGACGGCCCTCGGCCATCTCGCGGATCTGCCGGTCGTCCCCGTCGACGAGACTGGCAACGCGCCGAGCGTGTGTGGTCAGTTGGCGCTCCATTCGATGGCGAGCAACCCGAGAATGACCTCGTCAGCGAGGTCCTTTGGCCCATACCGTGCAGCGCGGGGCGCCTTCGCGTAAGCACCCCGACCGGATAGCCGCTCGGATCATCGCGGCGTTGCCGGCCAGCGTCTCGACCTGCAACCGATGCAGGCCGCGGACCACTAGGCCGTAGTGGCACAGCACCCGCGGGACGTCGGTGCCGAGCCCACGACAGCGGAAGGCCGGCCGCAGCGAGATTATGCTGTGAGCGGTTCTGTTATGCAGCTCGATGCCCCCACTACAGGGCCTCGCCCGCCAGTCCGTTTTCGGCGAACTGTACCACCGAGAGCATGCGGCGGCGTCAGTGGAATCGGAAACCGCGTACGGCGACGCCGTAGAGCGGGGTGCGATTGGGCGCCATCGACGGGAGTCGGCCTTTGACCGCGTCGCGACGTCGTCGTAGAGCTCAGACTGCAGGACGGGAACGGCGGTCTCGCGCCGGGCCCGCAGCCCGATCTTGTCATCACGCAGCGTGCCGCTTTTCTACTGAGAATACGCGCTCATCAACCGAGTTATCAGGGCGCTCGGTATTTGATGGTCGTGACCTCGGTCAGCTCGTTCGGCCGAACGAATTCTTGGCAAACGTTTCTACGCATGAGCGCCTCTCTTGCCAGTTCATGGCCAGATCACCTGATATCACTCCGTCCGGCGTAGGGCATCAAAAGTATGGTGACCAATCACCTCCGGTTCCGCTCTCGCAGCGCAGCGAATAGCGCCACACTCAATCCTATGGCGATAAACGCGACCGCACCTACCATGAAAACGCTCTCATTTATCCTGTCCGCCAGCAGGCGAACGAGCAAAAATATGGCGATGACCGCAAGGATCAGGTAGATCCATACTCGGCGCACCCTCGCTTCTTTCTGCACGGCTTCCACCCTCCCGAATGGAGGGGTGGCGCTCTGAGCGCCACCCCTCCGCTATCAATTTCTAGTTGTTTTCCAGGTATTCTCCGACAACTCCGACGGCGCAACCGCCGATGAAGCCGATCGGCACAGCAGCGATAACAGTGACCCATTCGACGGGCCCAAACCAGGCACCGAGGATCCCGGCCGCGAGTGCTCCAGCTGCCGTCTTCGTCCCCTCGACGATGCACGAGTCGACGTAGTCGTTGTCGGTATCCATTCCAGTCGGGTCAGTATGGGTGACTGGATTGCATGCCGCATATGCGTAGCGGTTTCCCTTGCCCGGGTTGCCGATGAAGTTGAGGTTGTCCTGCTGGGTGAAGCGGCCCTGCTGCGGGCTGTACCAGCGCTGCCCGAACTTGGTGAAGCCGGTGTTCGAGTCAAAGGTGCCGCTGGCGTACCGGACCAGGTTGGTCTGGCCGAGGTCGTACTCGTCCGTCGTGGTGGCGATGCCCCACGGGTCGTACTTGTAGGTCGCTGCGACGGTGCCGTTGGCCTTGACGATCGCGACGACGGAGCCGAGCGCGTCCAGGACGTAGGCGTTGTCGGTGGTGCCGGTGCGCAGGCCCAACGGGGTGCCGAGGCCGTCCCGCTCGACGTACGCCGTCGAACCGTTGGCCGTCCAGGACTGCAACCAGGCCATGCCGTGCTGGTCCTTCATGCCGTACTGCATGGTGGTGGTGCCGGCGCGGGTGAGCTCCACCTGGTCGGTGCCCGCGTAGGCGTACGTGGTGCCGCTGGCGGTGGTCATCTGGTTGGCGGAGTTGTAGGCCCGCGTCGATCCGCTGGTGAGATTGCCGCGACCGTCGTAGAGGCTGCTCGCCGGGTTGAGGCGGCTGTCCATCTGGTTGGCCGAGTTGTGCGCCAGCCCCGCGGTGGAGCTGGTGCCACCCGAGCTGTAGGTGGTGACGACGGTGCGGTTGCCGTTGCTGTCGTAGGAGTAGCCGTAGGTCTTGTCGTCGTAGTTGGTGGCACGGGTGAGCCGGTTGGCCTTGTCGTAGCTGAACTCGTTGATCACGGCGGTGATCTCGTCCTTCTGCCACTGACGCAGGCCGGTGTCGTCCGCCTTCACCGTGGAGCAGGGCTGGCCGGCGGTGTACTTCGCGTGGCAGTACGTCACGTCGAAGACCTTCACCGGGCTCGCCGAGTTGCGGGTGGCGGTGATCCGGGTGGGCCGGTTCGACTTGTCGTACGTGGTCTGGGTGCGCAGCGCCCAGGAGCTGTTGGTGTCGTTGGTGGCGAAGTACGTGTAGGTGCGGTTGCCGTCCTTGTCGTACAGGAAGTTGTAGCGGGTGCCGCCGGCGGTGTCCATGCGGACCAGCCAGTTGCGGGAGTTGTAGTAGTACAGCGTGGTGCCACGAGCGTCGGTCAGCTGCTCGAGGTTGCCCACCGGGTCCGGCACGTACTTCAGGATGCCACCGCCCGGGTTGCTCCGCTCGCGGACCCGGTTGAGGTTGTCGTACGACCAGGTGGTGGTGCCGGTGGCGTCGACGCGGGTGAGCAGGTTGCCGGTGCCGCCGTAGTCGAACGTCACCGACGGCTGGGTGCCGCAGCCGGAGTAGTCGATCTGCGAGGTCCGGTCGTCGAGGCTGTAGGTGTACGTGGTGGTGCAGCCGTCGGTGACGGTCTTGAGCCGGCCGTACGGGTCGTAGGTGAAGGTCTTCGCCACCAGGGTGTTGCCGGTCGGCGGGGTGACCTTCGTCAGCTGCTTGCTGGCGTCGTACGTGTAGCTGGTGGGGTTGCCGGTGTTCGCCGGGTCGGTCGAGGTCTTGACCGTGCCGTCGGTGTTGTAGTCGACATCGGCCTTGGCAGCCAGGGCGTCCGAAGTGGACGTCTGGTTGCCGGCGCCGTTGTAGGTGTAGGCCGAGCTGTTGCCCTGGCTGTCGATCGAGGACGACGGCTGGAAGTTCGCCGTCGGGTTCGTCGAGGTCGCCACGTTGCCGTACGTGGCGGAGGCGCTCGCCCCGGTCGGGGACTCCGACTTGGTCATCGACTCGCCGGAGTTCGCACCGTGGGTGTTGGCGCTGATGCCCTGCTCGCGGCTGGTCGAGGTGGCCACGTCGCTGAACGGGGTGTACGTCTTGCTCTGGCTGTTGCCCGCCGGGTCGGTCGCCTTGGTGACCCGCTTATCGCCGTTCAGGTCGTACGTGGTGTGCGGCACGGCCGAGACGGCGAGCGAGATGTCCTGCCGGGCGTCCGCCACCAGCGTCTGCGACGAGGTCGGGTACGCCAGCCGGGTGGTGGACCCCTGCATGGTGGCGGGGTCGGTGACCTGCGTCAGCGAGGTGACCCGGTGCTGGCCGTCGTAGGTGATGGTGACGAAGGTGTTGTCCTTGGTGGTGATCTTCGTCAGGTCACCGGCGGCGTCGTACTCGAACATCACCTTGCGCCAGGTGGCCGACTGGATCGTCTGGAGCCGGCCGGCACTGTCGTAGGCGTACGACACCTCGCGCCAGCTGCCGTCACTGCCGGTCTGCCGGTACTTGCTGACCTTGTTGGCCGTCCAGGTCACGGCAGCGGTGCGGGCCGAGGTGGGCCCCCGGTCGGAGGTGATGCCGGTCATCTTGCCCGAGGCGTAGGCGACGTCGGTGACGTTGCCGTTGCGGTCCTCGGTCTTGTCGAGCAGGCCCGCGGAGTCGAAGTACAGCTTCCTACCGCCGTCGTGCTCGGTGAGCTTCCACCCGGTGCCGTTGTGCGCCAACGTCGCCTTGAACTCGCCCGGCGACGCGTAGCCGGAGCCGGACACGGTGAACTTGCCGACCACACCGTCGGCGGCGGCATAGGTCACCGAGCCGTCGTCGGCCGGGTAGAGCTGCACGTCCTGACCGGATCGGGTGCGCCAGCCGGGGCCGTGCGATCCGCTGGAGAGACCGCTGCCCAGCAACAGGCTGTTGAAGGTGGCGCCGATCGTGACGTTCTCCGCGACCCCGGGCAGCGACAGTTCGGTGCTGCTCAGCATCAGGTTGCCGGAGCCGACGTTGATCTTCGCTTCCAGCCGGTCGCTCAGTGAGAACGACAACTGGGTGCCATTGCGCACCGGGCCGGTTCCCTTCGGCACCGACGGCGCCGTGCCGACCAGGGCCGCGGTACGCGCGGCCGTCTTGCTGTCAGGGGTGTCGAACAACCACACCGAGGACTTCGACTTCGGCGAGACGACCGGCTTGCCGACCCCGTCCCGGCCACCGGCGGGCGCTGAGGGTGCGGCGATCGCCGTACTACCACCCGGGACCACCAGTACCGATGCGGCCAATAGCGCGCACGCTATCCCCACAGCCGCTTTACGTTGACCCATCTACTCTCCCTATACGACTCCGAGGGACGTGTTCCGCCGGAGAATTGCCATACCAAAGTCCGCCCACGGCGCAGGCGGAACGAGCGCCACCTGAGGCGGACGCGGAAGTAAGCAGCTGTCAAACAGCCAAATAGTCAGAGGGAGAAGATTCGCTCCGGCTCGACTCCGCACTGGCGGGCAGGTAGGCCAGCACGGCCAGATCGTGGTTGATCCGGTCGATGGCACGCGCGAGAGCCGAAATCGACAGAATGACGAGATAGGACAGAAGGACGGCCAGCACAACTGCGGCCGTCATCGCGCCGCCATAATTGCGGGCGAACACACACCTGACACCCCGGACACCATCCCCGTAGCTGGTTGTCGAGTGACAACTACCGGACGTAATTTATCCGCCAAGCAGTTACGAAGTCAACGATCATCACTATCGGAGAGGAGGTTCCCGATAAAGCACTCCTGATCGGACATGGTGGTAACTCTGCGTCGACCCAAGGCTGCAGCTGACCTCCCCGCGCACCACTCGACGTCATGTCTGGTACGGATCCGCGCCCCGCCCCTCACCGATAGGGGCGCGGCGAGAGGCTCGTCAGGCATGACGGTCAGCGGCGCCGATCCCGCCCCTGTAACAGCAGCAGGACGACCGATGACGCCAGCACCGCACCGGCCCCGCACAGCACGACGACGTACGGCACCCAACCACCGAGCCCGCGGTTCGGGCCGCTCAGCAGCATCGACGTGAAGGTGCCGCCCGCCGACACCAGCATCACCCAGAGGAACCACCGAGGCTGCCGTCGTAGGTCCTGCCACATCCGTTTCAGGATCACGCCCTCCCCTCGGCCGCGCCGGGCCCTCGGTGCAACCAGCCGCCTGAGCGGCGAGCTTCGAAGGTAACCGACGCCGGCACCGCGCGCAGCGCCGCCAGACTCCGTGCCATGAAACGCGGTGGTGACGATCGGACCGATCCGCGAAGGTAGGGCGATGGACGAGCAGGAGCTCTCCGGCGCGGAACGTCGGGTGTGGGCGGCGCTACCCCCGGGCACCCGTGCCGCGCTCGCCGCACTGTCCGGGGCGGACCTGCGTACCCTGCTGCTCGGTGTGGCCCGCGACCGCGCCGCCGCGGTCCGCCCCGCGGACGTGTTGCGGCGCTGGCGGGAGGACCGGTTCGTCCGCCCGGCGGCCGCCGACTCCCGGGCGGTGTCCCGGGTGGAGGCCCGGATCTGGGCGCTGCTCCCGCCCGACGTGGTGGGTGTCGAGCTCTCCCCCGTGGTCCCGCTGGGCACCTGTGCGGCGGTCGGGCCGGTCAGTCAGCACCGGATCGTCAGCACGATGCGCGGCACCGAGGTGCTGAGCGACCCGACCAACGCGCTGGCCGTCGAGGCGGTGGTCCGTCGCCGGCACGCCGACGAGGTGCACCTGGCCGCCGCCCACCGGGCGCTGCGGGCGCAGGACTTCGGGCCGGGCTGGTCCGCGCACTTCCGCCTGTTCACCCTGGTCTCCACCGCCCGGGACGCCGGCTCGGGGCGCACCGAGGCCCGGCTGCTGATCCGCCACCTGGCCTTCTGGCAACGGGTGCTGGCCGACCTCGCCCCAACCGCCGACCCAGAGCTGCACCTGACGGTCCTCAATGATGCGGTGGTCGCAGAACGGCTGGCCGACACCGTACGCCCGGCACTGGCCGGCGGCCCGGTCCCGCTGCACGACGAGCCCGACCGGCGACGGGGGCGCGGCTACTACACGGGCGTCGCGCTGCGCTCGACCCTGCGCGGCGGCGCGCTGGAGGTCGGGGACGGCGGCGGCACCGACTGGACGGCCCGGCTGGCCGGTGACGCCAAGGAGCGCTGCGTGGTCTCCTGCCTGGCCACCGAGCGCCTGACCGCGCTGGACGCGCGGTGAGCCGCTGACCGTACGACCGGGACCCGGTGCGAAACGCGGGTGCGGCGGCCGCGCGGGTCGTGCTACCACTGACCGCGATCTTGACGATGGGAGGCGGGGACATGTTCGTGGTGGGTGAGCGGGTCACGTTGCGGGCGATGGACGCGGGCGACGGCGAGGCGCTGTGGCGGTGGAACCACGACCCCGAGGTGATGCGCTGGATGAACACCCGCTACCCGCAGAGCCGCGACCGGGTCACCCGCTGGCTGGACGAGCGCGCCCGCAACGACTACGCCGAGGCGCTGTTCGGCATCGAGACCCACGCCGACCGTACGCTGATCGGCCTGGTCCAGCTGCACGACGCCGAGCCGGAGGTCGGCACCGCCAAGCTGGACGTCTACCTCGGCGAGAAGGACCACTGGGGCAAGGGGTACGCCACCGACGCCGTCCGCACCGCCTGCCGGTTCGGCTTCGCCGAGATGCGGCTGCACCGGATCGCGCTGACCGTGGTGACCGAGAACCACGCCGCCGTGGCCGTCTACCGCAAGGTCGGGTTCGTCGAGGAGGGCCGGCTGCGCCAGTCGTTCCGGCGCGAGGGCCGGTGGTACGACCAGCTCACCATGGCGCTGTTGGAAGGCGAGCTAAGCTGAGTCAGGAGTCGGCGCCTCGCCCGGTCCGAGTGGCGTAGGCGCGTCGCATCTTGATCCAGTTGCCGCAGCCGGACATCGAGCACCAGCGGCGCGCCTGGTTACGCGAGGCGTCGTAGTACGCCCAGCGGCAGGTGTCGCGGGCACACACCTTGAGCCGCGGCCAGCTACCGTCCTCACCGCAGCGGCGGACCGCGTCGGCGAGCCCGGCCAGCGCGGTCGCGGCCGGGCCGCCTCCGTTGCCGACCAGCCGCGGGCCGTCGCCGCCGAACGCCAACCGCAGCGGCACCTGGGCGAGCGCGGCGTCGAGCCGGTCGAGCGCGTCGGGGTCAGTGTCGTGGCCGGCATGCCCGAGCAGCACCGCGCGCAGCCCCTCACGGATGGTGAGCGCCAGGGCCAGGTCGGTCGACCGGAGCCGGGCCCCGGCGGGCAGCAGCTCCCGTGCCGCGAACCAGTCCCGCAGGCGGGTGGCCGAGGTCAGCGACTCGTCGTTCTCCTGCGGCTCGTACGTGTTGACGAAATCCCGCAGCAGCCGGGCGGCGGGCGGGATCACCGCGTCCTCCCCCATTGCCACCCCCTGTCGATTCACACCAGCGTAGCGCCTTGACAGGTGTAGAGATCGATTGACACCATCAAAAGCCTTACGCCGGTGTGAAGAGGAGCGGGACGTGGCCACCTTGAAGGACGTGGCGGCACTGGCCGGCGTCTCGGTGAAGACCGTCTCCAACGTGGTCAACGGGTACCCGTTCGTGAGCGACGGCGTCCGACAGCGGGTCCAGCACGCCGTCGAGGCGCTGCACTACCGACCCAACCGATCGGCGCGCGAGCTGCGGGCCGGTCGCGACGGGGTGCTCACCCTGGCTCTGCCGGCGCCCGGCCACCCCTACGGCGACGACCTCGCCGACGCGTTCCGCCGGGCGGCCCGGGAGCGGGGGCAACGGCTAGTGGTGGAGCGCGTAGACGGCGACGACCACGGGCGGGCCGTGGGCCGGCCCGGTCAACCGGCTACCGGACAGACCGCGCTGCTCTCCGCCGACGCGGGCCAGGTGATGCTCGGCGGGTCGCCCGACGGGCGGCGCGACCGGGTCGCCGTCGACCTGGTGCGGGCCGCCTTCGACGCCACCGAGCACCTGCTGCGCGGCGGTCGCGAGCGGATCTTCCTGATCGACGTCGAGGCGCCCTCCCCCTCGCCACCGCCACACCTCACCGGCTGCCGGCAGGCCCTCGACCAGTGGGCCACCGATACGGACGCCCGCCGGGCCCACGAGCGGTCCGACCAGCCGGAGCACGCCCGGGCCGACCGGCACGGTCGCGCCGAGGGGTACCGGGCCGCCCGCGCGCTGCTCACCCGCCATCAGGGTACGGACGCCCTGCTGTGCTCGTCGGACCTGCTGGCCGTCGGCGCCGTCCGGGCCGCCTTCGACGCCGGGCTGCGGGTGCCCGAGGACGTCGCCGTGGTGGGCTTCGGCGACCTCGAGGAGGGTCGCTGGTCACGCCCCACGCTCAGCACGGTTGCCGTCGACCGGGCCGGTGTCGCCCGCGCCGCGATCGCGCTCCTGATCGACCGGCTGGCCCGCCCCGACGCGCCGCCGGTCGAGATCGTGGCGCCGCACGCGGTGCTGCCCCGGGAGAGCAGCGCCGGGCCGCCCCGGCAGCGTTCCGGCGCGCCCGGTCAGGCCGCCCGGACGGGCCGCCGCATGGCCAGCCGGTCGGACATGTCCAGCCCCAGCGCCCGCTCCGCGGCCAGCACCGCGACCATGGGCGGCGGTTAGCGCCACGGTGTGAGCGGCATCGCGCGGAACGGGACGGCGCCTCATCGCCCCCGCCCCTAGCGTCGGGGGATGACCACCCGCGCCCGGCCGGCACGGGCGGCCCTCGCGGCGGTCTCCCCCCTCCCGCCGGCCGGCCCGCTGCGCACCCTGGCCCTGGCCACCCTGGCCAACACCATCGGCTCCGGGCTCTGGCTGGCCGGCGCCGCCCTCTACCTGACCCGGGACGTCGGGCTCAGCCCCACCGCGGTCGGCTCGGGGCTGACGGTCGCCGGCCTGGTCGGGCTGACCGCGAGCGTGCCGCTCGGCGCGCTGGCCGATCGGCGGGACCCGCGTACCCTGCGCGCGTCGCTGCAGCTGTTGCAGGCCGCGGTGGCGGCGGCGTACCTGCTGGTCGGTTCGGTGCCGGCGTTCCTGGCGGTGGCGGTGCTCGACGCGCTGCTCACCTCGGGCAACCTGGCGGTTCGCGCCACGCTGGTGGCCGCGGTCGGCGGGCCGCTCGGGCGGGTCCGGGCGTTCGCGACACTGCGGGCGGTGGCGAACCTCGGCATCGCGCTCGGCGCCGGGCTGGCCGGGTTCGCGCTGGCCGCCGACACCCACCTGGCGTACCAGGTGCTGGTGGTCGGCAACGCGACCACCTACCTGGTCTCGGCGGCGTTGCTGCTGCGGTTGCCGGCCTGTCCACCGGTGGCCGCCGACCCACGGGCGGCGCCGCGCCCGACGCGGGCGCTGCGGGACGGCCCGTTCCTGGCGGTCAGCGGCGCCTCGGCGGTGCTGGCCCTGCACGGCACCGTGCTCACCCTGATCCTGCCGCTGTGGACGGTGGGCCGCACCGGCGCCCCGCCGCCGGTCGTGTCGGCGATCCTGCTGGTCAACACCGTGCTCACCGTGCTGCTGGCGGTCCGGCTGAGCCGGGGCGCGGACACCGCCGTCCCGGCCGGCCGGGCACTGCGCCGCGCCGGGCTCGTGCTGGCGGCGGCCATGCTGCTGTACGCGACCACGGCCGGCGCCCCGGCCGGGCCGGCGACCGCGCTGCTGGTGGCGACCACCGTCGTCTACACCGTCGGCGACCTGTGGCACGCCGGCGGCGCCGCCGGCCTGGCGTACGCCCTCGCCCCGGCGGACGCGATCGGGGCGTACCAGGGGGTGGACGGGATGCTCGCCGGCCTGGCCCGGGCGGTCGGTCCGGGGCTGCTGACCTGGGCGATCCTGGGCGGCGGGGTGGCCGGCTGGATCGGGCTGGCCGGGCTGTTCGCGGCGACCGGCCTGGCCGTCCCGGCGCTCACCCGGCGCGCTGATTCGTTCAGGTCATCAGGTCCATAGCGTCGCGCGGAAGGTGGATCACCCGGCCGTGAGCCGTCGCCCCGGCGGCCCGGGCGGACCCGGGACCAGCTGTGCCACGTCGTCCGGGCCTGGGGGGCCGCTCAGCCGATCTCCTCGTCGACGAAGCACCAGCGCCAGGCCTCCCCGGGCTGGATCGAGCGCATCACCGGGTGCCCGGTCGACTCGAAGTGCTTGGTCGCGTGCTGGTAGGGCGACGAGTCGCAGCAGCCCACGTGCCCACAGCTCAGGCAGGCGCGCAGGTGCACCCAGTCCTCGTTGCCGACCGCCACGCAGTCGGGGCACTCGTCCTTGGTCGCCGGCTCGACCGCGTCCGTCCCGGCCAGGTGCTCACAGCTCATTCGTCAACCTCCGGTCGCAGCAACGACTCCTCCAGGTCCAGGTCACGGTAGGCCCGCACCAGCACCTCCTCCGGGATGCGCCCGGCGTCGCGCGCCGAGCGGAACACCTCCCGCTCGGCGTCGATCATCTCCTGCCGAAGCCGACCGTACGCCTGCGAGGGGGTCTCCCGCCCGCTACCGCCCAGCCGCTCCCAGGCCACGTTGGACCGGGTCTGCGCCAGCCCGCGCAGCCGTTCCACCACGGCCGACGGCGCGCCCTCGGCCAGCGCGTCGAGCCGCTCCCGGGCGGCCCGGCTGGCCTGCTGCTGCACCGCCGCGGCGGTCAGCGCGTCCTGGGTCGGGTCGTCCGCCGGCAGCTTCAGCCGGCGGGCCACCGACGGCAGGGTGGCGCCCTGCACCACCAGGGTCACCACGATCACCGCGAACGCCAGCCAGATGAACAGCGCCCGCTGGTAGGGCTGGCCGTCGCGTACGGTCAGCGGCAGCGCGAGGGCGGCGGCCAGGGTGACCACGCCGCGCATCCCGGCCCAGCCGAGGACGATCGGCACCTGGATCGGCGGGGCCGGGTCGCGCTGCCGCACCCGGGGCACCAGCCGGGCCAGGTAGGTGGCCGGGAACAGCCAGACGAACCGGGCCAGGAAGACCGCGGCCAGCACCGCGGCGGTGATCCCGACCAGGAAGCCGGCCGGCTCGTCGAGCTCCCGCACCACCTCCGGCAGTTGCAGGCCGACCAGCAGGAAGACCAGCCCCTCCAGCAGGAACCGGACCAGTCGCCAGAACGCGGCGATCTGCAGCCGGGAGGCGGCCGACAGCAGCAGTGGCATCTTGTGCCCGATGCCCAGGCCGGTGACCACCACCGCGACCACCCCGGAGGCGTGGATCCGCTCGGCGGCGAAGACCACCGCGAACGGGATGATCAACGACAGCGCGTTGTCCAGCAGCGGGTCGGTGGTCCGCTTGTGCA
This sequence comes from Micromonospora sp. NPDC000089, assembly GCF_042899365.1. Lineage (NCBI taxonomy): Bacteria > Bacillati > Actinomycetota > Actinomycetes > Micromonosporales > Micromonosporaceae > Micromonospora > Micromonospora sp. NPDC000089. Next base: position 246,011 of record NZ_JBIAZT010000004.1, read on the forward strand.
GGTAGCCGAAGACCACCACGCCGAGCAGCCCGACCAGGATGCCGCCGCCCGCGCCGACCAGCACCTCCCGCCCGACGTACCCGAGCCCGACGCTGCCGCTGACGGTGCCGGCGGCGGCGATCGACACCCGCAGCAGCACCAGCGCGGTGGCGTCGTTGACCAGGCTCTCCCCCTCCAGGATCGTGACGATCCGGCGGGGCAGACCGACCTTGCGCGCCACCGCGGTGGCCGCGACCGCGTCCGGCGGCGCGACCACCGCGCCGAGCGCCAGGCAGATGGCGTACGGCAGGTCGGGCAGGAACAGGTGCACGACGGTGCCCACCACGAACGCGGTGAACAGCACCAGCCCCACCGCGAGCAGCAGGATCGGTCGCAGGTTGAGCTTGAACGCCGGCACCGAGGTCTCCAGCGCCGCGACGTACAGCAGCGGCGGCAGGATGCCCACCAGCACCAGGTCCGGTTCGAGGTGCACCTGCGGGAAGCCGGGGACGTAGGACAACCCGAGGCCGAGCACCACCAGCAGGATCGGCGCGAGCAGGCCGAACCGGCGGGCCAGCGCCGCCCCGAAGGTCGCGATCGCCAGGAAGACCACGACCTCGAACAGAGGTTCCATGGGGTACGAGCCTAGGGGTACCGGTGGCGCCCGTGGTCAGCCGGCGGCCCGCAACTTCGGCAGCACCTCGGCGCCGAACGCGTCGATGAACGCCCGCTGCTCCTGCCCGACGTGGTGCAGGGCGATCTGGTCGAAGCCCAGCTCCACGTACTCCTGGAGCCAGCCGATGTGCCGGCCCAGGTCGGCCGAGACGTTGACGGTGGAGGTGACCTTCTCCATCGGGACCTGCTCGCTGACCGCGTCGAAGTGCTCGGCGGTGTCCAGGTCCCAGCAGACCGGCGGCGGGAAGACGTTGCTGCGCCACTGGTCGTACGCGACGGCCTCGGCCTGCGCCTGGTCGGGCGCCCAGCTGACGTGCACCTGCAGGTGCAGCGGCCCGCGACCGCCGGCGTCCCGGTACGCGCCGATCATCTCGCGCAGGTGCGCGGTGGGGGCGTTCACGGTGATCAGGCCGTCGGCCCACTCGGCGCACCAGCGGGCGGTGGCGACGCTGACCGCGGCGCCGATCAGCGCGGGCGGCTGCTCGGGCCGGGTCCACAGCTTCGCCCGGTCCACCCGGACCAGCCCGTCGTGGCTGACCTCCTCGCCAGCCAGCAGCGCGCGGATCACGTCCACGCACTCGCGCAGCCGGGCGGCCCGGACGTCCTTGCGTGGCCAGCCGTCGCCGGTGATGTGCTCGTTGCTCGCCTCACCGCTGCCCAGCGCGGCCCAGAACCGGCCCGGATACATCGCGCCGAGGGTGCCGATCGCCTGGGCGATGATCGCCGGGTGGTAGCGCTGGCCGGGCGCGTTGACCACGCCGAACGGCAGGTTGGTGGCCTGCAGGGCGGCGCCCAGCCAGGACCAGGCGAACCCGGACTGGCCCTGCCGCTCGCTCCACGGCGAGAAGTGGTCCGACGACATGGCCGCGTCGAAGCCGGCCCGTTCCGCGTGGATCACCGCCTCCAGCAGCTTGCCGGGGTGGATCTGCTCGTGGGAGGCGTGGAAGCCGAACACCGTCATGGGGGCTTCTGCTACCCATGACGGTGTCCGGTCAACCGCCGCCGCTCGGCCGGCGGGTCGCTACTCGGCGTGCGCGCCCGCGCCGGCCGAGGCCGCGCCCTCGCCCACCCAGACGGTCTTGGTGTTGCAGAACTCCCGCATGCCCAGCGCGGACAGCTCCCGGCCGTAACCGGAGTTCTTCACCCCGCCGAACGGCAGCTGCGGGTACGACGTGGTCATGCCGTTGATGAACACGTTGCCCGCGTCGAGGTCGGTGGCGAACCGCTCCTGCTCGTCCGGGTCGGTGGTCCAGGCGTTCGAGCCGAGGCCGAAGCTGGTGCCGTTGGCCACCTCGATCGCCTCCTCGTACGACGAGACCCGGTAGAGGCCGGCGACCGGGCCGAACACCTCCTCCGACCACATCCGCATCTGCGGGGTGAGATCGGTGACCACCGTCGGCGGGTAGAACCAGCCGTCGCCGTCGGGCAGCTCGCCGCCGCAGAGCACGGTGGCGCCGTTGTCCACCGCGTCCTGCACCTGGGCGTGGATCTCGTCCCGGCCGCGCTCGCTGGCCAGCGGGCCGACGTCGGTGTTCTCGTCCATCGGGTCGCCGACCCGCAGCGCCGCCATGTTCGCGGCGAACTTCTCGGCGAAGGCGTCGAACACGTCGGTGTGCACGATGAACCGCTTGGCCGCGATGCAGGACTGGCCGTTGTTCTGGCAGCGGGCGGTGGTGGCCACCTCGGCGGCCCGCTCGACGTCCGCCGACGGCATCACCACGAACGGGTCGCTGCCGCCGAGCTCCAGCACGGTTTTCTTCAGCTCCCGGCCGGCGATCTGGGCGATCGACCGGCCGGCCGCCTCGCTGCCGGTGAGGGTGGCGGCGCGGACCCTGGGGTCGGTGAGGATCCGGTCCACCGCGTCGGAGCCGACCAGCAGGGTGGTGAAGGCGCCCTCCGGGAAGCCGGCCCGGCGGAACACGTCCTCCAGGTAGAGCGCGGTCTGCGGCACGTTCGAGGCGTGCTTGAGCAGGCCGGTGTTGCCGGCCATCAGGGCGGGCGCGGCGAACCGCATCACCTGCCAGAGCGGGAAGTTCCACGGCATCACCGCCAGCACCGGCCCGATCGGCTGGTAGCGGACGAACGCCCGCTTCGCCTTGACCGCGTCAGCGTCGGCCGGGTCGTCGGAGAGCATCCGCTCGGCGTTCGCGGCGTAGAAGCGGGCGGCGGCGGCGCACTTGGTCACCTCGGCCTTCGCCGCCACGAATGTCTTGCCCATCTCGGTGGTCATCAGCCGGGCGGTCTCGTCGACCTCGGCATCCAGCAGGTCGGCGGCGGCGTTCATCCACCGCGCCCGCTCGGCCACGGTGGTGCGGTGCAGGTCACGGAAGGCCTGGTCGGCCCGCTCGATGGCGGCGTCGACCTGCTCGTCCGACATCGGGTCGTACGACTTGAGCTGCTGGCCGGTGGCCGGGTTGGTGGTGGCGATGGGCATTCTCGTACTCCTGTCACTCGAAGAGCGAGTGGCGCGTGCCCGGCTCCTCGCGGTGCCGGGCGGCGCGACGGCGTTGGATGACGACCAGGTCGACCACGGCGACCACCGCGAGCAGGGCGCACACCACGCCCAGCCAGGCGATGCCGGCCCAGAACGCCAGCACCGCGAAGACGGTCATGCTGACCAGACCGAACAGGGCCAGCGCGAGCCGGAGGTTCAACGCGCTGTTGGCGTGGCCGACCGTGCCACGGGCACGCCGGGGCTGCGATCTCGTCATTCCTTCGGGCTACCCCGGCACGCCTGGGCCTAACCGGTGGCGGCCGCCGGTGATCCCGGCCACCGGGTGGATGCCCGCGCCGGTGGGTTGCGTTACAACCGTGCGTCGCGACCGGGCCGTTCCCGGTGCAGGCGGGAAGGATGAGCGCATGACGATGACCCACGCGGTGCCGGTGACCGTCGCGATCGCCCGGCGTGCCGACCCGACGCGGACCACCGAGATGGTCGCGTGGATGCGGGCCGGTACGGCGCTGGCCGAGGCCTTCCCGGGCTTCCTCGGCGCCGGTTTCGTGCAGCGTGCCCCGGGCTCGCCGGAATGGCACATGCTCTACCGGTTCGCCGACTCGGACACGCTGCGCCACTGGGAGGAGTCGCCGCAGCGGCACTGGTGGCTGACCTCGGCGCAGGGCATCGTCGAGCACACCCGGGTGGAGCGCCGGACCGGCATCGAGGGCTGGTTCGACCCGCCGGTCGACCACGTGGTCGAGACCATTCCGGCGGCGACCGGCGAGGTGGCCGCCCCGGCGACTCCGCCACGCTGGAAGCAGGCGGTGACGATCTGGCTGGCGTTCTTCCCGTTGAGCCTGACCGCGACGCTGCTGACCGCCCGGTTCATCGGCGGGGTGCCGCTGCCGGTCCGTACGCTGATCATGACGCTCTGCCTGACCCCGCTGATGACCTACCTGGTGCTGCCCCGGATCACCCGGGCGCTGCACTGGTGGCTGCACGGGCAGCGGGCGCCCTGGCGGTCGCCCCGCTGAGCCCCCTTAACAGATCGACGTCCGTCGGTGCGCGGACTGCCGGAAACCCGACACGGAACGCCCATCGCACCCGACACACCCCGTAGAGTGACCGCGCCGTCACCGATTCGGGGGGAACATGCCACGCCGTGGGGTTGCCGCCCTCGCCTGTCTGGTCGCGCTGATCGCCCTGGCCTGTGACGGGAGCGGCGAGGCTCGCCCCCGGCCGTCCGGCGGGTCGGTGCCCGCCGGGATGCCGGCAACCATGGCGGCCCTGGGCGACTCCATCACCACCGGCTTCGGCTCCTGCCTGGTGCTCACCTCGTGCCAGCGCAACTCCTGGTCGACCGGGGACGGCATCCGCGTGCAGAGCCACTACCGCCGGCTGCTGGACGCCGACCCGGGGCTGCGCGGGCGGGCGTACAACCACGCCTCGGCGGGCGCCCGCGCGGACGCGCTCACCGGCCAGGCCGCGGCGGCCGTACGGGACCGGGCGGACTACGTCACGGTGCTGATCGGCGCCAACGACGCCTGCCGGGACGACATCGACCGGATGACGCCGGTGGCCACCTTCCGCGACCAGGTCGACCGGGCGCTGCGGGTGCTGCGCGACGGGCGCCCGAAGGCCCGGGTGCTGGTGGCCAGCATCCCGGACCTGTACCGGCTCTGGGAGGTCGGGCACACCGACGGGCGGGCCGTGCGGGTGTGGCGGCACGGCGTCTGCCCCGCGCTGCTGGCCGACCCCACCTCGACCAGTCCGGCCGCCCGGGCCCGCCGGGCCGCCTTCCGGCAGCGGATCGACGACTACGACACCCAGCTGCGGGCCGCCTGCAAGGCGTACGGGTCGCGCTGCCGGGACGACGGGGGCGCGGTGCACCGAGCCCGCTTCACCCTGGACGACGTGAACCCGCTGGACTGGTTCCACCCCAACGTCGCCGGGCAGAACCGCCTCGCCGACGCGACCTTCCCGGCCGCCGGCTGGCGGCTCTGACGGCGCCGTCGGCTCACGGCCGGGCCGCCCGCGGCGGCGAACGGCCGCCGGTCGGCGGGGTGGTCGCCGGCCGGTCAGCCCTCGCGGGGCTGCGGCACGGTGGCGTGGCCGTCCCGGTAGAGCGCCCGGGCCCGCTCGGCGAGATCCTTCGTCGCCGACGAGTTGGCCCAGGTGCCGAGGACGACCGCCGCGCCGGGCACCACCTTGGCGAACATCCGCTTGGCCGCCCGCACGCCGGCCATCCGGGCCAGCCGGATACCGAGCTGGAGCATCACCTTGCCGAGCGGGTTCTGCGCGCCACGCCCGAACAGAGCGCCGGCGCGTTCCCGGCCGGCCGCCACACCGAGCGCCAGCCGGGCGGTCTCGGCGACCTTGTGCACCTTCTGCAGCACGAGCAGGTCGGTGGCCCGGTCCGGGTGGACCGGGTCGGCGCCGTACGCGGCGGCGACGTGCAGCACCAGCCGCGCCTGGGTCCAGGCCAGCACGCCGACGTCGATCACCGCGCCCGGCAGCCCGGCCACGCCGGACACCGCACCGGAGAGCCGGGCCAGGTTGACGAACCGGCGGACGGCCTGCTCGGCGAGCTCGTCGGCGGAGACCTCCGGCCGCTCCGCCCGGGCTCCGGCCGCCCACGCGGCGGCCTCCGGCCCGAGCCGACGGACCGCCTCCAGGGCCAGGTGCTCCGGGGCGTACTGCGGGTCCTCCCGCATCCGGTCCCACAGGTTGGCCGGCGGCGCCTCGGGGGCGTCGGCCGGGTCACCGGTCGGGCCGACCGGGGGCGCCGGGACCGGGGTCGCGGCGGGCTGCGGCACTGCGGCGGTGGGCTGGTCGTCGACGGGGGCGGCGTCGGTCACGAAGGCTCCCGATGGGGTGGTCGGTCGGGTGGTCAGCGGCGGCGGCCGGACAGCTTGCTGGCCGCCTGGCGCAGCCTGGCCTGGTTCTCCGGCTTGGCCATCTCGCGCCGGCCCCGGTCCACCAGCTGCTGACCCCGCGGTGACCGCAGGAACGCGCTGAGCTTCTGCATCAGTGCCGACATCTCGACCTCCGTATGGGTTGATCCTCCCTCATGTGTACCCGCGTCGGGCAACCGCGAATCCGTCCCGCGCGCCCGATCCGCCGCGAATGGGCGCTCAGGCGAGGATCGCCTCGACCACCTGGGTGGCCCGCCACTCGTGCTGGGCGTACGCGTCAGGGAACGCAGAGACCTGGACGGCCTGCGCGGCGAGGGTGAGCGGCAGGTCCTGCCAACCGGGGATCTCCAGCAGCACGGACAGGAACGCCCGGGTGGCGAACGCCGGGTCCATCAGCTCCCCCACGTCGCCCCAGCCGCTGCTGGGCCGCTGCTGGAACAGCCCGACCGAGTCGTGGTCCCAGCCGACGGCCTGGTGCGGATAGTTCTGCGACTCGGGCAGCACCCCGCTGGCGTAGTTGTAGAGGTTGCTCTCCTGCATCGCGGTGGCCACCGCGATGACCAGGCCCTGCTTCGGCACTCCCATCGCACGCCCGGCCTTGACGATCGCCACCGCGTTGTTCATCTGCGCCCGGTCGAGCCCGGCCACCGGGGCGATCCGCTTCGGCTTGGGCTTCGGCTTCGGGGTGGCCTTGGGCTTGGGCTTGACGGTGGCCGTGGCGCTGGGGGTCGGGGCGACGGTCGGGCTGGCGGCCGAGTCGGGGCTCGCCGTGACCGGGGTGCGCTGCTGACCACGGGAGGCGGCGTCGAGCTGGGCGCGCTCGGCGAGCGCCGCCTGGGCGCCGACCGGCTCGGCCGGGCCACTGGGCAGGCTCTGCGCGCCCGCGAAGGCGGCGACGCCGAGGCAGGAGACCACGCCGGTGGCGAGCGCCACCCGGCGCGGGGCCCGGGTCAGGGGGTTAACCATGCCGCCGAGGCGGGTACGGAGGGAGCGGGTCGCCACGGCAGAGCCGAGAACGCCGACCTGATCGGACGAGGGGGTGTCGTCCGAACGGCCAGTCGTTCCCTCGGGGGCGTGCTGGTCGTAGTTGGTGTCGTCGTCACGCATCCGACGAGGCTAGGCAGGCCGGCCTGCGATCACCCAACGTCACGAAGTGGCCCTTGCCACAACTCTGCGTAATCGCACCGGGCAGTGGGCACCAGCCGAGGCGGATCACGGCGATACCGCCCGAGGCGGGTCATTCGGAAGCGCCGCACACAGCGGGGCGGCCGGGACGCCACGGGCGAGAACGCCGCCGTTCCACCCATGATCTGCCCCATCCTCCGTTCGGTGGAGCGGCCACAGGCCGTACGGCCCCAGGCCGACCGGATGATCGCCGAATTGGGCGGCTTTTTCCAGCTTTGATCACCCGATCCCTGGCGGATCTCCCGCTGATGGAATGGATGACGGCAGCGGGTACGTTCCCCGAACCGGGTGCCGTGCGCGCGCGGCCGCCCGTACGCGCTCCCTCAGGAGGTCCGAACCGGTGCTCGACCCACACGAGCTCTACCAGCTCACCGACGATCTGCCCGACCTCGGTCAGCCGGTGCTGATCCAGGCGCTCACCGGCTTCGTGGACGCCGGCAGCGCCAGCCGGCTCGCCCGGGAACAGCTGCTGACCTCGCTGGAGTCCCGGCCGATCGCCACCTTCGACGTCGACCAGCTCTTCGACTACCGCTCCCGGCGGCCGGTGATGACCTTCGTCGAGGACCACTGGGAGCACTACGACGCCCCCGAGCTGGCGCTGCACCTGCTGCACGACGACGACGAAACGCCGTTCCTGCTGCTCACCGGCCCGGAGCCGGACCTGCAGTGGGAGCGGTTCGTGGCGGCCGTCAGCGCGCTCGCCGCCCGGCTGGAGGTCCGGCTCACCGTCGGCCTCAACTCGATCCCGATGGCGGTGCCGCACACCCGGCCGGCCGGGGTGACCGCCCACGCCACCCGCCCGGAGCTGATCGCCGGCCACGAGCCGTGGCTGCAGCGGGTACAGGTGCCCGGCAGCGTCGGGCACCTGCTGGAGTACCGGCTCGGCGAGCAGGGCCGGGACGCGGTCGGCTTCGCCGCGCACGTGCCGCACTACGTCGCGCAGACCGAGTACCCGGCCGCGGCCGAGGTGCTGCTGTCGGCCGTGTCCCGCAGCACCGGCCTGCTGCTGCCCAACGAGACCCTGCGCTCCGCCGCCGAGGTGGTGCGGGTGGAGATCGACCGTCAGGTGGCCCAGACCGACGAGGCCGCCGCCCTGGTCCAGGCGCTGGAGGAGCAGTACGACGCGTTCACCCGCGGCCGCGGCGAGAAGAACCTGCTGGTCGAGCAGAGCGGCCCGCTGCCCACCGCGGACGAGCTCGGCGCCGAGCTGGAGCGCTTCCTGGCCGAGCAGACCCGCCCGGGCGACACCCCGGGTAGCTGAAGCCGGCGAGCCGGCCCGGGCAGCAGAGCCGGCGAGCCGGCCCGGCCAGCAGAGCCGGCGGGTCGGCCCGGGATGCGGCAGGCTGGTGCCATGCGCGTCGCGACCTGGAACGTGAACTCGGTGAAGGCCCGCCTGCCCCGGCTGCTCGACTGGCTGGCCACCACCGCGCCCGACGTGGTCTGCCTGCAGGAGACCAAGTGCCCCGACGGCGCCTTCCCGGTCGCCGAGGTGGGCGCGTTGGGCTACGAGGTGGCCAGCCACAGCGACGGCCGGTGGAACGGCGTCGCCGTGCTGTCCCGGGTCGGGCTGGCCGACGTGGCGGTCGGCTTCCCCGGCGAGCCGGGCTTCCCCGAGCCCGAGGCCCGCGCCATCGCCGCCAGCTGCGGCGGGGTGCGGGTCTGGTCGGTGTACGTCCCGAACGGCCGCGCCCCGGACGACCCGCACTACGCGTACAAGCTGGCCTGGTTCGCCGCGCTGCGGGACGCGCTGGAGTCGGAGCTGGCCGCCGGCGCGCCGCTGGCCGTCTGCGGCGACTTCAACGTCGCCCCGACCGACGACGACGTGTGGGACCCGAAGTTGTTCGCCACCTCCACCCACGTCACCCCGGCCGAGCGGGCGGCGCTGGCGGCGCTGCGCGACCTCGGGCTCACCGACGTGGTGCCCACCCCGATGAAGGGGCCGCACCCGTACACCTACTGGGACTACCGGGCCGGGATGTTCCACCAGAACAAGGGCATGCGGATCGACCTGGTGTACGCCTCCGCGCCGTTCGCCCGCACGGTGACCGGGGCGTACGTCGACCGGGAGGCGCGCAAGGGCAAGGGGCCGTCCGACCACGCCCCGATCGTGGTCGACGCCGAGCTGACGCCGGTCGTCGAGTCGTTCTGAGCCCGCGCCGGGCCGCGGCTAGGGTGGGGACATGGCAGTTGTGAAGATCAACGCGATCGACGTCCCGCCCGGCGCCGGCGAGGAGCTGGAGAAGCGGTTCGCCGCCCGGGCCGGCGCGGTGGAGAACTCCCCCGGCTTCCTCGGCTTCGAGCTGCTGCGCCCGGTCACCGGGGAGAGTCGCTACTTCGTCTACACCCGGTGGGAGACCGAGGAGGCGTACCAGGCGTGGGCCGCCGGCTCGTCCCGCGCCGCGCACGGCGGCGACGGTGGCGAACAGCGCCGGCCGGTGGCATCCGGGGCGACGCTGCTGGAGTTCGAGGTCGTCCAGCAGGTCACCGGCAAGGGCTGAGCCGGCCGGGCCGCTCAGGGTTGCCGGGTCGCGGCCAGCGAGGCGAACGCGATCACGTTGTCGGCGTACCCGGTGCGGCCGCCGATCCACTGGCCGCCGCAGGTGATCAGGCGCAGGGCGGCCGGCCCGTCCGTGCCGTACACCCGGTCGGCGGGCAGGCTGTTCTTGCTGAAGTACTCGACCGAGTCGACGGTGAAGACCACCACCCGGCGGTCGGCCCGGGTCACCTCGATCCGGTCCCCCGGCTTGAGCTTGCGCAGCTCGTAGAAGACCGCCGGGCCGCTCTTCGAGTCGACGTGCCCGACGATGATCGACCGGCCGGCCTCGCCCGGGGTCGGCGCCCGGTCGTACCAGCCGGTCTCGTCGGCCCGGTCCAGCGGCGGGACGTCGATCGACCCGTCCCGGGCCTGGCCGACCGGGGTGACCGGCGCGGACACCGTGATCGCCGGGATGGCGAGGCTCACCGGGCGGCTCGGCGGCAGCCCGGTGTCCTCCTTCTGCTTCGGGGCGGCGGTCGGTGGCGGCTGCTGCGGCGCCGCGGCCCAGTCGAAGGGCCCGACCGTGCGGCCCAGGCCGGCGCCGGTGGCGAACACCCCGGCCAGCACCAGCAGCACCGCCAGCGGCACCGACCACGGGCCGCGGCCCGGCGGGCGGCGCTGCGGGGCGGGCTGCGCGGTCACGCTCACCGCCCGGCGACGCCGCGCGGACGGCGGGCGGCCACGATGCCGACGACCGCACCACCGATGGTCAACGCCAACCCGCCGGGCACCAGCAGGCCGCCCAGGCCCGGCCCGCCGGCCGCGCCGCCGAACCCCGTGTGCGGGCCCGGGCTGGGCGGCGGGTGCGGGCCGCGGCTGGGTCGCGGCTGCGGGGTCGGGCTGTGCGGCACGGCCTTGACCACCTGGAGCATGGTCGACGCGGTCGCGCCGTCCGGGCACTCCAGCTTGACCCGGTAGTCGCCGGGCAGCGCGCGCTCCTTGACCATCGGCGAGGCGGTCAGCTCGCCGCGCTGCGGCTGCACCTGGACCCGGCCGAAGGCGTCCGACACCACGATCGCCGGGATCGAGTTGTCCCGGCAGCTGGCCCGGATGCCGACCAGGTAACCGGCCTCGACCGTGCTCGGGCTGACCTCGACGAAGACCACGCCACCGGGGCCGGGCTGCGGCTGGCCGGCCGGATCGGGCGCGGCGACCGCGGGGCCCATGCCGGCCAGCGCCGCGCACACGCCGGACGCCACCGCGATCGCGGTGCGCTGGAGCGTCACCGACACCCTGCCCCCTCTCGCGCCGTCACCGCGAGGCCGGGGCAGCGGAGCGCCGGCCTGCCGTACGGGATGAATCGTCTCACCCCCGGGCGTACATCACATCCGATACGCCGGGACCGTCGCGTACGCTCGGGTCGCTGTGACCTCCACCGACCAGAATCCCGCCGGCCCGGCGGCGTCCGCGCCCCCGATCCGCACCTTCCACCCCCGGCGCGGCCGGCTGACCGCCCGGCAGACCGACGCGCTCGCGCGGCTGTGGCCGGCGTACGGGATCGACGTCACCGACCTCGACGGACCGGTGGACCCGGCGGCGTTCTTCGGCCGGGGCGCCCCGGTGGTGCTGGAGATCGGTTCCGGCATGGGGGACGCCACCGCCGCGATGGCGGCGGCCGATCCGGGTCGAGACTATCTGGCGGTCGAGGTGCACACGCCGGGAATCGCGAACCTGTTGGACCTGGCGCAGCGGCACGGTCTGGGCAACGTCCGGTTGGCCCGCGGGGACGCGTTGGACCTGGTCCGGGCGATGCCGGAGGGCACACTGGACGCGATCCACGTCTTCTTCCCCGACCCGTGGCCGAAGTCCCGGCACCACAAGCGGCGGATCATCCAGCCGGGCCATGTGGCGCTGCTGCGCTCCCGGCTGGCCCCCGGCGGGACGCTGCACTGCGCCACCGACTGGGCCGAGTACGCCGAGTCGATGCGGGAGACGCTCACCGCCGATCCCGGCCTCACCGACCCGCACGGTGGCTTCGCCCCGCGCCCCGCCCACCGCCCGGTGACCAAGTTCGAACGCCGCGCGCAGACCGCCGGCCGGCCGATCTTCGACCTGATGCACGAGCGCCGGCGCTGACCGCCCGCGCCCCGGTTGGCGGCCAGGGGCGCCACCCAGGCACGATGGGGGCGCTATGACGCTCACTGCCGCGCTGCCTCGACGCGCCGACCCCGACACCCTGTTCGACGCGTTCGCCGGCTGGGCGAAGGAGCGCGGCCTCGACCTCTATCCGCACCAGGAGGAGGCGGTCATCGAGATCGTCTCCGGCGCCAACGTGATCATGAATACGCCGACCGGCTCGGGCAAGAGCCTGGTCGCCATCGCCGCGCACTTCGCCGCCCTGGCCGACGACCGGACGACCTTCTACACCGCGCCGATCAAGGCGCTGGTGTCGGAGAAGTTCTTCGCCCTGTGCGAGGTCTTCGGCGCGGAGAACGTCGGCATGCTCACCGGCGACGCCAGCGTCAACGCCGACGCCCCGATCATCTGCTGCACCGCGGAGATCCTGGCCAACCTGGCGCTGCGCGAGGGCGCGAAGGCCGACGTCGGCCAGGTGGTGATGGACGAGTTCCACTTCTACGCCGAGCCGGACCGCGGCTGGGCCTGGCAGGTGCCGATCATCGAGCTGCCGCAGGCGCAGTTCGTGCTGATGTCCGCCACCCTCGGCGACACCACCCGCTTCGTCGACGACCTGAGCCGGCGCACCGGCCGGTCCACCGCCGTCGTGCGCTCGGCCGAGCGGCCGGTCCCGCTGATCTTCTCGTACGCGATGACACCGCTGCACGAGACGCTCGAGGAGCTGCTGGAGACCAAGCAGGCCCCGGTGTACGTCGTGCACTTCACCCAGGCCGCCGCGCTGGAGCGCGCGCAGGCGCTGATGAGCGTGAACGTGTGCACCCGCGCGGAGAAGGACATGATCGCCGCCGCCATCGGCGGGTTCCGGTTCACCTCCGGCTTCGGCAAGACGCTGTCCCGGCTGGTCCGGCACGGCATCGGCGTGCACCACGCCGGCATGCTGCCCAAGTACCGCCGCTTGGTGGAGACCCTGGCCCAGGCCGGCCTGCTCAAGGTCATCTGCGGCACCGACACGCTGGGCGTCGGCATCAACGTGCCGATCCGCACGGTGCTCTTCACCGGCCTCTCGAAGTACGACGGGGTACGGACGAGGCTGCTCAAGGCCCGCGAGTTCCACCAGATCGCCGGTCGGGCCGGGCGGGCCGGCTTCGACACCATCGGCCGGGTCGTGGTGCAGGCCCCCGAGCACGTGATCGACAACGAGAAGGCCCTCGCCAAGGCCGGCGACGACCCGAAGAAGCGCCGCAAGGTGGTCAAGAAGAAGCCGCCCGAGGGCTCGATCGGCTGGGGCGAGCCGACCTTCGCGCGGCTGGTCGAGGCCGAGCCGGAGCCGCTGACCTCCAGCTTCCAGGTCAGCCACTCGATGCTGCTCAACGTGATCGGCCGCCCCGGCGACGCGTTCGCCGCCATGCGGCACCTGCTCACCGACAACCACGAGGACGCCGCCGCCCAGCGCCGGCACATCCGCCGGGCCATCGCCATCTACCGGGCGCTGCTGGCCGGCGGGGTGGTCGAGCAGCTGCCCGAGCCGGACGAGACCGGCCGGCGGGTCCGGCTCACCGTCGACCTGCAGCTCGACTTCGCGCTCAACCAGCCGCTGTCGCCGCTCGCGCTGGCCGCGATCGAGCTGCTCGACGTGGAGTCCCCGTCGTACGCGCTCGACGTGCTCAGCGTCATCGAGTCGATCCTCGACGACCCGCGCCAGGTGCTCTCCGCCCAGCAGTTCAAGGCCCGCGGCGAGGCGGTCGCCGCGATGAAGGCCGAGGGCATCGAGTACGAGGCCCGCATCGAACTGCTCGACGAGGTGACCTGGCCCAAGCCCCTCGCCGAGCTGCTGGACGGCGCGTACGAGATGTACCGGCGGGGGCACCCGTGGGTCGCCGACCACCAGCTCTCCCCCAAGTCCGTCGTCCGCGACATGTACGAGCGGGCGATGACCTTCGGCGAGTACGTGCAGTTCTACGGGCTCACCCGCTCCGAGGGGCTGGTGCTGCGCTACCTCGCCGACGCGTACAAGACGCTGCGGCAGACCGTCCCCGAGGACGCCAAGACCGAGGAGCTGGTCGACCTCATCGAGTGGCTGGGCGAGCTGGTCCGCCAGGTCGACTCCAGCCTGATCGACGAGTGGGAGCGGCTGCGCAACCCGTCCGACGTGGCCGACGCCGCGGCCGCGCACGCCTCGCTGGAGGAGCGGGTGCCGGCGGTCACCCGCAACGCCCGCGCCTTCCGGGTGCTGGTGCGCAACGCGCTGTTCCGCCGGGTCGAGCTGGCCGCCCTGCGCCGCTGGTACGACCTCGGCGAGCTGGACTCCGCGTCGGGCTGGGACGCCGACGCCTGGGCCGAGGCGCTGGAGCCGTACTTCGAGGCGTACGACTCGATCGGGGTGGGGCCGAACGCCCGCGGCCCGGCGCTGCTCATGATCGAGCAGGGCCGGGAGAAGTGGACCGTGCGGCAGATCCTGGACGATCCCGAGGGCGACCACGACTGGGGCATCAGCGCCGAGGTCGACCTGGTCGCGTCCGACGAGGTGGGCGCCGCGGTCGTCCGGATCACCGACGTCGGCCAGCTCTGACCCCGCCGGTCGCTCAGAACGGGCGGAAGTCGGTGAAGGGTGGCTCGAAGGCCGGGTCGGGCAGCCGCACGGCCCGACACCGGGGCACCGGGGCGGCGGCCGGATCGTCGCCCACCGGCTGGAACGTGCCGTCGGCGAACGCGTCCGGCAGCACCGTCCAGCCCAGATTCCGTTCGTAGTAGCGCACCGCCGCCCGCACCGACGGCGTCCAGTCGTCGTCGAGGACGATCAGGCCGCCCGGCCGGACGATCCGGCGCAGGTGGTAGAGGTCCACGAAGACCTCGTGGAAGCGGTGACTGCCGTCCACGAAGGCCGCGTCGGCGACCACGCCCTCGGCGGCCAGCCGGCCCAGCGCCGCCCACGACGGCTCGGGGATCAGCCGGGCGATGCCGTCCAGCCCCGCCGCGCGCAGCTGGTCGAGGCCGAGGTTCCCGAAGGCCGACTGGTACGGGTCGATCACGAGGTGCCGGGCGTCCGGCGACCCGACGGTCACCAGGGCCTCCCCGACGGCGAGCGCGGGCCTGCCGTACGCCAGCCCGACCTCGACCACCGTCCCGACCCGCTCGGTGATCAACAGGTCGCGCAGCAGGTCGCAGTCGCGCTCGGGCAGCGTGATCGTCGCGAAGTCGTGTTCCAGGTCCCGCGTCCACGCCGGCCCGGCGGTCGCCAGCCGGCGGCGCGCCTGGCGGACCCGCGTCATGAGGTCATCGGTCACCGCCCCAGTCTGCCCTCCCGAACCCCTGGGCGATGTCACCCCCGTCGATTAGAATGTATGTACTAATCGAGTTCCTGACCTGGGAGGACGCTCGTGACCGCGCCCATCTCCACCCCCCTCACGCCGTACGCCACCCTCCTCGGTTTCACCCGGTACGTCGACCGCACCGGGCCCACCAAGGCCACCTTCGTCGGCGGCCTGCGCAAGCAGCGCGCCAGCCGGCACGGCTTCAATCCGCACGGCCAGTTCGTCAAGGCGCTCAAGGCCGACGTCGCATTCCACACCGGCGGCACCCACCTGGCCGGGGTCGCCGACGTGGTCAAGCCACGCTGGCGCCCGCTCTACGAGGCGCTGGTGCCGGGCGCGACCCGCTGGCTGCGCTCGCTCGGCGAGCCGGCCGGCGTCGACCTGGCCCAGGCCCGCGAGGCGCTGGCCATGCTGGGCGACCTGCCCGTGAAGATCAACCCACAGTTCGGCGTGCGATACGCCGACGGCCGCGCCGAGGCGATCCGGCTGTACTTCGACGAGGCGCCGCCGAGCGAGGAGGTCACCCTGGCCACCCTGCACCTGATGGGCCGGCACATGGACGCGGTGCTGCCGCACGCCGAACCGGTGCTGGTCGACGTGCGCCGCGGCGAGGCGCACCGGATGCCCGACCACGCCAAGCCCGAGCAGATCGAGCAGTGGCTGGCCGGCGAGGCGGCCGCCTTCCGCGCCATCTGGTCCACCGCCGCCTGACCCTCCCACACGCACCACCACCCCACCCACTCACCCGCGCGCGACCGCGGAGCGTGCCTATTCGGCAAGATCACGCTCGATCCTGGATGTAGTGGCCTCCGATCGCACGGGAGGCCACTACATCCCTGTTACAGCGTGATCATGAAGGGTTATCCACAGGGGACGGCGACGGGTACGAGATTTTGACAGCCTGGCGCACATGCCGAAGGCACCCCGTCGACCTCCCGAACTACGCGGCCGAATCTTCCGCGGGTCGGTGGCCGTCTCCCGTGGCCTGCTCAGCCGTAACGATCTCCGCAGCTCGGCGTGGCGCGCCCTGTTCCGGGACGTCTATGCCGACTCCCAATTGTCGATCACCCATCGGGACCGGTGTCACGCGATCATCCGCTGGCTGGTCCCTGCCGGGACCGCCGTGGCCGGCCGTTCCGCCGCCGCTCTCTACGGCGTCGGGAAGGTCGATCCGACAGAGCCGGTGGACGTGCTGGTCCCTGTCGTCCGCCCACCCGACCACGCCATCGACCACGCACCGGACCAACCGCCGGACTGCTCGCCCGGCTCGGGCCCACGTTCGGGTTCGGGTTCGGGTTCGGGTTCGGGTTCGGGTTCGGGTTCGCGCGCGGCACCGGTCGCCGTGCGGCGCGGCCCGGTGGCCGGGCTACGGGTCCACCGTGCCGACGTGACCCCCGAGGACGTGCGGGACCGGGCCGGCCTGCTGGTCACCGCGGTGCCGCGGACCTGCTGGGACCTCGCTCGCTGGCTCGACGTCGTCGAGGCGGTCACGATCATCGACGGCCTGCTGGCCCGCCGGATGGTCGATGTCCCGACACTGCGCGAGTACGCGCTGGCCCGGGCCGGGCAGCGGGGTTGGCGCTCACTGCTTCGCGCAGTCGACCTTGCCGACGCCGGGGCCGAGTCACCCCAGGAGTCCCGTACCCGGGTTCGGCTGGTGCTGGCCGGGCTGCCCCGCCCGCAGACCCAGTGGGTGGTGGCCAACGGAGCGCGCTTCGTCGCCCGGCTCGATCTGGCCTGGCCGGAGTTCCGGGTCGCGGTCGAGTACGACGGGCTCTGGCACGACGATCCGGAGCAGTTCCACCGGGACCGCCGCCGACTCAACCAGCTGCTCGGTGGAGACTGGATCGTCCTGCACGTCACCGGGAAGCGCCTCCGGGAGGACTTCGACGGCTTCCTCGCTGAGGTCCGCGGCGCGCTCCGCTCCCGCGGCCACCACCCCCGCCCGCGCCCCTGATCCCCCACCCTGCCCACATTCCGCCGACGGACGCCGGCGGCCGAAGATCACCCTCGAACATGGATGTAGTGGCCTCCAAACGAGGTCGAGGCCACTACATCCAGGAAGTAGCACGATCTTGGCGCGAGCGCGGGCGCGGCGGGCGCGGGCGCGGGCGCGAGCGCGAGCGCGGCGGGCGCGAGCGCGGCGAGCGCGGCGGGCGCGAGCGGGGCGGGGCGGGGCGGGGGCGGGCGGGGCGGGGGCGGTCAGGCGGTCAGGTGCTTTGCCAGGTCGTCGAGGATCTTGTTGGCGGCGCCCACGCCGATGCCGGTCATCCAGACCTCGTCCGAGACCACGTGCGCCTTGCCCGCCTTGACCGCGGACAGGCCCTGCCAGAGGCTGCCGGCGGTGACCTTGGCCTGCTCGGCGGCGGCCTTCTCGCCGTACGCGGTCACGAAGACCACGTCGCCGTCGACCTCGTTCACCCGCTCGGCACTGACCAGGTCGAAGCGCTTGTCCTCCTTGCCCTCCAGCAGCTGCCGCTGGGGTCGGCCGAGGCCGGTGTCACCGACCACGATGCCGGAGAACGACTCCGGGCCGTACACCCGGATGTTGCCCGGGATGAAGCGCACGATGGAGATCTTGCGCGACGCGGCGTCGCCGAGCTTCGCGCCGAACTCCTTCGCCCGCTTCTCGTACCCGGCCAGCAGGTCCTTGGCCTGCTGTTCCTTGCCGAGTGCCGCGCCGTCGAGGAGGAAGTTCTCCTTCCAGGTGACGCCGACCTTCTCGGTGAACACGGTCGGCGCGATGGCGGACAGCTCGTCGTAGAACTTCTCCTGGCGGAACTTGCTGCCCAGGATCAGGTCCGGCTTCAGCGCGTTGATCGCCTCCAGGTCGGGCTCGGTGAGCACGCCGACCTCCTTGATGCCGGCCAGCTTGTCCGCGCCGAAGTAGCTGGGCCAGCTCTTCGCCTCGCCGGCGGTCGCCGCGCCGACCGGGGTGACGCCCAGCGAGAGCGCGGTGTCGATCTTGTCCGTGTCGAGCACCACCACCCGCTTGGGCTCGGCGGGCACCGTGGTGGCGCCCATCGCGTGGGCGATCTCGCGGGTCTCCCCGCCGGCGGTGCCGGCGACCGGGTCACTCTCGCCGCAGGCGGTGAGACCGACGCCGAGGGCGAGGGCCGCGGTGAGGGTGGCGGCGAGTCGACGCATCAGGTTCCTCTCGGGTACGTCCCGACGCGCGGACCGTCCGCGTCGTCGGTGTCGGGGTGGGCCGGCGTGTCGGCCGGTGCGTGGGTAGAGCGGCTCGCCGGTGCGGGTGCACGCTCCGCCGAACGGTCGGAGGCGACGGCGGCAGTGGTGCTCGGTGGGGTGGCGCCGGCCGGGTTGCCGGGCACCACCAGCGGGGCGCCGGTCACCGGGCAGGGCACGACCACGCAGTCGAGCCCGAAGACCTCGCGGACCAGGCCGGCGGTGAGGATCTCCCGCGGCGGCCCGGCGGCGACCACCGCGCCGTCACGCATGGCGACCAGGTGGTCGGCGTACCGGGCGGCCTGGTTGAGGTCGTGCAGCACGGCCACCACGGTGCGGCCCCGCTCGGCGCGCAGCCGGTGCAGCAGGTCCAGCACCTCCACCTGGTGGGCCAGGTCGAGGAAGGTGGTGGGCTCGTCCAGCAGCAGCGCGTCGGTGTCCTGGGCCAGGGTCATCGCGATCCACACCCGCTGGCGCTGCCCGCCGGAGAGGGTGTCCACCGGGCGGTCGGCCAGCCCGGCGACGTCGGCCAGCCGCATCGCCTCGTCGACGGCCCGGCCGTCCTCGGTCGACCACTGCCGCCACCAGCGCTGATAGGGCTGGCGGCCCCGCCCGACCAGGTCGGCCACGGTGATCCCCTCGGGCACCAGCGGGCTCTGCGGCAGCACGCCGAGCCGGCGGGCCACGTCCCGGGTGGGCAGGTCGCGGATCTGCGCCCCGTCGAGCAGCACCGCGCCGCGACGCGGGGTGAGCAGCCGGGCCATGGTGCGCAGCAGGGTCGACTTGCCGCAGGCGTTGGGGCCGACGATCACGGTGAACGCGTCGGCCGGCAGGTCGAGTTCCAGCCCGTCCAGCACGAGCCGGCCCTCGTAGCCGACGACCAGGTCGCGGGTGGACAGCAGCGCGGTCACGACCGCCTCCCTCGGGTGCGCAGCAACACGAAGATCAGGTACGGGCCGCCGATGGCCGCGGTGAGCACACCGGCCGGCAGCTGGGTGGGCGCGAACAGCCGGCGGCCGGCCAGGTCGGCGAGCACCAGCAGCAGCGCGCCCAGCAGCGCGGCGCACAGCAGCGGCGGCCGCTCGGCGCGGACCAGCCGGCGGGCCACCTGCGGGGCGACCAGCGCCACGAAGTCCACGGCCCCCACCTGGGCGGTGACCGCGGCGGCGGCCAGCACGCCGGCGCCGGCCAGCCCGATCCGCCGGGCCACCGGGCGCAGCCCGATCCCCCGGGCGGTGTCGTCGTCCAGGGCCGAGGTGCGCAGCGCCCAACCGGCCCAGAGCAGCACCGGCAGCAGCACGGCGAGTGTCCCGGCGACCCAGGCGGCCTCGGTCCAGCCCTTGCCGGCCAGCGTGCCGATCAGCCAGAGCTGGGCGCGCAGCCCCTCGATCGGTTCGGCGGTGAGCATGACCACCTCGGTCAGCGCCCGGAACGCGAACGCCACCGCCACCCCGGCCAGCACGAACCGCTGGGCGGCCAGGCCGTGCCGGGCGCCGAGCGCGAACACCAGCACCGCCGCGGCCAGGCCGCCGAGCAGCGCCGCCGGCGCCACCAGCACCGCCGCCGCGCCACTGGTCAGCGCGATCGTGGCCGCCAGCCCGGCGCCCTGGGTGACGCCGATGACGTCGGGGCTGGCCAGCGGGTTGCGCGCCACGCTCTGGATCAGCGTGCCGGCCACTCCGAAGGCCGCCCCGGCCAGCGCCGCGAGCACCGCGCGGGGCAGTCGCAGGTCCCGCACCACCAGGTCGTACGGCGTACCCGCCCCGGACAGCGACCGCACCACGTCGCCCGGCGCAACGTACGGCGTCCCGAACGACAGGCTGAGCACCACCGCGGCGACCAGCAGCACGAGCAGCACCCCGGCGACCGCCACCGGCCGCCACCGGAACGGCACGACCACCGGCCCCACCTGCAACAGCGCCTTCCCCGCCGTACCCGCGGGCCGGCCCCTGCTCCGACCCCGACCCCGACCCCGGCGATCTTGCACTTGTGGCCCCTCGGATGCGGCTTCTGTCTCATTCGCCGGGGCACAAACTGCAAGATCGCGGGAACGGGGGTGGGAGCGGGGGTGGGGGGTGGTCATGGGGTCACCTGCCTGGTGCGCTGGACCAGGATGGCGAGGAGGGGGGCGCCGAGGAGGGCGGTGATGATGCCGGCGGGGATCTCGCCGGGCGGGGCGACCAGCCGGCCGGTGACGTCGGCGGCGAGGACCAGGGCGGGGCCGAGCAGCGCGGCGACCAGCAGGGTCCACCGGTGGTCGGCGCCGACCAGGGCCCGGGCCAGGTGCGGCACGGCCAGCCCGACGAAGGCGATCGGGCCGGCGGCGGCCACCGCGGCGCCGGTGAGCAGCACGCCCCCGCCGCCGGCGGCCAGCCGGACCAGCCCCACCCGGTGGCCCAGCCCCCGGGCCACGTCGTCGCCGAGGGCCAACGCGTCCAGCCCCCGGGCGGCCAGCGCGGCGAGCAGCACCCCGGCCAGCACGAACGGGAGCACCTGCCCGGCCACCCCGACGTCCCGGCCGGTGAGCCCGCCGACCACCCAGAACCGGTACTCCTCGAACGTGCGGGCGTCAATGCTGAGCAGCGCGTACACGATCGCGCCGAGACCGGCGTCGAGGGCCGCGCCGACCAGCGCGAGGGTGACCGGGCTGGCACCGTCGCGGGTGCGGTTGGCCACGGCGAAGACCAGCAGCCCGGCGAGGAGCGCGCCGGCGATGCCGAACCAGACGTACCCGGCGAGCGTGCTGACGCCGAAGACCGCGATGGCCAGCACCACGCCGAAGGATGCGCCGGCGCTTACGCCGAGGATGCGCGGCTCAGCCAGCGGGTTGCGGGTGACCGCCTGGAACAGCACCCCGGCCAGCGCCAGCGCGAGCCCGACCACCAGCCCGAGCGCGGTACGCGGCACCCGCAGCTCGCGGACCACGGTGGTGGCGTCGCCCGCGTCCGGCGCGACCAGCGCGAGCCAGACCTGGTCCACCGGGAGGTGGCGGCTGCCGAGCGCCAGGCTGGCCAGCAGCGCCAGGAGCAGCAGCAGCGCCGCGGCCAGGGTGACCGCGACCCGGCGGGGGGCGCCGCGGCGGGCGGGTACGTCGGCCCGGGCGGGCCGGACGGCGAGGGTGGTCACGGGGGAATGCGCCTTCCGATTAGGTACGCCTAACCTTAACTGAACGGGTAAGGCATACCTAACTCGACCTCCCCCGGTGGGCTTGCGCCTCCACCGGGGGGAGGCGGCAGGGTGGCGGGCATGGACGACGACGAGCGCTACGGGATCGGCGACCTGGCCCGGCGGACCGGGGTGCCGGTGAAGACCATCCGGTTCTGGTCCGATCGCGGGATCGTGCCGCCCACCGACCGGGGCCCGACCGGCCACCGGCGGTACGGCCCGGAGGCGGTGGCCCGGCTCGACCTGGTACGCACGCTGCGCGAGCTGGGCGTGGACCTGCCCACGGTGCGCCGGGTGGTGGCTCGTGAGGCCACGCTCGGCGAGGTCGCGGCGGCTCACGCGGACGCGCTGGCCGCGCAGATCCGGGTGCTGCGGTCACGTCGCGCGGTGCTGACCGTGATCGCCCGGCGCGGATCCACCCCGGCCGAGGCCGAGCTGCTGCACCGGTTGGCCGGGCTGGCCGCGCGGGAGCGGCGGCGGTTGGTCGACGAGTTCCTGGACGCCACGTTCACCGGCCTGACCGACCCCGGCTTCGCGGGAATCCGCCGCTCGCTCACCCCGGAGCTGCCCGACGACCCGGACGAGGCGCAGGTGCAGGCGTGGGTGGAGCTGGCCGAACTGGTGCTGGACCCCGGCTTCCGGGCCGGCCTGCGCCGGCTGGCCGAGCAGCACGCGGCCGACCGGGCGGGCGTCGAGGGGGTACGCCGGGACGCGGTCGCCGTGGTCCGGGAGGAGGTCGCCCCGGCGCTGGCCGCCGGCGTACCGCCGGCCTCGGCCGGAGCTGACCCGGTCCTGGCCCGGGTGGCGGCCCGGTATGCCCGGCTCTGCGGGCGGCCGGACGGCGCCGACCTGCGGCGGCGGCTGCTGGAGCGGCTGGAGGCGGCCGGCGATCCCCGGCGGGAGCGGTACGAGCACCTGCTCGCCGTGGTGAACGGATGGCCCCCGGTGGAGAGCCTGGCACCGGTGCTGGACTGGGCGGTCCGGGCGCTGCGCGCCCGGCCGGCCCACGCCGGCTGACCCGGCGGCTCACTCCGCGCCCATCACCAGCCCCTCGATGGTGCGCTTCTGAGCGATCGGCACCAGCGTGTCGACCACCGGCAGCGCAGGTGGTAGCGGACCAGGTCGGGCAGCGAGTCCCAGTACGAACGGGTGACCGCGAGGTCGTGGTTGCCCGCACCGGGCGCGTCCACGCCGAGCACCAGAGGTGCCGCGAGCCGGCCGACGGCGCGGGTCGAATCAGTCCTCGGCGGCGGGGCGGCTGCCGGGCACCGCCGGCATCGGCCACTGCCCGGTGCGCACGGTCAGCGCCGGCACGGGCTGCTGGTCCGCCCAGACGTACGTCTCGGGCAGCAGGTCACCGATCGACGCCGCGTGCAGCCCGTCCATCGGGCCGACGATCACCCGGATCGACGGAAAGTAGTCCGCCAGCACCTGCCGGCAGCGACCGCACGGCGCCAGCACGCCCCGGCCCCGGTCACCCACGGCGACGATGGTCTCCAGCTCCCCGGCGCCCTGGGTGGCGGCGGCGCCCAGCGCCACCAGCTCGGCGCACGGGCCGCCGGTGAAGTGGAAGACGTTCACCCCGGTGAAGACCCGGCCGTCGACGGTACGCACGGCGGCCGCGACGGTGTGGTTCTCGCTGCGGCAGCGCAGCTTCGCCACCGCCGTGGCGGCCTGCACCAGGGCCCGGTCGGTCTCCTTCATCTGGCCTCCGTTCGCGGGGTGGCGGTCGGCCGCCACTCTAGTCCGGTGGACCCGCCGTCCCCGGGCGGCGCGGCCGGAGCGGCGCGGCGGGCGTGCGGTCGCGCGGTAACCCGGGGGCGGTCGCGCGGCGGCCTGCCTATCCTTGGCGACGACATGCAGACTCCACCCGCCGCCGCCGCGCCCGACCTCGCCCGCGAGCTGCACCGCCGCCTGCCCGCCCTGATGTTCCGTGACCAGCGCCGTCTGCAACGGCGGTTGGACGGCGTCCGCCGCCTGCGGGAGCCGCAGCGCCGCCACGACGCCCTCGCCGAGATCGCCGCCGAGGTGGACCGGGCCGAGGCGCGGCTGGCCACCCGACGGGCCGCGGTGCCCCGCATCACGTACCCGCCGCAGCTGCCGGTCAGCGAGCGGCGGGACGACATCGCCGCCGCGATCCGCGACCACCAGGTGGTGATCGTGGCCGGCGAGACCGGCTCCGGCAAGACCACCCAGCTGCCGAAGATCTGCCTGGAGCTGGGGCGCGGGATCACCGGCCTGATCGGGCACACCCAGCCACGCCGGTTGGCCGCCCGGACGGTCGCCGACCGGATCGCCGAGGAGCTGGGCACCGAGCTGGGCGACGTGGTCGGGTACAAGGTGCGCTTCACCGACCAGGTGAGCGATCGCAGCCTGGTCAAGCTGATGACCGACGGCATCCTGCTGGCCGAGCTGCAGACCGACCGGATGCTCCGGCAGTACGACACGTTGATCATCGACGAGGCGCACGAGCGCAGCCTCAACATCGACTTCATCCTCGGCTACGTCCGGCAGCTGCTGCCCCGCCGGCCGGACCTCAAGGTGATCATCACCTCGGCCACCATCGAGACCGACCGGTTCGCCCAGCACTTCGCGGACGCGGACGGCAACCCGGCCCCGATCGTCGAGGTCTCCGGCCGGACATACCCGGTGGAGGTGCGCTACCGGCCGCTGGTCGAGGTCACCGAGACCGACGAGGACGACGCCGACGAGGAGAACGTCCGCGACCAGATCCAGGCGATCGGCGACGCGGTCGAGGAGCTGGCCGCCGAGGGGCCGGGCGACATCCTGGTCTTCCTCAGCGGCGAACGGGAGATCCGGGACACCGCCGAGGCGCTCGGCAAGCTGGTGCAGAACAAGCGCTCCCTGCTCGGCACCGAGATCCTGCCGTTGTACGCCCGGCTCTCCGCCGCCGAGCAGCACCGGGTGTTCGCCGCGCACAGCGGGCGCCGGGTGGTGCTGGCCACCAACGTCGCGGAGACCTCGCTGACCGTGCCCGGCATCAAGTACGTGGTGGACCCGGGCACGGCCCGGATCTCCCGCTACTCCAGCCGGCTCAAGGTGCAGCGGCTGCCGATCGAGCCGGTCTCCCAGGCCAGCGCCAACCAGCGCAAGGGCCGCTGCGGCCGGACCTCGGACGGCATCTGCATCCGGCTCTACGACGAGCAGGACTTCGCCAGCCGGCCTGAGTTCACCGACCCGGAGATCCTGCGCACCAACCTGGCCTCGGTCATCCTGCAGATGACCTCGATCGGGCTCGGCGACCTGGCCGCCTTCCCGTTCATCGACCCGCCGGACAAGCGCAACATCACCGACGGCGTGAACCTGCTGCACGAGCTGGGCGCGCTCGACCCGGCCGAGACCGACCCGGCGAAGCGGCTCACCGAGCTGGGCCGGCGGCTGGCCCAGCTGCCGGTCGACCCGCGGCTGGCCCGGATGGTGATCGAGGGCGAGCGCAACGGCTGCGCCACCGAGGTGGTGGTGATCGCCGCCGCGCTGTCGCTCCAGGACCCGCGGGAGCGGCCGGCCGACAAGCAGGCCCAGGCCGACCAGGCGCACGCCCGCTTCGCCGACAAGGAGTCGGACTTCGTCGCGTACCTGAACCTGTGGCGGTACCTGCGGGAGCAGCAGCGGGAGCTGTCCTCCAGCGCGTTCCGCCGGCTGTGCAAGGCGGAGTACCTCAACTACCTGCGGGTACGCGAGTGGCAGGACATCGTCAGCCAGCTGCGCCAGGTGTTGCGTACCCCCGAGAAGGGTGAGGGGCGGCAGGCCGACGGTGGCCGGCGCGGCCCGGCCGCGGACCTGCCGGAGGAGATCGACACCCCGAAGGTGCACCAGTCGCTGCTGCCCGGGCTGCTGTCGCACATCGGGCTCAAGGATGCCCAGAAGCACGAGTACCTGGGTGCCCGGGGCGCGAAGTTCGCGCTCTTCCCCGGCTCGGCGCTGTTCCGCAAGCCACCGCGCTGGGTGATGGCCGCCGAGCTGGTGGAGACGTCCCGGCTGTGGGGGCGGGTGAACGGCCGGATCGAGCCGGAGTGGGTGGAACCGCTCGCCCAGCACGTGGTCAAGCGCAGCTACAGCGAGCCGCACTGGGAGAAGAAGCAGGCCGCGGTGCTGGCCTACGAGAAGGTCACCCTGTACGGGATGCCGATCGTCACCTCCCGCAAGGTGAACTTCGGCCGGATCGATCCGGGCCTGTCGCGGGAGCTGTTCATCCGGCACGCCCTGGTCGAGGGTGACTGGCAGACCCACCACCAGTTCTGGCGGGACAACCAGCGGCTGCTGACCGAGATCGAGGAGCTGGAGAACCGGGCCCGCCGGCGGGACATCCTGGTCGACGACGAGACGATCTTCGCCTTCTACGACGCGCGGATCCCGGCCGACGTGGTCTCCGGCCGGCACTTCGACTCCTGGTGGAAGAAGACCCGCCGGGAGCAGCCGGAGCTGCTGACCTTCACCCGGGAGCTGCTGGTCAACGCCGGCCGCGGCGGGGTCGCCGAGGACGACTACCCGGACGAGTGGCGGGCCGACGGGGTGACGCTGCCGCTGACGTACACCTTCGACCCGACCGCGCCCACCGACGGCGTCACCGTCGACATCCCGCTGCCGCTGCTCAACCAGGTGCCGGCGGAGACCTTCGACTGGCAGGTGCCCGGGCTGCGCGAGGAGCTGGTCGTCGCGCTGATCCGGTCGCTGCCCAAGGCGATCCGGCGCACCTTCGTCCCGGTGCCCGACTACGCCCGGGCCGCGCTGGCCGCCATGCCGGCCGGTGAGGAGCCGCTGCTCGACGCGCTCACCCGGCAGCTGCGCCGGATGACCGGGGTCACCGTGCCCCGGGACGCCTGGGACACCGCCCGGCTCCCCGCCCACCTGCGGGTCGGCTTCCGGGTGCTGGACGAGGAGAACAAGCCGGTCGCCGAGGGTAAGGACCTCATTGCCCTGCAGCGCCAGCTCCGCCAGGAGGTACGCCAGGTCGTCGCGGCCGCCGCGCCGGACGTGGCCCGGACCGGCCTCAGGGAGTGGTCGATCGGCACCCTGCCGCGCACGGTGGAGCAGGTCCGGGCCGGGTACGCGGTGACCGCGTACCCGGCGCTGGTCGACGAGGGCGCCACGGTCGGGGTGAAGGTGTTCGACTCCGCGGCCGAGCAGGAGGCCGCGCACTGGGCCGGCACCCGGCGACTGCTGCGGCTGACCGTGCCGTCCCCGGCGAAGTTCCTCCAGGGGCGGCTGAGCAACGAGGCGAAGCTGGCGCTCAGCCGCAACCCGCACGGTGGCGTGCAGCAGCTGATCGAGGACGCGGCCGGCGCGGCGATCGACAAGCTGATCGCCGACGCGGGCGGCCCGGCCTGGGACGCCGACGGCTTCGCCGCGCTGCGCGACAGGGTCCGGGCCGACCTGGTCGACACCGTGGTCGAGGTGATGGACCGGGTCCGCCGGGTGCTGGCCGCCGGGTACGCGGTGGAGCAGCGGCTCGGCGCCACCCGGAACCTGGCCGTGGTGGCCGCGCTGGCCGACATCCGGCAGCAGCTCGCCGGCCTGGTGCACGCCGGCTTCGTCACCGAGGCCGGCTACGCCCGCCTGCCCGACCTGCTGCGCTACCTGACCGCGATCGAGCGGCGGCTCGACCGGCTGCCCGGCAACCCGCAGCGGGACCGGCAGCAGCAGGACCGGATCGCGGTGGTGCGGAAGGAGTACGCGGACCTGCTCGCCGCGCTGCCGCCCACCCGCCGGCAGGCCACCGCCGTCCGGCAGATCCGCTGGATGATCGAGGAGCTGCGGGTGAACGTCTTCGCCCAGGCGCTCGGCACCCCGTACCCGGTCTCCGAGCAGCGGATCTATCGGGCCATGGACGAGGCGGAGGGCCGCTGACCGGGCGACCGCCCGGTCGACCCGTCGGGTGGCTCGCCGCACCTCGTCGAAGCGCGCCCGCCGGGTACGGCGGCGGGGCATGACGAGCCTTCCACCGGGTATGGTGCGATTGTCGATGTCACCGGGCGGCAGCTCGTCATCGGCCACGTGATCGAGGCGCCGACGCCGAGCGCCCACCTTCAGCACGCGGCACGGCGGCAACCGCCCCGCGGCCCAGGTACGCCCCCAGCAGCAGGGATCCCGCATGACCTCATCCGACCCGAACTCACCCAACCCGGTTCGAACCGCGCTGTTCTTCGCGACGCCGGCCAGCGACGGGCCCGAGGAGCCGGGCCCGGCCTTCGACGGCAGCACGGAGGGCATGCGGCGGCTCCGGCACCCGTTCGCGGTGGATCCGACCGATCAGCTACGACGGTCGGCGACCACCACGGTCAACGGGTCCGCGGAAGGCGGCCGACGGCCCCGACGCTGATCGTCGGAGATCCCCGACCGGCGCCCCGGTCACCCGCCCGGGTGGTGTGGGCAGCCCCGGGCGGGGAACGCCGCTCCCTCCGCGTCGCCGCGAGGGGAGGAGCAGTGCCGGTGACCGTCATCCGTCCCGCGCGCCCGATCGCGGCCGTCGTCCGCGCCGGGACGGCCGCGCGGGCCACCGGGCTCGCCGCGACGGGGCTGAGCCTGCTGCTCTTCGCCGTCCTGCACGTGGCGGTGCACGGCGTACACCCGGTCCGGGACACCCTGAGCGACTACGCACTGACCCCGGGCGGCTGGCTGTTCGACCTGGCGGTGCTCACCCTGGCCGCCGGGTCGGCGCTGCTGCTCGCCCCGTTCGCCGGACCCGCCGGCTGGCCGCCGGGCCGGTCGCGCGCGGTCCGCGCCGCCTTTGCCGCGTGGTGCCTGGGCCTTGCGCTGCTGGTGATGTTTCCGCGCGACCCGGTGGGCGCCGCCACCACGGCCGGCGGCGACATCCACCGCTGGGCCGCCGTCGCCGCCCTGTGCGGGCTACCGTCGGGCGCGCTGCTGGCCGCCGTGCGGCATCCGGCGCGGTGCGCGGCGGCCGTGGTGGTGGCCGCGACCTGCTGCCTGGCGGCGCTGCTTCCGTTCGTGACCGCCTACCTGGTCGGCTCGCCACTGCGGCCAGCGGTAGGGCTGCTGGAACGCCTGGTGAGCCTCGGTGAGGTCGTGGTGCTACTGCTCACCGCCCGGCTCTGCCGGCGTGGCCCGGGGCCCGGCTGACCCGGTCGGCTGCTGCCCGGGTCACAGCGGCTCGACCCCCGGGGGCAGCTCACCACCGGCGGTGGCCTCATGGACATACTCCAGCAGTATCCGGCGCAGCTCCCGGCCGGCATGGGTGGGCACCACGTCGCGCCGCCGGGCCACCGCGATGGTGCGCCGCACCCCGGGCGGGGCGAGCCGGGTGACCCGGACGCCGGGGCGGCGGGCGACCACGATGCCCGGCACCAGCGCCACCCCGAGGCCGGCCTCGACGAAGCTGAGCACGGCGTCCATCTCCCCGCCGTCCACGGAGAAGGTGGGCTCGAAGCCGGCCTCCCGGCAGGCCTGGATGGTGGCGTCGCGCAGGTCGTACCCCTCGCGGAACATCACCAGCGGCTGGTCGCGCAGGTCGGTGATGCGCAACTGGCCGTCGGCGGCGGCCGGCAGCGGGTCCACCGAGGCGACCACCAGGCTCTCGGACAGGATCGGGTCGACCCGCAGCCCGGGGTCGGCGCCCTGGGCCGGCATGATGATCAGCGCGAGGTCGAGGTCGCCGCGGAGCAGGTCGCGGACCAGGTCCTGCGAGCCGCCCTCCTCCACCCGCAGGTCGACGGCGGCGTGCGCGTCGCGGAACCGGCGCAGCACCGGCGGGGCCAGCGAGGTGGCCAGGCTGGGGGTGGCGCCGAGCCGGACCCGCCCCCGGCGCAGGCCGACCAGCTCCTGCACCTCCCGGGTGGCGGTGTCCACGTCGGCCAGGATCCGGACGGCCAACGGCAGCAGCACCTCGCCGGCGGCGGTGAGGGTGATGTTTCCCCTTACCCGCTCGAACAGCGGCGCCCCGAGGTCACCCTCCAGGGCGTGAATTTGCTTACTCAACGAGGGCTGGGTGATGCCCACCAGATCGGCGGCTTGGGTGAAATGTCGTACTTCTGCCACCGCGACGAAGTACCTCAGCTGATGGAGCTGCATCTACATAGCCTATGGCTATCAAGGCTGCGAGGTCGATGCATTGGACGACTGATCAAACTGCTCCTAGCGTCGGTCGTGTGGTAATCACGAAAACTCGGTCGCCCATCCGCTCGAACGTCGGCCTGAAGGCCGTCATGGCGGTGACGGGCATCCTCCTGGTGCTCTTCCTCATCGTCCACATGCTGGGGAACCTGAAGATCTTCACCGGCGAGACGTCGTTCGACCACTACGCGCACTGGTTGCGGGAGCTCGGCACGCCGCTGCTGCCCACCACCTGGTACCTGTGGATCCAGCGCAGCGTGCTCACCGTCGCCGTGGTCGCCCACATCGTGGCCGCCACCGTGCTGGCCCGGCGCGCCCGGGCCGCCCGCCCGGTGAAGTACGCCCACCGCAAGAAGGTGCAGGGCAGCTACGCGGCGCGCACCATGCGCTGGGGCGGGGTGATCATCCTGCTCTTCGTGATCTACCACATCCTGGACCTGACCACCGGCAACCTGAACCCGGTCGGCGACGCCAGCAACCCGTACGGGAACGTGGTCGCCGACTTCGCGCCGGAGCGGTGGTACGTCACGCTCTTCTACACCCTCGCCATCGTCACGGTGGGCTTCCACCTGCGGCACGGCGCGTTCAGCGCGTTCCGCAGCCTGGGCCAGCAGACCCCGAAGGGTGAGCGCCGGGCGCGGGCCGGCGCGCTGGTGCTGGCCGTCGGGCTCTGCGCCGGCTACCTGGTGGTCCCGTTCGCCGTACTGACCGGATTGGTGTCCTGACCATGGATCTGTTCACCGAGGGCGACCCGATCGCCGACACGAAGGCACCCGAGGGCCCCGTCGAGAAGCGCTGGGAGACCCGCCGCTTCGAGGCCAAGCTGGTCAACCCGGCCAACCGCCGGAAGCTGACCGTGATCGTGGTGGGCACCGGCCTGGCCGGCGGCTCGGCCGCGGCGACCCTGGCCGAGCAGGGCTACCACGTCAAGTCGTACTGCTACCAGGACAGCCCGCGCCGGGCGCACTCGATCGCCGCGCAGGGCGGGATCAACGCCGCCAAGAACTACCGCAACGACGGCGACTCGGTGCACCGGCTCTTCTACGACACGGTCAAGGGCGGCGACTTCCGCTCCCGCGAGTCGAACGTGCACCGGCTGGCCGAGGTGTCGGTCAACATCATCGACCAGTGCGTCGCCCAGGGCGTCCCGTTCGCCCGCGAGTACGGCGGCCTGCTGGACACCCGCTCCTTCGGCGGCGCGCAGGTGCAGCGCACCTTCTACGCCCGGGGCCAGACGGGCCAGCAGCTGCTGCTCGGCGCGTACCAGGCGCTGGAGCGGCAGATCGGTCTCGGCAACGTGGAGATGAACGCCCGGCACGAGATGCTGGAGCTGGTCGTCGTCGACGGCAAGGCCCGCGGCATCGTGGTGCGCGACCTGGTCACCGGGGAGATCAGCACCGAGATGGCGGACGCGGTCGTGCTCGCCTCCGGCGGGTACGGCAACGTCTTCTACCTCTCCACCAACGCCAAGGGCTGCAACGTCACGGCCACCTGGCGGGCGCACCGCAAGGGCGCGTACTTCGCCAACCCCTGCTACACGCAGATCCACCCGACCTGCATCCCGGTCTCCGGCGACCACCAGTCGAAGCTGACCCTGATGAGCGAGTCGCTGCGCAACGACGGCCGGGTCTGGGTGCCGAAGGCCAAGGACGACGACCGCAGCCCGAAGGACATCGGAGAGGACGAGCGGGACTACTACCTCGAGCGGATCTACCCGTCCTTCGGCAACCTGGTCCCCCGGGACATCGCCTCCCGCGCCGCGAAGAACGTGTGCGACGAGGGCCGGGGCGTCGGGCCGACCAAGCTCGGCGTCTACCTCGACTTCGCCGACGCGATCGGCCGGCTGGGCCGCCCGGCGATCGAGGCCAAGTACGGCAACCTGTTCGAGATGTACGAGCGGATCACCGGCGAGGACCCGTACGAGGTCCCGATGCGGATCTACCCCGCCGTGCACTACACGATGGGCGGCCTCTGGGTCGACTACGACCTGCAGTCCACCATCCCCGGGCTGTTCGTGATCGGTGAGGCGAACTTCTCCGACCACGGCGCCAACCGGCTCGGCGCCTCGGCTCTGATGCAGGGCCTGGCCGACGGCTACTTCGTGCTGCCGACCACGCTGGCCAACTACCTGGCCGCCGCGCCGAAGGAGCCGGTCGACGCCAGCCACCCGGAGGCGGTCGCCGCCCGCCGGGACGTGGAGGACCGGATCGCCCGGCTGCTCGCCGTGGACGGCGACCGGACCGTCGACTCGTTCCACCGCGAGCTGGGCCAGATCATGTGGGAGCACTGCGGCATGGAGCGCTCCGAGGCCGGGCTGCGCAAGGCGATCGACGAGATCCGGGCGCTGCGCGAGCAGTTCTGGCAGCGGGTCAAGGTGCCGGGCGACGGCGAGGGGCTCAACCAGTCGCTGGAGAAGGCCGGCCGGGTGGCCGACTTCTTCGAGCTGGCCGAGCTGATGTGCATCGACGCCCTGCACCGCGAGGAGTCCTGCGGCGGCCACTTCCGCGCCGAGCACCAGACCCCGGACGGCGAGGCGCAGCGCGACGACGACCACTTCGCGTACGTCGCGGCCTGGGAGTACACCGGCACCGACGAGCCGGCCGTGCTGCACAAGGAAGACCTGAAGTTCGAATACGTCCACCCCACGCAGCGGAGCTACAAGTGAACCTGACCCTGCGCATCTGGCGCCAGTCCGGCCCCGAGGACAAGGGTCGGATGGTGACCTACCCGGTCGACGACGTCTCCCCGGACATGTCGTTCCTGGAGATGCTCGACGTGCTCAACGAGCGGCTGATCCTGCAAGGCGACGAGCCGGTCGCCTTCGACCACGACTGCCGCGAGGGCATCTGCGGCATGTGCGGCCTCATGATCAACGGCGACGCGCACGGGCCGCAGCGCGGCACCACCGCCTGCCAGCTGCACATGCGGCAGTTCCGCGACGGCGAGACGATCGACATCGAGCCGTGGCGCGCGCGGGCCTTCCCGGTGATCAAGGACCTGGTGGTCAACCGGAACGCCTTCGACAAGATCATCGCTGCCGGTGGCTACGTCACCGCGCCGACCGGCAGCGCCCCGGAGGCGCACTCCACCCCGGTGGCCAAGGCCAACGCGGACGCCGCGTTCGAGTCGGCCGCCTGCATCGGCTGCGGCGCCTGCGTGGCGGCCTGCCCGAACGGCTCCGGCATGCTGTTCACCGCCGCCAAGGTCACCCAGCTCTCGCTGCTGCCGCAGGGCCAGCCGGAGCGGTACACCCGGGTGATCGGCATGGTGGACGCGCACGACGAGGCCGGCTTCGGTGGCTGCACCAACGCCGGCGAGTGCACCGTGGTCTGCCCGAAGGGCATCCCGCTGAACACCATCGGCCGGCTCAACCGGGACTACCTGGCGGCCACCACCAAGCGCGGCGACACGCCCGGCTCCTGACCGCTCGATCGTTCCACCCGGCGACCGCCGTACCCCCCACGGGGTGCGGCGGTCGTTGGGTTCCGGGCGCCGCGGGTGCGCCGCGGGTCTCATTGGTCGGGCGGCCGGTTCAAGCGTTCCCACCCGGGTAGCAGTCCCATGGACGGCACCGAGAGGGGAAGACGGCATGAAGGCACTGACCTGGCAGGGCAAGCGGGACGTGCGGGTCGAGGACGTCCCGGATCCGAGGATCGAGGAGCCGACCGACGCGATCGTGCGGATCACCTCCACCGCCATCTGCGGCTCCGACCTGCACCTGTACGAGGTGCTCGGGCCGTACCTGAAGCCCGGTGACATCCTCGGGCACGAGCCGATGGGCATCGTCGAGGAGGTCGGCTCCGGGGTGACCCGGCTGAGGAAGGGCGACCGGGTGGTCGTCCCGTTCAACATCTCCTGTGGGCACTGCTGGATGTGCGAGCGGCAGCTCTACGCCCAGTGCGAGACCACCCAGGTGACCGCCGAGGGCAAGGGCGCCTCGCTGTTCGGCTACACCTCGCTCTACGGCTCGGTCCCCGGCGGCCAGGCCGAGTACCTGCGGGTCCCGCAGGCGCAGTTCGGCCCGGTGAAGATCCCGGAGACCGGCGCCGACGAGCGCTACCTCTACCTGTCCGACATCCTGCCCACCGCCTGGCAGGCGGTGAAGTACGCGGACACCCCCCGCGGCGGCACCCTGGCCGTGTTCGGGCTCGGCCCGGTGGGCCAGCTCTCCGCCCGGATCGGCCGGCACCTCGGCGCCGGCCGGGTGATCGGCCTGGACCTGGTGCCGGAGCGGCTGGAGATGGCCCGCCGGCACGGCATCGAGACGCTCGACGTCAGCCAGCTCGACGACGTCCCGGGCGCGCTGATCGACCTGGTCGACGGGCGCGGCCCGGACGCGGTGATCGACGCGGTCGGCATGGAGGCGCACGGCTCCACCTCCGGCAAGCTCGCCCAGACCGCCGCCGGGCTGCTGCCGGACAAGCTGGCCCAGACGATGACCGACAAGGTCGGCGTGGACCGGCTGGTCGTGCTGAAGGCCGCGCTCAAGGCCGTCCGCCGCGGCGGCACCGTCTCCATCTCCGGCGTGTACGGCGGCGAGGTCGACCCGATGCCGCTGATGGAGATGTTCGACCGGGGCATCCAGCTGCGGATGGGCCAGTGCCACGTGCGGCGCTGGACCGACGAGATCATGCCGCTGCTCTCCGGCGACGACGACCCGCTGGGCGTGGAGGACCTGCGTACCCACCGGGTGCCGCTGGTCGACGCGCCGCAGGCGTACAAGATGTTCCAGGAGAAGTCCGACGGGTGCGTGAAGGTCGTGCTCGCACCGTGAGCCGGGTGGTGGTGATCACCGGGGCGACCAGCGGCATCGGCCGCGCGGCCGCCCGGGAGTTCGCCGGGCGCGGGGACCGTCTGGTCCTCGCCGCCCGCGCCCCCGAGACCCTGGCCCAGGTACGCCGGGAGTGCGCCGACGCGGGCGGCGAGGCGTACGAGGTGCCCACCGACGTGACCGAGCCGGGCGCGCTCGACGCGCTGGCCGACGCGGCGACCGAGCGGTACGGCCGGATCGACGTCTGGGTGCACACCGCGGCGGTGATGGCGTACGGCCGGTTCGAGGAGGTGCCCGAGGAGGTCTTCGAGCAGGTGGTGCGCACCGACCTGCTGGGCGCCTCCCGGGCCGCCCGGGTGGCGTTGCGCCACTTCCGGGACGCCGGCGCGGGGGTGCTGGTGCTCACCGGCTCGGTGCTCGGGCACATCACCGCGCCGTACATGACCGGCTACGTGACCAGCAAGTGGGGGTTGCAGGGGCTGGCCCGGGCGCTGCAGCAGGAGTCCCGCGAGCTGCCCGGGGTGCACGTCTGCCTGGTCACGCCGGGCAGTGTGGACACCCCGGTCTACCAGCAGGCGGCCAACTACGTGGGCCGGGTGGGCCGGCCGCCGCTGCCGATCACCACCCCGGAGCGGGTGGCCCGGGCCATCGTGGACATCGCCGACCGGCCGCGCCGCGAGGTGTCGGTGGGTCGGGTCAACGTGCTCATGCGGTTCGGCTTCACCGCGCTGCCGGCGGTCTTCGACGCGCTGGTGGTGCCGCTGATGAAGCTCGGCGGCCTGACGAACCGCCGGGTGGCGCCGCACGAGGGTGCGGTGTTCGCGCCGAACCCGGCCGGCGAGGCGGTACGCGGCGGCTGGCTGCCCGACCTGCCGAAGCTGGCCCGGTCGGTGGGCGGCTCGGCGGCCTCGGCCGGCGGGGCCCTGCTGCGCCGGATCCGCTGACCTCGACCGGCCCCCGCCCCGGCGTCCCGGGGTCGGGGGCCGGCCCCCTCCTGTCCGGGCAGGTGCGCGCCCGGCCGGGAGGTTGGCCGGGGTAAGCCTGGGCGGCCGGTGCCCGGCGTGGCTACCGTGTACTGCGCGGGACACGGCGGAGGGGCGGAAGCGATGCGGGAACCAGCGGGGCGGGACGTCGAGCGGGCGGGCGGCGGCCGGCTGTGGCGGATGGCGGGGCTGGCCGCGGCGGCCGGCCTGGCCTGGGCGGCCCGGGACGTTCCGGCCCAGCTCGGCGGCCGGCTGACCGGGGCGAGGGCGCAGCGGGCGGCCCGCTCGCCGCAGTTCCGCGACGGCACCTTCCACAACCGCGCGGCCACCCGCACCACGGTCGGCGGCGAGCCCGGCCGCAACCTGGTCCGGGAGCTGATCTTCGGCAAGCAGCGCCGGCACCCGACCGCGCCGGTGCCGCTGGTGCGTCCCGCCGCGGCGCCCGCCGCCGAGCGGGAGCTCAACGTCGTCTGGTACGGCCACGCCTCGGCGCTGATCGAGATCGAGGGGCGCCGGGTGCTGGTCGACCCGGTGTGGAGCGACCGCTGCTCCCCCTCGGCCGCGGTCGGCCCGAAGCGGCTGCACGAACCCCCGGTACGCCTCGGCGACCTGCCGCCGGTCGACGCGATCCTGATCTCGCACGACCACTACGACCACCTCGACCTGGCCACCGTGCGGGCGCTCACCGAGCTGCAGTCGGCGCCGTTCCTGATGCCGCTCGGCGTGGGCGCCCACCTGGACCGCTGGGGCGTGCCGGCGAGCCGGATCGTCGAACTGGACTGGTCGGAGAGCCACCGGGTCGGCGGGCTGGAGATCACCGCCACCGCGGCCCAGCACTTCTCCGGTCGGGGCCTGCGCCGCGACGGCACGCTGTGGAGCTCCTGGGTGGTCGCCGGGGCGCACCGGAAGGTGTTCTACACCGGCGACTCCGGTTACTTCGACGGGTACGCCGAGATCGGCGCCGAGCACGGCCCGTTCGACGTGACGCTGATGCAGATCGGCGCGTACGACCGGGCCTGGCCGACCATCCACATGTTCCCCGAGGAGGCGGTCGCCGCCCACCTCGACCTGCGCGGCGGGCTGCTGCTGCCGGTGCACTGGGCGACGTTCAACCTGGCCCTGCACGACTGGTCGGAGCCGGTGGACCGGCTCTGGGCCGAGGCCAAGGCCCGGGGGGTGCGGATCGCGGTGCCCCGGCCGGGCGAGCGGGTGGTGGTGGACGATCCGCCGACGGTGGACGGCTGGTGGCAGGCGATCGCCTGACGTACACCGAGTCCGTTTTTCGCGGTTTCCCGGCGATGCGCGGCTTGTGAGGCCTAATATCCCTCCGGACGTACTCGGAGGAAACCATGGTTTCGCACCCTTTGGTGGAAGGTGAGGGTTTCGCCCCTTCGCCCGAGCCCGCCCGTACCCTCTCGGCCGCCTCCCCGACGCGGGCCGGCCGCCCGGCGGTGGTCGGGTGAGCGCGGCCGGGAAGCGGCTGGTGGACCTGGTCCTCGCCGCCATGGCGCTGCTGGTCGCCGGGCCGGTGATGGCGGTGGTGGCGCTGCTGGTGCTGGCCACCATGGGCCGCCCGGTGCTGTTCCGGCAGACCCGGCTGGGCCGGCACGGCCGGCCGTTCACCATCCTCAAGTTCCGGTCGATGGCGACCGGCGGCGACGGCTCCGACAGCGACGCCGCCCGGCTCACCCCGCTCGGTCGGCGGCTGCGCGACACCAGCCTCGACGAGCTGCCCAGCCTCTGGAACGTACTGCGCGGCGACATGAGCCTGGTCGGCCCCCGGCCGCTGCCCACCCAGTACCGGTTCCGGTACACACCGGAGCAGTTCCGCCGGCATCTGGTGCGCCCCGGCCTCACCGGGCTCGCCCAGGTCAACGGGCGCAACGGCCTGGGCTGGGACGAGAAGTTCGAGTACGACGTCTGGTACGTCGACCACCGCACCCTCCCGCTCGACCTGCGGATCATGGTCCGGACGGCGGTGACGGTGCTGCGCCGGGAGGGGATCACCGCGCCGGGCGCCGCCACCGCGCACGAGTTCCACGGCTCCGCCCGGCCGGCCCCCTCCTACGCCTCGTCCTGGACGGCTGCCGCCGCAGGCGAGCAGCCGAGATGACCACCCGCACCCGGCTCCGGCACGACAAGACCGTCACCCCGCGGAGCGCTCCGCTCCCGCACCGGACCTCGTTCTCACCGTTGTGGAGAAGGCGATGAAGATGGCAGAGCGGACCAGCCGGAAGGAGGATGTCGATATCGGCGTCCTCGGGACCGGCTCGTACCTACCGAAGCGAGTGGTCGACAACGATGAGATGGCATCGCTGGTCGGGGTGACCGCCGAGTGGATCGAACGTAAGACACACATCCGATGCCGACGCTTCGCCGCACCCGACGAGGCGGCGTCGGACCTCGCCGTCGTGGCGGCCCGGCGCGCCCTGGAGCAGGCCGGCCTGCCGGCCGAACGGATCGACTTCGTCATCGTCGCCACCTCCACCGGGGACTCACCCCAACCGCCGACCGCACACCTCGTCCAGCACCTGGTCGGGGCTTCGGGCGCCGCCTGCCTCGACCTGAACGTGGTGTGCAGCGGCTTCGTGTACGGGTTGGCCGTGGCGCGTGGCCTGATGTCGACCCGACCGGGCTCCCACGCCCTGGTCATCGGAGCCGACGTCTACTCCCGGATACTGGACTTCTCCGACCGCAGGACCGCGGTGCTCTTCGGCGACGGAGCGGGGGCCGCCGTCCTCGGTCCGGTGCCGGCCGGGTTCGGCATCCTGGACGTGGAGCTGCTCAGCAGTGGGGCGGAGCGAGGGCTGATCCACGTCGAGGCGGGCGGCTCCCGGCGTCCGGCCTCGCGAGAGACCGTCGAGGCGGGCGAGCACTTCTTTCGTATGCGCGGCCGTGAGGTCCGCGAGTTCGTCGCCCAGCGCG
This sequence comes from Micromonospora sp. NPDC000089, assembly GCF_042899365.1. Lineage (NCBI taxonomy): Bacteria > Bacillati > Actinomycetota > Actinomycetes > Micromonosporales > Micromonosporaceae > Micromonospora > Micromonospora sp. NPDC000089. The sequence continues at coordinate 284,246 of NZ_JBIAZT010000004.1, forward strand.
TGCCGGGAGCCCTCTCCGATCTCCTCGGCCGCTGCGGACTGACCTCCGGCGAGATCAACCACTTCGTCCCCCATCAGGCCAACGGCGTGATGGTGGACGACCTCGTCAAGGCCACGGACCTCACCGGGGCGCGCACGCACCGCACCGTGGAACGCTTCGGCAACACCGGCAGCGCGTCCGTCGGCGTGACTCTCGACGCGGCCAACCGGGAGGGCGCCCTGCTGACCGGCGACACCGTGCTGCTCGCCGCCTTCGGGGGCGGAATGGCGATCGGCGCATGCATTGTCCGCTGGTTCGCCCCGGCCGGCCAGCCACGCGGGACACGGGAGGCAATCCGATGAGGGACATCCGCCGGATCGGCATCATCGGATGCGGCACGATGGGCGCCGGCATCGCGACCGCGTGCGCGTCCGCCGACCTTCAGGTCAGGGTGGTCACCTCCAACCCGATGTCGGTCCCCGTCGCGGAACGCCGGCTCCGTTCGCTGCTGGACCGCCAGGTACGCAAGGGCACGCTCGGCGCGGAGGAACGCGACCGTAGGCTGGCCCGGATCGTGGTGTCCGCGGAACTGGAATCGCTGGCGGACCGCCAACTCGTGATCGAGGCGGTCACCGAACAGGAATCGACCAAGGTGGAGTTGTTCGCGGCGCTCAGCAAGGTCGTGCGGGACGACAGCGCCGTCCTGGCCTCCAACACCTCCTCGATACCGATCACCCGCCTGGCTCGGGCGACCGATCGTCCGGAGAAGGTGATCGGCATCCACTTCTTCAACCCGGTCCCGGTGATGCCGCTGGTCGAACTGGTCACCTCGCTGTTCACCGCGAGCGAGACGATCCGCCGGGCCGAGGAGTTCGCTGTCGGCGCCCTGGGCAAGAAGACGATCAGCGTGACCGACCGGGCCGGGTTCGTGGTCAACGCGCTGCTCATCCCGTACCTGCTCAGTGCCGTACGGATGGTGGAGGCCGGTTACGCGACCGCCGAGACCGTCGACCGTGCCATGACGTTGGGCTGCGCGCACCCGATGGGGCCGCTGGCGCTGGTGGACCTGATCGGGCTGGACACCGTCGCCGCCATCGCGACCGCGCTGCACGAGGAGTTCGGGGAGCCGTCCTACGCCCCGCCACCCCTGCTGCGGCGCATGGTCGAGGCGGGCCGACTGGGGCGCAAGAGCGGCGGAGGTTTCCACCCCGCGGGGTGACCGGGACGGACGGTCAGCGCGCCGGAACGCCCTTGACCACCACGCCGTCGGGCACGTCCCGTACCACGCACGCCCCGGCACCCACCGTGGAGTTCCGACCTACCGTCAGGCCCTGCAGTACCGCGGCGGTGGTTCCGATCATGACGGCCGAGCCGATCTGACAGCTCCCGGAGACCGCCGCCAGCGGGTTGACGGTGACGAAGTCGCCGAGGACGCAGTCGTGCCCGACGGTCGCGTTCAGGTTGAGATGGACGTGCCTTCCCAGCCGCACGTTCGTCGTGACCCGGGCGCCGCCCGCGGCGACGAGCCCCTCCTGGAAGACGCAGTCGGGACCGATCTCGGCGGCCGGGTGCACCAGCGTCGCGGCGGCCAGCCGGTGAGCCTGGACCCGCGCGTCGATGTCTCGCCGGGCGGCCGGCGCGCCGACCCCGATGACGACCCGCGTCCCGCTCGGTTGATCCGCCAGCCGGTGGACCGTTCCGAGGAAGGGAACGCCGAGTTGCTGGACGCGTTTCAGGTCGATCTCGCTCGGTCGGTCGTCGACGAAGCCCAGCACCCGCCACGGTGGCTCGTCGGCCGACTCGTTGATGGCGCGGACGATGCCGTACACCTCGCGTCCGAAACCACCGACGCCCACGATCACCAGCTCTGCAGCCATCACGTTCCCCTCCTCGGCAGCCCGATCGCTGACAATCTAGCCATCACCGGCCGGGATGCCGCGGTGACACTACGCAGTCGTACCCGCGAATCCGGGGCTCAGAGCACGAAGGCGTCCGTCCAGAGCGCGCCGGAGCGGCCGGAGAGCACGTCCAGCATGGCCACCGCCTGGCCGTCGGTGAGCTGCGCGACGAAGTCGATGATGGCCCGGCCGCGGGCCTTGCCGACCCGGTCCGGGGTACGCGGGTGCAGCTCCGCCTCGGCCAGCTCCACCAGGTCGTGCAGCCGCCTGGGCAGCCGCGACTCCTCCTCCGGATCGAGCAGCCACTCCCACAGGGCCTCCACCAGGGTGCCCAGCAGCCGGGCCTGGCCGCGCTGGTGCAGGGCCAGGTCCGGCCGGGCCAGCACGAAGCGGTGGTGGACGAACTTGAGCACCTGCACCTCGTGCCACTGGGCCCGGCCGAGCAGCACGTGCCCGGAGCGGACGTCCGGCTCCTCGACCACCCTGATCGCGTCGACGAACCGGGTGGTCCACCGGGCGGAGAACCGGGCCACGTACTGCTCCGCCTCGATCGAGCCGTCGAACGGCAGCGCCAGCAACCCCTCCACCAGCTCCTGCCGGACGTGCTCGACGGCCGCGGCGAACGCCTCGTCGTCGGCGATCCAGCCGTCCTTGCGGTGCAGTTGCCGGCGCAGCCGCTCGATCGCGGCGCCCGGCCGGCGCGGCTCCCCGGCCTGCGCGGCGTCGGTGACGGACCGCAGGTGCCCGCCGTCGCGCTGCCAGGCCGTCAGCTCCGCCGCCACCGCCCCCTGCTGGAGCACCCCCACCCGGTAGAAGTCCTCCACGTCGTGGATCGCGTACGCGATGTCGTCGGCGGTGTCCATCACGGACGCCTCGGGGGTCTGCTGCCAGTCGGGGATCCGGCCGGCGAACGGCTCCCGCGCCTGCCGCAGGTCGTCCAGCTCCGTCCGGTACGCCCCGAACTTCAGCGAACCGCTCTCCGGCTCGTCCGGCGGCGCCCCCGCGCCGCGCGGCGCCGGGGTGAGGAAGCGGGGATGCGGGTCGGGATGGTCCAGCCGGGTCCACGGGTACTTCAGCATCGCGGCCCGGACCGCGGCGGTCAGGTCCAGCCCGGTGGTGGCCGCGCCGCGGATCTCGGTGCTGGTGACGATCCGGTACGACTGGGCGTTGCCCTCGAAGCCGTCGGCCAGCCCGAGCCGTTGCCGGGCGAGCCGGTCCAGCACCCGCTCCCCCAGGTGCCCGAACGGCGGATGGCCGAGGTCGTGGGCGAGCGCCGCGGCCTCCACCACGTCCGGGTCGCAGCCGCCGAGCCGGTCCAGCAGCGCGCGGCTGCCCGGGTCGGCGGTGAGCCGCTCGGCGATCGCCCGGGCCACCTGGGCGACCTTGAGGCTGTGGGTCAACCGGTTGTGCACCAGCAGGCCCGAGCCGACCGGGCTGATCACCTGGGTCACCCCGTTCAGCCGGGCGAAGAACGGGGAGGCCACGATCCGGTCCCGGTCGGCCCGGAACGGGCTGGTGGCAAGATCGCCGAGCGTTCGGGCACTGCCGCCGAACAGCCGGCGGGCACGCGGATCAGCGGGTTGTTCCATGATCGCCACGCTAGCGCAGCACACCGGCCGGTAGCGGCGGGTCCGGCCACCGGCCGGGGGTGCCGAACGCTGTCGGAGCCGGGCGGCAGAATGCAGCACGGAACCCGAAGCGAAGGCGGAGCGACATCGTGACCCAGTCAGTCCATCAGCGGATCGCCGACGAGCTCGGCGTCGCCGAGCGCCAGGTGCGGGCGGCCGTGGAGCTGCTCGACGGCGGCGCCACCGTGCCGTTCATCGCCCGCTACCGCAAGGAGGCCACCGGCCTGCTCGACGACGCGCAGCTGCGCAGCCTCGAGGAGCGCCTGCGCTACCTGCGCGAGCTGGACGAGCGGCGGGCCGCGGTGCTGGAGTCGATCCGCGGCCAGGGCAAGCTCGACGACGCCCTGGAAGCGCAGATCATGGCGGCCGACTCGAAGTCCCGGCTGGAGGACATCTACCTGCCGTACAAGCCGAAGCGACGGACCCGGGCGCAGATCGCCCGCGAGGCCGGGCTGGAGCCGCTGGCGGCCACCCTGCTCGCCGACCCCACGCAGGACCCGCGGCAGGTGGCCGCCGGCTTCGCGGACGCCGAGCGGGGGGTGGCGGACGCCACCGCCGCGCTGGAGGGCGCCCGGGCCATCCTCATCGAGCGGTTCGCCGAGGACGCCGACCTGATCGGCACGCTGCGCGAGCAGATGTGGTCGCGGGGCCGGCTGGTCTCCCGGGTACGCGAGGGCCAGGAGACCGCCGGCGCGAAGTTCGCCGACTACTTCGACTTCGCCGAGCCGTACCCGAAGCTGCCCTCGCACCGGATCCTCGCCATGTTCCGCGGCGAGAAGGAGGGCATGCTCGACCTGACCATGGACCCGGAGGCCGACGGCGACGCCCCGGTCGCCGGCCCGACCCGGTACGAGGCGGCGATCGCCGGCCGGTTCGGGGTCACCGACCGGGGGCGGCCCGCCGACCGGTGGCTGGCCGACACGGTGCGCTGGGCCTGGCGTACCCGGATCCTCATCCACCTCGGGGCGGACCTGCGGATGCGACTGTGGCAGGCGGCCGAGGAGGAGGCCGTCCGGGTCTTCGCGATGAACCTGCGCGACCTGCTGCTCGCCGCCCCCGCCGGCACCCGGGCCACCATGGGCCTCGACCCGGGCCTGCGCACCGGCGTCAAGGTGGCCGTGGTCGACGCGACCGGCAAGGTGGTCGCCACCGACACCATCTACCCGCACGAGCCGCGCCGGCAGTGGGACGCCTCGATCGAGACCCTGGCGAAGCTGGCCGGGGCGCACGGCGTCGAGCTGGTCGCGATCGGCAACGGCACCGCCAGCCGGGAGACCGACAAGCTCGCCGGTGAGCTGATCGAGCGGCACCCGCAGCTCGGCCTGACCAAGGTGGTGGTCTCCGAGGCCGGCGCGTCGGTCTACTCCGCCTCCGCGTACGCCTCGCAGGAACTGCCCGGGATGGACGTGTCGCTGCGCGGCGCGGTCTCCATCGCCCGCCGCCTGCAGGACCCGCTCGCCGAGCTGGTCAAGATCGACCCGCGCTCGATCGGCGTCGGGCAGTACCAGCACGACCTGTCCGAGGTGAAGCTCTCCCGCTCGCTCGACGCGGTGGTGGAGGACTGCGTCAACGCGGTCGGCGTGGACGTCAACACCGCGTCCGCTCCCCTGCTCACCCGGGTCTCCGGCATCGGCGCCGGGTTGGCCGAGAACATCGTGCTGCACCGGGACGCCAACGGCCCGTTCCGCTCCCGCTCCGAGCTGAAGAAGGTCGCCCGGCTCGGCCCGAAGGCGTTCGAGCAGGCGGCCGGCTTCCTGCGCATCCCCGGCGGTGACGACCCGCTGGACTCCTCCAGCGTGCACCCCGAGTCCTACCCGGTGGTCCGGCGCATCCTGGCCAGCACCGGGCAGGACCTGCGCGGGCTGATCGGTCGGTCGACGATCCTGCGCGGCCTGCGGGCCACCGACTTCGTCGACGACCGGTTCGGCCTGCCCACCGTCACCGACATCCTCGCCGAGCTGGAGAAGCCGGGCCGCGACCCGCGACCCGAGTTTCGCACGGCCACCTTCGTCGAGGGGGTGGAGAAGATCGGCGACCTGACCCCCGGCATGGTGCTGGAGGGCGTGGTCACCAACGTGGCCGCGTTCGGCGCGTTCGTCGACGTCGGCGTGCACCAGGACGGGCTGGTGCACGTGTCGGCGATGTCGCACACCTTCGTCAAGGATCCGCGGGACGTGGTCAAGTCCGGCGACGTGGTGAAGGTGCGGGTGGTGGACGTGGACGTGCCCCGCAAGCGGATCTCGCTGACCCTCCGGCTGGAGGACGAGCCGCCGGCGGGCAGCCGGCGGGAGCGCGGCGAGCACGGCGGCGGCCGGAGCGACCGCGGTGAGCAGGGCGGCCGGCGCCGTGAGCAGGGCGGCCGGGGTGACCAGCGCGGTGACCGGGGCGGGCGTGGGGGCTCTCCGCAGCGGCAGGGCCGGGGTGGCGGGGCGGCGGCACCGGTCAATGACGCGATGGCCGAGGCGCTGCGCCGGGCCGGCCTTTCCTGATCGCGCGCACCACCGGGACGGGGCCGGTCGGGCCGGCTGAGGATCTCACCATCAGCAGGCTGGTGAGTTGAGGGCTCATGAGAGGTGGTCGGTGGGTAGCGGCGGTGGGCCGGTGGGTGGGGGACGGCGTACCGTCGCGGGATGGGTGTGGACGGCGGCCTGGAGTGGCGGGAGCGGCAGCGACGGGCGGTGCGGGCCCACGCCGAGGCGGACGAGCGCGCCCGGGCGATCGAGCACGAGGCGGCCGACGAACTGGTGGCCTGGTTCGTCGGGGAGGCGGTACGGCTCGGACTGCGCACCACCCGGCTGGTCGCGCGCGGGCTCGACGGTCGCGGCCGGTACCGCACCCGACTCACCGGTTGGTACGTCGACCGGGCACACAGCCGGGCGGTGGACATCCAGGGGCGATTCCACCTGTTGACGGTGCCGCCGAGCCTGCGCGCCCGGTTGCTCGGCGCCGATCCGCAGCCGTCCCGACCACCGCTGGTCGTCGGTCGTGGGGGCCGAGACGGTGAGTCGATGCCGCTGCGGACCCTGCTCACCCGCCGGCTGGCGGCCGGCGACGACTGGAGCTGAGTCAGCGCCTGGCGGCCGAGTGGCTACGGTCGGGGCGCCAGCCACCTGATGGCTTGTCTCCCGTCGGGCGGCGGGACACCCGCCACCACCAGAACTGCTGCACGGCCAGGGTGGCCAGGCCGGCCAGCACGATGGAACAGAGGTTGATCACCAACTGCAGGGCGGAGCCCGCGGCCTCGTGCCAGACCCCGTACGCGGCGGCGACCGAGACGTTCGCGGCGGCCGGCACGGTGGTGACCGAGATCAACACACCGACCAGCGAGCCGGACTTCTTCGAGGTCAGCGAGAGCATGCCGGCGATGCCGGCGAGGAGGCCGACCACCCAGGACAGCGCGTCGGGGCGCCAGATGAAGTCGGTCAGGGGCCGCTCGGCGAGCAGCATGTCCTGGTCGAACAGACCCGCCGCGGTCAGCGCCCAGGTGCTCAGCACCGTCACCACCATGGCGGCCAGAAAGCCGACGGCGAGGGCCTGCAACGAGCGGAGCACCGTACGCCCCTGCCGCCGTAACAGCCCCACGCAGAGCGCGGCGAGCGGCCCGAACTCCGGCCCGACCACCATCGCGCCGACGATCAGGATGGGCTGGTCGAGCAGCACGCCTATCCCGGCGATCATGGTGGCCACCGTGATCAGCACCAGGTAGGTGCCGGACAGCTCGGTCTGCTCTCCGGTCTTCGCCGCGATCTCGTCCCAGACGACGGCGTCGGCGCCGCTGCCCGGGGCCTCCCGGGCGGCGCGGTCGGCCGCATCGGAGAGGGTGAGCTCCACGTCATCCGCGCTGACCGCGCCACGCGCCTCCACGCCGAGTTGCTGCAGGCCGTGCAGCACGTTGTCGGCCCGCTCCCGGACCACGTCACAGAGGATCAGGTCGCCCTGCGGCTGACGGGCAGCACCCGGAAGCACCGCCAGATGCGTCACGCCCGGATCCGCGGCGAGCAGGTCGGCCACGGCGGATGACTGGTCCAACGGGGCGATCACCCTCAGGTGCAGCACCGCGTCTCCCTCCCGGTGGCGGCGACGGCCGTCGCCGGCAGGACTCTACCCAGTAACCCTCGCCGCCCTCGGCGGCCCCCGAGACAGCTCGCGGATGGCCGCATCCTCCGCCCTCGGCGATCGGTTGATCCAACCGAGGCGGCTCCCCCGTCGCGGTGCGGTGTCAGCTGCCGCTCTGCGCCCCTCGGCACGTTGACCTGACGGAGGTGCTCGATGAGTCCGGACATCTACCTTTCGGCACCCGATGTGGGGCCGCTCGAGGAGGGCTACCTGCTCGCCGCGCTGCGCTCCGGCTGGGTGGCACCGGTCGGTCCGGACCTTGGGGCCTTCGAACAGGAGATGGCGCTCCGGGCCGGCACCCGGGGGGCGGTCGCCGTCAGCTCCGGCACGGCCGGCCTGCACCTGGCGCTGCTCGCCGTCGGCGTGGTCCCTGGGGACGCGGTGATCGTGCCGACGCTGACCTTCGTCGCCACCGCAAACGCGGTTCGGTACACCGGCGCCCGGCCGGTCCTCGTGGACTGCGATCCGCACACCGGCAACCTGGACGTGGCCCTCGTCGCGGAGGCGTTGGCCCGGCTCCGGGCCCGCGGGCAACGCGTCGGCGCGGTGCTCCCCGTCGACCTCTTCGGCAGCTGCGCCGACTACACGACGCTGCTGCCGATCTGCGCCGCCGCGGAGGTGCCGGTGGTGGAGGACGCCGCGGAGGCGCTGGGCGCCAGCCACGACGGCCGCCCGGCCGGCTCCTTCGGCCGAGCGGGCGTCTTCTCCTTCAACGGCAACAAGATCATCACCACCTCCGGCGGCGGGATGCTGGTCTCGGACGACGTGGCACTGCTCGCCAGGGTTCGACACCTCGCCACCCAGGCCCGCGAACCGGCGCGGCACTACGAGCATCGGGAGACCGGGTACAACTACCGGCTGAGCAACCTGCTCGCGGCGCTGGGCCGTGCCCAGCTCCGGCGTCTGGACGGGATGATCGCCCGCCGTCGCCAGCACCGCGACCGGTACGCCAAGCTGTTCGCCCCGGTGCCGGGGGTCTCGCTGATCGGCGCCGAGGACCTCGCCGCCAACTGCTGGCTCACCACCGTGACGGTCGATGCCGGCCGGTCCGGCTGGCGGGCCGACGACCTGGCCGACCACCTGGCGGGGCAGGGGATCGAGACCCGTCCGGTGTGGAAGCCGATGCACCTGCAACCGGCGTACACCGATGCGGAGGCACTGGTCACCGGAGCAGCCGAGCGGCTCTTCACGGACGGCCTGGCGCTGCCCAGCGGCAGCGCCATGACCGAGGGGCAGATCGCTCTCGTCGTCGGCGCCATCGAGGAGTTCCTGTCCAGGCGTCCGGGTGGCAGACGATCATGATCGGGGCACCGGCGGTTCTCGACGGCCCCGACCGGGGTCCGGCACGGTGACCGAGGGCAACCGGACCCCGACGGACATCGTGATCGTCGGTGCGGGTGGCATGGGGCGGGAGGTCTTCGGCATGATCCGGGCGATCAACGCTCGGGACACGAGTCCCCCGTGGCGGGTGCTGGGATTCGTCGACGACTACCCGACCGATGTCAACGTGACGCAGGTGGGGCGGCTGGGCATGCCGTTCCTCGGTCCCACCCGCCACCTGGCTCGGGTGGGTCCCGACACGCACGTCGCGCTCGGGGTCGGCGAGCCGTGCCGGCGCCGGGAGACGGACGGCGTGATCCGGCAATACGCGCTACCGGCCGCCACCATCGTGCACCCGAACGCGGAGATCGGGCTGGACTGCGTCTTCGCCGAGGGGTTGATCGCCGCGGGTGGCGCCAGGGTGACCACCAACGTCCAGTTGGGGCGGCACGTGCACCTCAACCAGAACTGCACGATCGGGCATGACAGCGATCTGGGTGACTACGTGTCGGTCAACCCGCTCGCCGCGGTCTCGGGCTACTGCCGGCTGCGGGAGGGGGTGATGGTCGGCACCACGGCAGCCGTTCTCCCCGGGCTGACCGTCGGGCGTGACGCGGTGGTGGGTGCTGGCGCCTGCGTGACCCGCGACGTCGCGGCCAGCGCCGTCGTGAAGGGGGTGCCGGCCCGCTGATCGACAGGCTGGGTCGGCACCGGGTCAGCGTCGGATGCCAGCCCACTCGTGGTGTCGGCGTACCGTGGAGAGAATGAAGTCGACGACTCGGCGCGAGGTGTCGGGCACCTGGTAGTCGGCAGGACAGACCACCGGACCGGCGGCGGCTTGCCCGATGCTCACCCGCACCGCCTCCACCACGCCATCCGGCTCGAGCCCGGTCATGATGATCCCGCCGACGTCGAGCGCCTCGGGGCGCTCGATCGACTCTCGCAGGGTCACCGCGGGGAATCCGAGAATCGTCGCCTCCTCGCTCACCGTGCCGCTGTCGGAGAGCGTGCAGCGGGCCTGCTGCTGCAGGGTCACGTAGTCGAACAGGCCGAACGGCTCATGGAAGGCGATGCCCTCGAGGTTCGCGTCGTCTGTCGCCAACGCCTCGAGTCGCTTGCGGGTGCGCGGATGGGTGGAGACCAGAAGCGGCAGTCCCCATTCGTCCCGTACCGCGCGAAGGCACTGCAGCAACCGGCGCAGGCGGTCCGGGCGGTCGACGTTCTCCTCACGGTGGGCGCTGACGACGAAGTAGCCGCCCGGGCGAAGTTCGAGTTGGCTCAGAACCGTGGAGCGCTCGATGTCGACGCGATAGTGCTCGAGCACCTCCCGCATCGGTGAGCCGGTGTGCAGGATGCGTCGGGGGTGCAGTCCCTCGGCGAGCAGGTTCCGCCTGGCGTGCTCCGAATAGACCAGGTTGAAGTCCGAGACGTGGTCCACCATCCGCCGGTTGGTCTCCTCCGGCACATTGAGGTCGAAGCAGCGGTTGCCGGCCTCCATGTGATAGACGGGCACCCGCATGCGACGGGCCATCAGCGCGGCTATCGCGCTGTTGGTGTCGCCGAGCACCAGCAGCGCGTCCGGAGCCAACTCGGCGATTGCCTGTTCGGTGCTGACCAGCACCGCACCGAGGACCCGGCCGAGGGAACCCGTGTCGACCCGTAGGAACCGGTCGGGACGGCGAAGCCGCAGCTCCTCGAAGAAGACGTCGGAGAGCGCCGGGTCCCAGTTCTGTCCGGTGTGGACGAGGGTGTGCTCGACGGTCCGATCCAGTCGTTCGATCACCCGGGACAACCGGATGATCTCCGGCCGGGTTCCGACGACAGTCATTACGCGGGTCATGCGACGGCCCTCTCGACGACAGCGACCGAAGGTCGGGCACAAAAGTGCCGGCCGGCCCTTCTCGTACGCCAACGAGTGAAATCAAGTCCCGTAACGCTCTTCGGGCGATATTTCAGATTGAAGGGTCTTTAGAGCACGACCATGGTGTTCGCGGCGTTTCGACCCAGACAGCGCTTTTGTCGCCCTATCATGACTCTTTGATCACCGTCCTTACTCCCGCTGCCGGGTGCGGCGGCGAAGATCAGGAGAAGATGTGTCGTCTTCACTTATGGAACGACGGGTGCTGATCACCGGCGGCACCGGATCCTTCGGCCAGACGATGGTGGCACGGCTGCTCGCCGCCGGTGTGGCGGAAGTGCGGGTGCTCAGCCGGGACGAGGCCAAGCAGGAAGCGATGCGCATCCGCCTACGCGACGACCGCGTGCGCTTCTATGTCGGCGACGTCCGCGATTTCGACACCGTCGCCAAGACCTCCCGGGGCGTCGAGTACGTCTTTCACGCTGCCGCCCTCAAGCAGGTTCCGTCCTGCGAGTTCTTCCCGCTGGAGGCTGTCCGCACCAACGTGCTCGGCAGCGCCAATGTGGTCGACGCCTGTGAACGCAACGACGTCGCCGCGCTGGTGTTCCTCAGCACCGACAAGGCCGTCTACCCGATCAATGCGATGGGCATGACCAAGGCCCTCATGGAGAAGGTCGCCCAGGCGCATGTCCGGAACAATCCCAGTGCGCGAACCCGGGTGTGCTCGGTGCGCTACGGAAACGTGATGTGCTCCCGCGGATCCGTCATTCCGCTCTTCATCGACCAGATCCGCGCCGGCGTCCCGCTTACCGTCACCGAACCGACCATGACCAGATTCCTGATGTCCCTGGGGGATTCGGTGGAGCTGGTCGAGCACGCCTTCGAACACGGGCAGCCGGGAAACGTCTTCATCCGTAAGGCACCCGCGTGCACCATCGGGGACCTGGCCACCGCGCTGTGCAACCTGTTCGAGGTGCCGGCCAAGTTCGAGGTGTTGGGTCTGCGGCACGGCGAGAAGATGTCGGAGACGCTGGCGAGCCACGAGGAGCTTGCCCGCGCCCAGGACTTCGGCGACTTCCTGAGGGTGCCGATCGACAGCCGCGACCTGAACTACTCGCTGTACTTCGATGAAGGCGACACGGTCAGCGATCACCGGGCCGACTACAACTCCGACAACACCACCCGACTCGGCGTACCCGAGATCATGTCGCTGCTGCTCACCCTGCCGGAGGTACGGCGGCAGCTGGACAACCAGCCCTCGCTCGCCCTGCAGGGACGCCGGTGACCGCGGTGACCGGGGCGAGCGGCCGGTCGGACGCCGCGGTGGGGTGCGCAACGGAACCACGGGTGGCCTTCGTGACCCAGTGGTTCGCCCCCGAACCCGCCATCACACCGATCTGGATCGCCCGGTCCCTCGACCGCCAGGGACTGCGACTGGACATCCTCACCGGCATCCCGAACTATCCCACCGGAGAGGTCGTGGACGGCTTCTCGGCGTGGCGCCGGTACACCGAGGCACACGACCGCATGCGCGTGCACCGCACCCCCCTGTACCCGAGCCACGACCAGTCGCCGCTGCGCCGGATCATCAACTACGCCAGCTACGCGATGTCCGCCAGCGTGTTCGGATCCAAGGTCCTGAGATCCGCCGACGTCGCGCTGGTCTACTCGACACCGGCGACGGCGGCCCTGCCGGGCATGGTGGGCCGGGCGCGGTGGGGCATGCCCTACGTCCTGATGGTCATGGACGTGTGGCCGGACTCGGTCTTCGCCACCGGGTTCCTGGCGGGCGGCTCCGCCAGGAGAATCGCCGAGCCGGCGCTGACCTGGCTCACCAACCACACCTACCGCTGGGCCGACCACATCACCGCGACCTCTCCCCGGATGCGCGAAGCTCTGATCTCCCGCGGCGTGCCGGCGGACAAGGTCTCGGTCGTCTACAACTGGACCGACGAGAAGACGATGCGACCGAGTGAACCGGACCCGAGCCTCCGCGCCCGACTGGGCGTGCCCGCCGACGCCTTCCTCCTGATGTACGGCGGGAACCACGGAGCGGCACAGGGCCTCGATGCGGCCGTTCACGCCATGCGTCTGCTGCGCGACCGACCAGAGATCCATCTGGCCCTGGTGGGAGTCGGTATCGAGAAGCCCGTCCTGCGCGACCTGGCCGCCCGGCTCGAACTGCCGAACGTCCACTTCGTCGACCCCGTCGACGCCGCCCGCATGCCGGCCGTGATGGCCGCCGCCGACCTTCAGCTGGTCTCCCTCGTCGATCAGCCACTGTTCCACTTCACCCTGCCCAGCAAGGTGCAGGCCATCATGGCCTGCGGTCAACCCGTGCTCGCCTGCGCTCCGGGGGACGCGGCGGACGTGGTGAGGGACGCCCGCTGCGGACTCAGCGCGCCACCGGGCGACGCGCAGGCACTGGCGCATACCATCCGGCAGGCCGCCGACCTGCCGCGACAGCGCCTTCGCGAGATGGGCCTGGCCGGTAGGGACTACTACCTGGCCCACCTGGGCGAGGAGATCAACGCGCAGCGACTGGCCGATCTCATCCGGGACGCCGCCTCCCGGCGCCGCCGCGGCCGCGCCACCCACCCGGGTGGTGTTCGATGAGGCAGCGGGTGCTGATCCTCGGTGCCGGCGGAATGCTCGGGCACACCCTGCTCCGCGAGTTCGACAAGGCCGAGGAGATCGACGTACACGGCTGCGTGCGCGCCCTCAACGTCGCACAGGGCACGCTTCCCGCACACCTGTCGCAGAAGGTCGTGCAGGCCGGCGACGTGACGAGACTCGACCCGCTGCGTCGTGTCCTCTCCACCCTCGAACCGGACGTGGTGATCAACTGTGTCGGGGTCATCAAGCAACGACCAGAGGTCGACGACGCGGCGACGACCGTCGCCGTCAACGCGCTCTTTCCGCACGTGCTGGCTCGGGAGTGCAGGGCCGTCGGCTCCCGCGTGATCCAGATCAGCACGGACTGCGTCTTCTCCGGCCATGGCGGGGGGTACCGCGAGACCGACCCTCCCGACCCCGGTGACCTGTACGGTCGGGCGAAGTTGCTCGGTGAGACCACCAGGGAAAACGCCCTGACCCTGCGTACCTCGATCGTCGGACACGAGATCGGCAGCAACCGGTCGCTCGTGGACTGGTTCCTGTCCCAGACCGGCCGGGTGACCGGCTACCGGCAGGCCATCTACAGCGGGCTGACCACGACCGAGTTCGCGGTGATGCTACGCACCGTCGTCCTGCCGCGCCCCCACCTGGCCGGTCTCTACCACGTCGCCTCGGCGCCGATCTCGAAGTACGAACTGCTCCGCGTCATCGCGGACGTGTACGGGTGGGCGGGCGTGATCGAGCCCAGTGACGAGTACCGCTGCGACAGGTCGCTGCGTGCAGAAAAGTTCCATGCCGAGACGGGTTACACCCCCCCGGAGTGGCCGGCGATGATCGGCCAGCTGCAACGAGCCGCCGCGGAGTGGGGTCTGCCGGTGGCGAGGCTCAGCCGGACACCGGCTCTGACCTGAACGACGTCGGCGGCGCCCACACCCGGGCGCCGCCGACGTCTGTCGTCCGGCGCCGCTCAGTCCCGTCCGGCAACCCGGTCCGAGGGGCGCAGCATCGCGCACACCTGGTCGAGGACGTTCGTTCGACCGCCCCGCTCGTACCAGCCTCGGTAGGCCTTCGCGGCGGCCAGCCGCGCGGTGTGCCGCTGGGCCGCCGACATCGAGGCGACCTGCTCGATCCGTTCGGCGAGTCTCGCCGGAGTGAGTTCGGCGACGACCACCCCACCTCCGGCCTGCAGGACGTCGGTCCACGGCGTACGGTCCGAGCAGATCACCGGGCAGGCGACGGAGAGGCTCTCGGCGATCACGTGGCCGAAGTTCTCGCCGCGGGTCGGCAGGACGAAGGCGTCGTACCGGGCGAAGGTCTCCCTGACCTGCTGCGGGTGCAGCTCGCCGCCATAGGTCACCCGTACGTGGTCCGGCAACGCGGCCATCAAGCGTTCACAGTCGCGCCAGTACGCCTCATCGGCGCGCGGACCGAAGATGTCGAGCCGCACCGCGGTAGGCACCAGGGCCAACGCGGCGAGCACGAGGTCGAGGTTCTTCATGGCCGAGATCCGACTGATGAAGACCAGTCGCGCCGGCCCCTCCTCGGCGGCACGGGCCGGGGGCTCCGCCGGTTCCGGGCCGGTGGGCTCGGTGACGACGGCGATCCGGGCGGTGGCGGAGACCATGTTCCTGATCCCCGCCACCTCCATGGGCGTGGTCGCGTTCCAGAGCACCCGACGGCCTCGCAGCATCCACCGCCAGACCGTCAGGTACAGCCGCTTCTTGCGGCGCTTGATACCCAGGGCGCCCGGTTCGAGTTCCCCGTGCGGGGTGATCAGGATCCGGCCGACCGGCAGGAAGCGCAGCCGCGCCGCGAGAACCGGAATGACCATGAATGGCGACCAGACACTGTTGAGGCTCAAAACGTCGACCCGGGTCCGGCGTATCCGGCGCCAGAAGTTCCACCACTGCGCGGGCCGGCGGGGATCCAGGTAGAACACCGCGCTTCGACCGTGTTCGCCCCATCGCCCGGACAGGCCGGGATAGGGCGCTGACACGCCCAGATCACGGTCCCTGGTGAGTACGGTCACGGCGACGTGCCGGCCCGCCCCGCTCACCATGTCGACGATCGTGCGAACCGTGCCGCCGGCCCGATATCCCGGCTCGAAGTGGTCGGCGACCACGAGAACCCGGAATTGATTCGCCTCGCGTGGGTGCGGATCCGAACCAGCAGGCGATTTCAGCTTCACCCTGTCGGACATCCGGGCTCCTCCCTCGCGACCCACGCAACGCCCCGATCAACGACACAGAATGGGACCGGTGACGATTTACTGATATCTCCATCAACATGACCCATTGGCGCTCTAAAGTGGCCGTATCTGCCCCATGAAACGAGGAGACAGAGTGACGTCACCGCGAGTCGCGCTCATCACGGGTGTCACCGGCCAGGACGGCAGCTACCTGTCGGAGCTTCTGCTCAACAAGGGCTACACGGTGCACGGCCTCAAACGACGCGCGTCCACGTTCAACACCGAGCGGATAGACCAGCTCGACGTGCACCCACGAGAGCCTGGCGCGCGACTCTTCCTGCACTACAGCGACCTCTCGGACTCGGCGTCACTGAGCGCGCTCGTCCGCGACATCCGGCCCGACGAGATCTACAACCTGGGCGCGCAGAGCCACGTCCGCGTCTCCTTCGACGTCCCGGGCTACACCGCCGACGTCAGCGGTCTCGGCGCGCTCCGGATGCTCGAAGCCGTCCGGGCCGCGAAGATCGACTGCCGGTTCTACCAGGCGTCCTCGTCGGAGATGTTCGGATCCACTCCACCGCCGCAACGGGAGGACACACCCTTCCACCCCCGTAGCCCGTACTCCTGCGCCAAGGTCTACGCCTACTGGTCGGCGGTCAACTACCGCGAGTCCTGGGGCATGTACTGCACGAACGGCATCCTGTTCAACCACGAGAGTCCTCGCCGGGGCGAGAGCTTCGTGACCCGCAAGATCACCCGAGCCGTCGCCCGGATCGAGGCCGGCCTCCAGGAGAAGCTCTACCTCGGCAACCTGGACGCGGTCCGCGACTGGGGTTACGCGCCGGAGTACGTCGAGGCGATGTGGTTGGCCATGCAGCAGGACGAACCCGACGACTACGTGGTCGCCACCGGTGAGGGACACACGGTCCGCGAGTTCGTGGAAGCCGCCTTCGCGCACGTCGGCCTGGACTGGCGGAACTTCGTGGTCACCGACCCCGCGTACCTCCGGCCGGCCGAGGTCGACGCCCTGATCGGCGACTACAGCAAGGCCCGCAGAACTCTCGGGTGGGCACCCAAGACTCTCTTCGCGGACCTGGTCCGGGTGATGGTGGAGGCGGACCGCCAGCTACTGGCGGACGAACGGCTGGGCCGACTCATCCGGGTGGATCGATGAGGTTCATCGTCGAGGCGTCACCCATCCGACCGGGCGGCGCCGCGGGACTGGAGGCGTTCACCTACGGGCTGCTGGACGGCCTCACCAGCGGCACCGACCACGCCTACCAGGTGAACGTGCTGCGCGGGACCATGAACGAGTGGCGCGAACGGGTGCCGACCGACCAGATCCGTTGGCAGGAAGTCACCGTGCCCCTGCAGACCGACACCCGGTACGGTCAACTCCTGCGCCGCTGGACCCCCCACCGGGTGCGGGAATCACGAACCGTCCGCCGGACGATGAACGCGGTGCGGCAACGCGCGGCGCCGGACGTCGACGACGCGAACGCGGTGCTCTTCCCGTTCCCGTACGTACCGTCGAAGGCCCGGCACGCGGTCATCGTGCTGCACGACCTGCGTCCGCTCCACGCCGCCTTCCACTCGCCAGGATTCGAGGCGGTGGTGAGGCAGAACGTCGCCCGGGCCGCCGCCATCGTGGTGTGCTGGCCACACCCGTACCAGGATGTGCTGGCGACGTTCCCCGAGGCGGCGGAGCGCACCGCGCTCATCCCCCCACCCACGTTCCAGCCGGCGCCCGACGGAGCGGTCGCCCAGCCGGAACCAGGCCTGCTGCTGTACCCCTCCTCCACCTCCGGGCACAAGAACCACGCCACCCTGCTCGAAGCGATGGCGCTGCTGCCGGAGTTCCGCCTGATCTGCCCCGGCCCGTTGGCGGAACCGCAGGCCAGTCGGCTGCTCCGACGCGCCGCCATGCCGGACCTCGCCGGCCGCGTGTCGTTCCCCGGGTTCGTGCCCCTGGCCGAACTCAACCGGTTGTACGCCCGGGCCGACGCGGTGGTCGTGCCCTCGACCTGGGAGGCGGCCAGCGGTCCGATGCTGGAGGCCTTCAGCTGGGGACTGCCGGTGGCCTGCTCGGACGCTGAGCCGTTGCTGGCCCAACTGCGGTTCAGTGGGGCGGAGGCCGCGGTCTTCGAGGCGAAGGACCCGAGGTCGCTGGCCGCCGCGGTCCGGCGACTGGTCGCGGACCGCGGCCGATACGCGGCGGCGTCCCGGAAGGCCAACGATCGCCTGGCCGCCCGCACCTGGGCCGAGACCGGACGGGACTACGGCGCGGTGCTCGAATGGGTGGCCGCCGGCAGTCCCGGCCCCCTCCCCCGCTCACCATTCGCGGAGATGTTGACCGCCGGACGGCAAGGATGAACACGGTGGAACGGTTTCCGGTGGCCCGACCCTCACTGACCGACCGCGAGCGGCAGTTCCTCCTGGACGCCTTCGACAGCGGTTGGATCTCCTCGCAGGGCCCGTACCTGCGCCGGTTCGAGGAGCAGTTCGCCGCCCTGTCCGGCACCGACACCACGGTCGCGACCTGCAACGGAACGGTGGCGCTGCACCTGGTGCTGGCGGCAGCCGGAATCGGCCCCGGTGACGAGGTCATCGTGCCCGCCCTGACCTATGTCGCCACCGCGAACGCGGTCACCTACTGCGGCGCGCGGCCGGTCCTGGTCGATGTCGACCCGCACACCTGGTGCATCGACCCGGAGCACGTTCGGGCAGCGATCACCTCACGTACCCGGGCGGTCATCGCCGTCGACCTGTACGGGCATCCTGCCGACTACCCGGCGCTACGGGAGATCTGTGGCCGACACGGGCTGTTCCTCGTCGCCGACGCGGCCGAGTCGCTCGGTGCCACCCTCGGCGGACGACCCACCGGTTCGCTCGCCGACGCGACCACCTTCTCCTTCTTCGGCAACAAGGTGCTCACGTCCGGGGAGGGCGGGTGCGTGACGACCTCGGACACCGCGCTCGCGGACCGGATGCGTCTGCTCCGCAACCAGGGCATGGACCCGCAACGCCGGTACTGGTTCCCGGTGATCGGCTACAACTACCGGATGACGAACCTCGAGGCAGCCCTGCTCTGTGCCCAGCTTGACCGCAGTTCGGACATCCTGGCCGGCCGGGAGCAGGTCGTTCGCGGGTACGAGCTGCACCTTGGCGACGTCTCCCTGCTCGAGCCGCAGCGGGTCGCCGCCTGCGTCAAGCGATCGCCCTGGATGGCGTCCTTCCTGGTGGGCCCGCCCGGTCGTCGATCTGCCCGGGACGAACTGGCGCGGGCGCTCGATCGGCTCGGGGTGGAGACCCGCCCGTTCTTCGTGCCAATCCCGCTGTTGCCCGCCTACCGGGACAGCTCAGCGGACTGCCCGGTCGCGGCCGACCTCAGCCGTCGGGGCATCAACCTGCCCACCTACCCGGACCTGAGCGAGTCGGACGTGAAGGTGATCTCCGAAAGGGTCCGGATCGCGATCGACGCCCTGCCCGACCAGGGCGAGGAGTAGCGGACGACGGCGCGGGAGACCGGCCGACAGCTCCTCCGATCTCCCCACCGCCACCCTGCCGGGGCTCAGCGTCCCCCGGAATGCACCACGCCCCGCACCCTGCGTCCCAGGTGGCGGTACGCGTCGACCGCGGTACTCGAGGTCTGCAACCTCAGCCGCTCACCGCGCGGCAGCACGGCGCGGCCGGGGCGGACGGCGCCGGCCAGCGCCTGCCCGACCCACGGGCCCACGACGTCGGCCGCCCGGGGCACCGCCGCCGGGTCGCGGGCGGGCGGAAGGACACGGTCGTAGACCGTCAGGCCGTGGAACGGCTGTCCGAAGAACGCCGCGGTCTTCGGCGCGTAGGAGATGGGAAAGATCGGCACGCCCATGGCTGCCCAGACCGCACTGGAGTGCAGCTTCATCGACACCGCCACCGTGCACCGGGCCATCGCCTCGGTGAACGCCAGCAGATCGACCCCGCGGTAGGGGACGACCTCGGCGTCGCGTCCCAGTTCCCGCCCTATCCGGTCGGTGAAGATCACGTCGGGGCCCTGTGCACCGGCCTCCAACACGAACAGCCGGATCGTGTCGGCCCCCGAGGATTCGGCGATCCGGGCGATGTGCCGGACGGTGGGCCCGACTTCCAGCCCGGGCCACCGCCGGAGCGCCACCCCGAGTCGGGCCGGCTCACCCGTTGCCGGTGGAGCCTCGACGCCGAGTTGCCGGAGGAAGACCTGGTCCACGAAGTCCCGGCACCGCCGCACCGGCCACCCCAGCACGTCCTCGGCCAGGGCGACCGAGTCCGCGTCCCGCAGATAGCACTCGTCGAACGGGGAGCCGAGCCGACGCAACCAGCGGCTCCAGTCATCACTGAGCGGCCCCAGCCCCAACCCGACGCCGAGCACGGGCACCGCCGGCAGACGCCGCGGCAGGTAGCTCAACCACAGGTAGGGGGTGTGCGGATGGTGGCTGGTCTGGAACAGGCCCCCACCACCGACCAGGAGCGCGTCGGAGTCGGCGAAGGCCAGCTCACTTCGGCGGGAACCCGGCAGCTCTCGCTGGTGACGGACCGGAAGCGGATCCAGGTGCAGGCCGAGCCGCTCGCCGATCTCGTCCCACTTCACCGGACTGCCGAAACTGAGGTACCGCACCTCGACGTCCTCGTGCGCGGCGGCGATCGCCGCCACCCCGGCAACCATGATGAGGTCGTCGCCGAAGTTGGCCGCCTCGCCGAGACAGATCAGACCTACGCTGGACCGTGCCACGGTTCCTCCTTCTCCCTGAGTGACAGGTAGCTGAGCCACCAGCAGCTCGCACTGACCACCGCCATCACGGCCAGTGCGGCGGCGGCGCCGCGGGCACCGAAGAGCAGGCCGCCGGAGACCACCACCACGACCCGGACGGGTCCGAGACCGGCGCCGACCAGCAGAGCCCTCGCGCCGGCCCGGTGCACGCGGTGCCCGGCGAACGCGACGAGAGCCGCCGGCACCAGCACCGCCTCCACCCCGAGCAGCGGGAGCAGCGGTCCCGCGACGGCCCAGTTGTCGCCGATGACGGCTCGGCCGACCTCGTCGGGCAGGAGACTGATCGCGAGTGCCATCGGCACGATGAGCCCGACCGCCACCAGGACGACCGGTCCGGCGGTACGAAGCCGCGCGCGGGCGGTGACCGCGCGGGTCCGACCGAGGTAGGGGATGACGATCGCCGACAGGGTGGCGGTGAGCAACGCTACCGGGCCGAACACGGTCTGGGCGGCGCCGAGCGCGCCGACCACGCCGACGCCCGCCGTCGCCGCCAGCCCGGTGAGGGCCAGCTGCGCCGACCCGGACGTGATCAGGAACTGCAGGCCGAAGCTGATGGCGTTGCGGGTGCCGGCGCGGTCCAGCCCCCAGCCGGGCACCGGCCGGTACCCACGCCGTGCGGCGACGAACGGACCCAGGACGGCTCCCGAGCCGGCCCACACCACGAAGATCACCAGCGGCGTGGCGAGTCCGAGCAGGGCCGCCAGGACGCCCAGCGCGGTCGCGCCCGTCCACACGGCGTCCTGGGCACACGCCGCGCGGGGGGAGCTCATGCCGAGACTGACCCCCCGGGTGTAGTCGTAGACCACGAGACCGCACAGCGCGATGCCGACGATCACGAGGTACCGGGATCCGATCATCAGGCCCGCCCCGGCCGCCACCGCGCCGATCCCGGCGCCCATCGCGCATGCCCTGCGGACGCCGGCGCCGATCGCCGTGACGGTCTGCTGCGGCCCGCCGGCGAGCACACCCTCGGTGACCGTCGCCCGGACCAACCCGATGGCGAAGATGTAGACCGAGAAGGAGAGGGCGAACTGACCCAGCCCGGACAGCGACTCACCACGGGCGATGGCCAGCGACATGAGGAAATTGCCCAGGCTGGACAGGCCGTTCGCGGCCAGGGCTGCGCCGGTCCGCCGATGGTAACCCGTTGCCGACCCAGCGGAGCGGTGCCGGCCGACCGGGCCGCGCCGGGGGTGGACGCCGGTCCGCCCCGACGTCTGTGCCGTCATCCCCGAAGCCGCCGGACCGGCGCCTCGCTCGGTGTCCCGGTCCTGACCCGGCGCTTGGTCAGTTGGATCAGCAACAGGACCGGCAGTCCGGCGACCGCGTACTGCAGGTACCCGATAACGGTGTCCGGATAGGCGCTGGTCCAGAGGAAGGGTCCGCCCACCACGATTGCGAAGAGGCTCAGTCGGATCGGGCCGGGCCCGCGCCCGGCGCGCAACAGCAGGCTGGCCAGGATCGCCCAGCCGAGGTAGAAGAGCACCACCCCCCACCAGCCCTCAAGAAAGTAGACCGTGCCCATGGTGAGGAAGGTGTACGCGGACGTCGAGGGGCCATCGATGTATCTGCTGATGGCGTTACCGGTCGAGATCGGAGCGCGGCCGGGGTCGAAGAGTCGGGGCACCAGCCCGTAGCGCACCATGTCGGCGAGACCGGGCTGATTGAGGTCGACCGGGACGTCGTACTCGGCGGCCCGCGTCACCTGCAGGTCGAAGCGCAATCGGTCCTCGGCCGTCACGTCCTGCGAGACCTGCACACCGCCGTCGACCCGGACCTCGTTGCGCACCGCGTAGAGGGTCGGCCACGCCAGCAGGAGCACCGTCACCAGGACGACGACGACGCGGGGCCGGATCACGCCACAGATGGCTGCCATCGCGACGGCGAACGACAGGTACGAGATCAGCGGCTCGGACTTCGCTGTCGTCAGGACGACGATCACCTCGGTGGCGATCAGCGCGGCCGTCCAGAGCAGGAACGTGCGCCGGCGCATGAGGCCTCCGGCGAGGCTCGCCAGCAGCAGCGCCAGTGCGAGGTATCGCCAACCCGTGAACAGGGACGACGTGAGGGCCAGGGTGGAGTGTGGCACCTCTTCGGTGACCTGGGTGAAGATGGTGCCGCGCCCCTGCGACACGCCGACCAGGTCGGCCGCGATGCTGACCACCGTGACCAGTCGGGCGATCAGCGCGAGGCGGGGATGTCGGGCGTTCGCCTCCGCGAGACCGCGTTGCCACTGACCACGCCGGCTCATCCGCCCGGGGAACAAGGTCTCCGCGGTGACGGTGCCGCTCAGGGCCAGCCCCAGGAGCATGAAGATGAAGCCGAGGTGCGGGTTGTGGTACAGAAGCGCCATCGGGATGATCAGGACGGCGTACGGCGCCAGGACCACCGTGCTGATCGGGTAGTACTCCAGCAACCAGTTCAACCTGGAGAGACGCTTGGGTCCCTCGCGGGCGTCGGTCCGCCCGGCCCTCAGGTCCACCATCGTCCCCGTCACCGCAGTCCCTCCGGCAGTCCGCTCGGTCCCGACCGGGCGACCCCGATCATCGGTCGTCGACGCACGTCAACCCCTCCGTATTGCATCCGCGCGGGCCGGCGGCGACTCCGGAGCACGTACCGGCCGCACGGCGAGGATCTCGTCGTACGTCTTCAGAACGGCACGAGCGGCCACCTCGGTGGAGAACCGTTCGACGGCTCGTTGCCGACCGCGCAGGCCGGCCTCACCACCCGCGCCGTGCAGCAGCTCCCCCGTCCGTGCGGCGACCGCGGCGGGCACCGCGGCGGCCGGCTCCAGCGGCACCAGGCAGCCCGTGACACCGTCCACCACCACCTCCATCGCACCGGCGCTGGCAGTGGAGACGACCGGGAGCCCACAGGCCATCGCCTCGATCGCCGACAGGCCCAGCCCCTCCTCGTACGAGGTCTGCAGAAACACCGACGCGTCCTGGTACAGCCGGACGAGGTCGGCGGGGGGCACGTCCGGCCTGACCTGAACGCGGTCCGCCACCCCAAGTGCGGCGATCCGGGCCACGAGGTCCTCCGGCAGGCTCCCGTTACCCGCCAGCACCAGGTCCGGCACGGCGGGATCCGCCTCCACCAGCAGGGCGTACGCGTCGACCAGGCGGTCCAACCCCTTTCGCCGATCGGCCAGCCGGCACAGCGACAGCAGGTAGCCCTCCCGACGCCAGCCAGCGGCCGGGGGAACGAACGACGAGGTGTCCACGCCGGGCGGGGCGAGCACCACCCGCTGCTGTCCCACGGAGCGGACGAAGTCCGCCATGGCGGGGTTCTCCACCAGCACGGCGTCGACCTCGCGGAGCGCCGCGCGTTCCAGCCGGGGGACACCGGCAGCCATCAACTGCCGCCAGCGGTCGGCGGGCGACAGGCGCCGGGCGAAGTAGGCAGCCCGTTCCCAGGCCGCCAACGTCGCCGTCTGGAGCACCACCGGCACCCCCAGCCCGGTGACGACCCCCGCCCAGGCCGGCGTGCCACAGACGACCTGGACGCAGTCGTACCCGCGCAACACCGTGGACAGCTCCCGGCGCGGGCGGTACCGCATCCACTCGACCTCGACCGCGTTCGCTCCCCAGTGCCACCCGTCCGCGCTCCTCAGTGGCGTTCGGACGCTTCGGCGCGCCCAGGCCCACGGCAGGGCCAGCCGGCGGCTGGCCGGGTCGACGCTGGACGTGGCGAGATTGTGCAGGTCCACCTCGTACCCGGCGCTGGTCAGGGTGTCATGGAACCAACGCGCCACCGTCACGACGCCCCCGCTGTCGTCGAGGTTGTGGGTCACCAGCGCGACTCGGCGATGCGACGGCGACCTCGGAGTGGGAATGGTCGGCGCTGGGGATGCCAGGTTCGTCGCCTGCTTCCTCATCCGCTTCATCCCACGGGCCAACGAGGCAACCGGGCATCGGTTGCGAGAGTCGTCTGCCGTGAACCGGCCCGGTGACCCGGGGCCCGACCAGGCGCGCACGAGCGGATCAAGTCAGATCTCCTCGATCCGCCAGACTCCGACGCCCCGGCCGGGCTGGACCACGTCGTCGGCGATCACATGCAGCGGTTCCGGGAACGCGAACGGGCGCCGACGCAGGTTGAGCAGCCGGAAGTCGCCCGTACGGATGTCGGAGTTGAACCCGGTGGCGGTGTCCGTCGTGGCGATGAGGTGACGGGCGCCGCTGGAGCGGATGTTGTCCAGCAGGCGCTCGGCGTCGGAGAAGGAGAGATGGAACAGCACCTCACGGCAGAGCACCGCGTCCGCCTGCGGCAGCGCCTCGGTCACCGCGTCCAGGCAGCGGAAGGAACGCTTCGCGGTGCGGTGCCGGGCCAGGTTGTCCTGGATCACCGAGGGCACGATGTCGACGCCGGTGTACTCCACCGCCCCGAGATCCACCTCGCTCATCCAGTTGAAGTCGCCACATCCGACGTCCAACAGGGAACGCGCGCCGAGCCGGGCCAGCAGCCCCGGTAGCGCTTCGCGTAGCTGGCCGGTCGCGCCGAGCGCCGATCCGGTGCCGGAGCGCGACTGCTGGTCGTCGGTCATCATCCATACGCCATGGTGGTAGACCTGCTCGAACACCTTCGCCCGGCTGCCGGCGAACAGGTAGTCGACCGGCAGACCCCGGGCGGACCGTTTCCTGAACAGGAGGCGATCGAGGGCCGTCACGTGCAAGCCGTGCCGTACCGCCTCGCGGAGGGTCGTCTTGTTCATCGCATCTCGCCTTTGCCGGGGGACTCGGTTCGGCCGTCGCGTCGATCCGGATCAACAGCCTCTTCCGGAGGATAGATGAACAAAACGCCCTCTTACCCCGATTGGGGTCAATAGAGGGGTAAGAAGTCGTCATCCGCCCGTCGGCCGTGCCAGCCTGGACGCTCCCCGCGGTGATCGAGCGCGGTGCCGCCCAGCAGGAGAGGCGCGCGTCGTCCGGGTAGCCGCGGGGGCAGCTCGATCGCCGCGAGCTGCCCCCACCCGCCGCCCCTCAGGCCTTCGCGAGCACCCCGTCGACCAGGGACTTGGCCTCCTGCTGGATCCGGGCCAGGTGCTCCGGCCCCTGGAACGACTCGGCGTAGATCTTGTAGACGTCCTCGGTGCCGGACGGCCGCGCCGCGAACCAGCCCGACTCGGTGGTCACCTTCAGGCCGCCGATCTTCGCGCCGTTGCCGGGCGCCTCGGTGAGCGTCGCGGTGATCGGCTCGCCGGCCAGCTCGGTGGCGCCGACCTGCTCCGGGGAGAGCTTGCCGAGCACCGCCTTCTGCTCCCGGGTGGCGGGGGCGTCGATCCGGGCGTACGCGGGGGCGCCGAAGCGCTCGGTCAGCTCGGCGTAGTGCTGGCTCGGGGTCTTCTGAGTGGTCGCGATGATCTCCGAGGCGAGCAGGCAGAGCAGGATGCCGTCCTTGTCGGTGGTCCAGGTGCCGCCGTCGCGGCGCAGGAACGACGCGCCGGCGCTCTCCTCACCGCCGAAGCCGACCGAGCCGTCGAGCAGGCCGGGCACGAACCACTTGAAGCCGACCGGCACCTCCAGCAGCGGCCGGCCCAGGTCGGCCGCGATCCGGTCGATCATCGAGGAGGAGACCAGCGTCTTGCCGACCGCGGCCCCCGGGCCCCACTGCGAGCGGGTACGGAACAGGTGGCCGATCGCCACCGCCAGGTAGTGGTTGGGGTTCATCAGGCCGCCGTCGGGGGTGACGATGCCGTGCCGGTCGGCGTCCGCGTCGTTGCCGGTGGAGACCTGGTAGTCGGCGCGGGCGGCGATC
Source organism: Micromonospora sp. NPDC000089 (assembly GCF_042899365.1). Taxonomy (NCBI): domain Bacteria; kingdom Bacillati; phylum Actinomycetota; class Actinomycetes; order Micromonosporales; family Micromonosporaceae; genus Micromonospora; species Micromonospora sp. NPDC000089. The sequence continues at coordinate 310,395 of NZ_JBIAZT010000004.1, forward strand.
AGCGAGGCCATCGCGTTCGGCGAGGAGCAGTCCATCCGGATCTTGCCGTCGCCGTCCAGGGTCATGAACCGCCAGGTCGGGTCGACCGTCGGGTTGATCACCGTGAGGTCGAGCCGGTGCCGCTCGGCGATCTCCCCCCAGTACGCCACGCTGGCCCCGCCGAGTGGGTCGGCGCCGATCCGCACCCCGGCGTCGCGGATCGCGTCGATGTCGAGCACCGCCGGCAGGTCGTCGACGTAGCCGGCGAGGAAGTCGTAGGTGCCGGTGGTGTCGGCGGCGCGGGCCCGGGCGTACGGGATGCGTTGCACCTCCTTGAGCCCGGCGGACAGGATCGCGTTCGCGCGGTCCTGGATCCACTTCGTGACGTCGGTGTCGGCCGGGCCCCCGTTGGTGGGGTTGTACTTGAAGCCGCCGTCGTCCGGCGGGTTGTGCGACGGGGTGATCACGATGCCGTCGGCCAACCCGGTGGTGCGCCCCCGGTTGTGGGTGAGGATCGCGTGCGACAGCGCCGGGGTGGGGGTGTAGCCGTCCCGGCTGTCCCGCAGCACGGTGACCCCGTTGGCGGCGAGCACCTCCAGCGCGCTGGCCTCGGCCGGCGCGGAGAGCGCGTGGGTGTCCCGGGCCAGGAAGAGCGGCCCGGAGAGGCCCTGCTCCCGGCGATAGTCGCAGAGGGCCTGGGTGACGGCCAGGATGTGGTCCTCGTTGAACGCGTTCTTCAACGACGACCCCCGGTGCCCGGAGGTGCCGAACGAGACCTGCTGCGCCGGGTCCGACGGGTCCGGGTGCTCGGCGTAGTAGGCGGTCAGCAGCCGCGGCACGTCGACCAGGTCGGCGGGCTCGGCGGGCTGTCCGGCACGGGGGTGGGCCACTGGGGTTTCCTCCTGGGGTGTGGTGCGGTGGGGCAGGCTCAGGGCTCGACGCGCTGACCCTTGCCGATGACGACGATGCCGTTGTCGGAGACGGTGTAACGCTGCCGGTCCTTCTCCAGGTCGACGCCGATCTCGACGCCCTCCGGAACGAAGACGTTCTTGTCCAGGATGGCCCGGCGGACGACGGCGTGCCGGCCGATCTCGACGCCCTCCATCAGCACCGAGCCGTCGACGTGCGCCCAGGAGTGCACCTTCACCTTCGGCGAGACGACCGAGTTCTCCACCAGGCTGCCGGAGATCACCGCGCCCGGCGAGATCATCGAGCCGACCGCCCGGCCGACCCGCTCGCCCCACTGGTGGACGAACTTCGCCGGCGGGTAGGGCGGCTGGTCGGTGTAGATCGGCCAGTCGAAGTTGTAGAGGTTGAACACCGGGTGGACGTTGATCAGATCCATGTGCGCGTCGTAGAACGAGTCCAGCGTCCCGACGTCCCGCCAGTAGCCGCGGTCGCGGTCGGTGCTGCCGGGCACCTCGTTGTCCTTGAAGTCGTAGACGTTCGCCTCGCCCCGCTCGACCAGCATCGGGATGATGCTGCCGCCCATGTCGTGCTTGCTGGACTTGTCCTCCGCGTCGCGCTCGACGATCTCGCAGAGCGCCTTGGTGCTGAAGACGTAGTTGCCCATCGAGGCGTAGATCTCGCCCGGCGAGTCGGGCAGGCCGACCGCGTCGGTCGGCTTCTCGCGGAACGCCCGGATCCGCTTGCCGTCCTCGCCGACCTCGATCACGCCGAACTGGTCGGCCATCGACAGCGGCTGGCGGATGCCGGCCACCGTGACCGACGCGCCGGACGCGATGTGGTCCTCCACCATCTGCCGCGGGTCCATCCGGTAGATGTGGTCGGCGCCGAAGACGATCACGTAGTCCGGCTGCTCGTCGTTGATCAGGTTGAAGCTCTGGTAGATCGCGTCGGCGGAGCCGGCGAACCACCACGGGCCACGGCGCTGCTGCGCCGGCACCGGCGTGACGTAGTTGCCGAGCAGGGTCGACATCCGCCACGTCTTGGTGATGTGCCGGTCCAGCGAGTGGGACTTGTACTGGGTCAGCACGACGATCTTCAGATAGCCGGCGTTCGCCAGGTTGGACAGGACGAAATCGACCATGCGGTACATCCCGCCGAACGGGACGGCCGGCTTGGCCCGGTCCGTGGTGAGCGGCATGAGGCGCTTGCCCTCTCCGCCGGCCAGGACGATCGCGAGCACCTTGGCAGCCATGCTCTGACGCTATCCATCCCGCCCGGAGTTCACCACTCGGACGGGCACACTCTTGCCGTCGGGTGGCAGCCGCCGCCGGGTGGCGGCGCCGGATCTGCACTAGGGTGCCGGGCATGAGCGACTCCGCCGGTCTCCGCGTCGACCTGCTCACCCGGGAGTACCCGCCGGAGGTGTACGGCGGCGCCGGGGTGCACGTGGAATACCTGGCCCGCGAGCTGCGCCGACTGGCCGACGTGCGGGTGCACTGCTTCGGCGCGCCGCGCGGCGAGCCGGGCGTCACCGCGTACACCGAACCGCCCGGCCTGGCCGGTGCGAACGCCGCGCTGGCCACCATGGGCGTCGACCTGGAGATGGCCGCGGGCTGCGCCGGCACCGACGTGGTGCACAGCCACACCTGGTACGCCAACCTGGCCGGGCACACCGCGAAGCTGCTGCACGGGGTGCCGCACGTGGTGACCGCGCACAGCCTGGAGCCGCTGCGGCCGTGGAAGGCCGAGCAGCTCGGCGGCGGGTACGCGCTGTCGTCCTGGTGCGAGCGGACGGCGGTGGAGGCCGCCGACGCGGTGATCGCGGTCAGCGCCGGGATGCGCCGCGACGTGCTGGCCGCGTACCCGGCGGTCGACCCGGACCGGGTCCGGGTGGTCTACAACGGCATCGACACCACCCAGTACGCCCCGGACCACGGCACCGACGTGGTGGACCGGCTCGGCATCGACCCGGCCCGGCCCAGCGTGGTGTACGTCGGGCGGATCACCCGGCAGAAGGGCCTGCCGTACCTGCTGCGTGCGGCCCGGGAGCTGCCGGCCGACACCCAGCTGGTGCTGCTCGCCGGCGCGCCCGACACCCCGGAGATCGCCGCCGAGGTGGAGGGCCTGGTCGCCGAGCTGCGGGCGAACCGCTCGGGGGTGATCTGGGTGGCCGAGATGCTGCCCAAGCACGAGGTGATCCAGGTGCTCACCCACGCCACGATCTTCGTCTGCCCCTCGGTCTACGAGCCGATGGGGATCGTCAACCTGGAGGCGATGGCCTGCGAAACGGCGGTGGTGGCGACCGCCACCGGCGGCATCCCCGAGGTGGTCGCCGACGGCGACACCGGGCTGTTGGTGCCGATCGAGCAGGCCACCGACGGCAGCGGCCGGCCGCTGGACCCGACCCGCTTCGTCGCCGACCTGGCCGCGCGGATCAACGAGCTGCTGGCCGACCCGAAGCGCGCCGAGGTGTTCGGGCTGGCCGGCCGCCAGCGGGCGGTGGAGCACTTCGCCTGGGACGCGGTGGCCCGGCAGACGCTGGAGGTCTACCGCTCGGCCGGCGCCGCAGGCTGACCGCGACGGGACGCCCCGCCACCTCCCGCCGGGCCGGTCGAGGCGGGCTGACCGCGACGGTCAGACCGCCGTTCCGGGCGGGGACTTCAGCAGCGGCGCGGCCTCGGCTACCAGACCCTTGATCACCGGAAAGCCCACCGCCGAAGGTCGATCGGGGCGGCGGCACCCCGCGCGACCCGCCAGTCGTGGCGGCGGCCAGCGGCGCCGTCGAGCCGGGGAAAGGGGTGGGGGCATGAAGATCGCCTCGGTCAGATCCTCGCCGACATGCTCATGCGAGCCGGCGAAGGCCACGACGAGTTTGACGTCACCCGCCCCGAGCCCGTCGATCACCGGCCACCGGATCTCCCGCAGGCTGCCCGTCCGCCGATGGAAGTGGAGTCCACGAGCGACAAGAAGTATCGTACGCCTGTTCTAATCTCGACCCATGAACGAGGTGTGGGAGCAGGCGGAGGCCGCGGTGGCCGCCTGCTCCCACGCGGCCGTCTGGGCCGCCGGCGAGGCCGACCTGGTCGCGGCGCTGGAGGCCGCGCACCGCACCGAGCAGCGGCTGGCCGCGGTCAAGCTGGCCCTGGTGCGCGAGCTGGACGGTCGGGGCACCGCGACCGCCCAGGGCGCGTCCTCGACGGCGGTCTGGCTGCGCGACCGGTTACGGCTCGACGTCGGCGCGGCCCGCCGCCTGGTCGAGCTCGCCGCGCTGCTGGACGCCGCCCCGCCGGGCGTGCGGGACGCGCTGGCCGGCGGGGCGGTCGACGTGGCGCAGGTCCGGGTCATCGCCGACACGGTCGGGACCGTGCACACCGCCGCCGGGGTGGAGGCCGCGGACAAGGCCGTCAGCGTGCTCGTCGACTGGGCGGCCCAGTTCGACGCCACACTGCTGCGCCGGCTCGGCACCCGGATCCTCGACCACGTCGCCCCGGACGTCGCCGACGCCCAGGCCGCGGTAGCGCTGGCGGCCGAGGCCGAGCGGGCCGCCCGGGACCGGCACCTCACCGTCAGCGAGTGGCCCGACGGCCGGCTGCGCCTCACCGGCACCCTGGACACCGAGGCCGCCGCCCTGCTGCGGGCCGCGATCGACCCGCTCACCGCACCCGCCGGCCCCGACGACACCCGCACCCCTGGTCAACGCCGCCACGACGCCCTCGCCGACGTCTGCCGGCTCGCGCTGCGCACCGGTGAGCTGCCCGAGAACGGCGGCGACCCGGCCCAGCTCGTCGTCACCACCGGGTACGACGCGCTCACCCGACAGCTGGGCGACGGCGCGCTCGACGTCGGCCCGCGCCTCGGCGCCGACGCGGTGCGGCGGCTCGCCTGCGACGCCGCCATCCTGCCCGCCGTCCTGGGCGGCGTCGGCCAGGTGCTCGACGTGGGCCGGCAGCGCCGGCTCATCGCCGGGCCGCTGCGCCGCGCCCTGGTGCTGCGGGACGGCGGCTGCGCCTTCCCGGGCTGTGACCGGCCGCCGCGCTGGTGCGACGCCCACCACATCCGGCACTGGGCGGACGGCGGCCCCACCAGCCTCGACAACGCCGTCCTGCTCTGCGGCCATCATCACCGGCACCTGCACCGGGGCGACTGGTCCGTCCGGCTCGGCGGGGACGGCCACCCCGAGTTCCGCCCGCCCGCCTGGCTCGACCCCGACCAACTCCCCCGCCGCAACCACTACCACCGACGCAGCTAGGCCAGGACGGGCAGCGACCATCCTCGAGTACGGGCGGCGGGCCTGCGCCCGGCGTCGCGGACAGGTCAGCGCGGATCTGCGCGGCGGGCTTGACCCTGACGCTGCGTCAACCCTCCATGCTGACCGCCATGAGCATCCCACCGACAACCGACGAGGTTGTCCAGCCCGCGATTCAGGTGCGCGGTCTGGAGAAATCGTTCAAGCAACTGACGGTGCTGCGCGGCGTCGACCTCGACGTGGCGCGCGGCAGCATCTTCGCCCTGCTCGGCTCGAACGGGGCGGGCAAGACCACGCTGGTGAAGATCCTCTCCACGCTGCTGCGGGCCGACGCCGGCACGGCCCTGGTCAACGGCTTCGACGTGGCCACCCGGGCGGCCGCCGTACGCGAGTCGATCAGCCTCACCGGGCAGTTCGCCGCGGTCGACGAGATCCTCACCGGGCGGGAGAACCTCGTCCTGGTCGCCCGGCTCCGGCACCTCCGCGGTCCGGGCGCGATCGCGGACGACCTGCTGCGGCGCTTCTCGCTGACCGAGGCGGGTGCCCGGCGGGTGGCGACGTACTCCGGCGGCATGCGCCGGCGGCTGGACATCGCGATGAGCCTGATCGGGAATCCGCCGGTCGTCTTCCTCGACGAGCCGACCACCGGGCTGGACCCGCAGGCCCGGATCGAGGTCTGGCAGGCCGTCAAGGAGCTCGCCGAGGGCGGCACGACCGTGCTGCTCACCACCCAGCACCTGGACGAGGCGGAGCAGCTCGCCGACCGGATCGCGATCCTGCACGAGGGCCGGATCCTGGTGCAGGGCACGCTCGACGAGCTCAAGCGCCTGCTGCCGCCCGCCGAGATCGAGTACGTCGAGAAGCAGCCCACCCTCGAGGACGTCTTCCTGAACCTGGTCGGCGCCGGAACGGACAAGGCACCACGATGAACAAGCACTTCGTCGGCGACACCGCCGTCCTGCTGGGCCGCTCGCTGCGACACATCTCCCGCAGCCCCGACACGATCATCTCCACCGCGATCATGCCGATCGCCTTCATGCTGCTGTTCGTGTACGTCTTCGGCGGCGCGATCGAGACCGGGTCCGACTCGTACGTCAACTACCTGCTGCCCGGCATCCTGCTGATCACGATCGCGTCCGGCATCTCCTACACGGCGTACCGGCTGTTCCTGGACCTGAAGGGCGGCATCCTGGAACGGTTCCAGTCCATGCCGATCGCCCGGTCCTCGGTGCTCTGGGCGCACGTGCTGACCTCGCTGGTGGCCAACCTGGTCTCGCTGGTGGTGGTCGTCGGCGTCGCCCTGGTGATGGGCTTCCGCACCGGCGCCGGCGTGCTCGGGTGGCTCGCGGTCGCCGGCATCCTGGTCCTGTTCACCCTGGCGCTGACCTGGCTCGCCGTGATCCCCGGCCTCACCGCCAGCTCGGTGGACGGCGCCAGCGCGTTCTCCTACCCGCTCATCCTGCTGCCGTTCGTCAGCTCGGCGTTCGTCCCCACCGGCACCATGCCGGGCCCGGTACGCGCCTTCGCCGAGCACCAGCCGGTGACCGCCATCGTCGACGCGATCCGCAGCCTGTTCGCCCGGCAACCGGTCGGCACCGACCTGTGGATCGCCCTCGCCTGGTGCGTCGGGATCCTCGTAGTGGCGTACCTCGTCGCCGCCGTCACCTACCGTCGCCGGGCCTCCTGAGGCGACGTCGAACCTCCTGACCGGCGTCGCCGGCTCGGGACGATGTCAGGGCAGGATCTGCGCATGCTCACCATCAGTCAGCTGGCCGCGTACGCGGGCGTCACCGTGCGCGCGGTGCGGCACTACCACCAGATCGGGCTGCTGCCCGAGCCGCAGCGGGACGCCTCGGGTTACCGGCGGTACGGCGCGGCGGCGGTGGTGTCCCTGGTCAGGATCCGCACCCTCGCCGACGCCGGCGTGCCGCTGTCGCAGATCGGCGAGCTGCTCGACGCCGACGCGGCGACCTTCGCCGCGGCCGTCCACCGGATCGACGGCCGGCTGCGCGAGGAGATCGCGCGGTTGGAGACCAACCGTCGGCGAATCGCGCGGCTGGCCGCCGGCGACAGCCTCACGCTGCCGCCGGAGGTCACCCGCTACCTCGACCGACTCCGTGAGATCGGGGCGTCGGAACGGATGGTGGCGGGTGAGCGGGACGGGTGGATCCTGGTCACCGCGCGCTGGCCGGACCGGGTCCGCGAGTGGATGCCGCAGAAGCTCGCCGAGCTGGACGACCCCCGGATCGTCCGGCTCTACCAGGTCCTGTCCGAGATCTTCGACACCGCCCCGGGCCCGGCCGCGGGTGACGACCGGCGGCTGGAGGAGGCGGCGGACATCATGGCCGGGCTGGCCGAGCAGGCGTACGCCGCCGGCGAGATCTACCCGGCCGCCGGAGCGCAGGACGCGGGCGAGCACGACGAGCTTCCGTTCGACCTGCTGGACTCGCTGGCCGTCGAGTACGACCCGCGGGCGCGGCGGCTGAAGCGGCTGATGCGCGAGCGCGGCTGGGACGGCTGGGTGCGCACGGAACGGCTGGACGACGGGAGTGGCAAGCGGGTCCTTGGATGAGCGCGAACCGATCTCGCACAGTAGGTTGGCGGTGTGAGCGGACGGTTTCCGATCGAAGACGTCTCCCCCGTCGTCGCCTGCGGTCGCTACCCGGCCAAGGCGGTGGTCGGCGAGGTGCTGCCCGTGTCGGCGCGCGCCTACCGGGAGGGGCACGACGCGCTCGGCTGCAACGTGGTCTGGCGCGGCCCCGACGGCGTGACCCGCCCCTTCACCCGGATGCGCCCGGGCGAGCCGGGGCAGGACCGCTGGCACGCCACCATCACGCCGGACGCGGTGGGCGACTGGGTCTTCACCGTCGAGGCGTTCGGAGATCCGTACCTGACCTGGCAGAACGCGGTCACCAAGAAGATCGCCGCCGGGCAGGGGCCGGAGGACCTGGCCAACGACCTGGCCGAGGGCGCAAGGGTGCTGGCCGCGGCGGTCGAGCTGGTCCCGGCCGGCGACCGGCGGCGGGTGACCGCGGCGCTGTCGGCGCTGCGCGAGGAGAAGCTGGAGCTGCCCCGCCGGGTCTCGCCGGCGCTGGAGCTGGCCGACCTGCTCTGGGCGCACCCGGTGCGCGAGCTGGTCACCACCGGTGCGGAGCACCGGCTCTGGGTGGACCGCCCCCGCGCGCTCTTCTCCGCCTGGTACGAGTTCTTCCCCCGCTCCGAGGGAGCGATCCCGGCCACCGTCGACGCCCCGGCCCGCTCGGGCACCTTCGTCACCGCCCTGGACCGGCTGCCGGGCGTCGCGGCGATGGGCTTCGACGTGCTCTACCTGCCGCCGATCCACCCGATCGGCCGGGTCAACCGCAAGGGCCGCAACAACGCGCTGACCGCCGGCCCGGACGACGTCGGCTCGCCGTGGGCGATCGGCGCGGCCGAGGGCGGCCACGACGCCATCCACCCCGACCTGGGTACGCCGGCGGACTTCCGCGACTTCGTCGCCGCCGCCGCCGAGCAGGGCCTGGAGGTGGCGATGGACCTGGCGTTGCAGTGCGCGCCGGACCACCCGTGGGTGACCGAGCACCCGGAGTGGTTCACCACCCGGGCCGACGGCAGCATCGCGTACGCGGAGAACCCGCCCAAGAAATACCAGGACATCTATCCGCTGAACTTCGACAACGACCCGGAGGGCATCCGCGCCGAGGTGCTGCGGGTGGTGCGGCACTGGGTCGGCGAGGGCATCCGGATCTTCCGGGTGGACAACCCGCACACCAAGCCGTTCGACTTCTGGCACTGGCTGATCGCCGAGGTCAAGAAGGTCGACCCGGACGTGCTGTTCCTGGCCGAGGCGTTCACCCGCCCGGCGATCATGCACGGGCTGGGCAAGGTCGGCTTCACCCAGTCGTACACCTACTTCACCTGGCGCACGACGGCGGCCGAGATGCGCGCCTACTGCGAGGAGTTGGTCGCGGCGGCCGACTACATGCGGCCGAACTTCTGGCCCAACACGCCGGACATCCTGCACGAGTCGCTGCAGCACGGCGGCCCGCCGATGTTCAAGATCCGGGCGGTGCTGGCCGCGCTGCTGAGCCCGTCCTGGGGCATGTACGCCGGCTTCGAGCTGTTCGAGTACCTGGCCCGCCCCGGCGCCGAGGAGTACCTGGACAACGAGAAGTACGAGCTGCGCCCGCGGGACTGGGCCGGCGCTCAGGCGCACGGCCGCTCGCTGGCGCCGTTCATCGCCACCCTCAACCGGGTACGCCACGAGAACCCGGCCCTGCACCAGCTGCGCAACCTGCGCTTCCACGAGATCGACAACCCGGCCCTGCTGTGCTGGTCGAAGCACGACCCGGCGACCGGCAACACGGTGCTGGTGGTCTGCTCGTTCGACTCGCACACCGTCCAGTGGGGCAACACCACGCTGGACATGCCGGCGCTCGGCCTCGACTGGCACGAGCGGTTCACCGTCACCGACGAGCTGACCGGGGCGCGCTACGAGTGGGGGCAGCGCAACGCGGTGCGCCTCGACCCGTACCTGCAACCCGCGCACGTGCTGACCGTGCGCCGGCCCACCGTGCCGGCCGAGCCGGAGCCCGCGTCGAGTGAGCCGGCCGAGCTCACCGTCGAGGACGTGCCGGACGACCTCTCCGGCGGCACCGCCCCGACCGGACCGGCCCCAGCCGTGCCCGCGGCGACCGCGCCGGCACCAACCGCATCGAAGGACGCCCGATGGACCAGCTGATCGCCGGCGCCAGCCACGACCCGCACACCGTGCTCGGCGCGCACCCCGCCGACGGCCGCACCACCGTCCGCGTCCTGCGCCGGGGCGCGTCGGATGTGACACTGCTGGTCGACCAGGAGCGGCACCCGATGAAGCGGGTGCACGAAGCCGGGGTCTTCGAGGCCGAGGTGGACGGCACCGTGCTGGACTACCGGGTCGACGCGGACGGGCACGTCACCGACGACCCGTACCGCTACCCGCCGACCCTCGGCGAGCTGGACCTGCACCTGATCGGCGAGGGCCGGCACGAGCGGCTCTGGGAGGCGCTCGGCGCCCGGGTCTTCGACGAGGGCGTGGCGTTCGCGGTGTGGGCGCCCAACGCGCGCGGCGTGCGGGTGGTCGGCGACTTCACCGGCTGGGGCCCGGACGACGGCTGGCCGATGCGCTCGCTCGGCTCGAGCGGGGTGTGGGAGGTCTTCGTGCCGGCCGCTTCCGTCGGGGCCCGCTACAAGTACCGCATCCTCGGCGCCGACGGGCAGTGGCGGGACAAGGCCGACCCGCTGGCCCGGTACGCCGAGACCGCGCCGGCCACCGCGTCGGTGGTGCACCACTCACGGTACGAGTGGTCCGACGCCGCCTGGCTGGAGCGCCGCGCCCAGCGCCAGCCGCACCAGGAGCCGATGAGCGTGTACGAGGTGCACCTCGGCTCGTGGCGCCCCGGCCTGGGTTACCGGGAGCTCGCCGAGCAGCTCGTCACGTACGTGACCGAGCTGGGCTTCACCCACGTGGAGTTCCTGCCGGTGATGGAGCACCCGTACGGCGGGTCGTGGGGCTACCAGGTGACCAGCTTCTACGCGCCGACGTCGCGGTTCGGCGACCCGGACGACTTCCGGCACCTGGTGGACCGGCTGCACACCGCCGGCATCGGGGTGATCCTCGACTGGGTGCCCGGGCACTTCGCCACGGATGAGTGGGCGCTGGGCCGGTTCGACGGCGCCCCGCTCTACGAGCACCCGGACCCGCGCCGCGGCGAGCAGCCGGACTGGGGCACGTACGTCTTCGACTTCGGCCGCCGCGAGGTGCGCAACTTCCTGGTGGCCAACGCGCTCTACTGGTGCGACGAGTTCCACGTCGACGGGCTGCGGGTGGACGCGGTCGCCTCGATGCTCTACCTGGACTACTCCCGGGCCGAGGGCCAGTGGTTGCCCAACCAGCACGGCGGCCGGGAGAACCTCGAGGCGATCGCCCTGCTGCAGGAGACGAACGCGACGGTCTACCGGCGGCACCCGGGCGTGCTGATGATCGCCGAGGAGTCCACCGCGTGGCCCGGGGTCACCCGTCCGACCTCCTCCGGCGGGCTGGGCTTCGGCTTCAAGTGGAACATGGGCTGGATGCACGACACCCTGCTCTACACCTCGAAGGACCCGATCTACCGGCAGCACCACCACCATCAGCTCACCTTTTCGCTGGCGTACGCCTGGAGCGAGAACTACGTGCTGCCGATCAGCCACGACGAGGTGGTGCACGGCAAGGGCTCGCTGGCCGGCAAGATGCCCGGCGACACCTGGCAGCGGCTGGCCAACGTGCGGGCGCTGCTGGCGTACATGTGGGCGCACCCGGGCAAGCAGCTGCTCTTCATGGGCTGCGAGCTGGCCGACGACCGGGAGTGGAGCGAGCAGCGCGGCCTCGACTGGTACCTGCTGCACGACCCGGCGCGGGCCGGCGTGCAGCGGCTGGTCGGTGACCTGAACGCCGTCTACCGGGACACCCCGGCCCTCTGGGCGCAGGACACCGAGCCGGCCGGGTTCCGGTGGCTCGCCGGGGACGACGTGGCGAACAACAGCGTCTCCTTCGTCCGGATCGCACCGGACGGCGCGACCCTGGTCTGCGTGGCGAACTTCTCGGCCGCACCGCTGGAGGACTACCGGATCGGGCTGCCGGCCGCCGGCACCTGGACCGAGGTGATCAACACCGACGCGCACCACTACGGCGGGTCGGGGGTCGGCAACCTGGGCGCGGTGCACGCCGAAAACATGCCGTGGCACGGGCTGCCGGCGTCGGTGGCGCTGCGGGTGCCGCCGCTGGGCGCCCTCTGGCTGCGCCGGGACTGAGCCCCGGCCGGGGTCGCCCCGCCGGGCGGCCCCTCAGACCAGGCCCGCGTCCCGCAGCAGCTGCCAGAGGCCGGCGCCGTCCGGGGCGGAGAGCCACTTCTGCCCCACCGGCCCGGCGTCCGGGTGGTCGTGCGGGGCGGGCAGGGAACCGGCCAGCACCGACTGGGCCGGCGAGAGCCGGCGGATCGCCACTCCGGCGACGTTGGCCGGGTGGGCCGCCGCGAACTCCCGATAGATCTCCTGGTCGTGCTGCCCGTCGTCGCCGATCAGCAGCCAGCGCACCTCGGGGAACTCCTTAGCCAGCCGGGCCAGGGTGGCCCGCTTGTGCTCCCGGCCGCTGCGGAACCAGCGGTCGGCGGTCGGCCCCCAGTCGGTCAGCAGCAGCGGCCCGGCCGGATAGAGGTGCCGGGACAGGAACCGGGTCAGCGTCGGCGCGACGTTCCACGCCCCGGTGGACAGGTAGAAGACCGGCGCGCCGGGGTGCGCGGTGACCAGCCGCTCGTAGAGCACCGCCATGCCGGGCACCGCGTTCCGGGCGTGCTCGTCGAGGACGAAGGTGTTCCAGGCCGCCAGCAGGGGCCGGGGCAGGGCGGTCACCATCACCGTGTCGTCGATGTCGGAGAGGATGCCGAACCGGACCTCCGGGTCGAGGACCCGCACCAGCGCCTCCACCGGCTCGGCGTCGGCCACGCTCAGCCGCACCGAGGCCCAGCCGGGGGTGAGGTCCGCCTCGATCACGGTGTCCACGAAGCCGCTGCGGTCGGCGCGCGCCTCGTGGGTGACCCCACCCGCCTCGATGGTCACGGTGACGTGCTTGGCGGGCAGGGTGGTGAAGCTGCGCCAGCCACGGACCTTGTCCAGCCGGGCCCGCTGCCGGGTGTCCGGCCGGCCGAGCAGCACCCGGCACATCACCCGGGCCCAGCCGGGGGCGCCGTAGCCGGCGTACGCCACGATGTTCATCTGCCACCCCGTGCGCCGTAGCCGGCGCTCGACCAGCTGGTGCACGGCGTCCTCGATCCGCGCGGCCCGGTGCAGGTTCGTCGTGGCCAGCTGGCCGGCGGGAGTGGGTGGCACGCTGCAACCCTGCCACACCCGGCCGGAAGCGGCCAGGCGAGCCGCCCCCGGGCTGCCCGGATCCGCCCCGGCCGGGCCAGTGCGCGTGCAACACTCCGGTCGGGACGACGACGGGGGCGTTGGTCGTGTCGACACCTGAACCGCACCATCGGGCCCGGCGTCCGAGACTCGACCGGCCGGCGCTGGTCGCGCTGCTGCTCGGCGTGGCCGGGGTCGGCTACCGGCTGGTGCTGACCCTGCTCACCGTCCCGTCCGCGAACAGCGACGAGGCGACCTTCGGGCTGGCCGCGCTGCACATCGCCGCCGGCCGCGAGCAACCGGTGTTCCTCTACGGGCAGCACTACATGGGGATGGCCGAGGCGTACCTGGCGGCGCCACTCGTCGCGCTGGCCGGGCCCGGGTGGCCGGTGCTGCGGCTGCCCCTGGTGGCGCTCTACGCGCTGTTCCTCTGGCTGTCGTACCGGCTGACCCGCCGGCTCTACTCGCCCTGGTTCGCCGCGTTCACCGTGGGCCTGCTGGCGCTCGGCACGGAACGGGTGGTGCGGGACCAGCTGACGGTGGTGGGCGGCCGGCCCGAGGTGAAACCGGCGGTGCTGGCGATGCTGCTGATCGCGGTGGGGCTGGCCCAACGGCGGATCGCCCACCGGCGGGCGGCGGTCGGGCTGGCCGGCCTGCTCGCCGGGTTCGCGCTCTGGTCGGACTGGTTGATCGTGCCCTACCTGGCGGTGGCCGGCCTGCTGCTGGTCTACGCCCTGCGCCGGGAGCTGTTCGGCTGGTCGGGCGTACTGCTGCTGGCGGGCTTCGCGCTCGGCGTGGCCCCGCTGGTCCGGGACAACCTGGTCGCTCCGCCCGGGTCTGACTCGCTGTCGGTGTTCCGGCAGATCAACGCCGCCGCCGGGCCGGCGCCGCCGTGGCCGCGTCGGCTGGACGGCGGGCTGCTGGAGGGGGTGCCGCTGGCCGGCGGGCTGTGCCGGGTCACCGGCTGCGGTCACGGGCAGGGCTGGTTCGGGGTGCTCTACCCGCTGCTGCTGGTGGCCGCCGCCGGGCTCGCGCTGGTCGCCTACCGCCGGGCCGCGGGCGCGCCGAGGGCCGTCCGGGTCCGGCACGTCGCCCAGCTCGCCCTGGTCGCCGGCGCGGCGCTGACCCTGCTGTCGTACGTCCGCAGCCCGCTCGCCGCCACCGACCCGCTGGGCAACGCCCGCTACCTGTCGGTGCTGCAGATCTCCCTGCCGGCGGTGCTGTGGCCGCTGTGGTGGGCCGCGGTCGCCGGCTGGCGGGGCCGGTCCGGCGCGGCCGGGCGGCTGGCCGGGACCGCGGCGACCGCGGTGCTGGCCGGCCTCGCCGCCACCGCCGTGGTGGGCACCGCCGTCTTCCTGACCGCCCTCGACGCGCCGATGGCCGAGCAACGACGCGCCCGGGAACTGGCCGACGCGGTCCGCGGCACCGGCCTGCGCGAGGTGTACGGGGACTACTGGACCTGCAACCGGTTGACCTTCGACACCGGCGAGCGGGTGGTCTGCGCGGTGCTCGACGGCCAGCTGACCCCGGGCCAGAACCGCTACCGGCCGTACTGGCGGCAGGTCGGCGCTGCCGCCCGCCCCGGGTACGTGCTGCCGGTCGACTCCCCCGCCGAGCGTCGGCTGCGCCGGCTGCTCGGACCGGGCGCCGACGCCGCCGTCGTGGCGCAGGTCGCCGGCTATCGCGTGTACCACCCGCCGGCCGCCGTCCGGCCGTGGCGCTGAGGGCCGCCGTACGCTGCACGGCGTGCTCATCCTGCTCCCGCCCTCCGAGGGGAAGGTCGACACCGGCACCGGCCGGCGGCTCGACCCGACCCGGCTGTCCCTGCCCGAGCTGACCGACGCCCGCCGCGAGGTGCTGGCCGCGCTGATCGCGCTCAGCCGCGGCGACCAGGCGACCGCGCTGGCCGCCCTCGGGCTCGGCGCCGGCCAGCGCGGCGAGCTGGCCCGCAACGCCCGGCTGGACCGGGCCGCCACCGCACCGGCCGGGCAGGTCTACACCGGGGTGCTCTACGAGGCGCTCGGCCTGGCCACGCTGCCGGCCGGCGCGCAGCGGGCAGCCCGCCGGTCGGTGCTGATCAGCTCGGGGCTGTGGGGGGCGGTACGCCTCACCGACCGGATCCCGCCGTACCGCTGCCCGATCGGGGCGCGGCTGCCCGGCGTCGGGGCGCTGTCGGCGTACTGGCGGCGGGCGCTGGCGCCGGCGATGACGGCGGCGGCCGGCAGCGGCCCGGTGCTGGACCTGCGCTCCGGCGCGTACGCGGCCACCTGGGCGCCGCGCGGCGCGGCGGCCGAGCGGACGGTGACCGTCCGGGTGCTGCACGAGCGGGAGGTCGACGGCCGGCCCACCCGGACGGTGGTCAGCCACTTCAACAAGGCCACCAAGGGCCGGCTGGTCCGGGACCTGCTGCTGGCCGACGCCCGGCCCCGGAGCGCCGCCGGGCTGGTCGCCGCGCTGCGCGAGCTGGGCTACCCGGTCGAGGAGCAGCCGGCCGCGCCCGGCCGGCCCCGCCAGCTCGACGTGGTGGTCGGCGAGCTCTGAACGAGCCGCAAGATTTCCTCAAGCCTGGGCCGCAGAGCTGGAAGGCACGCCGGGCGCGGGCCACGGTAGGGGGACCACACGCCGCGAAGGAGTGGTCCGATGGCCCCCGCACCCATTCTGCTCGACCGGCCGGGCTCGGCGCCGCCCCCGCCGCTGGACTGGTCGACGCTGGCCGACGCGTTCGAGGTGGCCTGCCTGGTCCGGTGCACCCCGCCACCGGCGGTGGGCGGGCCGGTCGGGGCGTACCGGGGGGTGGCGGAGTTCAACCGGGAGGACCCGGCGCTGCGGATGCGGCAGCTGCTGGACCGGCTGGAGGTCCCGGTGGAGCACGAGGTCACCGGGGGTGGCCTGCGCCGCCGCTACGAGCTGCACCGGCTGCACGTGCCGGCGGAGCACCGGGCGACGTACGCCCGGCTGCGCGAGACGGGCTGGCGGCAGGGCCGGCGGGAGCTGCTGGGCGGTCCCCCCGTCGGGGCCTCGACGGCGCGGGCGGTGTGGCGCTCCCGGCTGGCTGCGGCGGCCTGGCGGTCGGCGCTGCTGGCCGGCGGGCGACACGTGCGCCGGCACCTGCTCGGCATCCGGCTGGCCGACCGGGAGCTGGCCGCGGTGCTGGTCCGCGGCGCGGCCCTGCTGGACGTGCCGGCGTTGCTGCGCCCCGGCACCGGCTGCCTGGTGGTCTGCGTGGCGGACGGCCCGGACCGGCTGCGGATCATCGAGCGCGCCGCGCTCGCCCCGGCCCGGTCGACCCCGCCGGATTGATCCGCCGCCGCAGCGGGCTTGCGCGGACGCCACGGTACGGCGCAGAGTGCAGCGGGTGAGCCGTCGCCGGTCCCGAGGTGGTGTCGCCGCCGCGACGGCGGTGCTGGTGCTGCTGGCCGTCGGGCTCACCGGTTGCCGGGACGCCGCGGCCGCGCCGGTGCCGATCCGGATCGCCACCGGCAGCCCCACCGCCGTGTACTACGCGTTCGGCCGGTCGCTGGCCGACATCCTCAACCGGGAGCTGCCCGGGGTACGGGCCAGCGTGGTGGTCACCGCGGCCTCCGCGGAGAACGTCCGGCTGGTCGGCTCGGGCGCGGCCGAGCTGGGCTTCACCCAGGCCGACGTGCTGGACACCGCGCCGACCGAGGTGCAAGCGGTGGCCCGGGTCTACGACGACCTGCTGCACCTGGTCACGCTGGCCGGCGGCCCGGTCCGGACGGTGGCCGACCTGGGTGGGCGACGGGTGTCGGTGGGGGCCGCCGGCTCCGGCACCGAGGTGACCGCGACGCGGCTGCTGGAGGTCGCCCGGCTCGGCGGCGACCGGGTACGCCAGGAGCACCTGGGCCTGGACGACTCGGTGACCGCCCTGCGCGCCGGCCGGATCGACGCGTTCTTCTTCTCCGGCGGCCTGCCGGTGCGCGCGGTGACGCAGCTGAGCGCCGCCTCGGCCATCCGGATCGCCGACCTGGGCGAGTGGACGGAGCCGCTGCGCCGCGGCTACCGGGAGGTCTACGTGGCCCGGGACATCCCCCGCTCGGTGTACGGGGTGGACCCGGTGACCACGGTGGCCAACCCGAACTACCTGATCGTCCGCGCCGACCTGCCCGAGCCGCTGGTCCGCGAGGTGACCCGGTTGCTGATGGAGCGGCGGGCCGAGCTGGGCGCGGCACACCCGGCGGCCGGGCGGATGAGCCCCCGGTCGGCGATCGCCACCCCGCCGCTGGCGCTGCATCCCGGCGCGGCCGACTGGTACCGCTCGGTCAAACCCTGACCCCGCCGGTGGCGGGCCGCACGCCGGTCGGGGGGTCCACGGGGGGCGGAGGGTCCACGGTGGGCGGCTGCGGGGCGGGGAACCACAGCTCCGCGACCAGGCCGCGGGGCTGGTTGGGGCGCATGGTGAGCCGGCCGTCGGAGGCGTCCACCAGCACCGCGACGATGGTCAGCCCGAGCCCGGCGCCGTCGATGTTCTGCACGTCGGGCGCCCGCCAGAACCGCTCGGTGGCCTGGTCGAGCTGACCGGGCGTCATGCCGGGCCCGGTGTCGGACACCGCCAGCACGGTGCCGCCGTCGGCGCGCCGGACGCTCACCGTCACCTCGCCGCCCGCCCCGCCGAACTTGACCGCGTTGTCCACCAGCGCGTCCAGCGCCTGGTCGACCGCGGTCGGTACGGTGCGCGCGTACGCCGGGCCGTCGACCGCCAGGCGCAGGGTGAGCGCGCGGTGCCGGGCCAGCGGCTGCCAGGCCGCCACCCGGGACGCGGCCACCGCGGCGGCGTCCACGGTCACCCGCTGGTTCTCCTCCCGCTCGGCCCGGGCCAGGGTGAGCAGCGCGTCGAGCACCTGGGCCAGCCGGTCGGTCTCCTCCAGGGCCAGCCGGTGCTCGGCCCGCCCCTCGTCGTCGACCAGGCTGGGGCCCAGCTCCTCCACCCGCAGCCGCAGCGCGGTCAGCGGGTTGCGCAGCTGGTGGCTGGCGTGCGCGACGAAGGCCCGCTGCCGGTCCATCACGTCGGAGACCACGTCGGCCATGTCATTGAAGCTGACCGCCAGCCGGCGCAATTCGGGCGGGCCGAGCCGGGCCTGCACCCGGGCGCCCCGGTCCCCCTCGGCGATCTCGTGGGTCACCGCGTCCAGCTCGGTCACCGGTCGCAGCACCCAGCCGGCCAGCCCGAACGCGGTGGAGACGCAGGCCAGCACGGCGAGCAGCCCCATCCCGGCGAGCAGCGACCACCAGGCGGTCACCGTCCGGCGCAGGCGGCCGGTCGGGGTCGCGGTGACCACGGCGCCGAGCACCTCGCCGCCGTCGTTGATCGGCACCGCCACCACCAGCGGCCCGTCCACCCACGGCCAGACCGACTCGGGCTCGGTGAACTGCTGGCCGACCAGGGCGGCGTCCACCGCCGGCCCGGTCCGTCCGGCCGCCCGCCAGCTCGTCGACGCCGCCACCGTCCGACCGTCGCGGTCGACCACCGCCGCGCCGATCCCGTACAGCTCGTCGTAGCTGATCAGCTCGCCGCCGAGCGGGCCGGGCACGCCTTCGCGCAGGGCCGGCCCGGCCAGCGAGGCGAACCGGGTGGCGTCGGCCAGCCGGTCGGCCCGGACCCGGTCGGTCTCCCGGGAGGCGAGGGTGACCGCCAGCGGGGTCTCCAACGCCAGCAGCACCAGCACCATGAGCAGCAGGTAGCTGATCACCAGTCGGCGGCGCACCGGCGGCCCCCGCTCACTCGCCGCGGAGCCGGTAGCCGACCCCGCGTACGGTCTCCACCAGCCGCGGGTCGCCGAGCTTGCCGCGCAGCGAGCCGACGTGCACCTCGACGGTGTGCCGGTCCGCCCAGGTGGTGCCCCAGACGTCGAGCAGGATCCGGTCCCGGGGCACCGCCACCCCGGGCTGTCGGGCCAGCGAGAGCAGGATGTCGAACTCCTTGCGGGTCAACGCCACCGCCCGGCCGCCGACGCTGACCGCCCGGCCGGCCACGTCGATCCGGACCGACCCGGCCTCGATCAGGTCCCGCTGGGGCGCCGCGTGCGCGGCCCGGCGCAGCACCGCCTCGATCCGGGCCTGCAACTCCACCATCGAGAACGGCTTCACCACGTAGTCGTCGGCGCCCAGCCGCAGGCCGGCCACCCGGTCGCGCTCCTCACCCCGGGCGGTGACCGCGATGATGCCCAGCTGGCTGCTGCGCCGGCGCAGCTCCCGGCAGACCTCGGTACCGTCGCCGTCGGGTAGGGTCAGGTCCAGCAGCACCAGGTCGCACGGCGCGGCGCGCAGGGCGGCGGCGACGGTGGCGGCGTGCTCCACCTCGTACCCCCGGCGGGTCAGCGCCGAGGTGAGGGCGGCCGCGACCCGTCGGTCGTCCTCGACCAGCAGGATGCGCACCGGTGACCCCCGTCCGTCGTACGGCTGAGATGCGAATGGTGGCAGACCCGGCGGCCGGGCGGTACCGGGGGAACGGCCGGCCGCGGCCCGTAGGCTGCTCGAATGATCTACAAGCTGCTGCCGACCAGCGAGTGGGAACAGGCCGCCGCCACCGGGTACGTCCCCGGTTCGGCGCTGGACCGGCAGGACGGTTTCCTGCACCTGTCCGCCGCCGACCAGGTCGTGGAGACCGCTCGGCGGCACTACGCCGGCGCCACCGGGCTCACCCTGCTCGCGGTGGACCCGGCACCGCTCGGGCCGCAGCTGCGCTGGGAGCCGTCCCGGGGCGGGGCGCTCTTTCCGCACCTGTACGGCCCGCTGCCGGTCACCGCGGTCACCGCCGCCCACCCGCTGCCGGTGGACGTGCCGGCCGCCGAGGCGGTGGCCGCCCTGCTCGCCGGCTGACCGTGACCGGCCCGGTCCGGCGGCGATGGGAAGTAGCCGTAACCACCCCGTACGGGTGCGGTCAGGTGTCGCGGAGGAAACGTGGCCTGTCGCGGCGCGGGTCAGCGGGGGGCGGGCAGCTCGGGGGCGCGGGGGGCCGCGACGTCCGCGGTGAGGCCGGCGGCCACCGACTCGACCAGCAGGTCGAGGTAGACCGGGGTGAGCGGGGCGCGGGCGATGGCGAGCCGCCAGTAGAGCGGGCCGACGATCAGGTCGACGGCGGCGTCCGGGTCGGTGCCGACCGGCAGCTCCCCCCGCTCGACCGCCCGGCCGATCAGCCGCCCGCAGATCTCCTGCTGCTTGATCCGGAGCACCTGTCGCAGCGCCTCGTCGATGCTCGCGTTGCGGGCCGCCTCGGCCAGCAGGTCCGGGATGATCTGCGAGGCCAGCGGATGGCTCAGCGCCGCCGCCACCACCTGGAACAACAGGGCGATGTCGCCGCGGAGACTGCCGGTGTCCAGCGCGGGCAGCTTGTTGCCGGCGACGGCCAGCACGGTCTCCACGACCAGGTCGAGCTTCGAACTCCACCGGCGGTAGACGGCGGTCTTGCTGACGCCGGCCCGGCGGGCCACCGCCTCGATGGAGAGCCGGCCGTAGCCGACCGCGGCGAGCTCCTGCATCAGCGCCCGCCGGATCGCCCTGGTGATGTCACCCCGGAGCACCGCGGCGCCGGCCGGCGTACGCCTCTTCTCGCTGCTCATCGGGGACTCTTCGCACCTGTCACGTGGGCCAATGTAGCGCAACGACGGTACGGTTGCGTCCCGACGTGTTATGGACTACCGTCCACGCAGCGACGAGGCGGCCTCCCCCACCGTTCACCCGGTAGATTCCTTCGTCGCGCGTCCCGTCGAACACGAAAGATCGGAGCGCCCCACCCATGGCCACCACCGCGCTGGTCGACCCCGAAACGGGCCTGACCCAGGCGCAGCTGGCCGCTCGGCACGGACTCAAGGTCGCCGGCGAGCGCCCGTCCCTTGCCGAGTACAGCCGCCGACTGTGGGCGTACCGGCACTTCATCGCCGCGTACGCCAACGCCAAACTGGTCGCTTCGTTCAGCAACGCCAAGCTGGGTCAGCTCTGGCAGGTGCTCACCCCGCTGACCAACGCCGCGGTCTACTACCTGATCTTCGGCATCGTGCTCGAGCAGAAGAGCATCCCGAACTTCATCGCGTACCTGACCACCGGGTTGTTCATCTTCAACTTCACCCAGAGCGCGGTGCAGGCGGGCACGGCGGCGATCAGCGGCAACCTGGGGCTGATCCGGGCGCTGCACTTCCCCCGGGCCAGCCTGCCGCTGGCCATCGTGCTGACCCAGTTCCAGGAACTGCTCGCCTCGATGGTGGTGCTGATCGGCATCGTGCTGATCACCGGCGAACCGCTCAGCTTCGAGTGGCTGATGCTGGTGCCCGCGCTGCTGCTGCAGACGGTGTTCAACGCCGGGGTGGTGCTGACCGTGGCCCGGATGGGCTCCAAGGCCACCGACCTGCGGCAGATCATCCCGTTCGTGATGCGCACCTGGATGTACGGCTCCGGCGTGCTCTACAGCGTCACCCTCTTCGAGAAGCTGCCGCACTGGGCCGCCACCCTGGTCCAGTACAACCCGATGCTGGTCTACATCGAGCTGGGTCGGCACGCGCTGCTGGAGGACGTACCGCTGCTCAACGAGTCGGTGACCCAGCTGTGGCTGGTGGCGGTGGGCTGGGCGATCGTGGCCGGCCTGGGCGGTTACCTCTACTTCTGGCGCGGAGAACAGGAGTACGGCCGTGGTTGAGCACCTCGAGGCGTCGAACGACGCGACCCTCACGCTGCCCCGGATCGAGGAGCGGATCCCCACCGTGGTGGTGGACGACGCCCACGTGATCTACCGGGTGCACAAGGGCGCCACCGGCGGCACCACCCCGGTGGCGGCCTTCCGGCGGCTGGTCAAGCGCACCAACGCCCCGAACGTGCAGGAGGTGCACGCGGTCCGGGGGGTCTCCTTCACCGCGTACCGGGGCGAGGCGGTCGGCCTGATCGGCACCAACGGCTCCGGCAAGTCGACCATCCTGCGGGCGATCGCCGGCCTGCTCCCGGTGAACGGTGGCGCCGTCTACACCCAGGGCCAGCCGTCGCTGCTCGGGGTGAACGCCGCCCTGCTCAACGACCTGTCCGGCGAGCGCAACGTGATCCTGGGCTGCCTGGCGATGGGCATGTCGCCGGAGGAGGTCGCCCAGCGCGCGCCGGAGATCATCGAGTTCTCCGGGATCAACGAGCGGGGCGACTTCGCCAGCCTGCCGATGCGGACGTACTCCTCCGGCATGGCGGCCCGGCTGCGGTTCGCCATCGCGGCGGCCAAGAAGCACGACGTGCTGCTGATCGACGAGGCGCTGGCCACCGGCGACGACGCCTTCCGCAAGCGCAGCGAGCAGCGGGTCCGTGAGCTGCGGGAGGGCGCCGGCACGGTGTTCCTGGTCAGCCACCAGCTCTCCTCCGTGCGGGACACCTGCGAACGGACGATCTGGCTGGAGTCGGGCGTGATCCGGATGGACGGCCCGACCGACGAGGTGATCAAGGCATACACGGCCTTCACCAAGAAGAAGTGAGCTTCGGCACCGCCACGGTGTCTCGCGAACCGCGCCGCCCCGTTGGGCGGCGCGGTTCGCACGTTAGGGTTCATCTGGGCCGCTACCCGCGCGCCATCTTTCGTTCACGAGTGCGTGAACGCGCTGTGGAGCTACCGCGCGGTGGAGGTGGCGATCCCCTCGGCCGACGGCGACGGGCGCCGGCTCCCCGTGGGAGCCGGCGCCCGTCGGACGAGCCGGGATCAGGCGGAGTAGCCGCGGGTGGCGATCCAGTTGGCCAGGTCGATGGTGCTGATCCAGTACGCCGGCAGGCTCGGGTCGGCCGAGTCGGCGATCCGGACCGTCCGACCGTCGTTCTTGTACCCGACCACGGCGATGTAGTGGCCGCCGGGGAACGAGTGCCAGCCGCCGTCGACGTCGGTGGCGTCGCCGGCCACGTTGGCCACCACCGCGCGCTTGTCGGTGATCGCCCGGACCACGTCGGCCTGGAGGCGGTCGATCTGCGCGGAGCTCGGGGTGCCCTCGAAAGTCCGGGTCCGGTACGGCTCGCCCTTGACCTCGGCGTTGAGCGCCTTGGTGGTGTCGAACGCCGAGTTGGTGCCCATCTCGGTGGTGCCCATGGCGGCGGCGA
Organism: Micromonospora sp. NPDC000089; assembly: GCF_042899365.1. Taxonomy (NCBI): domain Bacteria; kingdom Bacillati; phylum Actinomycetota; class Actinomycetes; order Micromonosporales; family Micromonosporaceae; genus Micromonospora; species Micromonospora sp. NPDC000089. Next base: position 333,517 of record NZ_JBIAZT010000004.1, read on the forward strand.
GGCCGTCCTGGGTGCGCTCGATGCCGGCGGCGCTGAGCGCGTTGCGCACCGCGGCCGGGCCGCAGTAGTAGTACGTGGTCTGGGCCTCGTAGTCGTAGCTGAGGACCTTGGACGACGGCGGCTTCGGCGCCGGCTTCGGGGCGAGGTCCGGGTCGGCGGCCTTGGCCTTGGTGGCGGCGGCCGACGGGGACGGGCTGGCCGACGGCGTCGCCGGGGGGCTGGCGGACGGGACCGCGGCGGGCGCGCCGGCGACGATCCGGGCCTGGCCGCGGCTGGCCACGTCGTCCAGTCGCGGCGCCACCTCGGTCATGGCGGCGGGGGTCGGCGGCCGGGACGCGTCGTCGTCGGCGCCGGCGACCAGGGCGGCGGTGCCCGAGGCCAGCACGAGGGCGGCGGCCGAGCCGGCGACGACCTGGTACGACCGCTCGGTGGCCAGGCGCCGCAGCTGCCGCTTCATGAGGTGCTTCACGGGTGTTCCTCCACGGTACGAGGGCGGAGCGGGCGCGCCGGAGCGGCACGTGGCGGATGCGCCACGCGCGGAGTCGGGGCCGGTGCGGGCCGCTGGCGGGGGATCGCCCGGTCAGGAGCCGGACGTCGGGGCGGATGTCGGAGTCAGCGCGCGGGTGCGCGGTGGACCGACGACGACACCCCGGTACCGAGGTGGGGGAACCACTGAGGGGTGGAATCGAACTGCACGGAATGGAACTCCTTCCGACACCGCCGACCGGGTTAGCTGACGGGTTCGGGCGGGAAGAACGCCCTACCGCGGGCCGTGGCCCGCGGATTCACCCCGGGACTGCGTGGGTCCCCGGCTCGTGTCGCCACGATTGAGCGGGTCGGCGCGGCGTCGCCTCTTGCGATCGGAAACCGCACCGGACCGGGGCGACATTACTGGCCGGTCGGGTCCACGCCAAGGCCCACCAGCTGCGGAAACATGATCGTCGTGCGCAATTTCCGGGGCAGGATGGCACTGGCGTCGCTCGATCGGACGACGTTCTTTTCCGGTGTCACAGGGTCGGCAAGCGGACAGCGTGGTGGATAGCACCGATGATCGTCGCGATCGATGTCACCGACCGTCACCGGATGACCGGTTCGGTGCCGACGTGACCGGGCTCACCGAATTCCGGGTAACGATTCGGCCAGCTTCGGCGAACCGGGCGGCCGCGTCGAGCCGCCGGCCGGCGTAGGACGACGCGGGCGTCAGCCGACCCGGGCCGGGCGGAAGCGGGCGGCGCGGGTCGCGGCCACCGGCGCCGCAGCGGGGCGACGCGCTGCCACCAGGGCCGGCCGCAGCCGCAGGGCCGCCACCGTCGCCTCCGCGGCCAGCGCGCGGGCGGAGTCGGCGGCGAGCTCCGCGTCCCGCCAGGCCGCCCGCTCCCGCTCGGCCGCCGCCCGGTACGCCCCGAGCCGACCGTCGCGTACCGACCGGGCGAGGAGGGCCTCCTGCTCGACCGGGTGCCGGCGGGCATCCCAGCCGTCCCGGTGCGCGACGACGTCCCGCAGCTGCGGCAGGGTCAGCTCGCCCCGCCAGTGCGCGGCCACCGCGACCCGGTGCAGCCAGCGCTCCCGGGCGGCGTACTCGGCGGGGGTGCGGGGCGTGCGCGGGGTGGGCAGGGCGAGGGTCCCGGCGAACCGACGCGCGGCGGTCTCCGCCTCGTCGTACGCCGCCCAGGCGCTGTCGGCGTCCTCCTGGGCGGCCAACCAGGCGTCCCGCCGCCGGCGGGCGGTCTGCGCGGCGCCGGCGGCGGCGACGGCCACCTCCTCGGCGTACCGGCGCTGGTCGGCCGCCTCTGCCGCGGCGCCCCCGGGCGGTCCCGGCGGGACGGCGGCCTCGGGGGAACTGTCGCGCTCGGGGCGGGCGACCAGCACGGTCAGCACGGTCAGGGCGATCACCAGCAGGAACGACCAGATGGCGGCGGCGGTCGGGATCTCGGTGAGGAACTGGTAGAGCGCGGTGTGCATGCGCGGCACCTCCGGAAACGGGATGCGGGTGAGGAGGCCGCACGTGGTCCGCGGCGGTGGCGCCCGGGTCGGGCTCGCCGCCGGTGGCGTGCGGAGCTGAGGTTCCGTGGTGAAGTGGGCGCGGGTCGGCCCCCGCGCGGGCGGTCAGCCGGCCGGCGGCGCGCGCGGCCCCGAGACCGCCGACGCGAGCCCGACGAGGACCGGGACCGACGCGGGTGCCGGTGCGGGCGCGGCGAGCGGAGCGGCCGGGACGGGCCCGGCGTGCGGGTCGGCGGCACCGAGGTACCCGTCGTCCGGCGCGGCCGCCGCCGTGGCGGCCGACGTCGTCGCGGCCGCCAGCACGGAGGCGGCCGGCGGCGCGGCACCGGCCAGCGTGACGGTCGGCGGCGCGGCGGCCCGCAGCGTGCCGGCCAAGGCCGTGATGGCCGGCAGCGCGGCGGCCGGCAGCGCGGCGGCCGGCCCGGCCGAGAGGCGGCCGGGCGCGGAGCGGAGACCGGGAGGCGCGAGAGCCGACCGCCCGGGCAGCGCCGCGCTGGACGCGGCCGCCGTGGTGGCGGCTCCGGCCGTGGCGACGGCGGGCGGCGGGATGGCGTCCGGGGCGGCGCCGCCGAAGGAGAGCGCCATGGCGACGGCCAGGCTGGTCAGCAGCCGGGAACTCCAGCGCGTCACCCACCACAGGGGACTGGTGAGCGCGACCGGGAGCACGGTGCCACGCTACCGCCGACATCGCCGAGGCGCAGCGTTCCCGGCGTGTCGCCGCGCCCGTCGCATCGGCCGCGAACCCGACCGGTCAGGCCGAGTCGCGCGGGCCCGCGTACTCCACCGGGCGGCCGCGGGGCGCGTCGTCGGCCGCCGCCCGCGGCGCCGGCACCCCCACCGCCGGTGGTACGGCCCCGGCGGCCGGAGCGGGTCGGGGCGGTCGGCGGCGCGGGGAGAGGCGGCGCATCATCGGCGTCTCCACGTACCGGTGCAGCAGCCCGGCCAGCGCCAGGTTCAGCGCCAGGAAGCCGAGCACGACCAGCGGCCCCCACCAGCCGGGCAGCCGCACCCCGAGGTGCCCGGTGAGCCGCAGCACGGTCACCATGACCAGGACGTGCACCAGGTAGAAGGCGAACGACACCTCGCCGAGCCAGACCAGCGCCCGGCCGCGCCACGGTGACCGGCGGCCCCGCACGTCGGCGTCCGCGGCGGCGGTGATCACCAGCAGGTACGCGGCCGAGAGGATCGCCGCCCACAGCTCGGCCCGGATCCACTGCGCGGCCAGCACCCAGACGGCGACGAAGATCGCGGTGGCGGCCGGCAGTGCGGGCCCGCGCCACCGGCCACGCCGCATCAGCTCGGCGGCGACCACGCCCAGCCAGAACTCCAGGGACCTGACCACCGGGAAGATCTGGGTGAACCACCAGGTGGACTCGGTCGGCACGAGCGCCTGCCCGGGCCAGAGGGCCAGGATGAGCAGCGGCACCGCCACCACCACGGCCCAGAGCGCGGCGACGGGGGCCCGCCGCAGGGCGGGCAGCACCAACGGCAGGCACAGGTAGAAGAACAGCTCGCAGGAGAGCGACCAGCTCACCGTGTTGATGCTGTAGAAGTAGCCGGGGGTGGGGTCCCACGCCTGCATGAGCAGCAGGTTCTCCCAGGCCGCCCGGGGCGACACCGGGTCGGCGAACCACCACATCACCAGCAGCGCGGCGGCCCAGGTCAGCACGTGGTTCGGATAGATCTTGGCCAGTCGGCGGCGCCAGGAGTCGCGCCGCCGCTCCCCGTCCCGGGCCGACCAGACCAGGACGAAACCGCTCAGCACGAAGAAGAACTGCACCCCGGAGAGGCCGAGGGTGAACAGCCACTCGACGGCGGCCCGGGCGTCCGGCTGGCCGATGATCCGCATGGTGCCGACGTGGTAGCCGAAGACCAGCATGGCGGCCACCCAGCGCAGGCCGGTGAGCGACGGCAGCCGGCTGGTGGCCGTCCGCGCCGCCGTGCTCGTCATGCCCGGCACCCGATCGTCGCGCCCGTCCGCACCGTGACTCCTCCTCCCGGCGGGGCGGCGCAGTGCGCGACGCCCTCGCCGGCGACACCGCTCGGTGCCGCCGAGCCGGCACCCTACCCCGGCCGGACGGGACCGCCGTTCGCCGAACCCGAGGGCGGCTCGTTGTTCAGGCGAACCTGGCGTGCCGGACGGGCCCGGTTCCCGACCCGTCCACCGAGGCGGAGCAGGGTGGCGCGACGGTGAACCCACCCGCCGGCCCTTCGGCCGACGCTGCGGCGCCGCCGGCACCCGTCGGCGGGCGGCTATCCTCGTCCGGGTGGGTGGCCGGGCTCGGGCACCGGCAGGCCCCGGAACGGCCCCGCGCCCACGTCGCGCCGGGCCCGACCGGCGCGAGACCGGGCCGGCACGGCCGACAACGACCCCGGACGAGACGGATACGATGATGGACCAGCGGTCGACCAGCACGCGGACGACCCAGCCGAGCACCCCGGGCAGGACGCAGATGACCGACTCGCTGAGGCTCGCCGACGACGGTGATCTTCATCTGGTGCTGCGCTGGCGCAACCACCCGCAGGTGCGCGCCGTGAGCCTGACCAACCACGAGATCAGCCTGGCCGAGCACACCGCCTGGTGGGCCCGGGTGCAGGCCGACCCGGACCGCACGCTGCTGCTGCACCTGCACCGGGGTGTACCGTCCGGGGTGGTCAACTTCGCCGGGATCACCTCGCCGGAGGCGGCCCTGACCTGGGGCTTCTATCTCGATATCGCCGGCTTGGACGAGCGCGCCGAGCTGCTCCCCGCGTGGATGTCGCTGCAGCGCGCGGCGATCGCGTACGCCTTCGACACGCTCGGGGCGGAGACGCTCGGCGGTGAGACGTTGGCCACCAACAAGCCGGTGCTCGCCCTGCACCGGCGATTCGGATTTCGCGTTGTCCGGCAGTATGAGCGGGACATCGACGGCAAGCCGCACCAGGTGGTGTGGACGGAGATGAGCAGGGGAAAATGACGTCGACAGTCAAGATCGGCCCGCACGTCGTCGGTGCTGGTGAGCGCCCCTTCGTGGTCGCGGAGATGTCCGGCAACCACAACGGCGACCTGGACCGGGCGCTTGCCATCGTGGATATGGTGGCCGAGAGCGGGGCGCACGCGCTCAAGCTGCAGACCTACCGCCCGGACACCCTCACGATCGACGTCGACGCACCGGCGTTCCGCATCTCGGATGGCCACGACCTGTGGGGTGGCGAGCGCCTCTACCAGCTCTACGAGCGGGCCCACACCCCGTACGAGTGGCACGAGCCGATCTTCAACCGGGCGCGCCAGCACGGCCTGACGGTCTTCTCGTCGCCGTTCGACCGGACGGCCGTGGAGCTGCTGGAGGAGCTGGACGTACCGGCCTACAAGATCGCCTCGTCCGAGCTGGTCGACCTGCCGCTGATCAAGCTGGTCGCGAGCACCGGCAAGCCGATGGTCATCTCGACCGGGATGGCGACCGTGGCGGAGATCGACGCCGCGGTCCGCACCGCCCGGGAGGGCGGCGCCGCCGGCATCGTGCTGCTCGCCTGCACCGCGTCCTACCCGGCGCCGCCGCAGGACAGCAACCTGCGCCGCATTCCGGTGCTGGCCGACACCTTCGGCGTGCCCGTCGGCCTGTCCGACCACACCCCGGGCATCGGCGTGCCGGTCGCCTCGGTGGCGCTGGGCGCCTGCCTGATCGAGAAGCACGTGACGCTGAGCCGCGGCGACGGCGGTGTCGACTCCGACTTCTCGCTCGAGCCGGCGGAGCTGGCCGCCATGACCGTCGAGTCGGAGCGGGCCTGGGCCGCGCTGGGCGGCACGGTGATCGGCCCGACCCCGGCCGAGAAGGAGGGGCTGCGGTTCCGTCGCTCCCTCTTCGTGGTCGAGGACGTGCGGGCCGGTGACGAGGTCACCGCCGCCAACGTGCGGTCGATCCGGCCGGCGGGCGGTCTGGCCCCGGTCGAGATCGACCGGGTGCTCGGCCGGACCTTCGCCAGCGATGTCGCGAAGGGCACCCCGCTGTCCTGGGACCTCATCTGAGTTGAGCACGACACAGGGCCCGGTCCAGTCGGACCGGGCCCTGTGTCGCCGGGTGCCGGGTGGCTCAGTCGGCCGAGACCGACACCAGCCGGACGAACTCGCGCAGCAGGTCGTAACCGTCCCAGACCGGTGCGAAGGTCAGCGCCGAGCCGAACGGCACCACCCGGTCGATCCCCCGGCCGCCGAGCAGCCGGACGAACTCGACCAGCTCGTCCTGCGGGAAGCCGAAGTGGGTCAGCGTCTGGTCGCGCCGCTGCATGAACGGCGCCAGCTCGGCCAGCTCGGTGAGGTTCACGAAGCCGAAGGTGCCGGTGCCGAACCACTCCCGGGGCGCCGTGGCCGGGTCGTCCAGCTCGAGGCTGGCCACCAGGTTGTCGGGGAACAGCATCCGGGACACCCCACCGTCCGCGGCCAGGCCGTACGCGCCGACCCGTTTCTCGACGGCCATCGCCGCGTCCACGTCCCAGCCCCGGTTGCGTACCGCCTCGCCGAGCAGGGTGACGAACTCGGCCCGGACCGCCTCCGCCCGCGCCGCGTCACCGACCAGGAACACCGCCCGAGGTGAGGAGCAGGCGGCCTGGTCGAACCAGTAGGCGTCGTTGGCGAAGCTGGCCATGGCGTCCCGCCGGGCGGCGGGCGGCGCCGCCTCCCAGCCGGCCACCGAGAGCACGGCGAACGAGGAGCGGTCGGGGAAGGTGAGATCCCGGGCCGCGGGCGCCAGCGGGTGCCGGCGTACCGCGTTCACCGCCCGGTCGCCACCCCAGATCACCCGTACGTCGCAGGCGGCGCTGAGCTGGGCGGTCACCGCGTCGTCGTGCCCGTAGGTGATCATGCGCTGGGTACGGGCGACGATCGGGTCGGCCTCGGCGAGGCTGTCGTTGAGCACCTCGAGGATCGCCTCCGCGGCCGCCGCCGACCGGGTGGAGACCCGCACGATGTTGGTGTTGCCGGCCAGCGCCGACAGCGCCCACGAGTAGACGAAGATGGTGTCCACGTTCGCCGGCGGGATGTGGAAGACCACACCCCGCGGGAAGGCGAGCACCCCCCGGTCGAGCGCGGCGTGCAGCCGCTCCACGCTGCGCAACAGCTCCCGACGACGCAGGAAGAAGCCGAGCGAGCCCAGCTCCGGGTGCCGCCGGGCCAGCGAGGGGGCGAGCAGCCGGCGGGAGATCGCGGTGAGGAAGTCCATGATCCGCTCGTCACCGACGGCCAACCGGGAGTCGGTGGCCGGCGACAGGATCTCCTCGACCGGGACGTCCGGCCCGGCGGGGAACCGCATCCGCACCGTCATGCCTGACCTCCCGTGTACGTGTCGCTGCAACCCCGGGCCTCGGCGCGGGGCAGCCGGCCCAGCACGCTGAACCGCTTGCCCGGCCAGTGCCCGTCGTCGATCCCGTGCACCACCCCGAGATCCTCGGTCAGCAGCACGTTGCCCGGGTACGAGGTGGGTAGCGTGCTGACCACCTCGATCAATCCCGGCGTGCCCACCGGCGCCTCCTGCCAGGTGATCGGATCACGGATGATCACGTCGGCGAAGTCCGGGCAGTAGAGCGAGCCGCCCTCCGGCCCCTCCAGGTAGACGGTGCCGATCTGCTCGACCATGCCGTAGAAGTTGTGGATCTTCGTCAGGCCGGTGTCCGCGGCGAGCCGCCGCCGGAACTCGGCGTTGTCGACCGCCTGGTCGGCGAGCTTCTTCCAGCCGCCGGAGTGCACCAGGACGCCGTTGGACAGGTCGAGGCCGTTGTCCCGGGCGACCTCGTAGAGGTAGCGCCACACCATGAAGGTGAACCCGAAGATCAGGAACGGTTCGTCGCCGTACCGGGAGAGGAACTCCTTGAGGGCGGTGACGTCCGGCTGATCGTCGGCGTCGAGCAGCCAGACGTGGTTGCGGCCGAAGTTGACCATGCCGAGCGCGCCGGCGCCCCGGGCCGAGTAGGACCGACGGTCGCCGACCACGCCGGAGCGGTCCACCACCAGCATCGGCAGCCGGCGCGGGCCGAGCACGGTGCCCAGCGTGCGGGCCAGCATCCGCGACTGGGTGGCCGCGGCCTCCCGGTCCAGGTAGATCCGGCTGACGTCGCCGGTGGTGCCGCTGGAGGTGAGCACCCGGATGACCTGGTCGTCCGGCACGCTGGCCAGCTTGCGGGTCTTGAACAGCCGGACCGGCAGCCAGGGCAGGTCGGCCACGGTCGCCGGGGCGTCCGGCACGCCGAGAGCGTCGATGATGCGGGCGTACGGCGGGCAGTTGCGCCGGTGGTGCGCCAGCAACTCGACCAACTCGCCGCGCAGCCGCTCTTCCTTCTCCGGCTGGGTGAGGGTGAATGTGTCGGTCAGCACTGTTCCTCCAGCGCGCGGTAGTCGGGCTTGCCGTTCGCGGTCAGCGGCAGGGCGTCGACGGCGCGGACCTGGATGCCGGACGAGTGGGTGCCGAGCGACTCGGCCACCTCGGCCCGGATCCGGGCGAGCCGGTCCGGGTCGGCGCCCTCGGCCACCACCACGAGCCGGTCCGCCCCGGCGACCGCCGCGACGGGACCGTGGTGGCCGAGCGACCGCTCCACGTCGTCCAGGTTGACCCGGACGCCGAACACCTTGGCGATCCGCTTGATCCGGCCGGTGACGTACAGGAAGCCCTCGTCGTCGAGCCGGCCCAGGTCGCCGGTCGCCAGCACGCCGCCGGACTCGTCCGGGGCGGCCAGGTCGTCGGCCTTCTCGGCGTAGCCCATCATCACGTTCGGCCCGCGGTACAGGATCTCGCCGACCTGGTCGGGAGCGGTCGTCTCCGCCCCGTCGTCGGCACGGATCGCGAACGACCCGCCGGGCACCGGCAGGCCGACCGAGCCGAGCTTGGCCGGCAGCCGGTCGGACGGCAGCACGGCCATCCGGGCGGTGGCCTCCGTCTGGCCGTACATCACGAAGAACCGGCCGCCGACCTCGGTCATCCGGCCGTGGAAGTCCGCGACCAGGTCGGTGTGCAGCCGGCCGCCGGCCTGGGTGAGCGTCCGCAGGCGCTCGTGCCGGGCCGGGTTGAACCGCAGGCGCCGCAGCATCTCGTACTGGTACGGCACGCCGGCGAGCGAGGTGACCCGGTGCCGGTCGAGCGCCGTCCAGAACTCCCGGGCCGTGAGGGCGGAGCGTTCCAGCAGCACGGTCGCGCCGACGTGCAGGTGGCTGGTGAGCACCGACAGGCCGAAGGTGTAGTGCAGCGGCAGGGTGGTCGGCGCCACCTCGTCGCCGTCCAGGCCGAGCGAGGTGGCGATGGACGCCGCGTTGACCCGCACCGCCTGGCCGGAGAGCCGGACCAGCTTCGGGTTGCCGGTGGAACCGGAGGTGGTGAGCAGCAGCGCCAGGTCGGGGTGCGGCGGCGGCCCGGCGGGATCGGTCCGCCGCCAGGCGGAGCCCAGGCCGGCCGGCCCGGGTCTGTAACCGTCCGGCGCCGGGCCGGGGGTGAGGAGCACGGCGGGCTGGAACCGGTCGACCAGGTCGCCCAGCACCGCCGGGGAGATCTGCGGGTCGAGCAGCGCGACCGGGCGACCGGCCTGCCAGGCGGCGAGGAGGCGGACAACCGGGTCGATCTCGGCGGAGATGGTGGCGAACACCACACCGGGTGGCTCCCGGTCGAACAGGGCGGCGAGGTCGGCGACGCGGGCGGCGAGGTCGGCGCCGCCCAGCTGCTCGCCGGTCGCCGAGTCCACCAGCCGGGCATCGGGGTGCAGCAGGTTCATCACAGGGTCAATCCTCCGTCCACCCCGACGACCTGACCAGTGACGAAGGACGCTGCCGGGGAGAGCAGGAACGCGACCACCTCGGCCACCTCCTCCGCCTCGCCCAGGCGGCGCAGCGGGGTGTCGTCCGCCCGGGCCTGCCGGCCCGCCTCGTCGAGGTCGGCCAACAGGTCGGTGCGGATGAACCCGGGAGCGACGGCGTTCACCCGGATGCCGGCCGGCCCGAGCTCCTTCGCCGCGGCCCGGGTCAGGCCCTCCACGGCGGCCTTGCTGGCCGCGTAGACCACCTGACCGGCGGCGCCGGCCGAGCCGACCAGGGAGGCGGTGAGCACCACCGCGGGCCGGTCACCGCGGCGCAGCAGGCGGGCGCCCTGCTGCAGGGTGTGGGCCGCGCCGGCGGCGTTGACCGCGAACAGTCGGGCCACCGTGTCGTCCGACACCGTGCCCAACAGCCCGGCGGCGTGCACCCCGGCGTTGACCACCAGGGCGTCGAGCCCGCGCCACCGGTCGAACAGTGCGCGGATCATGGCCCTGACCTGCTCGGGCTCCGCGACGTCCCCGTGCACCGACAGGTGCGGACCACCGGGGAGGGCGGCGGCCACCTGCTCGGCCGCGCCGGGTTCCCGTCCGTGGACGGCTACCACGCAACCCTGCTGGGCGAGCCGCTCGGCGACGGCCCGGCCGATCCCCCGGGTCGACCCGGTGACCAGCACCCGGCGGGCGGCGGGTTCAGTCGGAGAGGACGACACCATGCTTCTCCAGGATCTCTCGCGCGCGGCTGAAGGCGCTCAGGTCGATGACCTCGTCGGTGTCGAGCATCACACCGAACTCGTCCTCGATGGCGGCCACCAGCGACATGTGCGCGAGTGAGTCCCACTTGTCGATTCCGCGATATTCCAGGTTGTCCACCGGGGCGTCACCCGGCAGTTCCAACGCAGAGCGGAAGACGACCCTCAGTCGCTCCAGTTCCACCGCTTTCCCTCCCTCACTGGCACGCACGACCGGCGCGCCGGCCGAGTGTAGCCGAGGAGGCGGGGGCCTCCGCCGGGCCTGGAGCGGGCCCGGCAGAGCCCTGGAGACGTGCCTGGCTCACGTTGGAGTTGCCGCTCGCACAGCGGGTTGCCTACGGTGTTAACCAGCGAGGTCTACGATCGCGATCCGTCCGGCGGCCCGACGCCGCCGCTGAAACAACCAGACCAGGGGAGCACCAAATTGAGTGGCTTGAATGGATCCTCCATTCTGATCACCGGCGGGACGGGATCCTTCGGGAAGACCTTCCTTCGGCACATCCTCAACGAGGCCGACCCGGCCCGGGTTGTGGTGTTCTCCCGTGACGAGTTGAAGCAGTACGAGCTGAAGCAGCAGCTCGGTGACGACCAGCGGCTGCGCTGGTTCATCGGTGACATCCGGGACCGGCACCGGCTGACCCGGGCGATGCACGGCGTCGACTACGTGGTGCACGCGGCCGCCCTCAAGCAGGTCGACACCGCCGAGTACAACCCCTCGGAGTTCATCGCGACCAACATCACCGGCTCGCAGAACGTGGTCGACGCGGCGATCGACGCCGGTGTGCAGAAGGTCATCGCCCTCTCCACCGACAAGGCCTCCAGCCCGATCAACCTGTACGGCGCCACGAAGCTGGTCGGCGACAAGCTCTTCGTCTCCGCCAACCACTACGCCGCGAACCACCCCACCCGGTTCGCCGTGGTCCGCTACGGCAACGTGGTCGGCAGCCGCGGCTCGGTGGTTCCGCTGTTCCGCCGGCTGGCCGCCGAGGGCAAGAGCCTGCCGATCACCGACAAGCGGATGACCCGGTTCTGGATCACCCTCGACCAGGCCGTGCAGTTCGTCATGGACTCGTTCGACCAGATGCGCGGCGGCGAGCTGTTCGTGCCGCGGATCCCCAGCATGCGGATCCTCGACCTGGTCGAGGCGGTCGCCCCGTCGGCGACCACCCACGAGATCGGCATCCGCCCGGGCGAGAAGCTGCACGAGGAGATGATCGCGCCGGACGACAGCCGTCGGACGCTGCGCGCGAAGGACCGGTTCATCGTGCAGCCGACCATCGCCGGCTGGGGCTACGAGCCGCCGGCCGACTGCGAGGCGGTGCCGGACGGCTTCGCGTACCAGTCGGACACCAACGACGAGTGGCTCACCGTGGAGCAGCTGCGCGTGATGCTCGGCATCACCACCGCGTGATGGCGATGCTCCCCTACGGACGGCAGTCGGTCACCGACGAGGACGTCGCCGCCGTCGTCGAGACCCTGCACAGCGACTGGCTCACCACCGGTCCGCAGGTGGCGGCGTTCGAGGCCGACCTCGCCCGGGTGACCGGCGGGGTCGGTGTGGCCACCGTGTCCAACGGCACCGCCGCGCTTCAGGTGGCGTACGCGGCGGCCGGGGTGGGCCCCGGCGACGAGGTGGTCGTCCCGCCGATGACGTTCGTGGCGACCGCCAGCAGCGCGGTCGCCCTCGGCGCGAAGATCGTGTTCGCCGACGTCGAGGACGAGACCTTCTGCCTGGACCCGGCGGCGGCCGCCGCCGCGGTCACGCCACGGACCAAGGTCGTCTCGGCGGTCGACTACGGCGGCCACCCGGCCGACTACGACGCGCTGCGCAAGGCGGTCGACGGCAGCGACGCGCTGCTGCTGGCCGACGCGGCGCACTCGATCGGCGGCACCTACCACGGCCGGCCGGTCGGCTCGCTCGCCGATCTGACCACCTTCTCGTTCTTCCCCACCAAGAACCTGACCACCGCCGAGGGCGGTGGGGTGGCCGCGCTCAATGAGGAGATCCTGAAGCGGGCCCGCCGGTTCCGCAGCATCGGGATGATCCGCGAACAGGACGAGCTGCGCTTCCCGGACGAGGGCGGCTGGTGGTACGAGGTGCACAAGTTCGGGCTGAACTACCGCCTGCCGGACGTGCTGTGCGCCCTGGGCCGCAGCCAGCTGCGCCGGCTCGACGAGTTCGTCGCCCGCCGCACCGCGCTGGTCGCGCGCTACAACGAGGCGCTGGCCGACCTGGACGGCGTGCTGTTGCCGGCGCGGAAGTCCTGGGCCGACCCGGCCTGGCACCTCTACCCGATCCGGGTGCTCGACGGTCGCCGTCGCGAGGTGTACGACAAGATGCGCGCCGCGGGCATCGGTGTCCAGGTCAACTACATCCCGGTGCACTGGCACCCGGCGTTCGCCGACCTCGGGTACCGACGCGGATCCTGCCCGGTGGCAGAATCGTTCTACGAGCAGCAGCTGTCGTTGCCGCTCTACCCGACGCTCGCCGAGGACGACCAGGACCGCGTCATCGACGCGCTCCGCGCGGCGTTGCACGGCGCCACGGCGCGCCCCACCGCCGCCTGACGGGGGAACGATGCACCACGCGAACCACTTCTACGGGCACGCCAACGTGCTGGCCCGGTACTGCGGCCTGGGTGCCGGGCACCCGCCGCGGATCAACGGCTACCTGCAGCACGGCTGGAACATCGGCGACGGGCTCGCCCCCGGCCACCCGTACGCCGAGGGCACCCCGAGCCTGCTCTGGTCGGAGCAGACCCGGCGGCGCGCCTGGTCCGTGGGCCGGCGCAACGTCGTCGTCACCGGCGCGCCCTTCGTCTACCTGCTGGACCTGCGGCGGGACGACCCCCCGGAGACCGAACGGGAGGGCACCATCTGGTACCCCTTCCACGGGTGGGAGGGCCAGCACGTCAAGGGCGACCACAAGGAGCTGATCGCCCGGATCCGGGACACCGAGGAGGGCCCGGTCACCGTCTGCCTCTACTGGCACGAGTACGGCATGCGGAAGGTGCGGCGGCTCTACGAGAACGCCGGCTTCCGGGTCATCTGCCACGGCTACCGCGGCCACTGGTGGAAGGACACCGACCCGCTCTTCCTCGACAAGCAGCTCACCGAGCTGCGCCGGCACCGACGGGTGGCCTCGAACCGACTCACCAGCGCCATCTTCTACGGCATCGCCGCCGGCTGCGAACCCGCGGTCTACGGTAATCCGATGATCCTGTCGAACGAGGACCCGACGTTCGGTGGCACCGCACGGATCCGTCGGCAGTGGCCCGAGCTGCACGGTGAGAAGGTCGACCTGCCGACCGCCGTGTCGATCGCCCGCGCCGAGCTGGGCACCGACCATCGCTGCACGCCCGCGGAGCTGCGTGAGCTGCTCGGCTGGGCGAAACTCCAGGAGGAGACGAGTTGACGACGGAGACGGCACCCCACGTCTCGCTGCCCGGCGGGGAAATGCTGGCCTGGTCCGACCGGCCGCAGGAGCGGGTGACCGACGGCGGACCGCTCGCCGCGCTCGCCGCGCGGGTCGTACCCTCCGGCGCCCGGGTGCTGGTCGCCGGCCCGCACGACCCGACCCTGCTGGACCACCTCGGCCACGCCGAGGTGACCTGCCTGCTGCGCAGCCACCCCGACGCGATGGTGCTCGCCGACCGGGCCGCGCACGTGATCGTGGGCGGCCCGAACGGCGTTCCCGAGGGCGAGACCTTCGACGTGGTGATCGCCGGCGCCGGCCTGGACGCGATCGAGTCGGTGGAGGGCCCCCGGCTGGGCTGGCACGGCGTGCTGGACCGCCTGCTCGGCGCGCTGCGGCCCGACGGCGCCCTGCTGCTGCGGCTGGACAACCCGCTCGGCCTGCAGCGGATGGTGGCCACCTCGCCCTGGTACGCCGACCGCGCCGACTCAGCGTGGGCGATCAGCGGGGTGCTCGACACCGGCCGGCCGGTCAACCCGGCCCAGCTCGACGAGCGGCTCGCCGACGCCGGCCTGCGCACCGACGCCTGCTTCGCCGCGTACCCGGGGACGAGCGTGACCACCGCCCTGGTGGCGGCGGACGAGGTGAGCCGGCGGACCACCGCGGGGCTGTTCGACGCGGTGCTGCACGGCGCCTGCGCCGGCGGGTACCCCGACGACACGGTGCTGCAGGACCCGTCCCGGCTCGCGGTCGACGCGCTGCACGCCGGGCTGGCCGCGACCCTCGCGCCGGCCTGGCTGGTGCTCGCCCGGCGCGGCCCGGCGGCCGAGCGGACGGACCTGCCGGTGGCGCTCGTGCAGACCGGCCCGCCCGGCATCGGCGTGGCCGAGGTGGTCGCCGAGGGTGACGGCTGGCACTGGCGGCTCGCCCACCCGGTGAGCCGCTCCGCGACCGCTCCGGCGCCGTTCGCCAGCCGGGAGGCCGCGTTCCGGGACCCGGCCGCCCTGGACGGGCCGGTGCCGCCCGGGCGGTTGCTGCGCACCGTGCTGCTCGACGCCTGCCTGCGACGTGACCTGGACACCCTGCGCCGGCTGCTGCACGGTTACGCCGGCTGGCTCATCGGTCAGGCCGACGCGGACGGCCGGGTGACCGGCGCGGTGGCCCTGGCCGGCACCGACAACGTGGTGGTCGACGGCGACGGCTTCGCCGTGCTCGACCCGAGCTGGCAGGCGGCGACGCCGCTGGCCGCCGACGTGGCGCTGGCCCGGGCGCTGTGGCGGTTCGCCGCGGAGCTGCTCACCGGCGGCTACGCCCACCCCTGGTCGACCACTCTGGACGTGGCGGGCCTGACCGTGGTGCTCGGCGGCATCGCCGGCCGCGACCTGGACCGGTCCACGGTGGACGCGGCGATCGAGGCGGAGGCCGCGATCAGCGCCGCGCTGCGCGGTCTGGACGGCGACGGGCGGGTCACCCTCGCCACCGAGCTGCGCGCGGTCGAGCCGACCGACCCGCCCGCCGGCCCCCGCAGCTACCAGCAGCTCCACGAGGCCTGGGTACGCCAGCGGGAGGAGATCGGCCGGCTGGCGGCGGTGCTGAAGTGGACGGAGGACCTGCTCACCTCGCGCGAGCGGGCGCTGCGCAAGGCCGAGGCGAAGATCAACCTGCTCAACGGCTCGCTCAGCTACCGGGTGGGCAAGATGGCGATCACGCCCGCGCGGTTGGCCAAGCGGGGTGCCAAGGCGGCCAAGCGCCGGGCCCGGCAGGCGATGGCGCCCAAGCCCGCGCGCGAGGAGCAGCAGTGACGGCCCAGGACGGCACGACGGAGGCGGCAGGCATGGGCAGCACCAACCGCGAGCACCGGATCGTCGGCGTCGTGCAGGCCCGGATGGGTTCCTCGCGACTGCCCGGCAAGGTGCTGCGTCCGCTGGCCGGACGCAGCGTCCTCGGCCGGGTGGTCCGCGCCGCGCAGGACAGCGGCGTGCTCGCCGACCTGGTGGTCGCCACCAGCACCGAGGCCGTCGACGACGCGGTCGCCACCGAGTGCGAGCGGCTCGGGGTGGCGTGCCACCGCGGCCCGGTCGACGACGTGCTGACCCGGTTCATCGGCGCGCTGGACGGCCACCCCGCGGACGCGGTGATGCGCTTCACGGCGGACTGCCCGCTGCTGGACCCGGAGATCATCACGCTGGTCGCCCGGATCTACCGGGCGGTGCCCGGGCTCGACTACGCCAGCACCTCGATCGCCCGCACGCTGCCCCGCGGCATGGACGTCGAGATCATCAAGGCGGACGCGCTGCGCACCCTCGACCGGATCGCCACCGACCACCACCGGGTGCACGTCACCTCGTACGCGTACGCCCACCCGGAGCTGTTCCGGGTGCTCGGCGTGACGCTCACCCCGGACCGGTCCGCCCTGCGCCTGACCCTCGACACCGAGGAGGACTGGGCGCTGGTCCGGACGGTGGTCGACCACTTCGGCGACGTGAGCGTCCCGCTGGCCAAGCTCGCCGACTGGCTGGACGGCCAGCCCACGGTGCGCGCCATCAACGCCGCCGTACGGCAGAAGCGGCTGGAGGAGTCCTGAGACCGGTACGGGTGGGGCTGCGCTGCGACGCCGGCCCCCAACGCGGCGTCGGCCACCTGGTCCGGTCCCTCGCCCTGGGCGAGGAGTTCCGGGCCCGGGGCGCCGAGGTGACGGTGTTCGGCACCGTGGAGCGGGTGGGCTGGGCGACCGGTCAGCTCGCCGCCCGGGGCATCGCCCTGCAACCGGGGCCGGACACGCCCGAGCAGCTGGTCGACACCGCCCGCCGGCACCAGTTGGACGTGATGGTGCTCGACTCGTACGAGCTGGATCCGGCGGGGGCCGGAGCGCTGCGCGCGGCCGGGGTGACCACGCTGGCCATCGTGGACGGTGACAGCCGCGGCCAGGACGCCGACCTCTACCTGGACCAGAACTTCGGCGCGTCGACCGAGGCGCCCGCCGAGCGGCTGCTCGCCGGCACCCGGTACGCCCTGCTGCGGGACTCCGTGGTGGGCGCCCGGCCGGCGGCGCCCCGGCCGGCCACCGAGATCTCCCGCCCGCGGGTGCTGGCCTTCTTCGGTGGCACCGACGCGGTGGGGGCGGCCCCGGTGCTGACCCGGGTGCTGCTGTCCACCGGGCACCCGATGGACCTCACCGTCGTGGTCGGCCGGCCCGAGGTGGACGCCGAGCTCGAGGTGATCGTGCCCGGCCGGGGGCAGTCGGTGCGGCGGGTGCCGCCCACCGACCAACTGCCTGCCCTGATCGGCGCGGCGGACCTGGTGGTCAGCGCCGCGGGCACGTCCACCTGGGAGCTGTGCTGCCTCGGCGCGCCGTCCGCGCTGGTCTGCGTGGTGGACAACCAGCGCGACTCCTACCACCGGGTGGTCGACGCCGGCCTCGCCGCCGGCCTCGGTGAGCTGCCCGAGCTGACGGCCACCGGGCTGTCCGGGCGGACCGCCCGATCGGCCGCCGCGCAGACCCTGCTGCGGCTGATGACGTCCGCGAGCCGGCGCTCCGCGCTGTCCGGCCGGGCCTGGTCGACGGTCGACGGCCTGGGCCGCGGCCGGGTGGTCGACCAGGTGATGCTGGTCCTCGCCGCCACCCGCGCCTGACGCCGCCCCTCGACGCCGGACGGCCGTCCGCTCACCGGACGGCCGTCCCGCGCTGCTGCCCGACCGGTCAGCGCAGTGGCTCGACGGTGATCCGGGAACGCAGCTGCGGCTGCTCGGCGAGCAGCCGGTCGACGATCGCGGTGGCCTTCGGACCGGTGGTGAGCAGGCGCATCGGCCGCTTCTCCTGCTTGACCAGCGCGGCGGACCGGGCCGGCTCCGACAGCGGCAGGTAGTAGAACGCCGTGGCGGAGTAGCCGTGCGTGCCCTGCAGGGTGGACAGGAACAGCGTGGCCAGGTAGCCCTCCCGTCGCTGGTCGCTCACCACCACGGTCACCTCGCCGTCGCGGAACGGCGCCTGCGCCAGGGCCCGGGCCGTCACGTTCGCCTGCTCCGGTCGGTCCAGCAGCCCTCCCCACCAGGCCGCCGACCAGGTCGTGCTGCGGTTGCCGAACGGCTGGGCGAAAATCCCGCCGCCACGGGCCAGGCCGGCCAGCCCCGCGGTCGCGACCACCAGCGACAGCGCGGTCAGCGACCGGGCCACCAGCACCCGCCGGGACCGACGCCGACCGGCCGCGGCCCGCCAGGGCACCGGACGCAGCAGCAGCACCGCGCCCACCCCGATGAAGAGGACGACCAGCAGCAGGTGCAGGGACTTGCCGTAGTAGTAGCGCGGCTCGAGGCCCAGCGACTTGAAGTACAGGTTGAAGCCGATCACGAAGGCCAGGGCCGCGGCCAGCGCACCGGCGTACCGGCGCCACACCGGCAGGCGCAGGCCGCCGGCGAGCAGTCCGGCGATGATCACGCCGAGCAGCGCCAGGTAGCCGTCGTAGCGCGGGAAGACCCCACCGCCGACGTCGACGTTGTCGACCTGGTTGGTGTTGAGCAGGCCGATCACGGTGGGCAGCGCACCGAACACCGCGGTCGCCAGCACCACCACCAGCAACAGCCAGCGCCGCCGCCAGGCCGCCCTGCGGTGGCGCACCAGCCAGGTCAGCACCAGCACACCGACCACCGGCAGGAACATCAGGTACGCGAAACCCACCCCGATGCAGAGCGCGCCGAGCAGGCACAGCTGGGTGCCGGTGCGGGCGACCGGCCGGCAGACCAGGCCGATCAGGATCGCGATGAGGGCCAGGCCGAGGGTCTCGCCCGGGTAGCCGTACACCACGAACCGGGTCAGCTCGGAGCCGAGGACCAGCGCGGTGATCGCGCCGGCCAGACCGAACGCCCGGACCGGGTCGAGCAGCCGGCCGGCGATCCGCCCGGCGGCCCAGACCACGGCGAGCACCAGCAGCGCGTACGTGGCGAACAGCAGGAAGAGGTAGTGGTAGAGGATGCTCGCCGGCCCGGCCGGCGCGGTGGAGGAACGCAGGAAGGTGTCCAGCAACGCCGCGGTGACGTGGAAGCCCTGCGGGTAGTACACCATCCCCTCGGGGGCGATCCGGGACGCGCCCGCGGGGTCGGAGAAGAGGTAGCCGCCGACCGAACGGATCGCCTCGATGGTGGCCAGGTGCCGGCTGTTGTCCTCGCCGGTCATGGCGTACGCCAGGCGACCGGTCAGGCCGTCGGTTCGCAGGTAGGGCCAGGCGAGGGCCAGGGGCGCCAGCACCGCGGCGGCGACCGGCGCCAGGTCCGCCAGGGCGGGACGCGGCAGCCGCGGCCGGAGGCCCCTGGCCAGCCCGACGATCAGCAGCACCGTCAACGCCGTGCCGGCCACCGGCACCGGGTGCAGACCCCAGGGCCAGTAGGAGAAGAGCAGGGCGGCCACGCAGACCGTGCCCAGCAGCAACGCGGTCGCCAGCACGAGCCGGTCGAGCAGGGTGCGGCCCACCCGGAGCAGGCCGGCGGTCAGCACCAGCACCAGCGGCGGGAGCAGGCCGGCCAGGCCCACGGCGTACGCCAGCGCGGGAATCGCCCAGGCGGCCACGAACAGGGCCGCGACGACCGCGACCCGATGGCGACGGGGATCCGCCGGGCGCACCGCCGCCGGGGTGGGTGTGACCGGGGGGGCCACCACCGGCGCACTGGCAGGGCTCTTCTGCAAGGTTCCGACTCCTCAGCGGTGTCGCTCGCCGGGGCAGGCGACGCGGATGACGACGACAAGGCCGATCGGGTGACCCCGGTCGAACGTGCGGATGTGCGGCGGGTGACCGATGATCGACGTGCTGCCGGGTCGTACAGGCGTACCAACCGGCCGGTAGGGTGGAAGCATGCCTGCGGCCGCCTACCAGCCTTCCATGCTAGATCTCGCCGCCCCGACGCCGACGCTCGCCCCGCTGGCGGGCGCCCTGCGCCGGCACACCCTGACCCGCGGCGCCTGGGTCGACCATCTGCCCGGCTGGCTGACCGGCTCCGACCAGGTCTTCGACACGTTGCGGCGAGAGGTGCCCTGGCGCGCCGAGCGCCGCACCATGTACGACACCGAGGTCGACGTCCCGCGCCTGCTCTGCTGGTACTCCGCCGACCGGCCGCTGCCGCATCCGGTGCTCACCGCGGCGCGGGCGGCACTGAACCGGCACTACGCCCCCGAACCGGGCGAGGAGTTCGTGACCGCCGGTATGTGCCTCTACCGCGACGGACGGGACAGCGTCGCCTGGCACGGCGACACCCTCGGCCGGTCCGCGCACACCGACACGATGGTCGCGATCGTCTCGTTCGGGTCACCCCGACCGCTGCTGCTGCGCCCGCGCGGCGGGGGCGGCGACAGCCTGCGCTTCCCGCTCGGCCACGGCGACCTGATCGTGATGGGCGGCTCCTGCCAGCGCACCTGGGAGCACGCGATTCCGAAGACCGCCCGGCCCACCGGCCCCCGGGTCAGCGTCCAGTTCCGCCCGGCCGGCGTCGCCTGAGCGAGCCGGACGGACGAGCCCGGTCGCCGCCGGGTCAGTGGCGTTCGATCAGGTGGCCCACCACGGTGGGGCCGAGCATCACGGCGAAGCCGGAGCCGTCCCGGCGGGCGTCGGTGGGCGGCAGCTCGACCGGGTCGCCGGTCGCCGTCGCGCCGACCGGTCGCGGCCCGACCCAGCCGACCACCAGCTCCGTCTCGCCCTTGAGGAACCGCTGCGCGCGCACCCCGCCGGTCGCCCGCCCCTTCGCCGGGTACGCCCCGAACGGCGTCACCTTGACCGTCGCGCCGGTCGAGGTGACCACCATCGGCTCACCGTGCTGCGGGTCGTCGGTGCGGACCGCGCCGAAGTGCACCACCCGTGCCCCGGCCGGCAGGCTCACCCCGGCCATGCCGCCGCCCTTGAGCCCCTGCGGGCGCACGATCGTCGCGGCGAACCGCAGCAGCGACGCCTCGCTGGTGACGAAGACCAGCGACTCCTGACCGTCGGTCAGCCAGGTCGCGCCGACCACCTCGTCGCCCTCGCGCAGCCCGATCACCTCGAACTCGTCCGAGCGGACCGGCCACTCCGGGGCGCAGACCTTGACCACCCCGTGGCGGGTGCCCAGCGCCAGGCCCGGCGAGGCCGGTGCGGTCTCCCGCAGCGGCGCCAGGCCGACCACCGTCTCGCCCGGCGCCAACGGCACCAGCTCCGCGGCGGACATGCCGCCGCGCAGCGAGACCGTGCCGGCCTGCTCGGGCAGCACCGGCAGCGGCAGCACGTCGATCTTGAAGGCCCGGCCGGCGCTGGTCACCAGCAGCACCCGGCCCCGCGCGGTGGTGTGCGCGACGGCGCGTACGGTGTCGTGCTTGACCCGGCCGTTGCGCCGACGCCCCTCGGACGCCTCCTCCGACTCGGCCGCGGTGCGGGCCACCAACCCGGTCGCCGAGAGGATCACCTGGCACGGGTCGTCGGCCACCTCCAGCGGGCCGGCCGGCACGGACGCGGCCAGCACCTCCTTGAGGTCACCGTCGACCAGGGTGGTGCGGCGCGGGCCGCCGAACTGCTTCACCACCGCGGCCAGCTCGTCGGAGACGACCTTCTTGAGGACCTTGTCGTCGTCGAGGATCTTCGACAGCTCGGCGATCTCGCCGCGCAGCTTCTCCTGCTCCGCCTCCAGCTCGATCCGGTCGTACTTGGTGAGCCGGCGCAGCGGGGTGTCCAGGATGTAGGTGGCCTGGATCTCGGAGAGCTTGAACTGCCGCATCAGGCCGTCCCTGGCCGCCTGGGCGTCCTCGCTGGCCCGGATCAGCCGGACCACCTTGTCGATGTCGAGCAGCGCGATGAGCAGGCCGTCGACCAGGTGCAGTCGCTCCTCGCGCTTGCGCCGGCGGTACGCGCTGCGCCGGGTGACCACTTCGTACCGGTGGGCCAGGAAGACCTCCAGCAGCGCCTTCAGCCCGAGGGTGCGCGGCTGGCCGTCCACCAGCACCAGGTTGTTGACGCCGAAGGACTGCTCCAGCGGGGTGAGCCGGTAGAGGTCGGCCAGCAGCGCCTGCGGGTTCACCCCGACCTTGCACTCGATCACCAGGCGGGTGCCGCTCTCCCGGTCGGTGAGGTCCTTGACGTCGGCGATGCCGGCCAGCCGCTTGGTCTTGGTCACCTCGTTGGTGATCGCGGCGATGACCTTCTCGGCGCCCACCCCGTACGGCAGCTCGACCACGGTGATCGCCTGCCGGCCCCGGCTGCCCTCCAGCGGGCCGATCTCCACCTTGCCGCGCATCCGCACCACGCCCCGGCCGGTCTCGTACGCCCGGCGCACCTCGTCCAGGCCGAGCAGCACTCCCCCGGTGGGCAGGTCCGGCCCGGGGACGTACTCCATCAGCTTGTCGAGCGTGGCGTCCGGGTGGTTGATCAGCCAGCGGGCGGCGGAGACCACCTCGCCGAGGTTGTGCGGGATCATGTTGGTCGCCATCCCGACCGCGATCCCGGACGCGCCGTTGACCAGCAGGTTCGGGAAGGCGGCGGGCAGCACCGTGGGCTGGGTCAGCGAGCCGTCGTAGTTCGGCTCGGTGTCGACCGTGTCCTCGCCCAGCTCGCCGACCAGCAGCATCGCCTCACGAGACATTCGCGCTTCTGTATATCTCGCCGCTGCCGGTCCGTCGTCCGGGCTGCCGAAGTTGCCGTGCCCGTCGATGAGTGGGGCGTTGAGCGAGAAGTCCTGCGCCATCCGCACCATCGCGTCGTAGATCGCGGTGTCGCCGTGCGGGTGGTAGCGGCCCATCACGTCGCCGACCACCCGGGCCGACTTCACGTGCGACCGGTCGGGGCGGAAACCCGCCTCGTTCATCGCGTACAGGATGCGCCGGTGCACCGGCTTCAGGCCGTCCCGGGCGTCGGGCAGGGCGCGGGAGTGGATGACCGAGAAGGCGTACTCCAGGTAGGAGTCGGACACCTCGGTGACCAGCGGATTGTCGAAGACCCGCGCGCCGGCCTGGTCGAAGGCGGACAGGTCCACCTTGGCGCGGTCGTCCTTGCGGCGTGCCATCAGTTTCGCTCTCCCGTGAGTGACGTGCTCATGCGTCGATCGCGTCGCGGTCGACCCGGTCGGAGGAGTCGATCAGCCAGTTGCGGCGCGGCTCGACCTTCTCCCCCATCAGCAGCTCGAGGATCCGCTCGGCGGCGTCGACGTCGTCGAGGGTGATCCTGCGGACGGCCCGGGTGGCCGGGTTCATCGTGGTCTCCCACAACTCGTCGGCGTCCATCTCGCCGAGGCCCTTGAACCGCGGGATCGGGGTGACGATCTGCTTGCCGGCCTTCTCCAGCCGGCGGACGGTGGACTCCATCTCGGCCTGGGTGTACGTGTAGACGGTCTCCGGGTTGCGACCCTTCGTGGTGATCTTGTGCAGTGGCGGCATCGCGGCGTAGAGCCGGCCGGCCTCGATCAGCGGTCGCATGTAGCGGGCGAAGAGCGTGATCAGCAGGGTCCGGATGTGCGCGCCGTCCACGTCGGCGTCGGCCATGATCAGCACCCGGCCGTAACGCAGCGAGGACAGGTCGAAGGTGCGCCCGGAGCCGGCCCCGAGCACCTGCACGATGGCGGCGCACTCGGCATTGTCCAGTACCTGCTGGAGGTTGGCCTTCTGCACGTTGAGGATCTTGCCGCGGATCGGGAGCAGCGCCTGATACTCGGAGGAACGGGCGAGTCGGCCCGTGCCGAGCGCGCTGTCCCCCTCGACGATGAACAGCTCACTCCGGTCGATACCGGACGCGCGGCAGTCGACCAGCTTGGCCGGCATCGACGCGCCCTCCAGGGCGGTCTTGCGGCGGGCCGCGTCCTTCTGCTGCTTCTGGGTCAGCCGGACCCGGGCCGCGTCGACGATCTTCTGCAGCACGGTGCGCGCCTCGGCCCGGGTGCGCCGGTCCTCCAGCCACGCCTTGAGGTGCTGCTCGACCTGCCCCTGGATCACCTTGGTGATGCCGGCGGTGGACAACTCGTCCTTGGTCTGCGAGGTGAACTGCGGCTCGGGGATGCGCACGTGCACCACCGCCGTCATGCCCTCCAGCACGTCGTCCAGGGTGGGTGCGTCCTCCTTGGCCTTGAGCAGGCCCCGGGTGTTGCGGACGGCGTCGGCCAGGGTGCGCACCAGAGCCCGCTCGAAGCCCCGGCGGTGGGTGCCGCCGTGCGCGTTGCGGATGGTGTTGGTGAAGCACTCGACGGTGCGCTCGTAGCCGGTGCCCCAGCGCAGGGCCACCTCGACCTCGGCCCGGCGCTGCACGTTGGACTGCATGACGCCGCTGGCGTCGGCGGCGTTCTCCCGGTACGTCCCCTCGCCGGTGATCAGCAGGGTGCCGGAGACCGGGCGGTCGCCCGCCGGGGCGAGGAACTCCACCATGTCGGTCAGCCCGTTGGGGTAGTGGAACCGCTCCTCGGTGGGCTGCTCGGCGGTCTCGTCGCGCAGCCGGTAGTCGACGCCGGGCACCAGGAAGGCGGTGTTGCGCAGCTTCATCCGGACCGCGTCGACGTCGAGCGTCGCGCCGGTCTCGAAGTAGCGCGCGTCGTGCCAGTAGCGGATCGAGGTGCCGGTGCGCTGGCCACGCTTCATCGCGCCGACGATCTGCAGGCCGGGGCCGGCGGTGAACGGGGCGTCGGGGCCGTCGCCGTCGAAGACCCCCGGCACGCCGTGCCGGAACGACATCGAGTGGATCTTGCCGGCGCGGCGGACGGTGACGTCGAAGCGGCGGGACAGCGCGTTGACCGCGGAGGCGCCGACGCCGTGCAGACCGCCGGAGGTCTTGTAGCCGGAGCCGCCGAACTTGCCGCCGGCGTGCAACCGGGTGAGCACCAGCTCGACCCCGGAGATGCCGGACTTGGCGTGCACGTCGGTGGGGATGCCCCGGCCGTCGTCGTCGACCTGGACCGACCCGTCGACGTGCAGGATCACCTCGACCCGGGCGGCGTGACCCGCGACACCCTCGTCGGTCGAGTTGTCCAGGATCTCGTTCACCAGGTGACCCACGCCACGGCTGTCCGTCGAGCCGATGTACATGCCGGGACGCTTGCGGACGGCGTCCAGGCCCTCGAGGTGCGTGAGGTCGTCGGCGCCGTAGAGGGTCTCAGGCTGTGCGGTCAACTCGTCGTACTCCCCGGTCTCGGCGGTGTGGTGCCGCTCACCGTTGCTGAACGGCCCGGACCCCCGCGGGTGCCCGGGCAAGGCGATCTTCGCAGCGCGGCGCGCCGCAGCGAGCCTAGCCGGACGCCCCGACACAACGGCGCAGCCCCGCTCGACCCGCCGGATCGGCCGGCCGAGGGCCGTGCGGCCTCCCGAACCGCAACCACGGTCTCCGGCGGTATCTTCCCCGGCCGGGCCGGCCGTCGGTGATCGGCGGCGGCCTGCGCGTCAGGGGCGGACGGCCGCGCCGAGGACGTGCGGCGACGCTCCGACCAGCCGACGGCGGCGCGCGGCGGCGGTCCGGCACGCCCCCTCCGTTACCGGGTGGTAGCCGACCCTAGGCTGGTGTCATGGGCGGGGAACCGGAGTACGCGCAGGAGTTCGTCGACGTCGGCGACGCACGGATCGGC
This sequence comes from Micromonospora sp. NPDC000089, assembly GCF_042899365.1. NCBI lineage: Bacteria > Bacillati > Actinomycetota > Actinomycetes > Micromonosporales > Micromonosporaceae > Micromonospora > Micromonospora sp. NPDC000089. The sequence goes on from NZ_JBIAZT010000004.1 coordinate 358,990, forward strand.
ATCCAGGTGTACCCGGAGCCGGTCGGCCCGCCCGGCGCTCCAGTGGTGGTGATCTGGCCGGCGATGGGCGTCCGGGCCCGCTACTACCGGCCGTTCGCGGCCGCGCTGCGCGACGCCGGGCTGGCCGTGGTCGTCGCCGACCTGCGCGGCACCGGCGCCAGCACTCCCCCACCCTCGCGCGCCTGCCGGTACGGCTACGCCGAGCTGGCCGGCGACGTCGGCGCCGTGCTGGACGCGCTCAAGCCCCGGCTGGACGGCCGCCGCCGACTGCTGCTCGGGCACTCCCTCGGCGGCCAGGCGGCCCTGCTGCACCTGGCCGTGCACGGCGCCGACGCGGTCGACGGGCTGGCCCTGCTCGCCGTCGGCGTCCCGCACTGGCGCAGCTACCCGGGGGCGCGCGGCTGGGGCGTGCTGCCGTACACCCAGGGCATCGCTGCGGTCGCCCGGGCGCTGGGGGTCTGGCCCGGCTGGGGCTTCGGCGGCCGGCAGGCGCGCGGGGTGATCCGGGACTGGGCGTACACCGCCCGCACCGGGCGGTTCCCGGCGCTCGACGGGGTGGACGCCGAGGCCGCCGTGCGCCGGCTGGACCTGCCGGTGCTGGCGGTCAGCGTGGACGACGACCAGTACACCCCGCACGGCACCCTCGACCACCTGTGCGCCAAGCTGACCGGCGCCCGGGTCACCCGGGCCCGGTACACCGTCGCCGAGGCGGGCGCCCCGCTGGACCACTTCACCTGGGTACGCGCCGGCGCGCCGCTGGCCCGTCGGGTGGCCGACTTCGCCGCCACCCTGCCCCCGCGCTGACCGGTCCGGCCGGGACCCGTCACCCGGGCACGAACGGCACGGCCACTGGCCCCGGTGCGTAACCGGGTGACCGGCGGGTATGCCGCTGCGCCCGAACACGGTGGAGGGGGATCAGATGTCCGAACGGCACACCGCACTGCGCTCGATGCACGATCTGGGCCTGGCGGCCTGGTTCGGTGGCTCCCTGATGGGGGCCTTCGGCGTGAACGGCGCGGCGGCGAAGATCAGCGACTCGACCCAACGACTCCCGGTCGCCTCGGCCGGGTGGTCCCGCTGGACGCCGGTCAACGCGGCGGCGATCGGGGCCCACCTGGCCGGCGCGGTCGGCGAGCTGGCCACGGAGAGCCCGCGGGTGATGGCCCAGTCGGGGGTGGCGAAGGTGAGCGCGATCAAGACCGCGCTCACCGTCGGCGCGCTCGCGGTGACCGGCTACAGCCGGTTGCTCGGCATGCGGTTGGAGAAGGCCGGCAACCAGCCGGTCGAGGGGACCACCGAGCCGAACTACCAGACGCCCTCGGACGTGGCGGCCCAGCAGCGCCAGATGAAGGTGCTGCAGTGGACCATCCCGGCGCTGACCGGCGCCCTGGTCGTGGTCTCCGCGTACATGGGCGAGCAGCAGAAGCCGGGTCAGGTGTTCCGCGGGATGCTGGGGCGCGCGGGCGGGCTGGTGAGCGCGCCGGGGGCGATGGGAAAGATGATGGCGATGGGCGCGAGCAAGCGCCGGATGGCCATGGCCCGCTGACCGGGCCCGTCGGGACCGGCCGGTACGGGGCCCGCCCGTCGCGACGTCGACGGCGGGCCCCGCACCGGCGCAGCGAGCCCCACCCGGACGCTTCGGGTGGGGACACGAGCAGCGAGGTGGCGATGACGGCGGACGAGGGATCGGGGCGCGACGGCGGGCGGGGGCCGGATTCCGCCGCCCCCTGGGGCACCACCGACGGCTTCGACGCGGACCCGCCCTGGGGCACCGGCGGGGACGACCCGATGGGCGAGGGCAGCGAGGAGCCGGCCGTACCGGAGGGGCGTCGCGGCGAGCGGCGCGCCGGCGCGGCGCCGGGGAGATCCGGCCGGGCCGGCCGGCACGGTTTCGGCCCGGTCGAACCGACCCGCACCACGGAGGCCGGGCCCGGTGCACCGCCGGATCCGGCGCCCTCGGCGCGGTCGTTCCCGGACGACACGGCCGGCGGCGACCTGCCGGACAACTCCCTGGAGGAGTCCACCGGCATGCACCCGGAGGGGATCAGCCGGGAGTGATCTGATCGGGAGTCGCGCGGCGGTCCGGTTCACGCGGGCCGCCCGCGGCGCGTCCCGCCCCAGCTCGGGCGGCGTTTCCGTCGGTGGCCACCCCGGCGCGCACGTATCCATATTCATCGATTAATGCCGCCCTCGGCAAGGCCGGGGCGGCCGCTTTCGCGACCGGCGCGGAATCCCGCCCGATGAATGTTACCAGCCGGTAGGCGACGTGTTACAAAGTGGACCCCCACCCCCATGGAGGTCCACCGATGCGTCCTCGTCTCCGTCCCACCGTGGCCGGCCTGCTCGCCGGCCTGCTGCTCACCCTCGGCCTGGCCGCCCCCGCCTCGGCCGCCGGCACCGACTACGCCGCGCTGGGCGACTCGTACTCCTCCGGCGTCGGCACCAACAACTACGACGGCACCAGCGGCAGCTGCCTGCGCGGCCCGCAGGCGTACCCCCGACTGTGGGCCAACACCCACGCCGTGGCGACCTTCCGCTTCGTGGCCTGCTCCGGGGCCACCACCCGGGAGGTGCTCAACGGTCAGCTGGGCGCGCTGGACGCCAACACCGACCTGGTCACCATCACCATCGGCGGCAACGACGCCGGCTTCGCCGACGTGGTCACCACCTGCCGGCTGGGCAGCGACAGCGGCTGCGCCGCCGCGGTGAACACCGCGACGTCGTACATCACCGGCACGCTGCCCGGGCGGCTGGACGAGACGTACCGGGCGATCCGCGGTCGCGCCCCGGGCGCCCGGGTGGTCGTGCTGGGCTACCCGCGGCTGTTCGAGACCGGCTCGTGCGGGTTCGGCAGCATCAGCGCGTACAAGCGGACCCTGCTCAACGGCGGCTCGGACACCATGTCCGGGGTGATCTCGGCGCGGGCCTCGGCCGCCGGCTTCAGCTACGTGGACGTACGCGGCCAGTTCGCCGGGCACGGGGTGTGCGCGGCCAGCCCGTGGATCAACGGCACCACCTGGCCGATCGTGGAGTCGTACCACCCGAACGCCACCGGCCACTCCGCCGGCTACCTGCCGGCGCTCAACGGCGCCACCGTCTGACACCGCGCCACGCGGTGCCGGCGGGGCCCGTCACACCGCCGACACCGCCGCGCCGGGCGACCCGACCACGGATCGAGGTATTCACTTCCCGCGTTCCGAGGTGCAGACTCGGCTGCGGCGCCCGGCACCGCAATGGCCGGGCGACGGACCGAAAGGGACGGAATGAACAGACTCGTGGCGCTCACCGCCACCGCCGGGCTGATCCTCGGCGGCGCGGTCGCCGGCCCCGCCCAGGCCGCACCGCAGTCCCGGCCCACCGCCGGGCAGGTGTCCTGGACTCCCCCGCCGATCTCCTGGGGGCCGTGTGCCAGCCCCGGACTGCAGCGCCGGGGCGGCCAGTGCGGGTTCGTCGAGGTGCCGCTCGACTACGCCAAGCCGGCCGGTACGAAGATCAAGCTGGCGGTCTCCCGAATCGCCCATAAGAGCGCCGACTACCAGGGCGTCATGCTGGTCAACCCCGGTGGGCCGGGCGGCTCCGGGCTGACCCTGTCGGTGCTGGGCGAGTACGTGCCGAACGGGGCCGGCGAGGCGTACGACTGGATCGGCTTCGACCCGCGCGGCGTCGGCTCCAGCGAGCCCGCGCTGAGCTGCGACGGCAACTACTTCAGCTACAACCGGCCGTACTACAACCCGGTCACGCCGGCGCTGGAGAAGACCTGGCTGGCCCGGTCCAAGGGGTACGCCGACGCGTGCGCGAAGGCCGGCGGCGCGCTGCTGGACCACGTCAAGACCATCGACTCGGTCCGCGACATGGACAGCATCCGCAAGGCGCTGGGCCGCGATCAGATCAACTTCTACGGCTTCTCGTACGGCACGTACCTCGGTCAGGTCTACGCCACCACGTACCCGCAGCGGGTGCGCCGGATGGTGCTGGACGGCGACGTCGACCCGCGGGGCGTGTGGTACCAGGCGAACCTCGACCAGGACATCGCCTTCGACAAGAACATCAAGATCTACTTCGACTGGATCGCGCAGCACGACGCGGTCTACCACCTCGGCAAGACCGGTCGGGCGGTCGAGCGGCTCTTCTACGCCCAGCAGCTGAAGCTGCTCAAGAAGCCGGCCGGCGGGATCATCGGCCCGGACGAGTGGACCGACATCTTCCTCCAGGCCGGCTACTACGTGTACGGCTGGGAGGAGGTCGCCGAGGCGTTCGCCGGCTGGGTGCACGAGGGCGACTGGCAGACCCTCAAGGCGCTGTACGACGACTCCAACCCGCAGGGCCCGGGCGCGGACAACGGCTTCGCCATGTACCTCGCCACCGAGTGCACGGACGCTCGCTGGCCGCAGAGCTGGAACACCTGGCGGGTCGACAACTGGCGGACGTTCCTCCGGGCGCCGTTCGAGACCTGGGGCAACGCCTGGTTCAACGCGCCGTGCCGCGACTGGGCCGGCAAGGTGGGCAAGCCGGTCACCGTGGACGGCAGCAAGGCGCCCGGCATCCTGCTGATCAACGAGACGCTGGACGCCGCGACGCCGTACGAGGGCGCGCTGGAGGTGCGTAGCCGGTTCCCGAAGGCCGTCCTGGTCGAGGGCGTCGGCGGGACCACCCACGCCGGCTCGCTCAGCGGGGTGGCCTGCACCGACGACACCATCGCCGCGTACCTGGCCACCGGCGCGCTGCCGGCCCGCGTGCCGGGCCGGCGGTCGGACGTGCAGTGCGACCCGGTGCCGCGGCCGGACCCGGCCCCAGCGGCCGCCCGGTCGGCCGCCCCGGATGTCGCTCCGGCCGACGCGCTCGGCCGGCGGGAGCTGCAGCAGCTGATCGGCGCCCGCTGACGCGGGAAGCACGTCGACGCCCGGGGTGCCGCGGACGCGGCGCCCCGGGCGTCACCCGTTCCGGGGGCGGTCAGGAACCGGTGCCGTCCACCTCGTCGGCCGGCGGGGGCGGCGGCTCGGCGACCGGACGACCGGTCTCGTCCGCCAGCTCCGGGGCCATGCTGCCGCCGTGCGCCTCCTGCGCCTCGCGAACCCGCCGCGCCCGCGCGTCGTCGGGCACCCCGGGCCGCTGCTCCTCGTGGGTCATGCGTTCCTCCGTCCGTCGCAGCCGGTCGGTACCCGCGCCGCCGGGCGACAAACCGGTCAGACCGGTGCGTGCTCCGCCAGCGGGGTGACCCCGAGCAGCTCGGCGAGCCGGCCGGCGTCCCGCTGCGCCTGCCCCTCGCAGCAGTTGTTGAACAGCACGTGCAGCTCCCCCGCGCCGTCGGCCAGGTCGGTCAGCAGCTCGGCCCAGCGGCGCAGCTCCCCGTCGGCGTAGGCGTACCGGAACCGGTCCTCCTTGCTGCCGGTCTCCCAGTGCGGGCTGTGGCCGTGGAACCGCACCACCGCCGGCTCGGCCGTCGCGACCATGATCGGCGGCACCGACGACGGGTGCCCCTGCGGCATGTCGACGCAGACCATGCTGAGGTCGTGCTCGCCCAGGAAGGTGACCGTCTCGGCCGCCGCCGGGCCGTCGAACCAGGAGCCGTGCCGCAGCTCGACCGCGACCCGCCAGGGCCGGCACCGGGCCGCCAGGTCGAGGATCCGCCGCCGGGCGCCCTCGCCGCGGGCCAGCCAGGGCGGGAACTGCAGCAGCACGGCGCCGAGCCGGTCGGCCGCCGCGAGCGGCTCCAGCGCCGCCCGGAACCGGTCCCACAACTCGTCGTACGCCCCCTCGGGCAGGTCCCGCCAGCGGATCCGGGCCGGCCCCGCGGCGGGCCGCAGGTCCTTCGGCAGCATCGTCACCGGGGTCGGGTGGCCGGTGAAGAGGCTGAACGCCTTGACGTCGAAGGTGAACCCGTCTCCGGTGGCGTCCGCCCAGCCGGCGGTGGTCGCCGGCAGCGGGATCGCGTAGTACGAGGTGTCCACCTCGACCATCGGGAACTGTCGGGCGTAGAACGCCAGCCGGTCGGCCGGGGTGCGGGCCGACTTCGGATACCAGCCGGAGCGCAGCAGCGTCTGGTCCGCCCAGGACGACGTGCCGACCTTGATCACACCCATGTTGTTCAGTTCACCGCCGGACGGCCGGATCGGCAACCGCTGGCGGCGCGCGGCGGCGCGGAACTGTCGGTGGGCCGTGGCATCGTGACCCTCGACGACTCGAGGAGAGGTTGGGCGGATGACCACTTCGGAGCAGGTCCGCACCGGTGAGCGGGCCGACCTTCTGCAGATCATCAGGCGGCAGCGCGGCTTCCTGCGGCACACCGTGCAGGGGCTCACCGACGAGCAGGCGGCGACCCGCAGCACGGTCAGCGCGCTGTGCCTGGGCGGCCTGATCAAGCACGTGACGGTGATGGAGGAACGCTGGGCCCGGTTCGCCGTCGGCGGCGCCGAGGCCATGCAGAGCGAGTCGGTCGACTGGGAGGCGGTGTTCCGGATGACCGACGGCGACACCCTGGCCGCCCTGCTGGACGGCTACGCAGCGGTGGCGGCCCGCACCGACGAGCTGATCGCGACCCTCGACCTGGACGCCTCCTGGCCGCTGCCGTCGGCGCCCTGGTTCGAGCCGGGCGCGAGCTGGTCGATCCGGCAGGTGGTGCTGCACGTCATCACCGAGATCTCCCAGCACGCCGGGCACGCCGACATCCTGCGGGAGTCGATCGACGGCCAGAAGACGATGGGCTGAGCGGGCCGGCTCAGCGGGGGCGGTCGACGACGTAGCGGGTGAGCCCGCGCAGGAACCGACCGTCCTCGGTGTCCGCCCGCTCGCCGAGCACGGTGTGCGCCTGGGCCAGCGCCGCGTCGGCCAGCTCCCGCGCCGCGCAGCGGGCCGCCTCGACGCTGTCGTACGCCCGCAGCCGCCCATGCAGCCAGCGCACCTGCGCGGCGCCCCGGTCCGCCCGCGGCAGGCCCAGGAAGGCCACCGTCCGCTCCCGTTCCGCGGTGGTGCACCGGCCGAGGAAGTCGATGAGGATCAAAGTGCGCTTGCCCTCCCACAGGTCCCCGGCGATCTCCTTGCCGTAGGCGGCGTAGTCGCCGACCAGGTTGAGCACGTCGTCGGTGATCTGGAAGGCGGCGCCCAGGTACCAGCCGTACCGGTCCAGCCGGTCCACCCCGGTCCCGCCGGCGATCACGGCACCGGCGCGGCACGGGTAGATGCAGGTGTACCAGGACGTCTTCTTCAGGCACATCCGGTAGTAGTCCTCGGCGGTCAGGTCGCAGGCGTTGTCCCGGATCCAGCCGATCTCGATGGCCTGCCCCTCCAGCGAGTGGCGCAGCATCAGCCGGGTCTGGTCCACCAGCTGCCAGGCGGTGCCCGAGCCGAGACCGTCCCGGCTGGACAGCAGCCGGTCCAGGGCGATCAGGTTGGTCATGTTGCCGACGTTCAGCGCGACGCCCACGCCGTACTCGGCGGGCAGGGTGGGCGCGCCGCGGCGGCGCTCGCTGCCGTCCTGGATGTCGTCGTGGATCAGAAACGCGTTGTGGAACAGCTCGACCGTGGCGGCCACGTCGACCGCGGCGTCGCCGATCTCGCCGCCGGAGGTCGCGCAGGCGGCCAGGCAGAGCGCCGCCCGCAGCCCCTTGCCGGGTCGCCGCGGGTAGTCGCCGACCAGGTCGTAGAGGTAGCGGGGGCCGCCGGTGGGCAGCTGCGCCAGCAGGGTGTCCAGGGTGCGCGTCCGGTAGCGGGCCAGCATCTCCTCGACGGCGTCGTCGAGCCCGGTGGCGGTCATCGCGCGGGTCAGCGGGTGGCGTCCGGCCGCTCGCCGACCGGCGCGCCCGCCGCACCCCGGGCAGCGGTGTCGGCGGGCGGGGCGACGTCGGGCTCCGCGCCGGTCCGGGCGCCGGCGTCGGTCGGGGTGCCGGCACCGGCCGAGGTGGTCGGGGCGGCGGTGTCGGGCGGGGTCGGGCCGGCCGAGCGGGAGATCCGGTCGACCAGGCCATTGGCCAGCTCCGGCGTGAGCCGGGCCAGGTCGAGCAGGCTGTCCAGCACGTCGTGCGCGTCGGCGGCGTACCGGCGGGCCACCTCGCCGCGCTCGTCGGCCACCGGCAGCTGGGCCACCACCATGTCGATCAGGGAGTGGCTGTCCTTGCGGATCCGCCCGACGACCTCGTCGAAGGCCGTCGGGTCGACCCGACGGTCCGCGGTGAGCCGTTCGGAGACCCGGCGGGCGCTGGCGATGCCGGCGGAGAGCTCCTCCTCCAGCACCGACGCCGCCCGGGTGACCGCGGCGGAGACGTCGTCACCGGCCTGATCGAAGCGCTCGTCGCCGCGCGCGTCCCGCTCCGGCATGGGGCCACCTCCTCGAACGGATCCTGTGCAGCAGTCTGGCACCGGCGACGCATCAATGTGACGGAATGTAAGGATGTCGACGCAGAGCGGCACGCGGTCCGCGCGCGCCGCCCGGGCCGCCCGACGTCGATGTGACGCGCCACGGCCCTGGGGCGCTGAGGGACACGAGATGAACGCACACCGGATGGACCAGGAGACCGCCGAGCGACTGCTCGCCGGGTCGGTCGCCGAACCCGGGACCGGGCCACGTCCTATCGTGGCGCTGCTGACCGCCGTCCGGGCCGCCCCCAGCCCCGCCGAGCTGCGCGGGGAACCCGCGGCGGTGCACGCGTTCCGGCGGGCGCGGGCCGGGTCGCCACTCCCGTTGCCCGACCGGGGCGCCCGGCCGGGCGTCCTGGCCGGACTGGCCGGCGTGAAGGTGGCGCTGGCCGCCGTCGCCGTCGCGGCCACCGGCGGCGTGGCGCTCGCCGCCGCCACCGGCACACTGCCCGCTCCCCCGCACCGGGCGGACGACCGACCCGCGCGCCCGTCCGCCACCGCATCGCGGCCGGCCGCCGCCCCCACCCACCGGCCCGGGGCCTCCGCCACACCGTCCCGAGTGGACGCCACCGGTGCGCCGCGACCGGAAGAGGCGCTGGTTGGCCTGTGTCGGGCGTACCGGGCGGGCGACGACCCGGGGCGCGCCCTGGACAATCCGATCTTCGGCGATCTGATCCGCACGGCCGGGGGTCGGGACGGCGTCGCGCGGTACTGCGAACGGGTGGTGGGCGAGCACGGCAGGCCCGGCCCGGTCTCCCCGGGGGCGGGACGGCCGGGGTCCCCGCCCAGCGACCCACCCGCCGGCCAGCCGCCGGTCACCCCGCCCGTCCCCACCCCGACCGGCACCCCGGGCGTCGACGGACCGGCCGGTGCCGGGCGGGGGGCCCCGCACTCCGGCGCGCCGTCGGCCCGCCCCACCCCGCGCTGACCCGGACGGCGTCGCCCCGGACGGCGTCGACCCGGACCCACATCGGCCCGTACCGCGGCGTCCCCGGGCCGCGTTGAGCCGGATCATCCCGGCCTGCCGGGCTAGATTGGCGGGATGGAATCGGTGTGGGACTACCCGCGTCCGCCGCGCCTGGAACGGACCGGCCGGCGGATCGGCATCCGGCACGCCGGCGTGACGGTGGTCGACAGCGACCGCTGCTGGCGGGTGCTGGAGACGTCGCATCCCCCGGTGTACTACGTGCCGCGCGAGGACGTGACCGGCGGGCGACTGGTGTCGGCGCGCGGGCGTACCCGGTGCGAGTGGAAGGGCGAGGCCAGCTACTGGGACCTGCTCGTCGGCGAGGCCCGGGTCCGCGAGGCCGCCTGGTCGTACGAGCGGCCCGACCCCGCGTACGCGGAGCTGGCCGGGGCGGTCGCGTTCTATCCGGGCCGGGTCGACGAGTGCACGGTGGACGGCGAGCGGGTCGAGGTGCAGCCCGGTGACTTCTACGGCGGTTGGATCACCAGCGACGTGACCGGTCCGTTCAAGGGCGCCCCGGGCACCCTCGGCTGGTGACCACCGCATCGGCTGATGACCCGCGGCGGGCTGGCTGATAGCTTGCCCCGATGAGCCTACGGCGTCGGCGGTCGGCGGTGGCGTTCCGCACCGCGATCGTGCTCAGCGTGCTGGCCGGGATCGTGCTCACCGCGCTCGGGCCGGCCACGGTCACCGGCCTGCTGCCGTACTTCACCATCCAGAGCAACGTGGCGGTCGGGCTGGTCGCCGGCTACGGCGCCTGGCAGGCCTGGCGTGACCGGCCGGAGCCGCCGTCCGGGCTCAAGGGCGCGGTCACCCTCTACATCACCATCACCGGCGTGGTCTACCACCTGGTGCTCGCCAACCCGGCCAGCCCGTTCGCGATGACCCAACCCGACCGCTCGCTGGGCGAGGCGCTGGGCAACCAGTTCCTGCACACCGTCGTGCCGCTGCTCGCCGTCGCCGACTGGGCGCTGTTCGACCCGCGCGGCCGGCTGCGGATCCGGCACGCCGCCTGGTGGCTGGCCTTCCCGCTGGCGTACCTCGGCTTCGCGCTGCTGCGCGGCCTGGTGGTGCACAGCTACCCGTACCCGTTCGTGGACGCCGGGCGGCTCGGCTACGACGGCGTCTCGGTCAGCGCGGTCTTCTTCGCGGTCACCTTCTGGCTGCTCGGCCTGATCTTCGTCGGGATCGACCGCGGCCTGTCCCGGCGGGCCGTCGCCCGACCGGCCGGCGATCGCACCCCGGTCACCGCGCCGGCGCCCGGCCAGCCGGTCCGGACCGGGCCGGCGCCCGCGCACCGACCGGCGGACGCCGACGGGGCCTCGCCGCCGGTCCCCGCCCCCGCGGGCGGCCCGGGCGACACCCCGCCGGACGGCCGGCGCTGACCGAGCTATCGGCTCGGCGGTCCCGGGCCGGAGGGCTCAGCGCAGGCGGCCGCGGCGGCCGCGGGCGGCGGACCGGTCCCGGCCGTACGCGTCGGTCCGGCCCCACCGGCCGGGCACATCCAGCAGCTCGACCCGGCCGAAGCCGTCCGGCACGGCGGGGTTGACCAGCAGGCTGTCGCCGCACGGCTCCAGTCCCAGCACCGCGCCCAGCAGCCGCAGCAGCGCGCCGGACGCCCACGACTGCGGCCGGCCGGCCACCGGCAGCTGCACCGGATACTTGGTGACCGCGCGCGGATAGCCGGCGATCACCTCGGGCAGCGACCCGCCGAGCAGCTCCGCCACCGCGAACACGCCGGCCGCGATCCGGGCCGCCTCGTCGTCGTGGCCGTACCGGCGCAGCCCCGCGGCAACCAGCGAGTTGTCCGACGGCCAAACCGCGCCGACGTGGGCGCCCACCGGGTTGTACGGGCGCTGCCCCTCGGCCATCGTGCGCACCCCCCAGCCGGAGAAGAGCGCCGGCGAGCACAGGTGCGCGGCCAGCGCCGCCGACCGCTCGGGCGGGACGATCCCGCTCCACAGCAGGTGCCCGATGTTGGAGGTGAGCGTCTCCACCGGGGTGCCGTCGGGCTCCAGCGCCAGCGCGTAGTACTCCCGCTCCGGGAGCCAGAAGTCGCGGTTGAAGCGGTCCCGCAGGGCGGCGGCCTCGCGCTCCAACCGGTCGGCGTAGCCGGGGTCGTCCCAGATCTCGCGGGCCAGCCGGGCGCCGCGCATCTTCGCGTCGTACGCGTACCCCTGCAGCTCGCAGGTGGCCCGGGGAGTGCGCGCCAAGCGGCCGTCGCGGTGCACGATCGCGTCCGGCGAGTTGCGCCAGCCCTGGTTCACCAGCCCGCTGCGCGGGTTGCGCCGCAAGTAGCGGACGTAACCGTCGCCGAGCAGGTCGCCGTACTCGTCGATCCAGTCCAGCGCCATCCGGGCCGGGTGCCGCAGCTGCCGCACCAGCGCCGCGTCGCCGGACCACCGCTCGTACTCGTCGAGCAGGATCACGAACAGCGGGGTGGTGTCGGCCGCGCCGAAGTACACCCCGGTCGGCCGGTCGCCGAACGCGGCCGCCTCGCCGTACCGGGTCTCGGCCGGGATCTTCCCCGGCTCCTCCTCGTGGAAGTCGTCCAGCCGCCCGCCCTGGGCGAGCGCCAGCAGTCGCAGCGTGGCCGGGGCCAGCTCCGGGGTGAAGGCCAGGGTCTGCAGGCAGGTGACGAGGGCGTCCCGCCCGTAGAGCGACATCGCCCAGGGCAGCCCGCCGACCGGCACCGGGTCGGCGTACGCCAGTGGCCGGTAACGCAGCGCGGCCAGGTCGGTCAGCGCCTGCTCGTAGACCCGGGCGATGACGTCCCGCTCGGCGACCAGCTGGGGCGCCCGGTCCAGCCACCCGGCCAGCTCGGCCCGCATGTCGTGGCGGACCTGCTCCCGGTGCGCCTCCAGGGTGGACCGCAGGTCGCGCCCGCGTTCGCCGCCGATGGTCATCCCGACGTGCAGGTCGGTGATCCACTGACCGTTCGGCGGGACGGTGATCCGGTAGGTGACGCCGCCCTGGTCCACCTCGCCCGGCGCGGTGCTGGAGACCGTCGTCTCCCGGACGAAGTTCTCCCGGCGATAGCACAGCCGCAGCACCCCGTCGGCGCTGGACGCCATCGCCTCGGTGGGCCGCGTCGGCGGGTCGAGCAGCTCGGAGGTGTCGGCGAAGTCGGCGCCGACGTCCATCCGGACCACCAGGTCGGCCGGCTCCGGCGAGTGGTTCAGCACGGTGATCCGCTCGTTGAAGCTATCGTCGATGCTGCGGTGCCGGATCACCGACACGTCCGCGTCCACGTAGTGGCTGGCGGTGCCGGGCACCAGGAAGAACCGGGTCTCGAAGTACGTCATGTCGTCCCGGGACAGCGCGTGCAGGCGCTCGCCGTCGACGGTGAGCACCCAGTGCGAGACGAACCGGGTGTCGAACGAGAAGAGCCCGATCGGCGCTTGGCGGTCGGCCTCCATGTCCCCCTGGGCGTCACTGGCGGCGAAGGCGTTGCCGGCGATGACGTGGACCCGTTCCTGCCTCATCGGGCCCCGACCTCCTCCCGGGCCGCCTCGCGGGGATGCCGGGCGTCCGGCGGCCCCGGGAAGAGCCGCCGCAGGGACATGAACAGGCGGATGTTGCCGTGCACGGTGAGGTCGTTGCGCAGCAGCGACTCCACCAGCCGCCGGCGCCCCCCGGCCAGCCGGTCGAACACCTCCCGGTCGCCCCGGACGATCAGCTCGGCGTCGTCCGCCGAGCGGGTCACCCGGACGCGCTGGTCGCCGATCGTCAGGTACCAGTGGTCGGTGCGCGGCCCGTCGCGCAGGTCCAGGCGGATCGTGCCGGCGGTGTTCTCCGGCAGGTCACGGTGCGGCCCGCGATCCAACTGCTCCAGGAACTGCGCCGCCGACATCGCCATCGCCGTCCTCCCCTCCGCCACCGTCCGCGCCGACCGTGCGGTGACCGTGCCGACGCCGCCCGCCGGCCGTCCGGTAACCGTGACAACCACAAGGGTGAAGCCGGCTCACCCGATCCGGGTGAGCCGTCCCCTCGGCCGGGTACCCCGGGCCTCGCCGGGTACCCCGGGGTCGACGCCCGGTGGGACGAGGACAGCGGGCGGCTGGTCCGCCCCGACCACGGGGGCACCGGGACCGGCTGGGTGGTCGCCGGGATCGCTCGCGCGCTGCGCCTGCGGGTCAGCCGGTGATCAACCCCCGGACGTACCCGGCCTGGCCGGCGTGCTGGAGGTCGTCGTCGACCACGCTGACCAGGCGGACGCCGAGCGTCACCGGCGGGTCCCACGCCTCGTCGACCACCCGGTCGAGGTCCGCGGGGGTCAGCCCGGCCAGGTACCGGCGGGTGCGTTCGACCACCGCGTCGTGGTACGCGACCAGCGCCTCGGCGCTCTCCGGGCGTACCGCGGCGACCTGCTCGGGGGTGTGCGCGTAGCCGGTCTCGTCCGGGTCGGCGGGCAACCCGAACCGGGCGGCCCAGTCGCCCGAGGCGTACACCTGCTCCGCGCCGAGCAGGTCGGCGACGTGGTGGTCCTGCACCCGGGTCAGGTGCCAGACCAGCCACCCCACCGAGTTGGCGCCCGGCGCCGGCGACCGGCGCAGCTGTTCCGGGCCCAGCCCGTCCACCGCCGCCCGGACCAGGCCGGGCAGTCGGTCGTACGCCTCGGTCAGCAGGTCGTTCACGTCCACGGGTCACTCCTTCGTCGGTCGTCGGCGATGGTGGTACCGCCCACGGCGGCCGGCGAAACCCCCGGCCTCTAGGGTGGGGCCGTGGTCGCGGCGCTGGAGTTGTACCTGGACACCGACGCCACCCGCCGGATCCGCGCCCTGTGGGACGCGCTGGAGGACGAGGGCGTGCAGAGCCTGCGGTCGCTGCTGGACCGGCGCCACCGGCCGCACGTCTCGCTCGCGGTCGCGCCTCGCTTCGATCCGGACGCGGTGGCCGAGGCGCTCGCCGGCACGGTGGTCGCCGCGCCGCTGCGGCTGAGCTTCCAGTACGCCGGGCAGTTCGTCGGCCGGGTGCTGTGGTTGGGCGCCACGCCCACCGCCGAGCTGCTGGCCCACCACGCGCTGGTGCACGAGCGGCTGGCCCGGGCCGGCGTCGAGCTGACCGGGCACTACCGGCCGGGCCGCTGGGTGCCGCACTGCACGCTGTCCATGCGGGTGCCGAACGCGCTGCTGACCGCCGCCGTCCGGCGCTGCCTGGAGGTGCTGCCGGTGGAGGCGACCGTGGTGGGGGCGGCGCTGGCCGACCACGCCCGCGGCATCTCCCGCCCGCTGCCTTAGCTGTACTGCCCTGACACCGCTGCCTCAGCCCTCGCCGTAGCGGAACACCAGCAGGGCGATGTCGTCCCCGTGGCCGGCCGGCGCCACCGTGAGCAGCAGGTCGGCGACCTCCTCCGGCGGCCGGTGGCCGACCCGCTCCAGGGTGCCCGCCAGCTCCGCGATGCCCTCGTCGAGCACGCCGTCCCGCCGCTCCACCAGGCCGTCGGTGTAGAGCACCAGGGTGGCGCCGGCGACCAGGTCCACCGCGCGCTCCACCCGGCGCGCCGCCGGGTTGACCCCGAGCAGCAGATCGTGACCGGCGAGCACCCGGACGGTGCCGTCGGGGGCGCGCAGCAGCGCCGGCGGGTGGCCCGCGTTGGCCCAGCGCAGCCGGCGGGAACCCGGCTCGTCACCGGCGGCGTCGCCGACCCGGGCGAGCACGGCGGTGACCAGGCCCTCCACCCCCAGCCCGCGTAGCGCCCGGTCCAGCCGGCGCAGCAGCACGGCCGGGCCGTCGGCGCTGTCGTACGCCAGGCCGCGCAGCAGGTTGCGGACCTGCCCCATGGCCGCGACCGCCACCCGGTCGTGGCCGGCCACGTCGCCGACGACCAGCACGGTGTCGCCGGCGGTGGTCGGGAACGCGTCGTACCAGTCGCCGCCGACGTGCGCGCCGTGGCCGGCCGGTTGGTAGCGCACGGCCACCTCCAGCCGGCCGTTGATCGGCGGCTGGGTGAGCAGGCTGCGCTGCAGGGACTCGGACAGCCGCTGGGCGGCCAGCGCGTTGCGCCGTCGGGCGTCGAGATCCTGGATCCGGTCCAGCGCCTGGGCGCACTGGGCGGCGAACGCCTCCAGCATGGTGAGCTCGTCGGGCCGGAACTGCCGCTCGTGCCGCCAGGAGACGGCCAGCGAGCCGAGCAGCCGGCCGTCGACCCGCAGCGGCAGGATCGCCCAGGCGTCGCGCCGGGTGTCCGCGTACACCTGGCCCATGGCGGGGGTGAAGGCGAGGCCGGCGGCCCGGTCGGGCAGCAGCACCGGCTCCCCGGTGCGGGCCGTGAAGCAGGCCGGCAACGGGCTGTCGTACGGCAGGTCGGCGTAGGTGGCCTGGGCATGCGGGCCGAGCCGGTCGCTCAGCGCCAGCCGGAGCCGGTCGACGCCCTCGCGGACCACCACGGCGCCGCCGTCGGCGCCGAGGACCGGGCCGGCGCGGTCGACCACGATGGCGGTCAGGTCGGCCAGCGTCTCGGCGCCGAGCAGGTCGAGCGCCACGGCCACCAGACGGTCGAGCCGTTCATCGGCGCGGCGCTCGGCGCGCCGCGCCACCCCGAACTCGCGATGCCGGGCCCCGGCGACCCGGCGCAGCGCCGCCGCCCCGACGGTGGCCCACCCCCGCCGCGCGGCCCGCGCCGCGCCGTCCGTGCGACCCGCGCCGTCCGCGCGACCCGCGCCGTCCGCGCGACCCGCGCCTCCCGGGCCATCCGTCGGGAGGCGCTCGCCGGCGCCGGGGCGCGTCGTGTCGTGCCCGCGCACCCGCCACCTCCGCTCGCCGCCACCGTGGGCCCGGTCGGGCCGGTCGCCAGCAGAACACATCGGTACGACAGCCCGACAACCGCGTCCGTTCGGCGGCTCCTCGGACGGCGGCCGGGTGCCGAGAGCGGCCCGCTGCCCACGCCGCTCGATGGGCGGCCGGGTCGCAGCCCGTGGCCACCCTGCCGGTGTGTCCGACGACACCGCGCGGGTCACCGCCGAAGTATCCGGGCCGGAGCCGCCCGGCCCCGGGCCACGCCCGCGTCCGGCTGAGCGGCGGGCCGACGCCGGCCTCCGGGACGCCGGCCGCCCCGCGTCGGGGGGCGGCTCCCGGCCGGAACCGGCTCCGTCGGCGCACCCGATATGCGAGCGTTGTTCTGGTGGGCGCGGGCCCGCCAGACGATCAGGAGAGCGCGCTGACGTGGCAGATCACCTCGAGGCCTCCGCCGCTCGGGCCACGACCGCCGGCCCGGCCGAGCGACTGGCGGCGTTGCGGGCCGACCCGACGATGGCGGCGCTGCGCCGCTCGCTGGCGGTCTACCACGGCGACCCGACCCGCGAGGCCGCCCTGGACGCGCACTACACGCCGTTCGTCCGGCCGGGCGACCTGGTGTTCGACGTCGGGTCGCACGTCGGGGACCGGATCGGCTGCTTCCGCCGGCTGGGCGCCCGGGTGGTCGCGGTGGAGCCGCAGCCACTCTGCCTCCGCGCGCTGGACGCGCTGTACGGGGACGACGGCGGCGTGACCCTGGTGGCGGCGGCCTGCGGGGCGGTCGACGGGCACCTGCGGCTGCACGTCAACTCCCGCAACCCGACCGTGTCGACCGCGTCCGGCCACTTCCTGCGGGCCGCCCACGGCGCCCCGGGCTGGGCGGACGAGGTGTGGGACGCGGCGGTCGAGGTGGCGGCCACCCGGCTCGACGCGCTGATCGACCGGTACGGCACGCCCCGCTTCATCAAGATCGATGTGGAGGGCTACGAGGAGGCGGTGCTGACCGGGCTGAGCCGGCCGCCCGCCGCGCTCTCCTTCGAGTTCACCACGATCGAGCGCGGCGCCGCCCTGCGCTGCCTGGACCGGGCCCGGGCGCTCGGGCTGACCGAGTTCAACATCGGGTACGGCGACGACCTGGTGCTGGCGCTGCCGCGCTGGACCTCGGCGCCCGAGCTGGCCCGACTGCTGCGGACGCTGCCCGACGAGGCCAACGCCGGCGACGTCTACTGCCGGGTGCCCCGACCCTGACCCGCCCCCCTGTTAGCGATAACCGGTGCCCACCGGGCCGGTGCGGTCCACGTTCGCCCAGCTCCGCCGCGTGAACCTTGAGCATCTTATCGATAACCTGCTATCTTCGCCGGCAGGAGTCGAGGGCCACGCCCTCCCGTTCGGAGTCACCCGCCACTCGAAGGGCGCCGGATCCGCGATCCGGTTCGAGGCGGTGACCGGTCCGAGCCACCCGTCAGACCCCCCGATCCCCGCGCGTGTGCGCGGGCGGCCGGCGTGCGCGACCGGCGTGCCCACCACCGTCCGGCATTCCGCGGGACCCACCCGGGCGGGCACCGGCATCCCCCGGCACCGCCCGCGCCACCACACAGCGAGCCGGCGGGCGCCCGCGCCCGCCGAACCCCACCACACCGAGAGGCACACGATGGAACACATCCCCCAGCCGCAGGCGCCGGGAAGACGGATCGGACGCCGACACGTCCTGGTCCCGGTCGCGGCGACCGCCGCGGTGTTCGCGGCCACCCTGGCGATGACCTCCACCGCCAGCGCCGGCACCACCCTGGGCGCCTCGGCCGCCGAGACGGGCCGCTACTACGGCGCCGCGGTGCCCGCCTTCAAACTCAGCGACAGCGGGCTGACCAGCATCCTCGACCGGGAATTCACCGCGATCACCCCGGAGAACGAGATGAAGTGGGACGCCACCGAGCCGTCCCAGGGTCGGTTCACCTACACCGGCGGCGACCAGATCGTCGCGCACGCCCAGGCGCACGGCATGAAGGTCCGTGGCCACACGCTGCTGTGGCACGCGCAGCAGCCCGGCTGGGCGCAGAGCCTGTCCGGCAGCGCGCTGCGAACCGCCGCGATGAACCACGTCACCCAGGTGGCCACCCACTACCGGGGCAAGATCTACGCCTGGGACGTGGTGAACGAGGCCTTCGCCGACGGCGGCAGCGGGGGTCGCCGCGACTCCAACCTGCAGCGCACCGGCAACGACTGGATCGAGGTGGCGTTCCGCACCGCGCGGGCCGCCGACCCGGGCGCCAAGCTCTGCTACAACGACTACAACACCGACGGGATCAACGCGAAGTCCACCGGCGTCTACACCATGGTGCGGGACTTCAAGGCCCGCGGCGTGCCGATCGACTGCGTCGGCTTCCAGTCCCACCTGGGCACCTCGCTGCCCGGCGACTACCAGGCCAACCTGCAGCGCTTCGCCGACCTGGGCGTGGACGTGCAGATCACCGAGCTGGACATCACCCAGGGCGGCAACCAGGCGAACATGTACGGCGCGGTCACCCGGGCCTGCCTGGCGGTCTCCCGCTGCACCGGCATCACGGTGTGGGGGGTCCGGGACAGCGACTCCTGGCGCAACGGCGACAACCCGCTGCTGTTCGACGGGGGCGGCAACAGGAAGCCGGCGTACACCGCCGTGCTGAACGCGCTGAACGCCGGCGGCCCCAGCACCCCGCCGACCACCACGCCCCCGCCCACCACGCCGCCGCCGACCACGCCCCCGCCCAGCACGCCGCCGCCCTCGGGTGCCGGCTGCACCGCCAGCGTGTCGCTGAACTCCTGGACCGGCGGCTTCGTCGCAACCGTCCGGGTGACCGCCGGCGCGGCGCCGGTGAACGGCTGGACGGTACGGATCGCGCTGCCCGCCGGCGCGACCATCACCAACACCTGGTCCGCCCAGCCCAGCGGCAGCACCGGGACGGTGGACCTGCGCAACGTCGACTACAACCGCCAGCTCGGCGCGGGCGCCAGCACCGAGTTCGGCTTCCAGGGCAACGGTGTCGGCCCGGCCGGCACGCCCACCTGCACGGCCGGTTGAGCCACGGTGGCCCGGTCCCGTCCCGGGGCCGGGCCACCGTCGCCGCAACCGGTTCCGTCCGGAGGCCGGGTGCCGCCGACACACCCGGCACCGACGACGGTGTGGCCGGACGGCGGTCCGGACGGCGGTCCGGACGGCGGTCCGGACGGCGGAAAACCGGTTGTCCGCCGCAGCGCGACACGCCACCGTGGACCGCATGACGTTCTGACGGAGTCTCCCGGAGTAGAGCCTCAGCCCCCGGTCGCGCCGAGCCGCGCCCGTGCGGGGCTGTCGCGCTGTCCGTCCCCGCCGTTCGCAGTCCCGTCGCGGAAGAGAGCGTCCTTGTCTCCCCAGCACTCCCCGTCCCCGTCCGTCCCCGCCACCGTCACCGTCTTCGCCTCGCCCGGCAGCTGGATCGAGTCCGACGCCGTCGACCAGTGCCACCAGGTGGCCGCCCTCGACGGCATGGTCCACGTCGCCGGCATGCCCGACCTGCACCCCGGCAAGGGCGCCCCGATCGGGGCGGCCATGTCGTCCACCGTGCTCTACCCGCACCTGGTCGGGTCCGATATCGGCTGCGGCATCGCGGTCTTCCCGGTCGACCTGAAACGGGCCGTACCGGAGCGGCTCGCCGGCCGGTTCCCCGACCTGGACCGCACCCCAGAGCCCGACGACCCGGCCTGGGCGGTGGTCGACACCGGCGCCCTGGGCGACGACCTCGACGGCCTCGGCACGGTGGGCCGGGGCAACCACTTCGTCGAGCTGGCCCGGATCGACGACGTCCTGGACCCTGCGCACGCGGTCCGGCTCGACCTGACCGCCGGCGACCTCGTGCTCATCGTGCACAGTGGCTCCCGCGGCCTGGGCGAGCGGATCCTGCGCACGCACACCGAGCGGCACGGCGCCGGCCCGGCCGTCGACCCCGCCGACTACCTGGCCCGGCACGACCTCGCGCTGGGCTGGGCGGCGGCGAACCGCCGGTTGCTGGCCGCCCGGGTGGCGTACGCCATCGGCGCCCGCCCCACCGAGCCGGTGGTCGACCTGAGCCACAACCTGGTGGAGCGCCGAGACGGGGCGTACCTGCACCGCAAGGGCGCGGCGCCGGGCGACGGCCGGGACGTCCTGGTCGCCGGCACCCGCGGCACGCGCTCGTACCTGGTGGCCGGGCACGCCGGGCCGGCGGCCAACCACTCGGTGGCGCACGGCGCCGGCCGCAAGATGTCCCGCGCCGACGCGCTGCGCCGGGGTCGGGCCAAGCACACCGTCGAACAGCTGCGGCGCACCCCGCTCGGATCGGTGGTGGTGTGCGGCGACCGGCAGCTGCTGTTCGAAGAGGCGCCGACGGCGTACAAGCGGATCGACCAGGTGATCGCCGATCTGGTCACGCACGGCCTGGCCACCGCGGTCGCCAGCACCGTCCCGCTGGTCACCTACAAGACCGCGGACCGGGCGCCGGGTGGCCGCCGGCCCGGAGGCCGGTCGTGACGCTCCACCTGCTGCTGTCGGCCGGGCGGGGCCCGCAGGAGTGCTGCTGGGCGGTGGCCCGACTGGTCCAGCGGCTGGAGCGCGACGC
Organism: Micromonospora sp. NPDC000089; assembly: GCF_042899365.1. Lineage (NCBI taxonomy): Bacteria > Bacillati > Actinomycetota > Actinomycetes > Micromonosporales > Micromonosporaceae > Micromonospora > Micromonospora sp. NPDC000089. Next base: position 379,651 of record NZ_JBIAZT010000004.1, read on the forward strand.
CACCACGCGGAACGTGACCGTCCGACGGGTCGAGGCGGTTCCCGGCGACCGCCCGGGCACCCACCGGTCGGTGCTGCTAGCCGTGGCCGGCGTCGGCGCCGAGGCGTTCGCCGACTCGTGGACGGGCACGCTGTGCTGGCAGGCGCCCAGCCCCTACCGCGCCGACGCCGGCCGGAAGAACTGGTACGTCGTCGCGCGGCGGTGCGCGGTCGACACCCCGCGTACGTCCTTCGCGGAGGCGGACGTCGAAATGGTCGGCTGCCGTACCGGCGGCCCCGGCGGCCAGCACCGGAACAAGGCCAGCACGGCGGTGCGGGCCACCCATCGGCCGAGCGGGACGGTCGTGGTGGTCGACACCGAGCGGCAGTTCAGCCAGAACCGGCGGATCGCGCTGGAGCTGATCCGACGACGGCTGGCCGACGGGGACCGGGCGGCGGATCGGGCGGTGCGCGGCAACCGCCGGCGGATCCACGACGAGCTGGTCCGCGGCGACCCCGTCCGGGTGGAACGCCCCTAGCGGCGCCGGATCGTCGCCGGCCAGGCCGAGCCGCCCCGCGGTCGCGCGGGGCGGCTCGTCGGGAGGTCAGTCTCCGCCGCTCGGTAGCGCGGCATTCGTCGGCCGGCAGCCGATTTACCCGTCCCCGCTGGTCAGCGGCCGGTGGGGTCGACGTGGTCCCGCCACGAGTGCCGGGGCTGGTAGCCCAGCAGCCGCCGCGCCTTGTCGATGCCGAGCAGGGTCTCGTGCTCGCCGAGCTCGCGCCGCACCGGCACGTCCGGGAAGACCTCGGCCATCAGGTCGGCGCTGGAGCGGCTCATCACCGTGTCGGCGTTGGCGATGATGAAGACCTCGGCGCCGGGCCGGTCGTACCCGAGCGCCCGCTCGACCGCCTGCGCCCCGTCACGGGCGTCGATGTAGCCCCACAGGTTCCAGTGCCGCGAGCGCGGGTCGGCGTCGAAGGACGGGAAGTCCGCGTAGTCCTCGACCGCCATCACGTTGGAGAACCGCAGGCCCACCATCACCAGCTCCGGGTCCCACCGGCAGAAGTGCCGCGCCATCTCCTCCTCCAGCGCCTTGTTCAGCGAGTACGTCGACTCGGGAAGCGGCGGGTACTCCTCGTCGACCGGCACGTACGGCGGCGGGGTGTCGAACGGCAGCCCGAGCACGGTCTCGCTGGACGCCCACACCACCCGCCTGGTCCCGGTCGCCCGGGCCGCGGCGAAGACGTTGTAGGTGGCCGCCGAGTTGTTGGCGAAGGTGACCGCGTTCGGCATCAGCCCGGGCGCCGGCACCGCGGCCAGGTGCACCACGGCGTCCACCCCGCCGGCGTGCTCGTCGGCGCCGCCGCCGAACGCCTCCACCACCTGCCCGTAGTCGGTCAGGTCGACCTGCAGGAACTCGCCGGCGACGTCGCGCGGGTCACCGCCGGCGGCCCGGTCCACCGCGAGCACGTCGAGGCCGACGCCGCGCAGGTGCGCCACCACGGCCCGGCCGAGTTTGCCGGTGGCCCCGGTGACGACGACGCGGCGGACGGCGGTGGGGGTGACAGCGGGATCGGTCATGGCCCCATCCTGTCCCGGGCCGCACCGACCCGCACCCGGACGCGGCCCGACGGACCTCGGGCGGCGCTCAGGCCGGGGGCAGCGTGGCGAGCCAGCGCTCCAGCTCGGCCGGGGTGCGGAACAGCAGCACCGGCGGCCCGGCCGGGTCCGCCTGCCAGGCCCGCATCCGCCGGCGGGCCCGGCCGAACGCGGTCACGTGCCAGAGCAGGATCGAGTCGCGGGACAGTACGCTGCCCAGCGTCTCCCGGTTGCCGTTGCAGATCTCCTCCCCGGTCACCAGCCGGCGCAGGGTACGACGCCACAGCCGGCCGTACGACCGCCAGCGCGGGTAGTCCAGGCCGAGCACCAGGTCGGCGCGGGCCAGCGGCACGTCCCGCCACCCGTGGTACGCCCCGTCGAGGATCCACCGGTCGCGGCGGCAGATCTCCTCGATCCGGCCGCGCTGCAGGGCCACCGGCACCTCGACCCAGCCCCGCTCCCAGAGCAGCTCGTCGACCGGGTGCCAGGGCAGCCGCAGCCGGCGCGCCAGCTCGGCGGCGAGGGTGGACTTGCCGGCGCCGTACACGCCGTACACCAGGATCCGGGCGGGGCCGCTCATCGCGGGCAGCGTACGCGGCCGGCACAACCCGGGGTCGTCGGCCGGACGGCCCGGCGGCGCGAGCGTCCGGCGGTACCCGGCCGGCGGGGCGGTGACCTGGCCGGGGAGCGCCGACATCGATCGTCGTCCTCAAGTTGTGGGCCTCCGGGAACGGGTCTAGCCTCCTGACTTAAACCGGTTTAGCGACCATGTCGCTCGATGGATCGACCTTGCCGAGGAGGTGCCGATGAGCCGTCCGGCCCGACCGACGATCCGCGACGTCGCCCGCGCGGCCGGCGTCTCGAAGGGTCTGGTGTCGTTCGCGCTCAACGGCCGGCCCGGGGTGGCCGACGAGACCCGGGAGCGCATCCTCACCGCCGCCCGCGCGCTGGGCTGGGAGCCGAGCCACCGGGCCCGCGCCCTGTCCGCCTCCCGCGCCTTCGCCGTCGGTCTGGTCATCGCCCGCCCGCCGGAGCTGCTCGGCGCGGACCCGTTCTATCCCGCCTTCATCGCCGGGGTGGAGCGGACGCTGACCGACCGGGGGCTGGCCCTCGTCCTGCAGGTGGTGCCGGAGTCGGCGGAGGAGACCAGCTACCGGCGGCTGGCCGCCGACGGGCGGGTCGACGGGGTGTTCCTGCTCGACCTGCGGGTGGCCGATCCGCGGCTGGCCCTGCTGGAAGGGCTCGGGCTGCCGGCGGTGACGATCGCCCGGCCGGATACGCCCACCCGGTGGCCGGCCCTGCTGATCGACGACCGGCCGGGCATCGCCGCGGCGGTCGCCCACCTGGCCGCGCTCGGCCACCGCCGGATCGCCCACGTGGCCGGGCCCGACCACTACCTGCACGGCCGGTCCCGGCGGCAGGCCTGGGAGCGGGCGCTGACGGACGCCGGCCTGCCCGCCGACCGGTGCGTGGAGTCGGACTTCTCGGCGGCCGGTGGCGCGCAGGCCACCCGCGCGCTGCTCGAGGCGGCCGAACGGCCGACCGCGATCGTGTACGCCAACGACCTGATGGCCATCGCCGGGCTGGCCGTCGCCCGCGAGCGCGGCCTCGACGTGCCCGCACAGCTCTCGGTCACCGGCTTCGACGACGCCGAGCTGGCCGGCTACGTCAGCCCGCCGCTGACCACCGTGCGCACCGATCCCTTCGAGTGGGGTCGGGCGGCCGCGCTCGCCCTGCTGCGGCTCATCGACGGCGAGCCGGTGGCCGACGTTCCCACGCCACCCGCGCCGCTCGTCGTCCGCGCCTCCACCGCACCACCACCCGCACCACCCGCCCGGCGGCGCCGCCCGCCACCACCGTCCCGATCGGAGCGACCATGAAACGCACCCTCCCGGCCCTGCTGCTGGCCACCACCCTCGTCCTCGCCGCCGGCTGTGACGGCAGCGGAGGCGGCGGTGACGCGGAGGCGGCCAACGCCGCCCGCGGCCCGATCGACATCTGGCTGTCCAACAACAAGGAGGAGCTGGCCTGGGGCACGGCGATGGTCGAGGCGTGGAACGCGCAGCACGCCGACCAGAAGGTCACCGCCCAGGAGATCCCGGCGGGCACCAGCTCGGAGGAGGTGATCGGGGCCGCCATCACCGCCGGCAACGCGCCCTGCCTGATCTTCAACACCGCGCCGGCGGCCGTGCCGCAGTTCCAGAAGCAGGGCGGCCTGGTCGCCCTGGACTCCTTCGACGGCGGCGCCGGCTACGTCACCGAGCGCACCGGCGCGACAGCCGAGCAGTACAAGTCGCCGGACGGCAAGTTCTACCAGCTGCCCTGGAAGTCCAACCCGGTGATGATCTTCTACAACAAGGCGATCTTCGCCAAGGCGGGCCTGGATCCGGAGCGGCCCGCGCTGGCCACCTACGACGAGTTCCTCACCGCGGCCCGGAAGATCAAGTCCTCGGGCGCCGCCCAGGCCGCCATCTACCCGGCGCCGACCAGCGAGTTCTTCCAGTCCTGGTTCGACTTCTATCCGCTGTTCGCGGCCGAGACCGACGGCAAGCAGCTGGTCGACAAGAACAAGGCCACGTTCAACTCGCCGGAGGGCCAGCGGGTCGCCGAGTTCTGGAAGACCCTGTACGCCGAGGGCCTCGCCCCGAAGGAGAAGTACAACGGCGACTCGTTCGGCGACGGCAAGGCGGCGATGGCCATCGTCGGCCCGTGGGCGATCTCGGTCTACGGCAGCAAGGTGAAGTGGGGCGCGGTGCCAGTGCCGACCTCCACCGGCAAGCCGGCCGAGCAGATCCGCACCTTCAGCGACGCCAAGAACGTCGCCATGTACTCCGCCTGCAAGAACCGCGGCACCGCCTGGGACGTCATGAAGTTCGCCACCAGCAAGGAGCAGGACGGCCAGCTGCTGGCCAAGACCGGCCAGATGCCGCTGCGCGCCGACCTGGCCGCCGCCTACCCCGACTACTTCACCAAGAACCCGGCCTACCAGGCCTTCGCCGGGCAGGCCGCGCGCACCGTCGAGGTGCCCAACGTGCCCAACTCGGTGGCCGTCTGGCAGGCGTTCCGCGACGCGTACACCGAGTCGGTGATCTTCGGTAAGAAGCCGGTGCCGGACGCCTTCTCCGCCGCGGCGCAGAAGGTCGACCAGCTCGCCGCCGGGTCCTGATGTCCACCGCCCGCACCGGGGCCGGGCCGGCCACCGGGCCCGCGGCCCGTACCCCCGGAGCGACCCGGACGGCCGGCGGGCCGCGGCCGGCGAACCGTGGCCGGCTGGCGGCGGTGCTCGGCCGCCAGCCGGTGGGCATGGTGCTGGCCGCGCCGTACGCCGTGTTCATCGCGGTGGTGTTCGCCTACCCGCTCGGCTTCGCGGTCTGGATGAGCTTCCACGACTACTTCTTCGCCGCGCCCGGCGCGGTGGTGGACCGGCCGTTCGTCGGGCTGGCCAACTACCGGGCGGTGCTGGCCGACCCGGCGGTCCGCCAGTCGTTCGGCAACATCGGCGTCTTCCTGGTCATCAACGTGCCGCTGACCACCGTGCTGGCGCTGCTGCTCGCGGTCGCGCTGAACCGGGTGGCGCACGCCCGGACGTTCCTGCGGGTCGCGTTCTACGTGCCGTACGTGACCGCCAGCGTCGCGGTGGTCGGGGTGTGGCTGTTCCTGTTCAACTCCGGCGGCCTGGTCAACTCGGTGCTCGGCCCGCTCGCACCGGACCCGTCCTGGCTGGTGAACGAGCGCCTGGCGATGCCGGTCATCGCGATCTTCGTGGTCTGGAAGCAGCTCGGCTTCTTCATCCTGCTCTACCTGGCCGCGCTGCAGAACGTGCCGAAGGAGCTCTACGAGTCGGCGTCGGTGGACGGCGCGGGGTGGTGGCGCCGGTTCCGGTCGGTGACCGTGCCGGCGGTACGCCCGGCGACCGCCCTGGTGGTCATCCTGGCCACCATCACCGGAGCCAACCTGTTCACCGAGCCGTACCTGCTCACCGGCGGCGGCGGGCCGAACGGCGCGTCCGCCTCGCCGGTGCTGGTGATGTACCAGCGCGGCATCCAGCAGGGCCAGCCGGACGTGGCCGCCGCCATCGGCGTGCTGCTGGTGATCGGGGTCCTGATCATCTCGTTCGTCAACCGCCGGCTGATCGAGAGGGACTGACGTGACACCGACCTCCACCGCCCGGTGGCCGGGGCTGCTGCGCTACGCGGCGCTGTTCGCCGGGGCCCTGCTGTTCCTCTTTCCCTTCTACTACATGCTGATCGGCAGCCTGCAGGCCGAGCCGGACACCTCGGTGGCCGGGGCGTTCCCCACCTCCGGGCTGACCCTGGGCAACTACCGGGACATCAACTCCCGGGTCGACCTGGTCGGCTCGCTGATCAACTCGGGGGTCTTCACCGGCGGGGTCATCCTCGGCACGGTGGTGTTCGGGGTGCTCGCCGGCTACGCGCTGGCCCGGCTGCGGTTCCGCGGCCGGGGCACGCTGTTCGCCCTGGTGCTGCTGGTCCAGGTGATCCCCTTCCAGCTGCTGCTGATCCCGCTGTACGTGCTGATCGTGCGCGGGTACGGGCTGGCCGACTCGTACCTCGGAATGATCCTGCCGTTCGCGATCAACACCACCGCGGTCTTCGTCTTCCGGCAGTTCTTCCTGCAGCTGCCGGACGAGCTGTTCGCCGCCGCCCGGATCGACGGCGCCGGGGAGCTGCGGCTGCTCTGGTCGGTCGCCCTGCCGCTGGTCCGTCCGGCGCTGCTGACCGCGGTGCTGCTCACCTTCATCGGGCCGTGGAACGAGTTCCTCTGGCCGTTCCTGATCACCAAGCAGGCGGACATGCAGCCGCTGGCGGTCTCCCTGGCCAACTACATCAGCAACGTGGCGGCCCGGGCCGCCAACCCGTACGGCGCCGTGCTGGCCGGGGCCTGCGTGCTGGCCGCACCGGCCGTGGGCCTGTTCGTGGCCTTCCAACGACACTTCGTCTCCACCGACCTCGGTTCCGGGGTGAAGGGCTGACCATGCGATCCGATCCGACCACCGTCCCCTACACGCTGACCCGGCTGGGCGTGCTGATGAAGCCCGACCCGGGCGAGCCGTTCGAGGCCGGCGGGGTGCTCAACCCGGCGAGCGGGCACACCCCGGACGGCCGGCTGCACCTGCTGCCCCGGCTGGTCGCCGATGGCAACGTCTCCCGCGTCGGGCTCGCCGAGGTGGAGCTGCGCGACGGGGTGCCGGTCGGGGTGCGCCGGCGCGGCGTGGTGCTCGCCCCGGACGAGGGCTGGGAACGCGGCCTGCACAACGCCGGGGTGGAGGACCCGCGGACCACCTGGCTGCCCGACCTGGGCCGGCACCTGATGACCTACGTCGCGTACGGGCCGCTCGGCCCGCGGCTGGCCCTGGCCACCTCCACCGACCTGGTGGCCTGGCGGCGGCTCGGGCCGGTGCAGTTCGGCTACCAACCCGACCTGGACACCGACCTCAACCTGTTCCCCAACAAGGACGCGGTGTTCTTCCCCGAGCCGGTGCCCGGCCCGGACGGCCGCCCCTGCTACGCCATGCTGCACCGGCCGATGTGGGACCTGGGCTGGTTCCGGCCGGGTGAGGGGGTGCACCTGCCGGCCGGCACCACCGACCCGCGGCCGGGCATCTGGATCTCGTACGTGCCGGTGGACGAGGCGCGCGCGGACGTCGGCGCGCTCGCTCGCCCCCGGCACCACCGCCGCGTGGCGCTCTCCGCGTTCCCGTTCGAGGAGTTGAAGATCGGGGCCGGGCCGCCGCCGCTACGGGTGCCGGAGGGCTGGCTGCTCATCCACCACGGGGTGACCGGTTACGCCCCGCCCGGCTGGGACCCGGCCGCCCAGCGGGTGGAGTACGCCGCCGGGGCGATGCTGCTGGACCCGGCCGACCCGGCCCGGGTGCTGGCCCGCACCGCCGAGCCGATCCTCGCCCCGGCCACCGACGACGAGCGGGCCGGCGTGGTGCCCAACGTCGTCTTCCCCACCGCCGTCGAGCAGGTCGACGGCGTGCGCTTCGTCTTCTACGGGATGGCGGACAGCAGGATCGGCGTCGCCCGGCTCGACCGCGTCCCCTGACCCGTCCACCGTCCCGCCCCGCGCCACCGGCCCGCGCACTCCCGTCACCCGTCCCGACCGAGGAGACCGCCATGCAACGCCGAACGCTCCTGCTGGGCAGCAGCCTCGCCCTGACCACTCCCCTGCTCGCGCCGGCCGCGGCCGGCGCCGCGCCCGCCACCACCACCCCCACCGGCCCGCTGACCAACCTGTCCCACCTGGACTTCCTGCGCGACCGGGTCACCCCGCCGGCGCAGGCCGGGCACACCACCTACCGGCTCGCCGCCGAGCCGACGATCGGGGTGCTGTGGACGTACGCCGAGCCGAACCCGGACGGCACCTTCCGCCGGGTGGGCGGCGGGACGTACCACCCGGAGACCGACACCTGGGGGCAGGGCGCCTACAACGCCGACGACATCGCCCGGGCCGCCGTGGTCTACCTGCGGCACTGGCGGCAGACCGGCGCCACCACCAGCCGGGACGCCTCGTACGCCCTGCTGCGCGGGCTGACCTGGCTGCAGACCGCCACCGGGCCGAACGCGGGCAACGTGGTGCTCTGGATGCAGCCGGACGGCACCCTGAACCCGAGCGCCGAGCCGAAGGAGCTGCCCGACCCGTCCGACAGCGGCCCGTCGTACTGGCTGGCCCGCACGGTGTGGGCGCTGGGCGAGGGGTACGCGGCCTGGCGCACCGCCGACCCGGGGTTCGCGGCGTTCCTGCGCGACCGGCTCGACCTCGCGGTCGGTGCGCTGGAGCGCCAGGTGCTCGTCCGGTACGGCGACCGGCTGGTCGTCGACGGTGAGCGGGCGCCCGCGTGGCTGATCGCGGACGGCGCGGACGCCACCGCGGAGGCGGTGCTGGGGCTGGCCGCATACCTGCGGGCCGGCGGCGGCGACCGGGCGCGGCGGGCGCTGCGCCGGTTCGCCGAGGGCATCGCCGCGCTGGCCGACGGCGACGCCCGCGAGTGGCCGTTCGGGGCGGTGCGCCCCTGGGCGCTGTCCCGGTCGGTCTGGCACGCCTGGGGCTCGCAGATGCCCGCCGCGCTGGCCCGCGCCGGGCAGGTGCTCGGCGAGCGGCGGCTGCTGCGGCCGGCGGTGACCGACTCGGCGGTCTTCACGCCGTGGCTGCTCACCTCCGGCGGCCCGGACAACGGCCGGCTGCCGACCCGGGTGGACCGCTCGCAGATCGCCTACGGGGTGGACTCGCGGCTGCAGTCGCTGCTCGCGGTGGCCGACGCCACCGGGCGCACCGGTTTCCGGCAGCTCGCCGGGCTGGTGGCCGCCTGGTACTTCGGCGCCAACGCGGCCGGGGTGCCGGGGTACGACCCGGCGACCGGGCGCACCGTGGACGGCATCGCCGGTGACGGCACGGTCAACCGCAACGCCGGCGCGGAGTCCACCATCCACGGCCTGCTCAGCATGCTGGCGCTGGACGCCCGGCCGGACGTGGCCGCGCTGGCCCACCAGGGCCGGATCACCGAGCGGGTCGGCACCAGCACGGTGGAGGCCGAGCAGGCGACGCTGACCGGCGGCGCGAGCGTGGTCACCCCCGACTCGGCGTGGACCGGCGAATCGCAGTTCAGCGGCGGCGGGTACGCGCTGCTGCCGGCGGGCGCGGCGGCCCGGTGGCGGCTGCCGGCGGCGGACCAGCCCCGGCTGGTGCTCCCGGTGGTCGAGCTGCGGCCGGGCAGCCCGGCGGTCACCCGGTGGTCCACCGTGGCCGGCGGGCGCGACCACCCGCTGGGCACGGTCCGGCACGGGCGGGTCGGCGCCCAGGGCGCCTCTCCGGCGCCCGGCGCGCTGCTTCCGGTGACCCCGAGCGGCCCGGCGGAGCTGCCGGCCGGCGGCACCGTCCTGACGGCCGTCGCGACCGGCGGCCCCGCCGTGGTGGACGCGGTCATGGTGGAGCCGCTGGTCTCCCGGTACGTCATCGCCGGCGCCGGGATGACCACGGCGCTGCTGCGCAGCGCCGCCCGCACGCCCAGAACGGCCACGGTCACCCTGCCCGGCCCCGGCCCCGCGCTGGTCGAGACCTACGACGCCGACGGCGTGCGGCGGGCCGGCACGCGGGTACCCGGCGCGGCCGTGACCGCGGTGGTGCTGCCGGGTGGCTTCACCGTCGTCCGCCGGTGACGGGCGGCCGGGTCCCGGGCGCGCGGCGCGTCCGGGACCCGGCGTCCCGGAGTTACGCCAATCCAGACCCAACTTTCGTTCACCCAGCGAAAAGTCGAGCTTAGTTCGGCAAAAGCTATGGACACATCCTTATCTATTTTGTTAGCGTCGGCCGCGTGACAAGGCGTTACGACGAGGTGAACTGCCAGGTAGCCGCCCGGCCCGCCAGGCCCGGCTTCCAGATCTGGCCAGCATCCGCGCAGCGCCCCACCAGATCGGCCTGAGGCTGCCGGTCGCGCCCGGCCCACCGTCCACCCCCAACACCCGTTCCGACCCATCGCCCGCCGCCCGGCGCGTACGCGACGTCGACGCCGCGCACCCCGACGACGGGCGTTACGACCCTGCCCGGGTACGACCACTGTCCACAAAGGACATATGGCAGCTCCGATCAGCCCCAGCGAAGGAGAGCCAGTTGAGACAACGTTCCGCGCTCGCCGTGGCGGTCCTGACGACCGCCGCACTCGTCGCCACGCCCACCGTCGCGACGGCCGCGCCCGGCGCCACCGGCGCCCCGGCGGCCGCAGCCGCTGCCCCGGCGGACACGAACTTCCAGAAGGTGACCCTCAACGACAACCCGGGCGAGCCGATGGACCTCGCCGTGCTCCCCGACAACCGGGTGCTGCACGTGACCCGGGCGGGTGAGGTCTGGCTGCACAACCCGAAGACCGGTCGCAACACCGTGGCCGCCACCCTCGACGTCTACCGGCACGACGAGGAGGGCCTGCAGAACGTCGCGATCGACCCGAACTTCGGCAAGCGCGGCAACAACTGGGTCTACCTGTACTACTCGCCGCCCGGAAACACCCCGGTCGACGACCCGACCACCCCCGGCGTCAACGAGGGCGACGCGCCGGAGACCGGCACCGCGACCGACTTCGCCAAGTTCAAGGGCGCGCTGCAGCTGTCCCGGTTCCGGCTGGTCAAGGACAAGCTCGACCTGACCACCGAGCAGAAGATCCTCCAGGTGCCGGTCGACCGGGGCATCTGCTGCCACGTCGGCGGCGACATCGTCTTCGACTCCAAGGGCAACCTGTACCTGTCCACCGGCGACGACACCAACCCGTTCTCCTCCGACGGGTACACCCCGATCGACGAGCGGCCCGACCGCAACCCCGCGTTCGACGCCCAGCGCAGCGCCGCCAACACCAACGACCTGCGCGGCAAGATCCTGCGAATCAAGCCGGGTGACAACGGCGGGTACAGCATCCCGAAGGGCAACCTGTTCCGGCAGGGCACGCCGAACACCCGTCCCGAGATCTACGTGATGGGCGTGCGCAACCCGTTCCGGATCGAGCTGAACCGGGCGACCGACGAGCTGTACTTCGCCGACTACTCGCCGGACGCGCGGACCGCAGACCCGAAGCGCGGGCCGGCCGGGCACGGCAAGTGGGCCGCCGTCCGCAAGCCGGGCAACTACGGCTGGCCGTACTGCTCCACCGCGGCTCTGCCGTACGTCGACTACGACTTCGCCACCAAGACCTCGGGCGCGCCGTTCAACTGCGCCAAGCCGCGCAACGACTCGCCGCACAACACGGGCAGGCGTGAGCTGCCCCCGGTGCAGCAGCCGGAGGTCTGGTACACGTACGGCGAGTCGGCGCAGTTCCCCGAGCTGGGCACCGGCGGCATCGGCCCGATGGCCGGCCCCGCCTACCAGTACGACAAGCGGGACACCCGTGGCGCCACCGCCGTCGGCTGGCCGGCGTACTACAACGGCAAGCCGCTGTTCTACGAGTGGACCCGCGACTACATCAAGGCGTTCAAGGAGGACCGCCGCGGCCGGGTCACCGGCATCGAGCCGGTGCTGCCGTCGATCACCACCGACAACCCGATGGACATGGAGTTCGGCCCGGACGGCGCCCTCTACATGCTTGAGTACGGCGACGGCTACTTCAGCGAGAACCCCGAGGCGCAGCTGTCCCGGATCGACTACATCGGCTGGACCGGCAACCACAGCCCCACCCCGAAGGTCGCGGCCACCCCGACCAACGGCACCGCGCCGCTGACCGTCACGTTCTCCAGCGCCGGCACCACCGACCCGGACGGTGACAAGCTGAAGTACGAGTGGTACCTCGACGACGACGACAAGGTCGACTCGCGGGCGGTGAACCCGACGTTCACCTACCGGGAGAACGGCTCGTACGACGCCACCCTGAAGGTCACTGACCGCAAGGGCCGCTCCGCCTCCGCCTCGGTGCGGATCGTGGTCGGCAACGTGGCGCCGGTGGTCGAGCTGATCAAGCCGGTCGACGGCCAGACCTTCCACTTCGGCGACACCGTGCAGTTCGAGGTCAAGGTCACCGACGACCAGCCGGTGGACTGCTCGAAGGTCACCGTGACCTACATCCTGGGCCACGACACCCACGGGCACCCGCAGACCACGGCCAGCGGTTGCAGCGGCACCATCCAGACCACCGTGCCGGGCGGCCACGACCCGGGCACCGACAACCTCAGCGGCGTGTTCGTCGCCTCCTACACCGACCCGGGCGGCGATGGCCTGCCCGCGCTCAGCGGCAGCGACCAGGTCGTCCTGGTCCCCACCGCGTGACGTCCGACAGGGAGTAAGCATGTGTTACGGATTTGACGGAGAGGCAGCGCTGCGCCGGTCCCTGGTGGATCGCCGGAGCCTGCTGCGCGGCTCGGCCGCGGCGGTCGCCGGCGTCGGGCTCGCCGCGGGCCTCGGCAGCACCGGTGCGGCCGCCCACGACAAGCAGGACACGCACGACCGGCACCCCGGCCACCGGCACGTTCCCCCGGGCCTGATCAGCATGCAGCTGTGGACCATGCGGGACGCGCTGTCCGGCCAGCCGGGCTACGACGAGACGCTGCGGCAGCTCGCCCGGATCGGCTACCCGCGGGTTGAGCTGGCGCTCGGCTACTTCGGGCGTACGGCCGAGCAGCTGCGCCGGTTCTTCGACGACATCGGCATCAAGGCCACCTCCAGCCACGACGGGATCAGCGAGACCCCCGCCGCGCTGGCGGAGAAGATCCGCAACGCCCGGATCCTGGGCCAGTCGTTCATGGTGGTGCCGTACCTGTACTCCGAGAAGACCGACGACTGGAAGCGCTGGGCGGAGCAGATGAACACGGAGGCCGCCGCGGCCCGCCGGGCGGGTCTGCGGTACGGCTACCACAACCACGCCCACGAGTTCACCATCGATCTGGGTGGCGGCAAGCGGCCGTGGGACGTGCTCACCGCGGAGCTCGACCCGAAGCTGGTGCACCTGGAGGTCGACCTCTACTGGGTGGTCACCGGCGGCATCAACTCCGGCGACGGGGTGGCCGACCCGGAAGGCTTCGCGATCGACGTCATCCGCCGCGCGCGGCAGCGGGTGCTGCAGTACCACGTCAAGGACCGGCACGCCGCCGACGGCGACATGGCCGACCTGGGCACCGGCATGATCGACTTCCGGCGGATCTTCCGGGCCCACCGGGTGCTGGAGTACATCGTCGAGAACGACACCCCCGACGTCACGCCGCGCCGCACCGCCGAAATCGGCTACCGCTACCTCCGCACCCTGCGCTACTGACCCCTGATCCTTCCACGCGGTTTCACGGAAAGAGTGGCCATTCCCCGGGGAATGGCCACTCTTTCCGTGAATGAGGGGCGTCAGGGCAGGACCAGACCGGGACGCGCGGCGACCGACGCCCTCGTAGGGTGAGGGCATGGCTGAGCGATCTCTCACCTTGATGGCGGTACACGCCCACCCCGACGACGAGGCCACCAGCACCGGTGGCGTGCTCGCCCGGTACGCCGCCGAGGGCGTCACGACGGTGCTGGTGACCTGCACGGACGGGCGGTGCGGCGACGGCCCCGGCGGGGTCAAGCCGGGCGACCCCGGGCACGACCCGGCCGCCGTGGTGGCGATGCGCGAGCGGGAGCTGGAGGCGAGCTGCGCGGTGCTGAAGGTGAGCCACCTGGAGACGCTCGGCTACGCCGACTCCGGGATGATGGGCTGGGCGACCAACGACCAGCCCGGCGCGTTCTGGACCACCCCGGTGGCGGAGGCCGCGGAGCGGCTGGCGGAGCTGATCCGGCGGTACCGGCCGGACGTGGTGGTCACCTACGACGAGAACGGCTTCTACGGCCACCCGGACCACATCCAGGCGCACCGGATCACCATGGCCGCCGTCGCGTCGACCGACGTCCCGGCCAAGGTCTACTGGACGACCGTGCCGCGCACCGCGTTCGAGCGGTTCGGCGAGGTGCTGCGGGAGGCCGGCGTGGACTGGACCGAGCCGGACGAGGCCGGCCCGCCGCTCGGCCTCCCGGACGACGAGATCACCACCTGGGTGGACACCACCGGCTACGGCGAGCAGAAGTTCGACGCGCTGGCCACCCACGCCAGCCAGACCGAGAACATCTTCTTCCTGCAGCTGGGCCGGGAGCGGTTCACCGAGCTGATGGGCATGGAGACCTTCGTCCGGGTGCGCGACACCACCGGTGCCCCGGTGCCCGAGGACGACCTCTTCGCCGGGCTGCGCTGAGGGCGGTGACGCGGCGTGGCGGCGCGGGACGAACCCGGGCCGCCACGTCCGCGTACCGTCAGTGGCGCCCCCGGTGGCCGACCACGGCCGCCGCGCCGCCGCCGCGGCGCACCGGCTCGGCCGCGGCCAGCAGCCGGCCGTCCGGGAGGAACTCGATCCCGGTCGCGGCGCCGATCTCCGCGGTGGCGGAGAAGGTGTGGCCCGGCGGGAGGCCGCCGGCGTACTCGGCGACGAACGCCGGCTCGGCCTGGGTGGTCGCGCCGTTGCGCTGCGACGCCCGCGGCGCCGCCAGCGCCTGCGGCAGGGACATGCCGAGGTCGATCCGGTTCACCAGCGTCTGCAGGACGGTGGTGATGATGGTCGCGCCGCCCGGTGAGCCGACGGCCAGCAACGGCCGGCCGCCGGCCAGCACGATGGTGGGCGCGATGGAACTGCGCGGGCGCTTGCCCGGCGCCGGCAGGTTCGGATCCGGCGCGGCGCCCTGGGTGGGCGCGAAGTTGAAGTCGGTCAGCTCGTTGTTGAGCAGGAAGCCGCGGCCGGGCACGACCATCCCGTTGCCGCCGGTCGCCTCGATGGTCAGCGTGTACTCGACGACGTTGCCCCACCGGTCGGCCACGGTCAGGTTGGTGGTGCCGGTCCGGTCGTCCCGGACGTCGGCGGCCGGCGCCACCGGGCAACCGCCGTACGCGCCGTCCGGGACGCCCGGCGCGACCGGCTTGGGCAGCGCCGCCGCCGGGTCGATCAGGCACGCCCGCTCCTTCGCGTACGCGTCACTGAGCAGCTCGCGGAGCACGCCGCGGGGGGTGCCGTCGCCGACGTACCGGTTGCGGTCGGCGAACGCCAACGCGCTGGCCTCCAGGTAGTGGTGCATCGCCTGGGCCGGGCTCATCCCGCGCAGGTCGAACCGTTCCAGGATGTCGAGCGCCTCACCGACCGCGGTGCCCCCGCTCGACGGGGTGGTCATGCCGTACACGTCGAGGCCGCGGTAGTCCGACCGGGTCGGGGCGGGGAAGCGGGTGCGGTACCCGGCGAGGTCGGCCGCGGTCATCCCGGCCGGCCTGATCGGGTACGGCCACGAGCCGGCCGGTGGCGTCGCGACCGGTGGGCGCCGCACGGTGTCGACCACGTCCCGGCCGACCTCGCCCCGGTAGAACACGTCGGTGCCGCGCCGGGCGATCAGCCGGTAGGTCTCGGCGAGGTCGGGGTTGCGGAAGGTGCTGCCCACCGCCGGCGGCCGGCCGCCGGGCAGGTACAGCGCGCCGGTGGAGCGGAACTGCCCGAACGCGGCCTGATTCGCGGTGACCTGGTCGGCGAAGGTGGCGTCCACCACGAAGCCGTCCTCGGCGATCCGCGCGGCCGGCCGCAGCAGCTGCCCCAGGGGCCGGCTGCCCCACCGGTCCAGCGCGTCCTGCCAGGTGCGTAGCGTGCCCGGGACGCCGACGGAGAGCCCGCTGATCCGGGCCGCGTCGAACGGGTAGGGCTGCCCGGTGGTCGGGTCGACGAAGCTGGTCGCGGTCATCGACGCCGGTGCCGCCTCGCGGCCGTCGACGGTGTGCACCCGCCCGGTGCGCGCGTCGTAGTAGACCAGGAACCCGCCACCGCCGATGCCGGCCGAGAAGGGTTCGGTGACGCCGAGTGTCGCCGCCGCGGCGACGGCCGCGTCGACCGCGTTGCCGCCGTGCCGCAGCACGTCCAGCCCCACCGCGGTGGCGGTGACGTCCACCGTGGACACGGCACCGCCGTACCCGGTGGCGGTGGGTTGTTTCGCCGGCTCGGCCGGCGCGGCGCGGGCCGGGACGGCGGGCGCGGACAGCAGGGTGGTCAGGGCGATGGTCGCGGTGGCGAGGACCCGTAGTCTCACGTCGTCTCCCTTGGATCGACGAAGGTGAAACTCCTGCCTACTCCCCCGGCCCGGCGTCGGCAACCCGGGGCGGCGCGTCGGGGAGACGTACGCCACGTCCGTCGGCGCCGGGGGAATCGCCCGCCGCCGAGCCGGGTTGATCAGAGGCTGGACGCCGCCGCATCCGAGACGTCCGTCCGATCGACGAAGCGGAGAGACGATGACAACGCTGTTCAGCCCGGTGACGGTGGGCAAGCTGGAGCTGGCCAACCGGATCGTGATGGCGCCGCTGACCCGCAACCGCGCCGGCGCGGGCCAGGTGCCGCAGGACATCTCGGCGACCTACTACGGCCAGCGCGCCTCGGCCGGCCTGATCGTGACCGAGGGCACCCAGCCGAGCGCGGTGGGCCAGGGCTACGCCAACACTCCCGGCATCCACTCCGCCGAGCAGATCGAGGGCTGGCGGGCCGTCGCCGACGCGGTGCACGCGGGCGGCGGAAAGATCTTCATGCAGCTGATGCACGTGGGCCGGATCGGTCACCCGGACAACAAGGACGGGCTGGAGTCCGTCGCGCCCAGCGCCATCGCCGCGCCCGGGGAGATCTTCACCCCGAACGGCATGCGGCCGTACCCGGTGCCGCGCGAGCTCTCCACCGACGAGCTGCCCGGCATCGTCGAGGAGTTCGTCCAGGCCGCGCGTAACGCCGTCGAGGCGGGGCTGGACGGGGTCGAGCTGCACGCCGCCAACGGCTACCTGCTGCACCAGTTCCTGGCGCCGTCGAGCAACACCCGCACCGACGGGTACGGCGGATCGCCGGAGGCCCGGGCCCGGCTGGTGATCGAGGTGACCCGCGCGGTGGCGGACGCCATCGGCGCGGACAAGGTCGGCATCCGGATCTCGCCCGCGCACAACATCCAGGGCGTGCTCGAGGAGGACGCCGCCGACGTGGCCGCCACCTACGGCGCCCTGGTCGACGCGATCGCCCCGCTCGGGATGGCCTACCTGCACGCGCTGGCCGACCCGGCGAGCCCGCTCATCGTCGACCTGCGGCGCCGGTTCGGCGGCCCGTTCATCGCCAACGACGGCTTCAGCTCGGTGACCAACCGGCCGGACGCCGAGCGGATCCTCGACGGCGGCCTCGGCGACCTCGTGGCGGTCGGCCGGAACTTCCTGGCCAACCCCGACCTGCCCCGTCGCTGGGAGATCGGCGCGCCGCTCAACGAGCCCGACCCGAGCACCTTCTACACCCCGGGCCCGCGCGGCTACATCGACTACCCGACGCTGGAGCAGTAGAACGCGGAGCATCCGGGCCGGCCGTCCCGGCCGGCCCGGGGCCCCGTCAGCGCAGCCGGCGGGCGGTGAAGGTGGCCGGCGGTCGGGCGATCGCGTCCTGCGCGGCGACCAGCTGCAGTTCCCGGGTGCCGGCGGCCAGGGTGGCCTCCAGCACGGCGAAGACGGAGCCGATGGTGCGTTCCAGCGCCGTCGCCGGGGAGCCGGTGGTGCGCAGGTGCGCCAGGTACAGCGCCGCGGTCACGTCGCCGCCGCCGTTCGGGCTGATCGGCAGCAGCGGCGTGGTCACCGCCCAGGCGCCCTCGTCCGAGACGGCCACCACCTCCAGCGAGCCGTCGGGCAGGTCGCCGTGCAGCACGCTGGTGACCAGCACGTGCCGCGGCCCGGTGGCACGTACCACGTCGACCGCGGCCAGCACCTCGGCCAGCGAGGTCGTGCCGCGGCCGGCGAGGAAATCCAGCTCGAAGTGGTTCGGGGTGATGATGTCGGCGCGCGGGACGACCACGTCGCGCAGGTACTCCGGGATGCCGGGGCGGACGAACATCCCGCGGCCGGCATCGCCCATCACCGGGTCGCAGCAGTACACCGCGTCCGGGTTGGCAGCCTTGACCTGCGTCACCGCGTCGAGGATCACCGCGCCCATCGCCGGGTCGCCCTGGTAACCCGAGAGCACCGCGTCGGCGTCACCGAGCACCCCGCGGTCGCCGATGCCGGCGATCACCTCGGCCACGTCGGCCGGCGCCAGCAGCGGCCCGCGCCACGCGCCGTAGCCCGTGTGGTTGGAGAAGTGCACGGTCAGCACCGGCCAGACCTCGTGCCCGAGCCGCTGCAGAGGGAACACCGCAGCGGAGTTGCCGACGTGGCCGTACGCGACCGATGACTGGATGGACAGGATCTTCACCCGCCCATCATCGCGCTTCGGCGTCCGTACCGGTCACCGGCACCCGGCGGTTCGCCGGCGTTTCCGCCCGACGGTGGCCGGGGCGCCCACGTGGACGCCCCGGCCACCGCCTGGGATCAGCGCTGCTCGCCGCCGCAGTTGAACTTCGCCGCGCCGGCCGCCATCCGGATGCCGCCGAGCAGGTGCTTCAGGAACAACGGCTCGGTGTACGACGCGTCGGTGTGCCCAGCGCCGTGTAGACCGCCCGGCCGCCGTCGTAGCGGTGGCACCAGGCCATCGGGTGGTCCTCGCCCATCGACCCGCCGGTGTACCCGACCGGGTTGTAGGTCGACTCGTCGATCCGGATCAGCACCCGCACGTCCGCCCGCGGGTTGGTCCGGAAGTTGTACCACTCAATTTGGGACCCGACTCCGACCACAAGGGACCACTTGCCGGTAATCACCCGGTTGGATGGTCACGGCCGACTATGCCGCAAGTCACACCCGTCGATAATTACCGCCGCCGGGCGCTCCCGAGGTCGGCCCTACCGCGGGACCGCCTCGTCCCGCGGGCGCTGCCGCGGCCTGGGCGCCGGCCGCTGCTCACCCGGCCCGTCCGCCGCGTCGCGGATGGCCCCCGGCGCGGTGGTACGGCTCGCCGCGGCGTCCACCAGGTCCGGCAGGTCCCGGCCCGGCACCAGGGGAAGCTCTCGGGTCGCTCCCCCGATGCCCTCCGGATCCACCGCCGACCCGACGACCCGGGCCCGCCCGGTGGCCCGTCGGGCCGGCGCCGCCGCGGTGCGGGTGGGTGCCGACGGCGCGGCCTCGGCCGGCTCCACCACATCGGTGGACGAGGCGACCGGGCGGCCGGCGGACAGCTCCACCGCAGGGGTGGACGGGGCGGCCGGCCGGTCGGTGGTGGACGGGGCGGCCGGGCGGACGGCGGACGGCTCAGCCGCGGCGCCGGACGGCGGGGTGGGGCGGCCGGTGGTCGTCCGGTCGGCGGCGCCCCGCGCCGCGCGACGCGGTGCGGCGGGCGGCAGGAGCGGGGCGAGCTCGGCGTGCAACGCGGCCCAGTCGGAGGCGCGCGGAGGCTGCGGCTGCTCGGCGGACGACGAGGCCTCACGCGCCTCCCGCGCCGCCGCCGGGGTGGCCGGCGCTTCTCGCGTCGCCGTCCGGCTGGCCGGTGCCTCCCGCGTCGCCGTCGAGCTGGCCGGCTGCGCGGCGGGCTCGGCGCGCTCCGGGTGCACGTCGACGGCGGGCGCCGTCCCGGCGGGCGCTGCCGGCGCGGGCGTCGGCTCGACGGCGGAGTCGTCAGTCACGGACGCCCGAACCACCGGGGCGGGGTCGCCGGCCACCGGGGCGGACGAGGAGGCCGGGTCCGGTGCCGCCACGGTCGGCAACTGCCGGACGTCCGGCAGCAACCGGACGGCCTCGGCGAGCGCGGCGGGGTCGGGTCGACCCGGCCGGCGCCACCGACCGCGCCGACCGGCCGGCACGTTACCGGCCAGCACCCGGGCCGGCGCGAGATCGGCGGCGATCAGGGCGGTGAGACCCTCGTAGTCCGCCTGCTCGGCGAGCCGCCTGGCGATCTCGTCCAGGTCGTAGACGGCCACGGCGATGTCCGCCGTGGTGGCGTCCAGGGCGCGGGTGATCTTGCGGTGCAGCACCTTGCGGAGCGCGGCCTGCCGCCGCTCCGCGCGGATCTGCTCGCGGGCCGCGTCGAGCGAGCCGTACAACCCGAGGTCGGGGTGCGCCTTGGCCAACGAGCGGGCGCGGCGGGTCAGCCACGGGTGGCGCAACCAGTGCCCGACCGGCTCGTACGCGGGCGTGGTGGGCGGCAGTTGCCGGCGGGCGCGCAGCCGGTCCCGCCGCTGGTTCTCGGTGTTCATCAGCCACACCAGGTAGCCGAGCAGCGACATGCCGGCGTAGAAGCCACCCTCCAGGTGGTTGCCGTGGGCGAGCCAGTTGAACGCGACCGCCGCCGCGGCGATGGCGGCCGAGAGCACGCGGGACAGCCCCGCCCGCTCGCCGAGCCGCCGTCGTACGTCGGCGTTGGCCAGCACCACGACGCCGCCCAGCTCCAGCGCCCCGACGGCGGGAAGCGCGACGTACCACGGCATCCGCAGCCGTTCCATCGCGCCGGTGACCTGGCCGCCGAGCGCGACCAGCAGGACCACGACGTAGAACCCGGTGCGCAGCACGGCGATCCGCCGCACGGCCCTGGCCAGCTCGGCGTCCGACGCCTCCGGCCCACCGCTCGGCGCTCCGCCGGCCGGCCCGGACCGGTTCGATTCCTGGAACACGCCGCGCAGGTTCCTCTCATCCGCGATCCCGGCCGGACCAGCGCCGCGACCGTCCGAACCGGCGGTGCCGCCCGCCGGGCCGTACCAGCGGCGCGCTGCGAGCGCCGCCCGTCGTCCGGGCGCATGCTACAAGGTGGCCCGACCGACGGGCGACGGCGACACCGGCCGTACGGCGCACCGCGGCCCCCCGCCGGCATTGACGGGGGGCCGCGGCCCTCAGCTCAGTTGAACACCCCGTTCAGCGTCCGGGCCAGCGCGTCGTGCCCGGTGGAGTTGGGGTGGGGGCAGCCGCCGAGCCCGGTGTCCTGGATGTTGTTAAGTGCGAGCGCCGGCGGTGGCGCGAACCGCACCCTCTGGTGGGCCGGCAGCCCCTCCTGGATGGCCTCGTTCATCTGGGCCGTCCACTGCCCGACCGTGGTCTTCCAGCCGGCGTCGTCGATCAGATCCTGTCTGCTCGACCGGAACGGCGTGGGGTGTCGATCGCTGCGCCGCACCATCGGATCGTGCTGGCGGTGCTGCTCGCGGAGGCCGGTCACCCGGTCACCCGGGATCGGCTGGTCCACGAGATCTGGGGCGAGCGACCCACCCGGACCGCGACCACCGCCGTGAACGGCTACATCATGCGGGTGCGGCGGTTGCTGCGGGCCGGCGACGCCGGGGACGTGGTCGGCCACCCGGCCGGCTACCAGCTGGTGGCCGGCGAGGACACGGTCGACCTCCAGGTCTTCGAGCGGATGGTGCGCACCGGCAAGCGGTACGCCGCCGAGGGCCGGATGGCCGGCGCGGCACGGCAGCTGACCGGTGGTCTGGCGCTGTGGCGCGGGCCGGCGTTCGCCGACGTCCCGGCCACGCCCACCGTGACGGCCGAGGCCTGCCGGGCCGAGCAGCTCCGCCTCGCGGCCTACGAGGAACGGTTCGGCGCCCAGCTCGAACTGGGCCAGCACGCGGAGATCGTCGACGAGCTGTCCGCGCTGGTCAGGGACAATCCGCTGCGCGAACGGCTGGGTCGACACCTGATGACCGCGCTGTACCGGTGCGGTCGTCGGGCGGAGGCGCTCGATGCATACCGGCGGGTGCGGGACGTGCTCGTCACCGAGACCGGCCTCGAGCCCGGCCCCGAGCTGCGGGGTCTGGAGCGCGCCGTGCTCTCCGACGACCGGGCCCTCGCCGCGCCCGCCGTCCGGTCGGTGATCCCGGCGCAGCTGCCCGCCGCGGTGGCCGACTTCGCCGGTCGCCGGGAGGTGCTGGCGCGACTCGACTCCCTCGCGCGTCAGCGGCCCACCCCGCCGGTGGTGATCGCGGGCCTGGCCGGGGTCGGCAAGACCGCCCTCGCCGTCCGCTGGGGCCACTCCGTCCGCGACCGGTTCCCCGACGGCCTGCTCTACCTGGACCTGCGCGGCAGCTCGCCGCTGCCGCCGGTGACGCCGATGGCGGCGCTCGCCCACTTCCTCCAGGCGTTGGGTGTGCCGCCGGAGGAGGTCCCCACCGAGCTGGACGAGGCGGTGGGGCTCTACCGCAGCGTGACCGCCGCCCGCCGGATCCTCGTGGTGCTGGACAACGCCCAGCGGCCGGATCAGGTGCGCCCGCTGCTGCCGGGTGGTCCCGGTTGCCTGGCCCTGGTAACCAGCCGGGAGCAGCTGCGCGGCCTGACCGCCCGGGAGGGCGCCGTCGGGATCAGGCTCGGGGTGCTGACCCCGCCGGAGGCGGCCGAGCTGCTGGACGCCCTGCTGCCGGCCGCCGCCGAGGAGGGCGCCGAGCTGGCTCGGCTCTGCGGCTACCTGCCGTTGGCCATCCGGATCGCGGTCGCGAACCTGCTCGCCGAGATGGTCCCCGTCGGGCAGTACAACCAACGGCTCGCCGCGGGAGACCGACTGGCGGCGCTGGGCGTACCCGGCGACGCCACGACCGCCACGGTGACCGCCTTCGACCTGTCGTACCAAGCCCATCCGCCGGCCGCTCGCCGGTTGTTCCGGTTGGCCGCCGTCGCTCCGGGTGACACCGTCACCGTGCCCGGGGCGGCGGCTCTGGTCGACGTACCGGCCGCCGAGGCGGAAGCCCTGCTGGACGCGCTCGTGCGGGCCCACCTGCTGGAACAGGCCGGTCGGGGGCGCTACGGGTGGCACGACCTGGTCCGCCTCTACGCGCGCCGCCGCTGCGCGGCCGAGGACGCCGACCGGTGGGTGGCGCTCGACCGTCTCCACCACTACTACCTGTCCAGCATGGACGCGGCCGCGACCCTGCTCTGTCCGCACGTCGTACGGCTGCCGCTGCCGGCCACCGTCGGCACCGCGCACCGGGCGCCGGCGGGGCAACTGGCACGGCTGGCGAACCTCGGCAACATCCGGCTCCAGCAGGGCCGGCTCGCCGAGTCCGTCGCGTACTGCGAGCGGACCATCGCGCTCGAGCGTGCCCTGCCCGACTGGCACGGGCAGGGCACGGCGCACGGCTGCCTGGGCGAGGCCCACCTGCTCCTCGGCCGTCCCGCGGAGGCCATGACGTACCTCACCGAGGCGTTGGCCACGCACCGCCGCACCCGGTCGCGAAGCTGCGAGGCGGACACCCTGCGGCTCCTGGCCGCCGCCCACACCGCCGCGGGCGGCGTCGACGAGGCCCAGGCCCTGGCGACCGAGGCGCTGCGGATCGCCCGCGAGGTCGGTGACCTCTGGGTCGAGGCGCACGCCCAACTCGCCCAGGCCGAACTGGACCTGCGGGTCGGCGACGCGGAGCTGGCCGTCGACCACCTGGGGCAGGTCCTCACGCTGGCTCGGCCCCACGGCGCCCGACACGCCGAGGCGCAGGCCCTGATCCGCCTGGCGCAGGCGGAGCGGCTGCGCGGGCCGGCCCGGGCGGACCAGGCCCGGGCGTACGCGACGCAGGCGCTGGCCATGTGCCGGGAGTTCGGCTACGGACTCCTGGCCGAGCAGGCGTCGACGCTGCTCGGGTGAGGCCCGGCCGGCGACGCGGCGCCGCTCCACGGTCGAGGCGGGGAGGTGGCACCGCGTCGCCGATCGCCTGGAAGGCACCGGCCGGCGGGCCTAGCTGCCGCTCGGCACCTGGTCGGCGACCTCGGCGTACTCCACCTTGCCGGGGGCCGCGGTCGGGGCGTAGATCACCCGGATCACCCCGGTCGGGTACGCCTCGGTCGCCGTCACCGCCAGGTGGTACGGCGAGTCGCCCTCGTCGAACAGGCGGCGACCCTTGCGCGCGGCCACCGGGTGCACCAGCAGGCGCAGCTCGTCCAGCAGGCCGGCGGCGAGCAGCTGCTGCACCACGGAGATCGAGCCGGGGATCAGCACCCCCCGCACGCCCGCGTCGGCCTTGAGCGCGGCGACGGCGTCGACGAGGTCGCCGTCGACCAGCTCGGAGTTGCGCCAGGTGAACTCCAGCGGCTGCCGCGAGACGACCACCTTGCGCAGGTCCCCGAGCTGCTTGGCGAACCCCGCGTCCTCGCCCCCGGCGGCCTCCCGGTCGGGCCAGGCGCCGGCGAAGCTGTCGTACGTCACGCGGCCGATCAGCAACACGTCGGAGGTGTCGTAGTCCTCGGTGACGGCCCGGCCCATGTTGTCGTCGAAGTACGGGAAGTGCCAGTCGGGGTCGATCTCGGCCACGCCGTCGGCCGAGATGAACAACGTGGAGATGACCTTTGCCATCGGATGGTCCCTTCGCGTGGGGTGCTGTCGGGGAGTGGACCAACGCAGCATCCCAGACTCACCGGTCGGCCAGCCGGTTTTGTCGGCGAAGCGCTGGCACCGGCGGACGGACGTCAGTGGCCGCGGACGCGCGCCCTGCCGCACGACGGCGCCCGACGCCGCAGCGGCGCCGGGCGCGGCCGGCTCAGCGGTGGGCGTACCGGGCGGCCACCTCGGCGGGCTGCTCGGTGACCCGGCCGGCGTCGAGGTCCTGCGCCAGCCGCAGGTACTGGGCGTGGCTCCAGATCAGCGGGGTGGCCGACCGGGTGCCGGTGCCGGGCCGGTAGCCGGGTCGGCCGGACGGCGGCTGGTCGTCCCAGACCTGCTCGGCCAGCATCAGGCTTCCGCTGGCGGTGTGCGCCAGCATGGCCAGCTCGCGGGCGGCGGCGGGCCGGTCACCGGTCGCGAGGTGGTACTCGCCCCGCTCGCCGTTGAACAGCGGCCAGCCCCGCCCACGGGTGGCCCGGCTGTCCGCCGGGAAGTCGAAGTTCCAGTCGGCGCCGGTGAGCGTCTCGCCGTACCCGTCGAACGAGAACCGGTGCCAGTACCGACCACCGGGGGTGGTGAAGCCGAGCTGCCGGTCCACCACGGCGAGGGTGTTGACCACCGCCGGCTGGTCGGCCGGCTTGACGCCCAGCCGGACCAGCTCCAGGAAGCTTGGATCGACCACCGCCCGCTGGTCCACCGCGGACGGGCCGGAGTCGCCGATCGGGTAGGTGGTCGCCGCGTTCGGGTCGCCGTCCTTGCTCAGCCGCAGGTAGTACGGCTTCGGGTCGTACGGGCCCGTCCTGGTCACCGTCCACGCGTCCACCCGGGCCTGCCAGTCGTCGGCGGTGGCCAGGTAGCGGGCGGCGGAGGCGGTGTCGCCGTTGGCCCGGGCGATGCGGGCGGCGCAGACCAGGCCGGCGATCTCGGCGGCGATGGTGGCCGGCGAGTAGCCGCTCTGGTTCTCCCAGCGCTCCTGGGGCGTCCACGGCGCGCGGTGTCCGTCGCGACTGAAGGTGAGCAGGAAGTCCGCCGCCCGCTTGACGTGCGACCAGGTCGTCGGGTCGGTACGGCGCAGCTGCGCGGCCAGCACGATCGGCAGGGCGACCTCGTCGAGCTGGAGGTTGTCCCACACCGGCTCGCCGGCGACGTCGCTGTTCTGCGGGAACGACCCGTCCGGCAGCTGCTGGACGGTGAACAGGTAGTCCAGGGCGCGCCGCGCGGCGGGCACGTCGCCCGCGGCGATCAGCGCGGTCGCGATCTGGTAGAGGTCGCGGGACCAGACCAGGTGGTACGGCCCGGACTCGACCTCCTTGCCCCACACCCAGGGCATCGACGGCGAGGCGACGAAGGCGCCCCGGTGGAGCTTGTCCTCGCTGGCGGCCAGCACCATCTCGGACACCCGGTACAGCCGGCGCTGCTGGTCGGTGCGGAGGCTGGCCGGCATCGGGGCGAGACCGCGCAGGTAGCCGCGCCAGCCGGCCGCGTACGCCGTCGCGGCGCGGGAGAAGCCGCCCGCCAGGGAGGCGGTCGCGGCCGACGACGCCGCCCGCGGATCGGCGCCGAACGCGAGCGCCAGGGTGAGGTGGTCGCGGCCGTGGACCCCGGTCAGCCCGGTCCGCCCGGTCTGCGTGACGTTGCCGGGGGTACGGGCGGCCCGGTAGCGGTGGTCGAGTCGACCGTCGGCGGCCAGGTCCGTCCAGCCGTCGCTGGTGCCGACGTACCCGGTCGAGGTGGCGGTGAACGCGGGCCGGGCCCGCAGCGCGCTGGCCGTGGTCCCGTCGGCGGCGGTCAGCGTGCCGCCGGTGGACGAACCGGTGTCGTCGCTGCCGTCGTTGGTCAACGCCGGGTCGTAGTACACGTACAGGCCGCGGGGACGCCGGTCCAGGCTGGTGAACGCGACGTCGACCAGCACGGTGGAGCGCGCCGGGTCGGTGACGTACCGGGTGGTCAGCCGCCACCGGCCGGGCACGGCGTCGGTGTGCAGATAGGTCAGGCCGGCGTTCTCGACCACGTCGGTGCGGGACACCCCGGCCTCGCCGGCGCGTACCGCCGACCGGCCGTCGGCCACGATGAAGTCGAGGCTGCGGGCGCTGGGCGTGCCGAGGTCGGGGTAGAAGACCTCGCCGAGGCCGCCCCGGGCGCCGACGGTGAACCAGATCCTGCTGTCCGGCGCCCGGTACGCGGTGCCGAAGCCGGCCTTGTCGGCCGGCGCCCAGTCGGGGGCGGCGCCCGGCGCGCCGGGCACGTCCCGGCCGGCCGCCCACCCGGGCGCCGGGCCGACCGGCAGGGTCAGCAGGGCCGCGGCGCACGCCGCGAACGCGGTATGGGCTGCTCTCATCGGAGCCTCCTGTGGTCGACGGTGACCCGGACGGGTACGCCCCGCGGCGCGGCGCCCGACGCGGGCGGGATCGCCACGGTTCGATGCGTCGACCCCTACCCCGATCCGGTCACGTCCATGCCTGACCACCCGCGTCGCCGCGTCCGGTGCCCGCCGGAACGTCGGCGGGCACCTCGGACGCGCCGGTCAGCGCCGGGCGGCCCAGAAGACGTAGACCGCGCCGTACGGCACCGCCGTGGTGTCGCCGTCGGTGCACGGGCCGGTGGGCGCGACCCCGCCGGAGGTCAGCAGGCGGTTGACGTACGCGACGTGGTCGAGCAGCCCGCTGCCGCTGTGCGTGTCCACGGTCAGCAGCAGCTCGGGGATCGTCCCCGCGCGCGGGCTCTCCGCGGTCTTCTTCGCCGTGATCAGCGAGCCGTCGCGCTCGGACTGCCAGCTCGGGCCCCGGAAGTGGTGGACCCGACCACCCGTGCCGATCAGCTGGGCCTCGGGCACCGACGGGCCGGTGAACACCCCACCGGCGCACGTGTAGGTCTGCGTGCCGCTGGTGACGACGTACGCGCCGACCGGCCGGGATCCCGCCGGCGGCGCGATGGCCGAGGGGATGAGCGGGACACCGACCCGGCGCGCGTCGGCGGCCGGCGCGGCCACGTCGGCGACCGGCGCGGCCACCTCGGCGGCGGACACCGGCTGGGTCACCGCGCCGATCGTGGCGAGGACGCCGGCCGTGCCGACGACCGTCAGGGCTCTGATCCGGGAGCGGGGCGTGCTGAGCATGCGGTTCCTCCGTTCGGGGTGGGCGCGTCCGCACCCACCTACCTCAACGGGCGCAACCGGCGCGGCGATCAATGCCGTCCGATCCTTTTTTCGGTCGCACACCCGACACCGGTCCGCCTCCCGACCGGCGGCTCAGGCTCGGGCGACGCCCGCGATCTGCGGGTTGAACGGGACGAACGGGCCGTGCAGCCGGTACGGCTCGATCGCCACCTCGGCGAAGCCGGCGTCGCGGAGCAGGGCGGCCAGGTCCCGCTCGCAGGAGCAGCCCTCGAAGGCCCAGGCCCACGGCCGCCGCACCGCCCGCTGCAGCGCCCGGGTGGGCGTGCCCGCACGCGCGGCGACGTGCTCCACGAAGCGAAACGTGCCGCCGGGTCGCAGCACGCGGCGCACCTCGGCGAGCACGCCGGCGGGATCCCGCACCGTGCAGAGCACCAGCGAGGAGATCACCACGTCGACGCCGCCGGTGGGCAGCCCGGTCCGCTCGGCGACCCGGTCGCGGAGATCGAGCCGTACGCCGTGGCGCGCGGCGGCGGCCCGCAGCCGACCGTGCATGGCCGGATTGGGCTCGACGGCGATCAGGGTCGACCCCGGCCGCAGGTAGCGCAGGTTGGCGCCCACCCCCGGGCCGAGCTCGACCACCGTGGCCGGCAGCCCGGCGAACACCCGCCGCTTGTGCCGTCGCAGGCTCCGTTCGAGGTACGGACCCAGCACGGTGAAGAACGCGGCGTTGAAGGGCCCGCGCGCCCGGTGCACCTGAAATTCGGTCGGGACAGTCATGACCTCATGGTCCGGTGGAGCTCGCGGCGGGTCAGGCGTGGAACTACCCCACTCCCCCGCTGAACCACGCGGCGATCTGCGCCCGCGAGCGGAACCCCAGCCGGAGCCGGATCCGTTCCACGTGCCCCTCGGCGGAGCGACAGCACCAGCCGCCGAACCCGGCCCGGGTTGGCCGCGGCCCACGCCGCCGCGACCGGCGCCCCCATCGACGTGCCCATCAGGTCGAACCGCTCGTCCAGCGGCGCCGTCACCGCGGTCAGCTGCGCCAGCTCGAACGCCAGCGAGGCGGGCCGGTCCACGGCCGGTGACAGCCCACACCCGGCCCGGTCGTACCGCACCAGCCGGCACCCCTGGGCCAGCGCCTCGTAGAGCGCCCGCTCGGCCGGCAGCTCCCAGCTCAGCTCCAGGTGGGTGAGCCAGCCCATCACGTACACCAGCGGCCGGCCGGCGCCGACCGACGCGTACGACAGGACGGTCCCGTCGGCCGCCACCACCCGCCCGAGCCGCTGCCGCATTCCGCGATTGTCACCCACCACGCGGCGCACCCTCGGGAGCGGTCACCGAACCCGACCGGCCACCGTGCCACTGGACGCGAACGAGGCGGCGACCGGCGGCGCCTCGTGGACGGCCTCGCCGCGGGCGATCTGGTAGACCTGCCGGGTCCGCGAGTCGAACAGCGGCCACGGCAGCCGCCCCGGTCGGGTCGAAGCAGGCTGGGACCAGCCGGTAGCACTCGTCGGCGGCGAGCGGACTCGGGTCCGCCCGCGCCTCCGACCGCCACCGCAGGTCGAGCACCCGGCTCACCCCGTACCCGCGGAGGGCGGCGAGGCCGGCGGCGCCGAGCCGGCGGTGGTTGTCGGTGCGGACCAGCGCCCGCTCGCGGATGCGGCCCCCGTCGCCGGTCGGCAGGCCGCCCACGTCCCGGGCGTTGCGCAGATCCGGCCAGGACAGTCGGGACGCCCGACGAGCGTACGCCCGGCGTACGGGCCTGGCGTCGACGGCGAACCACCTGAGCACGGAACCTGGAAGATCGCCCGGTGCCGCCCCGGCTGGACAATCCGGGCCCCGGAATTGTCCAGGACCCGTTCCGACTGGACAAAAAGACGGATAGCAATGTCCCAACGCGCAATTCCGCGCCATGACGGGAAGGAAGACAAGTGCCGAAGAACGTCAGGAGAAGCATCGCCACGGCGGTGGTGGCCAGCGGTACGGCCCTGCTGCTCCCACTCACCGGAGGGGTCGCGTCCGCCAACCCGGGATCCGGCGGATCCGCGGTCAAGGACAAGGCGGCGACCGCGGCGCCGGGCCGCACCGAAGCCTCCCTCAGCGCCAGCTGCGGTTGGACGCCCGCCAACAACGGCGGGGCGGCGGGCAGGTTTCTCTACGATGGTGTGAACATCCGAAGCGGCCAGTTCATCAGCTGCACGGCCCTCGGCGCGGGCTACACCAGCCACAGCGTCACGTACCGCTGCTGGGCCGTGGGTGACACGGTCGGCAACTGGACCACCTGGACGTACCTGCGGGACAACACCACCGGCGTGACCGGATGGGTGACGGACGCCTACCTCCAGGACGGCGGCAGCAAACTCCACTGCTGATCATCAGGTCCGCCGCACGGACTCCGCATTACCCGCCGGCGCCCCGCTCCCCTCCGGGGCGAGCGGGGCGCCGGTACGGGCCGAGCCGCAGCCGGCGCCTACTTCGGCAGGCACCGGGTCCCGCCGGTGGCCACGACGTCCTGACCCACCATGTCCACCCGGGCACGTGCCTGCACACACCCCACGCCGGTGACCAGCAGATTGCCGTACACGGAATCCAGGTGCCCCATCCGCCACGTATTGCCGGTGTCGTCCCCGGGGCGCACCCCCTCCACGGTGAGGATCCCGACCGTCGTGTCGTTCGGGTCCGGGTTGAGCCCGGGTGTCGGGACGAACCATGGCCAGGCCCCGGCGCACCGGGCCGAGAACAGCAGGGTGATGGTGCCCACCACGGTGCCGGCCGCGAGCCGCCGGCCGCGCAGCATGGCCACGCTCTGCAGTGCGACCGGCGCGCTGTCCAGGACCACCTTGTCGGCACCGCACCCGGCGATCGCCGGATCGGTGCCGTCCGCGATCCGGATCGGCGTCGTCACGGACCCCGGGCCGGCCGCCGGACCCCGCCCCCCGACGGACGGTAAACCCGCCACCAGCACGAGAGCGGCGATCGCGGTGGCGGCCACCAAGGCGACCACCCCTGGCCAGACCCGGGGTCCGTGCGGTCGCCTCCCCTCGATCGCGGAGATCCAGACGAACCCGGTGGCGAACCTGCCGGGGTCGTCCCCCGGGGGCGGCACCACGTCGACGTACGCCGTTCGGGCGGGCAACCGGGCCACGAAGGGTACGAGTTCCCCACTGACCCTGCCGACGCCATCGCCGGTTCGGGCTTCGGCGTCCGTATCCGCCATGGTGCCGGCTCCGGCGTCCAGACCGCCGACCGCCGCGGCCGCCAGTTCCATGGCCGCCGCGCCCCAGCGTCGCCGCCAGGACGGCCAGTCGCCGCCGCAGACCCGCACAAAATTGCGTACGACCCGCTCGGAGGGCAATTGATGCCCGGCCACCGCGGCCGCCAACGCGCTCTTGGAGACCTCGCACCGCCGGGCCATCTTCCAGAACGGTGGATCACCCGCGGCCGCACGCAAGGCCCGCAACTCGCAGGCGAATCGCTCAGCCGGGCCAAGGCCAGGATCCAGCGCCCGCATTCGTCGTCCGATGGTTCCCCCTGGCCGACAGTAATCGAAGTAGACCGATCTTAAGGCAGGCGTTCGCCGTTGTCCGAAGGGGACGTTCAGAACCTGCGAAAAAGACCCTCTACATCGAAGGCAGTCGTTACCGACACGCGCCCGGGCCGAGTTCGGTCCACCGCGGCGGTACCCGGGCATCCGCGCCACCCCGACGAGCGTGACGGCGCCGGCGGGGCGCTCAGCCGACGGCGGGGCGTTCGGGTGGTGGCGGCAGATGCAGATGCCGCAGGTCCTCCGGCACCGGACTGTCCGGCCGGTAGACCAGGGGCGCCTCCCCGTCCGCCGCCGCGGCGGGCGCATCGGCGAGTGAGAAGCGGTCCCGCAGTCGCCCGAAGAAGTCTCCCGAACCGAACCGGAGGATGCGCAGTCGCCACGGCGCGGCGTACGCGGCCACCCAGTCGCCCGGGTCCAGCACCCCCCGCAACTGCCCGTCGATGCTCACCGCGACCTGCCCCGACCGGGGCAGCACCCGCACCCCGACCGACTCCCGTGGCGAGAACACCAGGCTGCGGTCGAACGCCATGTGCGGGGCGACCGGGGTGAAGACCAACGCGTCCAGCAGTGGCGACACGATGGGCCCGCCGGCCGCGAAGCTGTAGGCCGTCGACCCGGTGGCGGTGGAGACCATCACCGCGTCGGCGGAGTAGGAGGCGAACAGCCGCCCGTCGATGTAGATTCCCAGGCTCGCCTGCCGGTCCCGGGCGAGCTTCTCGAAGACCACGTCGTTGACGGCGGTGACGTCCAACGGCACCCCCCAACCGACGGTCTCCGGCATGCCGTCCCGCACCTCGGGCGGAGGCATCGCCGAGCCTCGGCCGTAGCGCAGCAGCACGCCGAGTTCCGGGGGGACCTCCAGAGGGCGGGAGGCGCGCATGGTCAGGGTCATCCGCTCCTCCACCTCCACCGAGCCGACCCGGACGGCTTCGAGCGCCTCGATCGTGCGCTCCGGGGGCACCTCGGTGAGGAAACCGACCCGCCCGACGTTGACCCCGAGGACCGGGCAGTCGACCGCCGCGGCCACGTGCACACCGCGCAGGAAGGTCCCGTCGCCGCCGATCGTGACGATCAGGTCGAGCGGTCCGATCGCCTGTCCCTCGTCCCGGCTGGTGCGCCGCTCGGCCGTACGCCACACGTCCACCTCGATCGTCTCGATCCCCCGGTCGGCGCCCCAGCCGCGGATCTCGTCAGCGGCCCGGGTCGCCTCCGCCTTGCCGGAGTGCACCACCATGCCGATCCGATCCAGCCGCATCCGTGTCCCCTCGGTTCCGCGCCCGCGCTCGGGCGTCGGCCTCCACCGTGACACACCGATCCGCCCGATGGCCGCGCCATCCCCACTTCAGGCGACGCCGCCAGCGTGCGGCGGCACAGAAGGAGTGGGCCGGCCGGCTCATCCCCCGGCGGGCAGCCGGCCCTCGCACCGCGCGTCCGCGGGGGCGACCGGGCGCCGGGGCATCATCCAGTCCAGGGTGCTCTCCTCCACCGGCCAACCGTGCACCGCCACGACGCTGTACGGCACCGACCGGGACTGCGGGCAGAGGGCCTGCGACCGTACCTCGTCGTTGTCCAGGAAGCGCACCACGGCGGCCCGGTCCAGGACGACGGTCGAGGTGTCGGTGACCGTGACCAGCGCGCCGAGCACCACCTCCGAGTCGGCGGGGTCCCTGGGTGCCGGGGCGGCCGGGCCGACCTCGACGGCGATGGACGGCAGCACCGGCGCCCTCAGGAAGACCGCGCCGGTCACCAGCGGGAGCACGGCGGCGACCCCGAACGCCAGGCCGTGGGTGAGCGCCGGGGCGACCCGACCGGGAATCGGGCCGGTGAGCAGTACGGTGGCGGCCGGTGGCAATGCCAGCAGGGCGGCCGTGGCCGGTTCACCCGACCGCACCGCCGACCAGATCGCCGGCCCCAGCGCGGCGTACGCCAGCACCGCCGCGGCCAGCGGCAGCGCCACGCTGACCACCAGGATCCGGTTCGGTTGGTCGGGATACAAATAGCGGGTGCGCAGCGCGAACAGCCAGAGCCCCAGCATCAGCAGCGTGGGCAGGAAGCGGAGCTGCCAGGTGAGCGCGCCCAGCGCGACCGCCGCGGTGGCCACCCAGCCGGGCGTGCGCGCCGTCCAGGAGGCGAGCAGCGACCGCTCCGTGTCGAAGCGCTCCGGGGCGCTGAGCCGCAGCAGCCGACCCAGCACGCCGAAGGTGAGCACCACCAGGGGGAACACCCAGACCAGGGCGATCAGCAGGGCACTGAGCAGGCCGAGGGGGCTGGCGTACTGCACCAGCAGCAGCATGGTCGACATGTCCTGCCGGCTGAGTTGCCACAACCGCAGCACCAGGAGCAGGACGGGAAACGTGGGGAGCAGGGTCAGCAGCCACTGCTGCGCCTGCCGCGCCCCCGCCATCCGGCGGGGCCGGACAGCCTTGCCCGGAGCGCCGGTTCTCCGGGGCGTACCGGGGCCGGCAACGCGATCCTCTCCCACGGCCACTGCCGCACCTCCACCTTCCGGGGATCGGGTTGCTGCTGCACCGCGACCGGCTGCGGGTCGTTGTAGACCTGCTGCCACCGAAGGTTGGCGGTGTACGCCTCCTCCCAGGCCGAGTTCCCCGGATCCGTGGCCGAGGCGTAGAGCGCGAGGTCGACCAGGTCGCGCAGCGCCTCGTTCGGGCCGGTGTTGACGCCCCACCGCTCCGCGGCGGACTCACCGATGTCCCAGTGCTTCAACGGCTTGGCGTTGCGCAGGGTGACCGGGAAGCTCTGGCCGGCGTCACCCCTGCGGGAGCCGGTGACGAAGCCGGCGAGAATGGCCGCGTCGGTGGTGACCGCGTCCACCCGCCCGTCGTACATCTCCTGGACGCACTCGCTGATCCGGTTGCGGCCGATCGGCTTCGCGCCGACCGCTTCCAGGCGCGGGATGGCGGTCGAGGTCGCCAGCGTGCATACCGTCCGGTCCGCCAGGTCCCGCAGGCTGCTCACCGGGCGCTGCCGCGGGTCGCCGGCCAGCGTCACCACGGACTGCTCCGTCTCCAGGTAGGCGGCGGAGAAGGTCGCGCCCTCCTCCTCTTCCCGCTTCCGGGTGATGCTGTAGGACGCGATCACCAGGTCGACGGTCACGTACTGGTCGCCGTCCCTGGCCTGCCGGCGGGCCCGGTCCTCGCTCTCGATCGGCAGGAACCGCACCTGCGACCGGTCGAACCCGAGGTAGGCGGCTATCAGGTACGCGACATCGACGTCGAAGCCCCGCCAGACGCCGCCGGGCCCGCGCTGGGCGATCCCGGGCTGGTCGTCCTTCACTCCGACGAGGAGTTCCCGCCTGCCCTTCAGGTGGGCCCGCTCCATCAGGTCGTCCCGGGACGGCGGGCCGATCGCGAGCGCGATCGGCACCGACGCGGCGGCCAGCACGGCCAGCACGACCACCAGCCCCACCAGTCTGATCTGCCGGGCCCGGGTGTGCCGCGGCACCGCGGTCGCCGGCGGTGCGGAGGAATCCGGTTCGTCTGCCTGAGTCACGTACACCCCTCCCCTGCCGCCAGGTCCGTTCTCGCCACCTCCATTGTGGGGCCCGGCGCAAGCCGACGACGCCCCACCGGACGGCCGTGGGCGCTGCGCGGCGATGCCACGGTCCGCCCGTCCGGGGTCGTGCTCGCGCGGCGTTCCAGACCGGGTCGACGGCGGCGGCTGTCAGGCTCGCCGTCGCCGGGACGCCAGGTCGACGGCCGCAGCCTTCCACCGCGGATGGACGAAGGTGAACCCGGCGTCGGAGAGCCGTGCGGGGACGACGCGCCGGCTCTTCAGCAGCAGTTCGGTGTCCGACCGAATCGCGAACGCGCCGAGCTCGGCCATCCATCCGGTGGCCGGCAGGCCGAGCGGCATCCGCCAGGCCGAACGCAGCTCCCGAATGAACTGCCGGTGCGGCACCGGCCCCGGGGCGGCCAGGTTGACGGGCCCGGCGAGGTCGTCGCGTTCGATCAGGAACCTGATGGCGCGGACGAAGTCCTGGTCGTGGATCCACGAGACGTACTGCCTGCCACCCGCGACCGGTCCGCCGAGCCCGAGCCGCACGAGCCAGCTCAGCACATCGAACACGCCACCGCGGTCGGGGCTCATCACCATCGCCGACCGCAGGGCGACCTTGCGGGTGTCCGGGGTTTCCGCCTGCTCCTGCGCCGCTTCCCAGTTCCTGGCGATCTCGACGCTGTACGCCCAGTACCCGGGCACCCCGGGCTCACTGCCGCCGAGCGGACCACCGTACTCGTCATTGGCCGCGTCGAAGCGGTGGGCGTAGATCGTCGCGGTGCTCATCTGCAGCCAGACCCGGGGCGGCCGGGCCGCCCGGGCGATGGCCTCGCCGACGACCCGCGTCGAGTCCACCCGCGAGCGCATCATGGCGTCGAGGTTCTCCGCGGTGTACCGGCAGCTCACACTGCGCCCCGCCAGGTTGACGACCACGTCACTGCCGTCGATCCGCTCGGCCCAGTCGCCGAGCGTGGCGCCGTCCCAGTGCACCTGGCGCACGGCCCGGGGCGAACGGGTCAACAGGACGACGTCGTGGCCCTCGGCGGTCAGCGCCCGATCCAGGATCGAGCCGATCTGCCCGGTGCCGCCAGGGATGACGATCTTCACGATCCCTCCTCATCCTGCGCCGTGGTGCACCGTTCACCTTCCTGGTGAGCGGGTGGCATCGCCGGCCCGCCGACAGGCCGGCCATCCGGGGCGCCTACTCCGGGGCCTCGTCCGGCCCGCGCTGCCAGCGCCGCCGGCGCTCCTCGTCCGTCTGCTCCCACCACGGGACGCCGCGCTCGCCCAGGGCCACCTTCGCCGCGTGCACGCGGGCCCGCGCCGGCGCCGGATCCTGACCGGCACGCAACGCCGCACCGACGGCGCGACGGCCGGCCATCAGCGCCCGGCGCAGCTCGGCGGCCACGTCCGGCGGGATGGCCGGGTCCGTCGCCCGCCAGCGGCGGCCGGAGATGACGACGAAGCGTCCGTCCTCGGTGGTCACCGGCCGGCCGCTCGTCATCGCGGAACTGCCCCCTCGGTGGCCACGGACCCGAACGGTCGCCCAGGCGCCGTCGCCTCGTCGTCGAACGCGTCGAGGTAGCGGGCGAAGCCGTGCGGGGCGCGGTTGAACCGGCGGGCGCTGGTCCGCACCGGACAGCCAGGGTCGGCGACGACCCGCAGGGCGTTGCGCCGACCCCGGTCGACGAGGTCGTGGTCCTCCCCGTCGGAGAGGTCGGAGAACCCGCCGAGCCGTTCGTACGCGGTGGCGGCGAAGCCGAGGTTGGCCCCGTGGACGTGTCGGTGGCCCACGCCGGCCAGCCCGCGCCGGTACCGGGTCTCGAAGCTCTCGCGGACCTGCCGCGGCCTCGGCGTCCAATCGTCGACACGGACGGTGCCGACGAGCATGTCGGTGCCGCCGAGAGCGTGGCGCAGGTGCCACTCGGCCCAGTCCCGGGGCACCTGGCTGTCCGCGTCCGTGGTGGCCAGCCACAGGCCGCGCGGACCGTGCCGTAGGGCGTGTGCCATGCCGGCGGCGCGGGCGCGGCCGACGCTGCGGGCCCGCACCGTCACGACGGTGGCGCCGAGTCGCCCCGCGACCGCGGCAGTGTCGTCGTGGCAGTCGTCGGCCACGACGATCACCTCGGAGCGCACCGGCACCCGACGTAGCGCGTCGAGGACCGCGGTCAGGCAGCCGGGCAGCAGCGCCTGTTCGTCGTGAGCGGGGACGACCACCGCCAACCGGTTCACCACAGGCCCTCGACCTGCGCGACGGATCTGGCCGCCGGCGGTTCCCGGAGGAACACGTCGAGGAGGAAGTCCTGCTCCTCGTGGTGGGCCGTGCGCACCAACCCGCGCCGGTCGGCGAGCAATCGGTGCACGTCGTCTCCGCCGCGCACGTGCTCGGGCACCGGCGGTCGCCAGTGCACCGCGACGAGCGTGCCGCCGGGCGTCAGCGCCTCCACCACGCGGGTCGTCAGCAGATCGAAGCCGGCGTCGTCGAAGTAGTAGCCGAGCTCCGACAGCACGATCAGGTCGAAGCCCGCCTCGGCTGGCCACTGGTGGGGGATGTGCAGCTGCTCCACCCGTACGTGCGGCTGGTCGGCGAGCCGACGCCGGGCGGTGCGTACGGGCGCGGCGGCGACGTCGACGGCCAGCAGCCGGTCGCACCGCGGGGCGAGACGGCGGGTGAGCATGCCGGTCGAGCAGCCCGGCTCGAAGGCCGACCGG
Source organism: Micromonospora sp. NPDC000089 (assembly GCF_042899365.1). Lineage (NCBI taxonomy): Bacteria > Bacillati > Actinomycetota > Actinomycetes > Micromonosporales > Micromonosporaceae > Micromonospora > Micromonospora sp. NPDC000089. The sequence continues at coordinate 416,819 of NZ_JBIAZT010000004.1, forward strand.
TAGCGACGGCGTGGCAGGCAGGCGACGGTGAGGTCGTGCTTGCGCTGTTCGTACCAACGGGTCTCGAAGCCCCACGGATCCTCGGCCGCCGCGTACATGTCGTCGAAGTACTCGGCCGGAGTGCCGGGTGCGGTCATGTCACGAACACCGTCTCGTAGGGGCGCGCGAAGCGAGCCAGCACGTGCGGGGGAAGGATCGCGGCATCGGCCGGCTCCGGCCCGAGCGGGAGGATCTGACTGCGGAAGGCGTCGATCGCCGCCGCCTTGGCCGTCCGGGCCGGGTCCGTCAGGTCCAGCCGATGCGCCCGGTCCCACGGCACGTCCGGATCGTCCGGCTCGGCCCAGTGCCACGTCCAGACCGGGAACTCCAGCAGGGTCGCGCCGGTACGCCGGCAGGCGGTCGCCGCCGCGCGCCCGACCGCTTCGTGGTCCGGGTGGCCGTCGCCGTGCCAGGTGGTGACGCACCAGCGGCCAGGGGTCAGCCGGGCGGTCAGCGCCTCGGCGAGCGCTGCCTCGTCGACCTTGCCGTCGGGGTGGCCGAGGTGGTCGACGGCGTCCGCGCCGACGCCGAGCAGCCCGCAGGCGGCTCGCGTCTCGGCCCGTCGGATCGCCGCCAGCTCCGGCTGGCTGAACACGGTCGAGCCCGGATGAGAGGCCTCGCCGTCGGTGACGACCACGACGTCGGCGCCGCCGAGGTCGGCCAGCATGGCGAGCAGACCGCCGACGCCCAGGACCTCGTCGTCCGGATGGGGGGCGACGACCAGCGGCGGCGTGGTTCGGGCTCGCGCGTCGAGCGCGAGCGCGGGCCAGCCCGCCGGACCCGGCCACGCCCGCCACCGCCGCTCCTCGGTACCCGCGCCGACGATGGGCCTCACCATCCGGCTTCCTCCGCGGCGGCGACCCGCTCGCCCAGGTGGGCCAGGTCGGCCTCGGCGTGGCTCTGGCGCAGGTACACCGTCAGGTCGGCGACCCTTCTCGCGTGATCCGCGTCCCGACACAGCGGGGCCGCCCCCAGCGCCCGGCCGACCCGGTCGATGACCGTGCCGGCGGTGGCTTCGACGGTGGCACGCACCTGGTGCGCCAACCGGTCGGCGTCGCCGGTGGGGTTCGCGTCGACCTGGTCGGCGGCGGCCAGCAGGAAGGCGCGGGTGCTGGTCAGGGCCGCGTCGACCGCCCCGAGGTGCGCCAGAGCGTGCGGATCGAGGGGGCGGGCGCGGGCGGCGTGCCGCAGGGTGTCGGCGATTCCGACGGCTCCGCCGTACCAGCAGGCCGCCACACCGAGGCCACCGTGCCAGAAGCCGGGACGACCGGTGTATTGCCCCGGGCCGCCGACGGGGTCGGCGAGGACGCCGTCGAAGCGTACGGTCCGGCTGTCGCTGGCCGCCATGCCGACCGCCGGCCAGGTACCGGCGAGCGGGGTGACGCCGGGCCGGGTGAGGTCGACCGCGAACAGCCGGATCCCGTCGGGGGCGACGGCGGTCACCAGTGCCCTCGACAACACCCCGGCCCCGGAGCACCAGGGGCGTTCACCGTCGAGCCGCCAGCGGGCGCCGTGCTCGGAAGCCGTGACCGCGGCCGGCACGGCCGCCCACACGCCCCAGGGCTCGCGGCGGCTGGCCGGGGCGACACCTGCGCCCAACTCGGCGAGGATCGCGAGCGCGTCGGCGTGCCCCTCCCCCAGCCGGGCCAACACCAGGTCGGTACGACCCAGCTCAGCCAGCCGCAGGAACCGCTCGCCGGTCCGTCCACCGCCGGGCAGCGGCAGGTCGAGGCTGCCGCCGCTGACCGCCGCGCGGAACGCCTGCGTGGGGAGGTCCACCGGCTCAGCTGCCGCCATCAACGTGACACCGGGAGGCGCGGCTGCCCGACTGGATCCCGAGGGCAGACGACCCGTTTCACCTGCACCGCGGACCCGGGTTGCCTGCCTGCACGGCCGAGGGTCACCGCCATCTCCGTTCCGGTCGCCGGGAGCGCGACCCGGGCGGATGCGCGGATCGAAGGTGCCCCGCACACGGCGGGGCAAACATCGCAGCAGCCCACGAAAGGGCGGACTGCCGGGGACGCAGCCGCTGGTGCTCCGCTCAGGGCTTGCGGGCGACGCCGCAGTAGCCGTCCACCACCGGCGGCCGGCCGTCGTCGGGCCGCCAGTGGCCCAGCGGTACGACGCCCGGCTCGACGAGGTCGAGGCCGTCGAAGAACGCGGTGAAGTCGGCGACCTCCCGCAGGTGGTACGGCACGGCGCCGCTCTCGTTGTACTGCCGGTGCGACTCGATCACCCGCTCGCTGGTGGCCGTGCCGTCCGACATCACCAGGAAGCTGCCGGACGGCAGGGTCGCGACCAACGCGGCGACGATCGCGCGCGCCTCGGCCGGGTCCTCGACGTGACCCATCACCCCGAGCATCACCAACGCGATCGGCTCGGTGAAGTCCAGCGTGCCGTGGGCATCGCGGGCGATCTTCTCCGGGTCGCGCAGGTCGGCGTCGACGTACTGGGTGGCGCCCTCCGGGCTGCTGGTCAGCAGCACCCGCGCGTGCGCGAGGACCATCGGGTCGTTGTCGACGTAGACCACGCGGGCCTCGGGCGCGATCCGCTGGGCGACCTGGTGGGTGTTGTCGGCGGTCGGCAGGCCGGTCCCCACGTCGAGGAACTGGCGCACGCCCGCCTCGACGGCCAGGTAGGTCACCGCCCGGGCGAGGAACCGTCGCGAGGCGCGTGCCGCCTCGACGATCTCGGGGAAGACCGCCCGGACCTGGTCACCGACCGCCCGGTCCGGAGCGAAGTTGTCCTTACCGCCCAGCCAGTAGTTCCACACCCGCGCGGAGTGCGGCACCGTCTCGTCCACCCTGGGCACCAGCTCGTCCGTGGACGGCTCGGCTCTGCCCTGCGTCATGTCCGTCTCCCCTTCAGCCATGCGACTTCCAGACCGTAGCCCAATCTCGCCGATCTGATCAGGACGGTGCGCCGGGGGTTGACCGTCACCACCGAACGCGGACGCCGACGGCGGTGGAAGGCGCTTCACGCGGCCTGCGGCTCCCCGGCGCACTCCCCTGGGGTGACTGGACGGGTACCGACCCCGCGCCCTCCCGAGCCACAATCGGGCGCTCTACCACTGAACTACAACCACAACCTCGGCCCGAAGGCCAGTACCCGCCGGCCGTTTCCGACGGCGTCCCGGCGACCTTCGGGACTTCTCCCTCGCTCCGGCGACAGGACTCGAACCGATTCGCGTCCGTTCGGCACCGGAAGCGGAGCTGCGGGACCCGCGGGATCACGGTAGGGTACGCCCTCGGGGGACAGGCCAGTATCGATCAAGATCGGCCGACAGAGATCGACCGTCGACAGCGCCAACGCTGACAGGGCGTGGCAGGCACCGGGTCCTCGCCGCCACCCACCCGGGTATCGCCGGGCGGAGACTCTCCGGGCAGAGCCTTGGCCGCACGAGGCTGTGACCGGCCACATCGGACTGGGAGAGCTTGGATGAGCAACGCCGCGCGCGGCCCGGAATCGGACCGCGTCGGGTGGACGTTGGGGGTGGATTTCGGCACCGTCAACACGGTCGCCGTCCTCGCCGGACCGGACGGCGCGACCGAGCCACTGGAGTTCGACACCACCTACCTGTTGTCCTCCACCGTCTTCGTCACCACCGCCGGCGCCCTGCTGGCCGGGCGACCGGCGCTGGATGCCGCCGAGACCGGCGCCGGCTGGCTGGTGCCCGACGTCAAGCGTCAGCTCGGGCAGGACTACCTGCGCATGGACGGCGCGAGTGTGCCGCCGGTGGAGGCCGCCGGGGCGATCCTGCGTCGGGTCGCCGCGGCCGCTCGCCGACGCATCAACGCAGCCCCGGACGCCGTGGCCGTCGGCTACCCGGCGAGCTGGAGCCGCGCGCAGCGCGCACTGCTCATCGAGGCCGCAGTCACCGCCGGCCTCCCCGAGCCGGTGATCGTGCCGGAGCCGGTCTGCGTGGCCCAGTACATCGAGAAGACCGCCGAACGCCCGGTCTTCCCCGGCAACCTGATGGCCGTGTACGACTTCGGTGGCGGCCACGTCGATGCCAGCCTCGTGCGACGGGAGTCGAACGGGTTCCGGGTCATCGAGCGGACCGGGCTTCCGTACGGCGGCAACGACCTGGATGAGGCTTTGTCCACACTGGCCACCCGCCAGGCGCACGTGGCCGGACCGGACGTCGAACCGCCCGGCCCGCTGGCTGCCCGGCGCGCGCGGGAACGCCTCTCCGTCCTGCCCACGGTTCAGGTGCCGGTCGGCACCGACGGTGTCGTCGTACGGGTGGAACGGGAGGACTTCGAGGACGAGATCCACGGTCAGGTGACCCGGACCGCGCGGATGACCGCGGAGCTGATCGACGGGGTCGACGGGCTGATCGGCCTGTTCCTCACCGGCGGGGTGATCCGCACCCCGTTGGTGGCCAACCTCTACCGGGTCTTCGGCACCATCCCCTTGCCGGTGGACCGGTCGGACTTCGCCGTCGCCGCCGGCGCGCTGCTGTCGATCCGGCCGGCCGCCGACGTGACCCGGTTACCACTGCTGCCGGAACAGCCGTCGCAGGACGCGCCGCCCGTCCCGGCCGAGGCCCGTCCTGTCGTCGCGCCGACCGCCCCGCCGTCGGCTCCAGGATCCCGCCTGCGACGGCTCGTGATCTCGCTCGTGGCGGCCCTCGCCACCGTGGCCGTGTTGTCGGCCGTCGCCGCGAGCCGGCCGGATGGCACGCCACCGGATCAGGTCGCCACCCCGGCCCTGACGGCGCCGGCCGCCCTGACGGCGCCGCCGCCGACCGGCTCGCCGTCGCCCGCCGTGAGCCGGGCCGAAGGGAAACCGTCGATCACCCCGCGGGCGACCGCTCCGGCCACCCCGAAGAAGGCCACGTCGACACCGTCCCCGTCCCGTGCGAAGACCGCGGCTCCGCGACCGCCGAGCAGCCCGGCGTTCGACGTGCCGGCCACCGTCACCCTCATCGCCGCCCAGTCGGGCCTCTGCATCACACCCGACAAACCGTACGACGCGGAGGGAGCGCCGCTTCGGTTGCAGACCTGCACCGGAGACGCGGCGCAGCAGTGGCGCCAGCAGCAGGGCGCGAACGCCTTCTCGGTCCTGCGCAACGTGGCCACCGGCAAGTGCCTGGGGATGGACACCAGCGGCGTCGCCGGCCCGGTGGCGGGCTGGACCTGCCGGGACGACCCGCACCAGAGTTGGTTGATCCTGCCACTCGGTTCCGGTCAGGCAGGCCTCCAGGTCCAGACCACGCGAATGTGTCTGACCAGTACCCAGCAGTACCCGGGCGGCTGGGTCGAGCTCAACGACTGCGGCTCGTTGGAGCAGTCGATCTGGCGGTTGTCCAACAACTGATCGGCCGGAGCGCCCGCAATCCCGCGGCACGCCAACTCGGCGAGGGGCCGGAAGCCCGTCACCGGTGGTTCCGGTGACTGGCTTCCGGCCCGCGCACATCATGGCGGGCGATGCATCCGTCCGCTCCCACCCGGCTCCCCCGTTGCCGGCAGGTTGACCGACGGGCCCACCGCGAAGACCTAGCCCTCGGCTACCGAACCTCGCAGCCGGGTGAGGCGGCCGGCGATGTCAGCGGGAAGACCACTCGCCTCAGCGTGCGTGGTCAGCACGAGTCTCAGCGACCCGGCGTGCGTGACGACGCCCAGAATCCGCTCGTCGCGGACCTGCGTCGACATCGTCGGTCCCCAGATCGCGACCGCGGACGAGGTGTCGGGGTCGGATGTCCCCAGGTTGGTGATCTCCAGGTCGGCGGTGGTGGCCGCGAGCATCGCCGCCTCCGCCTGCACGGCGTCGGCGGGGTCGAGCGACGCCAGCATCAGTGCCGCGTCGCGGGCGGCGTCCCGGGCCGCGCGCAGTTGGGCCGTCGCGTCCTGTGCGAGAGACCAGAGCGCGCCCTCCGCGGGCGCCCGCAGCACCACGGTCGTCGCCGTGAAGCGGTTCACGACGTCGTCGTCGAGACCCAGCGCCGAGCGGAGGTCGATCGGAACGTTGATGCGGATGCTCTCGGCGCCGGTGAGCGCGGAGAGCGCCTGCGCGGCGGCGGCACAGAGCACCCCTTGGACGGTTGCCCCGTTGGCACGGGCGGTGGAGCGCAGGTGTGCGGTCGTCGCGGGGTCGAGTTCGGCGATCTCGATCCGCGGTGCCGCGGCGTCGAAGGGGCGGATCGTGGCGGCCGGCGCCGCCGCGGCATCCGGGGTGTGACCGGCCGGCCGCTCCGCGGAGGGTAGCCGCGCGAGCAGACTCTCCTGGTCCATGGGCACCGGTCGGGCCGGTAGCGCCTGCCCGCCGAGGATCGCGAGGAGGTCGTGTGCGGCACGGAGCGCGCCGCGTCCGTCGGTGATCTGGTGGGAGAACGTCAGGAGTACGACCCTTCCCTGGTCACCGGACGCGTCGGTGACGAGCGTCGCGCGTGCCAACGGGCTCCCGTCGGCATCGACGGGAAGCGTCTGCTCCTGCGCTGCCGCGTCGCGCCAGTCCTCCCCGCGGACCTGTCGGACCGGGATGGGCTCGGTCGACTCCCGGAAGGTCGAGCGGTCGCCGGCGCGGTCGATACCGACGGCGAGCAGCGGGTGCGTCTGCTGCAGCTGCTCCAGCGCACCCGCCAACTGCCGCGCCGAGACGGGTGACGCGAGCTCGACGACGAGCGAGAACTGCACGGGGTTGCGGCTGATGTAGAGGTCGATGATGTGCTCGAACGCCCCCAGCGGGCGCACGATCGGGTCGGCGAGGGAGTGGCGCATGGCGTCCTTTGAGTCGAAGTGTCGATTGGTCGGGCCGCGTCGGTGCTCAGACTGCTCGGCCCGGTGTTGGCGCTCGTGGCGGCGTCGCGGCCAGTTACGGCTCCGATGAGACACCCGGCCGTAGCGGCACACTCAACTCCGCGACCGTGTGACCCATCTCCCGTAGGCCGGCGGCCCGGCGTCCGGTTTGCGCGACCGCGCGTCGGTGCCGCGACGGCACAGTCCCCCGGGCAGGAACCGCGCCGATTCGTCCATCCGCCCCGGGTATAGGTTCGGGGGGTGGACGTGGTCGCCGCCTGCCGGGCCTTCGTGGCGGTCAGCGGCCACGGCAGCTTCACGTCCGGCGCCGCCGCGGCGGGCATCCCCCAGTCGGTCGCCAGTCGCCGCATCGCCACGCTCGAGGAGCACTTCGGGGGGCGGCTGTTCGACCGGTCGTCCCGGGCGGTCCGGTTGACGGCGTTCGGGCGGGACATGCTCCCGACGGCCCGGCGCCTGGTCGACCTGGCCGACGCGATGGTCGACGACGCCGAGCGGGCCCGGTTGCGTCCGCTGCGGGTCGCCGTACCGGAGATCTGCCCGCCGCACCGACTCGCCACCCTGGTGGTCGCGGCGCGTCGGCAGCGGATCCACCTGGAGGTACGGCCGGCCGGCCCGGCGGAGCGCGAACGGCTCTGCCGGACCCTGGAGGTCGGCGCCGGGATCGTGGCGGTTCCGCAGGAGTCGGCGCCCTGGCGGGTTCCGCTCGGGCTGGCCGCCCGGACCCCCTTCCCCGCGCCCACGGTGTTCCTGGAGACGCTGCGCAGCGGCCGGGCCCGCGCGCAGGCACGGCGGCGGGTCCTGATCCAGCCCGAGGACGACGTCGCGCACCTGCGTGACCCGCTGACCCGCGCCGGCCAGTCCGCCGGGCTGGCGCCGGCCCAGGTGACGGTCGCGCCGTCCCTCGTCGACGCCGCGGCGACCGCCCTCGGCTCCCCCGACCTGCTGCTCTGCTCCCGCCAGCAGGCCGAGGACTTCGGGCTGCACTGGTGCCCCCTCGCCGACCCCCGGCTCGTGCGCGGGTACGCCATCGCCGCCGGCGTGCGCGACGACCTCGACCAGCTCGGCACCGTCCTGCACGAGGACATCGCGCGCTGCCTGGGCGTGCCCGACGGCCACCCGAGGCCGACCGAGGGTTCCCCAGCCGGCAACCCGTCGACCGGAGATCCGACATGAGCGTCACCGCCGTCGTACGCAACGCCCGGGACCTGCTCGACGAGGCGGGGCTGCACGGCGCCTTCCTGGTCCGCAACCTCGACACCGGCGAGGAGATCGGCTTCGACACGGACACCCCGTACCCGTCGGCGTCGCTGGTGAAGGTGCCGCTGGCGGTCGCCGTGCTGGAACGCGTCGCGCGCGGGGAGATCGACCCGGCGACGCCGGTCGACGTGGCGCCCGGCCGGATCACCACCCCTGGCCCGACCGGGCTGAGTCGCTTCCGCCACCCGGCGCGGATCGCCGTGGACGACCTGCTCTACCTGAGCACCTGCATCAGCGACAGCGTCGCCGCCGACGCCCTGTTCGACCTCACCCCACCGGACGCGGTCGCTGCCGAGCTGCGGCGGCTGCGCGTCGACGGCATCACCGTCCGGCACCGGGTCGGCGACCTCGCCGACACGCCGGCGGAACGCCTCGGCCCCGACGACGCGCACCTGGCCCACTCCCTCGCCATCGGCGCGACCACCCCCGGGCAGGGCCACCCCGTCGCCCAACTCGACGTCACCCGCGCCAACGCCGGGTCGGCAAGGGCCTACGTCGACCTGCTGCACGCCCTCTGGCGCCCCTCGACGATCCACCAGGCCACCGCCACCCGGGTACGCGCCCTGCTGGCCGACAACCTGCACCGGCAACGGCTCGCCCCCGACTTCGCCTCCGACGCGTCCCGCTGGTCGTCCAAGACCGGCACCCTGCTGCACCTGCGCCACGAGGTGGGCGTGGTGGACCACACCGACGGGCAGTCGTACGCGGTCGCCGCACTCACCGCCTCCCGGGTGCCCGCCGTCGCCCAACCGGGCAGCGAGGCGACGATGGCCCAGGTCGCCCGGGGCCTGCACGACCACCTCCGGACGGGCGCGCTGCCCTGGTGGGGTTAGCCCACGCGCACGGTCGGGCGCCTCCGCTCGCGCAGCCAGACCAGCGCCACTATGGCGACGTTGACGGCCGCCAGGATCAGCAGCGACGCGTCACCGGTGGACCGGTCGATCGCGTAGGGTTCGCCGTCCGCCAGCACCGAAGGGGTGGACATCTCGTGCCTCACCGGGTGAGTTCGGTCGGCGCCGGGGTGAAGTCGATGCGCGGCTTGCCCTTCATCGCCGCCGCCAGGCTCTGGTAGACCGGAGGGTTGATGCCGTCGGGCTGGTTGTGCCCCATCTTCACGGTGGTCCGCGGCCAGTCCGGGTCGGTCATGATGCCGGCCACCGCGTACTGCCTGGTCATCGCGACCATGGAGGCGTAGTTCTCCGCGTCGGTGGTGCCGGTCTTGCCAGCGACCGGAGCGCCTACGGCGGCCTTCACCTGCGGGGCCGTACGGCTGCCGCCGCACCTGCTGGTCCCGGAGTCGTCGCCGACCGGGCAGCGGGCGGCGTCGACGGCCGCGCGGGCCACCCCGCTGCTCACCCGCTTCTCGCAGTGCGGGTCGGCGACGTCGAGGGTCCCGCCGTCCGGGCCGCGGATCTCCTGCACCGGGGTCGGCTCACAGTACGTGCCGTCCGCGGCCAGGGTGGCGTACGCGTTGGCCAGCTCCAGCGGGGTCGTGGCGGAGACGCCCAGGGTGAACGCGCCCCAGTCGTGGGCGGCCGCCCGGTCGGCCGCCCACCGGTCCTCCTGGCCGACCCGGAACCGGATGCCGAGCCGCTTGGCCACGTCGACCACGTTCTCCGCGCCGACCTGCTGCTGCAGCGGGACGAAGTAGGTGTTGGTCGACCGGGCGAACGCGCTCCACATGTTCAGCACGCCACCGGCCTTCTTGTCCGAGTTCGTGGGGCAGTACAGATTGGTCCCGGGGCACGCGGTGGGGCTGGCACGGTCGATGACGTACGCCGAGCGGAACCGCTGCGGTGCGTCGATGGTGTGGCTGAGCGGAATGCCCTTCTCCAGTGCCGCGACGACGGTGAAGATCTTGAAGGTCGACCCGGCCTGGTAGCCGGTGATGCCGTCCCCGCCGGTCAGCAACGGGTTGACCGTGCGAGGGTAGCTGCCCCGGGTGCCCTTCGCCCGCCGCTTCGGGTCACTGTGCGGCTGGTTGGTCGGGTTCCTCGGGTCGTCGATCCGGAAGGTGCGGTTCACGGCGAGGGCCCGGACGCGACCGGTGCCCGGTTCCACCGTGGCGACCATGGCGGCTTCCTCGGCGGTCTCGCTCTTGGCCCTGCGCACCGCGGCGTCGGCGCCGTTCTGGGCCTGGGCGTCGAGGCTGGTGACGATGGTGTAACCGCCGCTCTTGAGGCGTCGTTCCCGGTCGTAGGTGGTGGAGCCGAAGGTTTCCTGCCCCATCCACCAGCGGTAGAAGTAGTCGCAGAAGAAGCCCCAGTTACGCTGGTTCGTCGCGACGCAGCCGTTCGGGGTGCGCTTGTCCTTGACCACCATCTTGGTGGCCTTGCCCGCGTCGGCCTGCTGCTGGGTGATCGCCCCGGTGGTGACCATGTTCTGCAGCACGTAGTTGCGCCGGTCGAACGCCAGGGTGCGGCCGCTGCGGGTGGTCGGGTCGTTCTGCGACGGCGCCTTCACCATCCCGGCCAGCAGCGCGGCCTCCTCCAGCTTCAGCTTGGACGGCGGCTTACCGAAGTAGACCTGACTGGCGGCGAAGATCCCGTACGCCCCGTTGCCGAACGCGGCGAGGTTCAGGTAACGCTCCAGGATCTCGTCCTTGGAGAACTCCTTGTCGATCTGCAACGCGTACCGCATCTCCCGCAGCTTCCGGGCGCTGGTGTCCTCCGTCGCGGCGACCACGTCCGCCGGATGGGTCGCCGAGTACGCGATACCCAACCGCACGTACTGCATCGTCAGCGTCGACGCGCCCTGCTGACCGTTCGCCCCACCGGACTGGTTGTTCACGAACGCCCGGGCGATGCCGTTGAGGTCGACCCCGTTGTGCTTGTAGAAGTCGTGGTCCTCCGCGGCGACGATCGCCTGGCGCATCACCGGAGCGACGTCGGCGAGCTTCACGTCCCGCCGGTTCTCGTCGTACATCGTCGCCAACGGCGTCTTACCGTCCGACGCCAACAGGTAGCTGATCTGCGGCGCCCGCGCCACCGTCAGCTCCTTCGGCAGCGCACCGAACGTCTCCGCCCCGGCCTTCGCCGCCAAGCCCGACATCGCCACCGCGGGGAAGGCCGCCGCCGCGACCACCACCCCGGCCAGAAGGCCACAGATCAGCAGCGATGCGGCGTTGGTGAAGACATTGTGGTCACGCTTTGACATCAGGTCACCTCGATCCATCGGGTGCGGGGCGGCAGCGGCTCAACCGGTCACCAGCCGGCCAGCGCCACCTTCGTCGCCTCGGCGATGAGGGCGTTGTCGTAGTCGGCGTCCTTCTCGTCGCGGCTGGACAGCACCGCGAGGACGATCGGCGCGCGGTTCGGGGGCCAGATCACCGCGATGTCGTTGCGGGTGCCGTACCCACCGGACCCGGTCTTGTCCCCGACCACCCAGCCGTCGGGCACGCCGGCGCGGATCAGCTCGCCGCCGGTGGTGTTGCCCCGCAGCCAACCGTTGAGGATGTCGCGGTCCGCCGGCTCGAGGGCCTCTCCGACGGCGTACGCCCGCAGGGATCCGGCCATGGCCCGCGGGGTGCTGGTGTCCCGCCGGTCACCCGGCCGCGCCTCGTTGAGCTCGGTCTCGTAGCGCGCCGGATCGGTGACCCTGTCGCCGATCTCGCGCAGCTCCTTCTCGAACTTCTGCGGTCCGCCGAGCTGGCGCACCATCAGGTTGGCGGCGGTGTTGTCGCTGTACCGCACGGCCGCGTCCGCGATGGCCCGCAGGGTCATGCCCTCGGCCACGTGCTGCTCCGTGATCGGCGAGTAGGTCACCAGGTCGTCGGCCGTGTAGCGCACCACCCGGTCCAGCTCGGCGTCCGTGGTCTCGTCGAGGACCTCGGCGGCGGCCAACGCCTTGATCGTCGAGGCGAACGCGAACCGCTCGTCGGCCCGGTACCGCACCGTGCGGCCGGTGCCGGTGTCGATCGCGTACACCCCCAGCCGCGCGTCGAACCGCTCCTCCAGCTGCCGGAACTCGTCCTCGTGGCCGGATGCGGCCGACGTGGCGGCCGGCACGGCGGTGTCCCGCGTCGGCTGCTCGGCCGCGTCGGCGGGGCTGCAGGCGGCCAGCGACACCACTGCCACCGTGGCCACCAGGCGCTGGGTCACAAAGATCATGATGTTCTCCCGGTTGATCCGTCGGGCCCGGCGCCGGAGGGCGTCGGGCGGTCCGGACTCGACCCTGGCAGCGATCCGGCATGCGGTCGAAGACACAAGTCGTGGTGTTCATGCCGATCGGGCATCGCCGCGGCGGCGGCTTCGGTGCCTCGCCCCGCCGCGGCGGTGCCGGACAGGTGGTCAGAGCCGACAGTGCTGGCTCTCCGCGGGAACCTTGAGATCGATGAGGTAGGCGGCGAAGGCGGCGTTGACGCAGGGGTTGACCGCCTCCTGCGCGACGGTGTGCCGCGCCCCCTCGACGGTGAGCACGGTGCCGCCGAGCTCGTCGGCCAACACCTTGCCGGCGGCGTACGGGGTGGCCGGATCGCCGGTGACGGAGATGATCAGGGTGGGTGGCAGGCCCTTGACGTCCTGGGCATAGGGGATGCCGAGGCTGGGTTCACCGGGCCAGGACTCGCAGGCGTCCCGGCTGACTCCGTCCACCGTTCTGCCGGTGGCCACGTACGGGCTGGTCCTGGCGATGTCGGCGCGCAGCCGGGCTTCCTGCTCGGGCGTGCGGCGCACCTCGTCGTCGCAGTTGACCGCGAGGTTGGCCTCGAGGAAGTTGGTCCACTCGCCGGAGGCGTCCCGACCGCCGAACAGGTCGCCGACCTTCAGGATCTGCGACCCGTCGCCCTGCTTGATCCGGGTCAGGCCCTTGATGATCGCGGGCCACGTCTCGGGGTAGTAGAGACCCGCGGTGACGCCGCCGGTGGCCTGGTTGAAGTTCAGCGTGCGCCCCTTCCCGGCGGGGATCGGCTTGTCGATCAGTGGCTGGACCAGCTTCTGGAAGGCTTCCGTGGCCCGGGCCGGGTCGGTGCCCAGCGGGCAGTCCCTGCTGGTGGCACAGGCGGCCGCCAGCTTGTCGAAGTTCTGCTGGAAGCCGGCTTGCTGGGTGAGCCGCCGCTGCGGGTTCTGCAGGGTGGGGTCCGTCACGCCGTCCAGGACCATGGCCCGCACGTTCCTGGCGAACATCTCGGCGTAGACCGCGCCGAGCCGGGTGCCGTAGCTCTGCCCGGCGAACGTGAGCTTCTCGTCGCCCAGCGCCGCGCGCAGGACGTCCACGTCCCGGGCGGCGTTACGGGTGCCGACCGCGGACAGGACCTCCGGCCCGCCCGAGCCCTTCGCGCAGCGCTCCGCAAGGCGCTTGGTGTCCTCCTCGCTCCACTGCCCCGACGAGGCCAGCAGGGTGGTCTGGTCCTCGCCACGATCGTGTTCCGCATCGGTGAAGCAGCTGATCGCCGGCGTCGACGACCCGACCCCGCGCGGATCGAATCCCACCACGTCGAACCGTTGCACCAGCGGGCTCTTGGCGTGCGCGGCGACGAAGCTCGTCGCCTGGGTCAGGCCCGAACCGCCCGGGCCCCCCGGGTTGAGCACCAGCGACCCGATGCGCTGCCCGGGCTGCCCCTGAGCCGGGAGCCGCAGCACCGCGATCTGCATGGTCCGGCCCTTGGGGTCCTGGTAGTCCAGCGGCACCTTCAGCCGGGCGCACTCGAAGGGCGCGGCATAGAGCTTCTTCTGTGCGGGTGTGGTGTCGTAGCCCGCGCACGAGCCGAACGACAGTTTCTGCCCGTAGTAGACCTCCAGCCCGGCCGCGGACGGCCGTGGCTCGGACGGCGCCGACGTCGGCGTACCGGTGCAGGCGGTGACGAACGCGAGCAGCGCCGCCGCCCCGACGGCGACGCCGACGCGACCGGTGGCACGCCGCCGAGGAGGTGAGGCGGACCGGTCCGTGGGCGGACCGGAGTCGAACAGGGCCATGGGAGTCTCCGAAGTCGATTCCAGCTTCACGCTTGCGTCTTCGACGAGACACCCGGCCGTAGCGGCACACTCAAGCCGCGGGGGTGCTCTGGTCGACGGTGATCCGCGAGCGGGACGAGCCCGCCGAATGAACCGGCCAGGTCGCGCCACGGGCCGGCGTACGCCCGTGAGGTCGGTCACACCGTGTCGTACGAGCTTGAGTGTGCCGCTGCGGCACACCCGCTAATGGTGCGGATGCGCAATCAGGTAGCACCAGAACCGGTGCCGGATCGGCACCATGGTCCCGACCCTGTCGACGACACCGCCCGGTCCACCGAGCCCGCCATCCTCCGCCAGATGGGCGGCGTGGCCGGGTTCGTCTACTCCACCATTCCGGTGATCGTCTTCGTGACGGCGAACGCGTTCCTGCCACTGCCGGCCGCGGTCGGCGTCGCGGTCGCGACCGGGCTGGCGTTGTTCGTCGTACGGCTGCTGCGCGGAGAGCGCGCCGTCTCCGCGGTGGGCAGCCTGCTCGGCGTGGCGGTGGCCGCCGGCATCGTCGCGTGGACGGGCTCCGCGCGGGACTTCTTCGTGATCGGGATCTGGGCGTCGCTGGCCGGGTTCGTCGTCACGTTCGGGTCGGTGCTGGCTCGTCGGCCGCTGACCGGCGTCATCTGGAACGTCCTGCACGGCGGAGCGCACCCCTGGCGATCCGACCGGCCCGTACGCCTGGCGCACGACGTCGCGACCCTCACCGCGGCGGCGGTGTTCGGCTCACGGTTCGTGATCCAGCAGTGGCTCTACCTGGCGGACAGCACCGGCGGACTGGGCGTCGCCCGGGTCGTCATGGGCACCCCGCTGACCGTGCTGGCCGCACTGGTCGTCGTGTGGAGCTTCCGGCGCAGCACCGTACGCCTCATCAAGCGCGACCACCGACCCGTCACCCCGCCCCGCGACGAACGAACCGGAAAGGCCCCGGCATGATCCTCTACGAGGGTGCGCTGCAGGTGGTTCCCGTCCTGCTGATCGCGCTGTTCATCGAGACCCGCAGCCTCGACGGGCAGGGCAGCCGCGCGATGCGACGCTGGGAGAACGTGCAGGACCGGCTCTACGCCGCGCTCGGCCTCGTCGCGTTCATGGTGTCGCTGTTCGTCGTGGCGGACATCCTCCCTGCCGGCCGGCTCCCGGCGGCGATCATCATCGCCACCCTCAGCGGTTGCATGGGCATGTTGTACGTCCGGATCCTGCAGCGCTTCGCCCGTGACCGCGGCCAGCGGCCCGACCAGGTGTCGGACGGCCGCTGAGCCGCGGCGGGGCGCGGCCCCGGGCCCCCCGGGGCCCCCCGGGGGGGGGGGGGCCCGGGGGGGGCCCCGCCCCCCCCCCCCGGCCGGGGGGGGGGGCGGGCGGGGGCGGGCCCCCCCGCGAGGGTT